>NZ_AZGO01000046.1 GCF_001435345.1 Limosilactobacillus pontis DSM 8475 | reverse complement strand
ACTCAAGCCGTACTTGAACTAGCTAGTCAACTTCAAGACAAGCTCAAGACGCTTACTGTGGATCATGGTAAAGAGTTCGCTAACTACCAGACAATTGAACAGCTAACAGGTACTCAGGTTTATTTTGCCCATGCCTATTCACCGCATGAACGCGGTAGTAATGAGAACCGTAATCGAGTTTTGCGACGGTTTATTCCCAAGGG
>NZ_AZGO01000045.1 GCF_001435345.1 Limosilactobacillus pontis DSM 8475 | reverse complement strand
ACCGATGTCGTGCATGACGCTTTTTTTCAATACGTGTCGTTATTCGGTGCTTACGCCCTTTCCTGCTTACGATGATGGTGGACCGACGCAGGGCCTGATTCTGGCAAACTACACGGATGAATGTACAGACCTGGTGCCGTTGAAACGGTACTTTCCGAACTATCACGACCTGAGTATGGCTCAGCTACGGACATACTTTACCTGGCGGACCAAGCTCCGGCGGGGGGAGTTCATCAAGGTCAGCGGTTCCTATGCTTACCTGTACATCTATGAGTTGCTTAACAATATCGGAGTGATTCTCCGATAGCCGGTTTTCAAGCACTGATGGCGTTTCGTAACCGGTATGTGGACCAATTTCCTTCAAGGATGGGGGCTATCTGGGCCGGTGGCTGCAGGATTACGTGCTCTATTACCACCCGGACCACGAGTTAGTAAACCAGGCCTTTACTAACAAACTAGCGGCGGATCACGATTATCATGTCTTCCTCCACCCAACGGATTACAGCGTAGATGACCTGGTTGCGGTATTCCAGCGGCACGCGACCAGTCGGCTCTACCAGAAGTCAGCGACGCACTTTGCGGCCTTGCTGAAGGTAATTTGGCAGGCAGTGGTGATGCGGGAGCTAAATACTTTAACTACTATGCCGCTAGTCAGCAGATGACGACCAACTGGAACAGACGGAGCGTGGTGACCTGATTGTCGGGATGGCTAGGGTCGTCAACAACTTCAAATTCTACGCGGTCTTCCAGGAAAACGAGGAATTCAGTGTCCATGCCGGATCCGAGGAACTGGGGACGATTGTCAAGCCGTCACCGGTCGGGGAATAAGATTGCGATCGCTGGCCGGGGCTGGGTGGTCGAGGGCATCACCCGTCAACGTCACCAGGGTTACTGCTACGGTGTCTTCGGCCGAATTCCTGTCTACTTCGGTGATGTGGCCGGGGACATCCATCCCAAGATCCTGGCCCGGATGTGCGCCGGCCGGCATGGGGAACAGAAGAAGTAAAGAACAGGTCTCGTGAGGGCTTTCTTCACTTCTTTTAATTTTTCCCTTGCGTTTGGCGGAGGGAGTTGATATACTATTATGCGTCGGTAAATTGCTGACTTAGCTCAGTTGGCAGAGCACCTCACTAGTAATGAGGAGGTCGGAGGTTCGAGCCCTCTAGTCAGCATAATTAAAACTTACAAAGTTTATTAATCCTTGATATATCAACGTTCTGCGCAGGTATATCAAGGATTATTTCTTGCAATCTGCCTTATAAATTAAACATATGTTTAAGGTTAGTAGCAATAATGTGATGCGCCGTTTTATCAGTGAATAATTTGATAACTTCCTTACTATTGTATTCATATTCAAGATAATCTTTGAGTTTCCCACGCATTGTAACGTATTTAGCATTACTGTTACGAAGATCAATGATTTTGTTTTCGTACTGATCAAATCGCTTTCTGACATAATCTTCAATATTCTTATATTGTCTTGTAATACTTTTATCAATTGCGCGAATTTCATAGTTATCTAATGTTACTTTAAACGCATAGTTGTCGCGCTTGATACTGTTTGACAAATTCTTTCGAATATATTTAATTACCGGTTCTTTAGAAGAGATGTAAGCACCGAATAACGACACGTATTGAAAAAAAGCGTCATGCACGACATCGGTTT
>NZ_AZGO01000044.1 GCF_001435345.1 Limosilactobacillus pontis DSM 8475 | reverse complement strand
CTATAAGCCGCAAAGATAAGCCAGCGTCTCAAGGCGCTGGCTTTCTCTTCGTTCAAGCCAAAATGCTCTGACTACTTCGCTACTGCTTTAAGCAGTGTTTGTATTACTTCACCTACCCTTAAAAGGGTCGGAATACTCAACGGTTGTCAATTTATCTTGCACTTGATCATGCTTTTCTTGGTCTCTAATATATTTTCGTATTGTGGATTCATTCAATCCAACTGTACTGACGTAGTATCC
>NZ_AZGO01000004.1 GCF_001435345.1 Limosilactobacillus pontis DSM 8475 | reverse complement strand
ATAAACCCAAAGCCCTTATCAGCATTAAACCATTTTACAGTACCTTGCATATATATATCCTCCTAGGAATCAAACCAAAGTAACCAAATTGAATTAACATCTAAGAAAATAATAGATAGCAAAAATGATTGATACTTATAACTTCCGGATATGTCAATTTAACTAACCTTAACACTTTAATTCGCTGTATGCAACCCTAAACAATTCAAGCGCACAGTTTTTCATATGGT
>NZ_AZGO01000043.1:14160-49903 GCF_001435345.1 Limosilactobacillus pontis DSM 8475 | reverse complement strand
TTGATGGGTTTTTCTGTCCACTTAAATGTTCAACTTAAATTTTACAATCTGCCATTTACTTTTATTATAAGGGTTTTAGACGGGGCCTAACATAATTATTCACGCATTTAATGGATATTTATTGAAAACGGTTACCAAGAGGGCTACACTACAAATGTAACTTAATAGTCAAATTGTAGATGTTTTTTTGAAGAAGAGGAGCAATACTATGCGTTATGTGTCAATGACTTCCCACAACATTGGGATGAATTTAGCAACGGAACAGTATCTGATGAATAATAAAGACTTCGGTAACGAGCCGCTGGTCCTGTTCTACTACGAGAAACCATGCATCATCGTCGGTCGGAACCAAAATACCGCCGAGGAGATCAACCAGGACTACGTTAAGGAGCACAACATTCGGGTTACCCGGCGCCTGTCCGGTGGTGGCGCGGTTTACCAGGATC
The DNA here is from genome assembly GCF_001435345.1 of Limosilactobacillus pontis DSM 8475. Classification (GTDB taxonomy): domain Bacteria; phylum Bacillota; class Bacilli; order Lactobacillales; family Lactobacillaceae; genus Limosilactobacillus; species Limosilactobacillus pontis. The sequence goes on along the minus strand of NZ_AZGO01000043.1, from coordinate 49,457 downwards.
TGGGGAACCTCTGCTTCAGTTTCGTGGTGCCAAGTGACAGCGAGGAATTTGGTGATTTCAAGTCCTTTACCCAACCGATCGTCGACGTCCTCCACAAGATGGGTGCTACGGGGGCCGAGGTCAGCGGGAGAAACGACATCCTGGTCGACGGTAAGAAGTTTTCTGGTAACGCCATGTACTCCCGGAATGGGAAGACCTTCTCCCACGGGACACTGATGCTTGACGTCGACCTGAGCGTGGTCGCCGACGCCCTGCACGTCGCCAAGGACAAGATTGCCTCCAAGGGGATCAAGTCCGTGCGTTCCCGGGTAACCAACCTGCGGCCATACCTGAGTGACGAATACAAGGATATCGACGTGCCAACCTTCCGTGATGAGCTGATCAAGGGCCTCTTCCGCGTTGACAGCCTGGACGAGATTAAGGACAAGCAGTACGTGGTTACGCCAGAAGACCAGCAGAAAATCGACAAGATCTACGAGCAGTACTATAACAACTGGGACTGGGTCTACGGTAAAAACCCTGAGTACACGACTAAGCGGCGGAAGCACTTCGACATGGGAACGATTGATGCTCGGCTGGACGTCAAGGACGGCGTGATCAAGAATGTCAAGTTCTTCGGTGACTTCTTCGGCCCCCAGGACGTTACGGAGCTGGCCAACAAGCTCAAGGGCGTCAAGTACGACCACGATGCCATTAAGCAGGCTCTAGACGATGCCGGTACCCAGCAGTACATCACCGGGATTCCGACTGACCAGATTGCGGACCTCCTGGCATAATTGAGCTTTACATGAATATTTAGTAAAATGGGATCAAGACACGAAATGTGGCCATCCTATTTTTTATTTGGCCAATAGAAAGCGAGTAATTACATGAAAAATTCTGAAAAGGTCATTACGGTGACGTCGGTTGCTGCGGTCGTTGCCCTGGTACTTGATGCCATCATGTTTCTCCAGCACGGCCACTCCCTACTGGCCAGTAACGTCTGGCCCCGCCTGGCCCTGTTCATTGTGCTGGCGGTGATTGTCAACGCCCTGGCTCTGGTCAAGATGCGCTTCTGCGGGTATGCCACCATTCTGGTGAACCTCTACTTTGCAATTGCCAGTTTAGCGACCTTCCAGTCCGTGACGCCACGGACAAGTGTCTACGGCCTCTTCGTTGAGGCCCTGAGCATCATCGGGATCCTGCTCGGCACCGCGGGTATCTACTACGGGATCAAGCAGCGGTCTGACTACACGAAGGCCCGGATTGAAAAACTAATGAAGAAGGCGAAGAAAAAATGAAGTTAACGGTTGATGATTATCTTAAGATGGTGACGGGTGATAAGGTCCAGACTGAAGATGCCGACAAGACGGCCTCCCAGACCCAGCAAAAGAAGGTCCTGACGGCAGCGGTTGAGTTCATGCTCGACCAGTTTGATAAGGGCTACCTCGGGCAGTACCGGTTCAACGTTCGGATGCGCAAGGGGGACCCGGTTAGTTTTCGCCTCGAGAGTAATCTGATCAACGTGCCGATGGATGAGGCCGAGCGCCTGGACCCCAAGCTTCTCGACAAGGGGCCGGCCTACCCGGTCAACCTCTACATGGTGGTGGAGAGCGACGACGTCAACAAGTCCGGCCTGCGGATTGACGAGCTGGCCAACGAGACCGACCAGGCCCAGGCTGTCAGCACCCTGGTGGCCAAGCTCCAGCCCTGGTTGGCGGACCACTTGGCGGCTGTGATGGAGGCCCGAGCATAGGACTTGCATCTTCTGCGGGGATGTTATACAATATTTTATGCGATGAGTCGAGAGGTCTGGTAGCGACCCAAATTGCTGCCATTACTTTTTCGATATGTGGGGCACGTAACCCACCGGATTGTGGGGTGCCTGGTTGGTGACGAAGTGGACATCGTTACCCGCCTGAGATCGTATCAATACACATGAAAGCGCGACACTGTGATGGTGCCGCGCTTTTTTTATTGCTGATTATCAGGGCGATTTGACAAGTGCTAATACCCAGTTTTTGTGTATATGTATTAAAGAGGATAGGAACTTCCTCCTATATACACGTGAAAGAGGTATGATCAAAAATGATAATTAGTTTTGCTGATAAAGAAACAGAGAAGATATACTGTCAGGTATTTTTGCCATTAGGCATTCAGAGAGTAGCATTGAAGGGCGTAAGATATCAATGACCTACGGATGCCACCTGCTAACCATTTGGAAAAGCTGTCGTTTGATCGCTTAGGTTAGTACAGTATCAGGATTAATAAGCAATATCGAGTTTGCTTTAGCATTGACAATCAAAATGACATTGAGAATGTTGAAATTGTGGACTACCGCCTGGCCAAGGACATCCTACACGGTCGGCGGAAGGTGTCGGTGGATACGTCGATCCGGCTGGGACGCTACTTTGGCGTCAATGACCGCTACTTTCTAGATCTGCAGAATGATATTGACATCCGCAACGAGCTCCGGGATAAGGGAGCCGAGTTCGACCGCATCAAGCAGCTATCCCGTGCTTGACGATATTTCCCGGGAAATAAAAAGGACTAGTACAACACCATAACGATGGTGCACTAGTCCTTTCGTTATTAATAACGCATTCCCGTGTACTTCTTACTGAGGATGATGATCAAGGCCGTGGCCAGGATCCCGTAGACGGCGCCGACGTAGCCGAGGTGGTTCATGGTGGTGAACTGAACCGCGGTTGAGGCGGTGAAGGAACCCAGGGAGATCCCAATGTTAGCAAAGATCGAGTTTAGCGACGAGGCCAGGTCGAGAGACTGCGGGTAGTCCTTCTCGGCGATGTCGAGAAACATCAGCTGGGTAGAGGACCCGTAGCAGGAGAATGCCACGCAGAGTAGGGCGACAACGATGATCGCCAGCCACTTGAAACTCAGCAGGGGTCCGAATGCAATGTAGAGGATGGTCATCGCGATGTAGATGCTGCCGAGCCGGTGAACGCCACCACGGTCGGCCAGGTAGCCACCAAACTTGTTACCGATAATGAAGAAGATCCCCATTCCGAACAGCAGCCAGTTGAGCCAGGTATTGTCAAAGCCCATCTCGTTAGTGATCAGTGGCCGGATATAAGTGTAGATCGTGTAATCGGCCGCGCAGACCGCAACGATGAAGACCACCCCAAGTAAGACCCGGATGTCCTTGAGCAGGCTGAACTGCTTGCTGAGGGTACTCTTAAACTGGGGGGTATCCCGTGGTACCAGCCAAATCAGACCGGCGAAGACAATGATCGTCAGGCCGGAGATCATCCAGAAACTGTCGTGCCAGGAGAAGGTGGTACTGATGATGGTACCGATTGGAATCCCGATGACCGAGGCGATGCTGAACCCGGCGAAAACCCATGATACCAGGCTGGCCCGCTTCTCCCGTGGGGCAACGAAACTGGCCATCACCAGGACCATTGAGATGATTGCTCCGGCCACGGTCGCGGTCAGGATCCGCGAGAGGAGGAGCGAGTAATAGTTGGTCGCCATGGCGGACCAGGTATTGCCGACAAAGAAGATCAGCATCAGGAATAAGAGGACGTGGTGGCGGCGCCAACGGTTGGCCGCCGAGGTGATGATCGGGGTGAAGATCGCGTAGATCAGCGCGAAGACCGTGACCAGTAGTCCCAACCGGGAGAGGGAGTCATGGTATTCGTGAGCGATATCAGGCAGGACCCCGACGATCATGTACTCGTTGCAGCCGAGCATGAAGGCAACGAAGACGAAGAGAATTGCTTGTAGACGATATTTCATAGTTGCGACCGATCGACTAGCAGGTTAGCCGTCGAATTTCCTTTCTAAAAGATTTCAAACTCATAATAGTGTATACGAATTAGACCAATAATGCTAGTTAAAAATGGCCAGGATCACAAAAACACTTGGGGTCCTGGCCATTTTCCTGGCCCTATTAATCACGATTTTAGCCAAACCAATTTATTTGACCAGGTAGATCTGCTCGTCGATTAGGTCAAATGAATGCAGCTGCTGGTTGACCTTTTGCAGGCCCTCATCCTGGCTGAGTTGGGCCTCCTGCCAGAACTTCTTGGAGTTGGTGGCCCCGTCTTGTTCGCCGATGACCAGGAACTTGACGTCCGGGTAGTCGTGACGGAGGAGCTGGAGAACGTCCCAGTCAACTTCCTCCTTGTCTGGTGCCCAGGACATGATAACGTAGTCGACCTGATCCCCATACTTCTTGATGGCGCTGATGGCGTCGAGCTTTTCGATCGTGGTGACCGGGTGCTTGCCGGTCTCGTTTTCCCTGGTCCAGGCCTGGCTATCGGTGGTGTAGATCCGCTGGTTGGCGTTATTGTTCCGTAATCCCTTGGAGATATAGCCGTTACCGGCCATGATCTCAAGGACCGGGGCCCCGTTGAGGTAATCGGCCAGCGCCTTGGCAAACGGGGCATTGACGTAGGACCACATCCCGTAGGTGTCCTCGAGGTAGTCACGGAAGTTGCGCAGGGACTTATCCAGTTTTGGCAAGGGCGCACTGTACTTGTTCCACAGCTGGTCGCCCCGCGGATCACCCTGAGGATACTGCTGGTTGACCTGCTTAAAAATGGTGTCTTGGATATCGTCGGGCAGCAGGAGGGTCGGTAGCGGTTGGGGAAGGAGGCCGTTCTTAAGCAGGCGGTCACTTTCCAGGGCGTTGTTGATCAGGTACTTGACCTCGGGAAAATCGTCGAAGAGGTCGCGGTCGCGCATCAGCTCACTGATGTAGGGAGCCTGGTGGACTGCCTGTTGGGCCCTTTTGACCCGTTTTTTGAGTTGCTTTAGCTTCTTTGGATTCATACTTGCTCCTTATTTTAACTTCAGATCGAGTTGCTCCTGCTTGCCATAGAACTTATCGGTGTCGTGTCGGTTGGTCCGCCCCTTGAGGTAGCCGTCGATCAGCTGGAAGATTTCATAGCGATCGTCACTGGACAACACGGTGTTGTTAAACAGGAGGTCCTTATTGGAAAAGAAAAGCTTGGCGAGGTCGAAGTCGTTGCGATCGGTCTTCCCCGTCAGGTAGTCAAGACTCACGTTGAAGAACTCGGCAAGCTTGCGGGCCTCAATGTATGACGGGGTCCGGATGCCCCGCTCCCAGTTGCCGATCTGGGAGGCAGTGTTGGGCTTCTCACCCGGTCCTAGGTGCTCGTTGAGGTGGTTCGCCAATTCCTTTAGTGTAATTTTCTGGCCCTTACGTAAAGCGCGCAGTCTTTCTGGAAACATGTGCTCACTTCCTTACTGTATCACTATTATTTTACCATTGCCGGCGCCGATTAACAGGGGAAACGGTATGCAAAGTAACAGAAAGTGTGCTAAACTAATCGCATTATTTCAAAAAATACGACGTGGGGTTAATTAAATTGAGTACAGTTGTTAAGAAAAAGCGTCATCTCTTCAGAAACTGGCTGATTGGAATCATCGGCGTCATTGTGGTGGCCATGCTCATCGCGGGGAGTTACTTCTTTACGGTGGCGATGGTGCCAGGCCATAAGGACTTTATCCACCAGTCGTCTTCCCGGATCAGTCGTAATGATCCCCTCTACCACCAGAAGACCTGGTTTGAGCACGCCAAGAAGCAGCACTGGACCATGGAATCGGCTCAGGGGCATTATCACCTCGTGGCCGACTACATTCCCGCTGCCCACGAGACCACCAAGAATGTCATCATCCTTCACGGCTTCATGGGCCGCAAGGAGGACATGGGGGCCTACGCAGCGATGTTCCACCAGCTAGGCTACAATGTGTTGTTGCCTGATGCTCGGGCACACGGCCAGAGCCAGGGAAAATACATCGGCTATGGCTGGCCCGAACGTTACGATGTCCGGAAGTGGGCCAACAAGCTGATCACCAAGGACGGCTCACGTAGTCAGATCGTCATCTTCGGGACCAGTATGGGTGGAGCCACCACGATGATGACCAGTGGGATCAAACTTCCCCACCAGGTCAAGGCCTTTGTGGAGGACTGTGGTTACACCAGCCTAAACGCCGAGCTAAATCACGAGGCTAGCAAGCTCTACCATATTCCGACCGTCCTGCGCTACCCGTTGATTGCGATCTTGAGTGGGGTCAACCGCATCCAGAACGGCTTCTTCACCGGGGAGGCCGATTCACTGGCGATGTTACATAACAACACCCGGCCGATGCTCTTTATCCACGGCAGCGAGGACACCTTCGTCCCGGCCAAGATGGTCTACAAAAACTATGCTGCTACCCGTGGTCCCAAGGAACTATGGGTGGTGCCGGGCGCCAAGCACGCGGCCTCCTATGCTCATTGCCCACAGGCTTACACGCACCATGTTCAGGATTTCCTGGCAAAATATGTGAAGTAGGGAGGGGCTTACGAAATGATCACAATGATTTTAGTATTAGTCGTGGCGCTTGAACACCTGGGAATCATGTTCCTGGAGATGTTCGGTACGCCGGCCCAGCAGGCCAAGGCCTTTGATATGCCGCTGGAATACGTCAACCAGCGTCCGGCCCGTGTTGCCCTGGCTAACCAAGGAATCTACAACGGGATGCTGGGGATTTCGCTGATCGCTAGCTTCTGGCTCTTCCATGGGCCGGCCCTAGTAACGGTTATCCGCCTCTTATTGGGCTTCATCGTTATCGTGGCCCTGTATGGCGGCCTGACGGCAACGCGGAAGATCTGGCTGGTCCAGCTGCTGCCGGCAGCGATCGCCCTGTTAGTCACTTTTATATAGAAAAAGAATGTCGAATCCGCTGAGATTCGGCATTCTTTTTAGTCTAACGATTGGGCATAGACGAGCTCGTCAGTCGAGATCTTCTCATTGAGGGCGTTGGCTAGCTCCTGAGAAAGTTGGCCACTGGCTAGTTGCTCTTGAACGAAGCTGTGTTCCCACTGAAAGGCTTCGATGAAGAGTCCGGTGATGACGTCGGCGTCGAGGTCCTGCCCCCGGCTGAAGAGCTGGACCTGTTGGAGATAGACCCGGCGGACCAGGGCGACCTCATTGGCGTTGGTGGTGTTTTCGATGGACTGCAGGTAGTTTTCGACATTTTTGATGACCACCTTTAGAACCTTCAGGATCGCCTGACGCTGTTGCTTAACCGCGAGGAGGGGCTGCTGCGGGTCTACGGCCAGTTGGGGGTTGGCAACGAGGTGATGGTGCAGGTGATTGCGGCGAAAACGATGCCATTTGAGCCGGTGCCAGAGGAGCTGGAAGTATTCCAGCAGGCCGTGCTGGTTGTTCCGCAGGATCGCGTGGCTGACGAACTGTGCGTAGAAGTTCGCCTCGCGGTCCGTAATGGTGTTTTCCTCGTTCAAACGATCCAGGGTTTGCATCTCGACCTTATGGGCCCGATTCATTAACTGGTTGTAGCGTTGCTGGTTGAACTGGTGGTACTGATTCATCTGGGTGCTGAGCTGGTCAATCACCACCGCCTGTTCTGGGGAGTGCTTGGTCTGACTACGCAACTGGTTGAGTGCGTACTGAACAGTCGCAATCAGCTGCTGCCGAAATTCGGCCGGGGTGTAGCTCTGTGTCTTGGCCGGTAGGAGCATCGGATAGACAATGGCGCCGACCAGCAGGCTGATTAGGATCACGATCGCCGCGATCAGGATCATTGAGTTCCGGAAGGCGAAGGCGTGGTGGTTAATCATTACTGGCAAGGAGAAGGCCAGCGACAGGGTAATGGTCCCGTGGATGCCCCCGATGGCCATCAGGATGCTGTCGCGGTTAAGCTGGTTCCTATGCGAGTCAATCTTAACCAGTTTAAAACGAACCCAGCAGTAGCGCATGACGGTCATGATTAGGTAGAGAACTAGGGAGATGATGAATAGTCGGCCCAGGTTAGCCAGGCTGGTGCGCCTGAGGACCTGGGGCAAGAGGACCCCAAGAAGGACGAAGACCAGGCCGTTGAGGGCGTCACTGATGATCGACCAGGTAGTGGTGGTGGCGATTTGGACCTTAGTGGAGGTCAGCCGGAGACGGTTGTAGAGGATACTATGGACGACCCCGGCAGCCACGACGGCCAGGATACCGGAGAAGTGGAGCTCCTCGGCCAACCAGTAGATGACGATCGGCGTCATGACGTTGATCGGGATGACGATCGAGCCGATGTCGACGTGGGACTGCATCAGCTCGATTCGTAGCTTGATCAGGAGGCTGCCGAGAATTGCCCCAAAGATAATCCCGCCGAAGAAGACGTAGACGAAGATCCACAGACCGTGGCCAATCGAGAAGTCGCCGGATTGGTAGGCGGCCAGGGCGAGGTCGAGGAGGACAATCCCGGATGCATCGTTGAAGAGCGATTCGTATTCCAGGGCCCCGTCGACGTTTTCAGGAACCGACATGCTCGAGGTGATTGACTTGACCGCCACCGCGTCCGTCGGTGTGATGATTGCGGCCAACATGAAGGCCAGGGCGAAGGGGAAGGTCTGTGGCAGTGCCAGGTGCAGGACGGTACCGGCGATGATGACCGTCACTAGAGCCAGGGCAACCGCAATCGAGAGGATCGAGCGGAAGTTACGTGAGAGGTAATGGAAGGACTGGTTTTGTCCGTCATTGAACATCAGCGGCGCGATGATCACCATCATGAAGAGTTCGGGATGCATGGTGAAATTGGTCGTTGCGGTTGGCAGACTGGCCAGCAGGACCCCGGCCACGATCTGGTAGATTGAGAGTGGGATCTTAGGGTAGATCAGATGAATAATGTTGGCCACGACGACCGTGGTCAACAGCAAAATGACACCTAGTAGTAGGTCCAATTTAATACACCACCTAGGAAAATTTGATAAATAATAGACGGAGCCATTTTAGCACTGGGAATTCCGGCTTGACAATAGTGAATTATTCGGCCATCAATGACCGCGCTTCTGGGAACATGGCGTAGTATTTAGGATGTTACACCTGTATTCAGGATACCTAACTTACGGAACCCCACTCTTTTACCATGGCTAGTCCCTAGCCAACGGCGTTTAATCCTTGATGCAGGATATTAACTGCCGCATTAATATCCCGGTCGTGGTGGGTGCCACAACTTGGACACGTCCACTCACGAATGTTAAGTGGCTTAGATCCACTATGGTAACCACAGTGGCTACAAATTTGGCTAGTATAGTTTGGTTTAACCACCAAGCGTTTACCATACCAGGCACACTTGTATGCCAGCATAGTCCGAAACTGATACCAGCTAGCATTCGCGATCGACTTAGCTAAGCAATGATTCTTCTGAAGATTTTTGGTTTTCAAATCTTCAATAACGATTAGGACGTACTGCTTAACCAAAGCCGTCGTTAACTTATGCAAATAATCTTTCCGTTGGTTCGCTATCTTGGCTTGATAGCGAGTCTTCTGTTGTCGCGCCCGTTGCCAGTTCTGGTAATCATTTAGCTCTTCCTTTACCATTTTGTGATGATGGTTCCACTGACGAACGGCAATAGTCACCTGGTGACGTCGTTTGCTATATTTGCGTTGCCAGGTGATTGCTTGTTTCTCATACCATTTGGTATTAAAGGTTCCATACTTAATGCCATCAGAACTAATGACTAGATCGGTGATCCCAACATCAATTCCGACCGCTTTTTCCGTCTTTCTTAAATGTTTGGGAGCCTCAACTTCAACTTGTAATGACAGATAGTAGCGACCAGTTGGCTCGCGGCAAACCGTACAGCACTTGATTTTACCATTAGCTAACCGGGTCGTCTTACTGGTCCGAATGCTACCCAGCTTCGGTAACTTAACCCGCCGCTTAGCAAGCAGCCGACAAATTGAACGACCAGTATAGGCTTGGCGAATAGCATGACGTGATTTAAAACGTGGGTAACCACCTTGATGCTTAAAGAGCATCCTAAAGGCCTAGGTAAGGTTGTGATTAACCACCAGGAAACTGGTTGAGTCACTAGCCTTAAGGAATGGATACTCTTGCTTAAGGCTTTTTAACAGGTAATTCATGTCGTATTCATTGACGAAGTGACTACTAGGATTGTTTTGATACCGTTCCTTCGCCATCGTCAACATCTGGTTCCAAACAAAGCGATCATTACCAAACATCTGCCACAGCTGCTCTCTTTGCTGGGCATTGGGATATAGGCGAAGTTTAACCCCTTTTATAATATGCGCCATTTTTACCACCATTCCTTCATCAACGGTTAGTTAACAAAGCTAATTAATGTCCTAGTGCCAATCTTTCTGTTAAGTATATTATATCAACTTTCAAACATATGTTCGCTATAAAATCAAAACAATGGACAACTCATCACGTCCTTAAAAGAACGTGTTTCCTTGTCCACTTTCAAAAGTCAGGGTCGGAAAACATATTTCCGGCCTCGGTTGATAATGTATTATTCCCGTCCCAGCAACATCTTGACGGCCATTGCGATGTTGTAGGTGAACAGCAACAGGGCAATCAGCAGGGCGAAGGTCAGGAGGATTCCAAACAGTGCCCCCGCATGGAAGGTCGCCTGGTAGAGGGAGGCGATGCTCATCGTGAGGATCGCAAAGATAACGTAGAGCAAGGGGAAGATCTGCGACCAGAAGGCCTTCCGGGCATTCTGGCTAATGGTTGGGTCATCACTAGCCCGGGCGACGATCCAGACGATCAGGGGGAAGATCACCGGGAGAAAGAGGATACTGAGGTAGGAAAGGGCGTTGACGATTCGCGTTGTGGTATTACTCTGCATATTAGTCATCCTTTTTTCTTTTAATTATGACGGATAAGTCAGGGAAGTGCAATCATAAGGGCCTGGAGGGCAACCACCAGGACGGCGAAGGTGAGCCAGTCCCGGCTGGCCAGGGGAATACGGTGGGCATAGGTGCGTGATTGTCCTTCGACAAAGCCGTGGCTTTCCATGGCCTGGGCCAGCTGGTCGGCCCACTGGCTGGCGACCAGGATTGCCTTGAAGTAGAGGCGGGGTGACCACCAATGGAGGGTGATGCCACGCATCTGGCCAGCCACTCGAATGATCCTGACCTCCTGGTGGATTCGCGGCAGGAGGTTGAGGGCGGCCAGGATCCCGTAGGCAAACTTGCTCGGCAGGTGGCAGTTCTGTTCAAGGGACTGGACCAACTGGAGAGCGCTGGTGGTGCAAGAAACGGTTGCTCCGGTCAGGACGTAGACGTAGAGTCGGGTCACCAGGACCCAGGCAAAGTGAACGTTATGGGCGGGGCTGAAGAAGACGATGGTGACGAAGAGGGCCGCGGCTGGCACCAGGGTGATGACCACCAGCCAGGACAGGCGGCGCCAACCGATTCGGTGATAGAGCAGGGCAGCCAGGGCGCAGGCGATGATTACCAGGTTAACGTAGAGGTGGCTGGTGAAGGTGGCCTCTAAAGCAACGATAAGGACCAAAAATAGCTTTAAACTAGGATTCATGCTTTCACCCCCTGATAGGTCAGCTGACCATCCGCCAGGTGTAGGTGGTAGTCGATCAGCCGGTCGAGCCCGGCCAAGCGGTGGCTGATGATCATGATGGTCTGCGGCAGGGCCTGCTGGCAGCGACTAATGAGGTCGAAGGCGGTCGCCAGGGAGCCCTGATCAAGCCCAGTGAAGGGTTCGTCAAGCAGGAGAACGGGGTGGCCGATCATCAGCATGACCAGCAGCTGGAGCTTCTTGCGCTGACCACTGCTGAGTGAGTAGACGACCCGGTCCTCCATTCCGGCCAGGCCAAAGTTACGGAGGGCATCTGTTAAGCGATCGTTGGTTAATAGCAGTTGGCGCTGGTGCTTGGCGCTGAGGGTTAGTTCCTCGCCGACCGTAACGTCGAGGAACTGCTCGTTAGCCTGCTGAAAGACCAGGCCAACCTCCTGGTGATATTTCCCGGGTGATATCTCTTGAATGTCCCTCCCACGGTAAGAGATCATTCCCTGGTAGGGGATCAGCCGGGTCAGGGCCCGAAAGAGGGTTGATTTGCCGACCCCGTTGGCCCCGGTCAGCAGGGTGATCTTGTTACGGACAATTGTCAGGTCGGGGACCATAATCAGGCCGCGCTGGCCGCGGGTAATATTGACGTTGGTGAGGTGGATGATCGCTGGAACCGTTGCCGTTGGTCGGGTGACTTTGAGCGGGACCGCCGCCAGCTGGTCGGCGTGGGTAATTATTTTCTGCCCTTGTTCAGGGGTGAGGGCGGTGACTCGCTGGTTACTGAAACGGTAGACTTGGGGATGAAGACCTGCGTAGCCATGGCAGTCGTGGTCGGTGATGATGATTGTCCGTCCCGGCTGGGCCTCGTGCCACTGCTGGAGCTGGCCGATCAGGAAGCGGCGGTTGTCCTCGTCGATGGCGGCGAAGGGTTCATCGAGCAGGAGGATGTCCGGTTCCATTGCCACGACTACTGCTAGGGCCACCCGCTGCTGCTGGCCGCCGGAGAGGGTGGTGATTGGTTGGTCAAGCAGGTCGCCGATCCGGCAGAAGTCACTAACCGCTTGCATCCTGACCGGTATCTGGCGGGGGACAACCTGGCAGTTCTCCAGGGTAAACTCAAGCTCGTGGCGGGGGGTGTCCATGGCAAACTGCATGGCCGGATCCTGGAAGAGCATTCCGATCTGGGCCGGGTGGTGGTCGACTTGGGGCCGCTCGATCCGTCCGGTCGTCACCTTGCCCCCGTACTTGGGCAGGAGGCCAGCAATCAGGCGGAGGAGGGTGGACTTCCCACAGCCGGATGGCCCGGTGACCAGGGCGACCTCGCCACCGTTGATCGTCATGCTGAGGTCGCGGATAACGGGGTGCTGGCGTTCAAACTGAAAGCTTAGTTGTTCAATCGCAATTGTCGGCATGGTTTACCTCCGAATGACGTGCGCCCGGGTGAGCATGTTAATGATTAGTTTGTTCAAGACCCCGGCGAAGAGGAAGATTGAAACGAAGCGGACGATGATCATCACGACTAGCATGTGAACGGCAAACTGGCTGTAGCCGTTGCGGAACCAGTCCCAGGCAAAGGTGACGATAGTCGTCGCGACGGTTACCAGGACGACAGTCAGCCAGTTATAGATCCGATAGCCAGTCAGGGTGAAGCCGATCTCGGTCCCGGCCCCCTGGACGACACCGGAGATCAGGTTGGCCGCACCCCACTGGTCACCGAGAAACATCTCCACGGTGGCCCCGAGAAACTCGCCGAGAAATGATGCCCCGGGGAGGCGGAACATAAAACCAGCAAGGGGGCCGGCCATGCACCAGATCCCCATGGTAATGTCGTTGGCCAGCGGTCCATAGCCGACCGGGGTCAGCAGGAGGGTCAGACCGTTGTAGACGAATGCCGCCGCAAAGTAGATGACCCCGAAGATGATCCCAATCAGAGCGAGTAGGATGATGTCGCGCAAGTGAAAGCCTTTCTTCATAATAAAATCGACTCCTTAATAATAGAATGGATTAAGGCGATCCCAAGGCAAATAAAAAGCCCACAATGAAACTCATCGTGGGGCACAGACTGTTTTATCAATCGAAATTTACCGAATCTTCCTCCGCTGGTGCTAGCCAGGTCAGGTTCAATGGGTATTATCTCAGCCAAATAGCACCCCAGACATCGTATTAATCTTACTACTTATGATACAAAAATTAGCCGGTAAGTTCAAGCTTAGGAAAGACCGTGCAGAAAGGCCTCAGGACGCGTACAATGGAAGCTGATTAAGAATAAAGGTTGAGGAAAATGTCTGAATTAGTTTCGATTATCTTGTTAATTATCATTGGGATCCTGGCGGGAATCACCAGTGCTGCCGCAGGCCTGGCCTCGCTAGTATCGTACCCGTCACTACTGGCGATGGGGCTCTCGCCGGTAATGGCCAACGTTACCAGCTGTTTTTCGACTGTCGCCAGCGGCTACAGCTCGGTGGTCGCTTCCGCCAAGGAACTCCGCAATAACCGGAAGCAGATGTTGATAATGATCCCAGTCGTTCTGACCGGGTCAATCATTGGCGCCCTCCTGCTCTTCGCCCTGCCCAGCAAGTGGTTCCAGGACCTGGTTCCGATCTGCATTGGGGCTGCCGGGGTCATCCTGATCATGCCGCACAAGCCGCGTCAGGCTCACCCAGAGCTAGTGAAGAACAGCCAGGCGTTCGGCCGGTCCCGCCTTCACCGCTTCCTGGCCTGGGTTGGGATCTTCATTGTTGGTATCTATTCCGGCTACTTCAACGCCGGGGCTGGGGTTATGATGCTGACCCTGCTGACGGTGGTCAACCGCTCGCAAACCTTTGCCGTCAATAATGCCCTGAAGAACGTTGCGATGACGGCTACCAACACAATGGCGGCTATTATCTTTGCCATCGAGGCGGTCATCTACTGGCAGTACGTCCTGCCCCTGTTTGTCGGTAACATCCTTGGGGGGATTCTCGGGCCGATCATCGTTCGTCACCTGCCGGGGCGACTGATGCAGATCATTGTTGGTGCCGGGGCCCTGATCCTGGCTGTTTCTCTAATCATTCGCAATGTGATGTGAGGTGAGGGTCATGCCGAGTCGGACCTTTCAAAACTTGAAGGACGAGAAAAAGCAACGGGTGACGGCGGCCCTGCTGACCGAGTTCAGCCAGCATAGCCTACCAGATGCCGAGGTGGCCCGAATCATCAAGCAAGCGGGGATCTCACGGGGAGCCTTCTATAAGTACTTCCCAGACCTGACTGACGCCTACTTGTACCTGTTTTCGACGGTGATGGATGAGGTCCACGCCCCAATCACGGCGGCAGGCCGTCAGCTGACCGCCCGAGACTACTACCGGATGGTGGCCGATTTCGTCGACCGGGTCCACCACAGCCCCTACTATGACTTCATTCGCCGCCACTTCTTGACCAACGAGGGTGTCCTTCCAGTCCGGCGGGCCGCCGAGCCGCGGGGCGATACCGAGTGGGCGGTGATGGCACTGTGCCACACCACGATTAACGAGTGTCTCCAGGATCCTACCGGTCAGGTGGTGGCCTTGATTAGGCTGAGGAAGATTTTGGAAAAATTACTTCAATAAAAAATGCCGAATCCGCGTGATTTGGCATTTCTCTTTTGTTTATATTTTAGGACTAGTGTTCCTTGAACAGGTTCGTCAGGTGGTCCATGAAGACCTTCAGGTAACGTTCCTTGTCGACGTTGATGGCAACCTTGACGTTCGGGTTTGGATCGTTCAGCTTGGAATTGTCACCGATGATCCGGGCGTAGTAAGGGCCTTCCTCGTAGACACACTTAACAAAGAGGCTCAGCGTAGTAACGAAGGATGGGTCGATCCCAACACCAACGGCCAGTGGATCGTGGATGGCACAGCCGTTCTTGTCGATATCCAGGTTGTAGTAGGCGTCGATGTAGAAGTCGGTGATGTCGGCGTAGGCCTTACCAGCCTTGGTACCGAGGTCACGCCATTGTTGGGTTTCCTTCTTGGTCAAGAGAGTCCGCAGGGTAACGTCCAGGCCAACCATCGTCAGTGGCAGGTCAGACGTCAAGACTTCGTTAGCAGCCTTTGGGTCCTGGTTGATGTTGGCTTCGGCAACTGGGGTAACGTTCCCCTCAACCGTCAGGGCACCACCCATGAAGGTAACATTGCCGATCAGGTGGGCAATCTCTGGGTCCTTCTTGAGGGCGGCAGCCAGGTTAGTCATCGGGCCAGTTGGGATGATGATCAGGTCCTTGCCATACTTGTGGGCGGCGTCGATATAGAAGTCCACCCCGGATTCTTCCTCAATACTCCGGCTTGGCGCTGGCAGTTGAACCTCACCGATCCCGTTGTTTCCGTGGATGTCTTTGGAAACCTGCATGACGTCGAAGTGGTCCGTCGTGCATGAGTGTGGTAAGCCCTTGAATACTGGAATGTCGGTGTGACCGAGCAGTTCCAACAGCTTCAGACTGTTCTCGGCACAAACGTCGAGCAGGTTGTTACCGTAGGAGCTAACGATCCCGATCAGGTCAACTTCTGGGTCAGCCAGGGCGTAGGCAATCGCCAAAGCGTCGTCAACACCGGTGTCCAAGTCAAGAATCATTTTTCTTTTAGCCATATTAGTCCCTCCAAGATTAACTAAAATTTACTATCTACGTTTTCTATGATAAATTAGTTTTTTAGTAAATACAATAGGTAAAACGTTAAAGATGGTAGCGCTTTATTAAAATTTTGATTAGGCAAGAAAATGTTATAATGGTTAAACAAAAAATAAGAAAGCGAGGCCCGTATTCAATGACGGAAGAAAGTTATGATGTAACGATTGTTGGTGGCGGCCCGGCCGGGATGTTTGCGGCCTTCTACTGCGGCCTGCACGAACTGCACGCCCAGCTGATTGAAAGCCTTCCCCAATTGGGTGGACAGGTGGCCGCCCTGTACCCCGAGAAGCAGGTTTGGGACGTAGCCGGGTTGCCGGGCGCCACCGGCCAGGAATTGGTCAACCAGCTGAAGAAACAATTGGCGATCGCCCCGGTCGACCAGTTTCTGGGTGAAACCGTTGACGACGTGGTCAAGGAGGAGGATGGGACCTTCACCATCAAGTCAGCCGACCGAATTTCCCACTCCAAGGCGGTCATTATCGCCCTGGGCAACGGGGCCTTCACGCCGCGTAAGTTGGCCCTCGATGGTGCCGACCAGCTCGAAGGGGACCGGCTGCACTACTTTGTCAGTCACAAGGACGACTTTGCTGGTCAGCGTGTGGCGGTGTTGGGTGGCGGCGACTCAGCCATCGACATTGCCCTGATGCTGGAACCGGTGGCTAAGGATGTCTACCTAGTCCACCGGCGCAATGAGTTTCGGGGCCTGGAGCATACCGTCAGCCAGTTGAAGGCGTCGTCGGTCCACCTGGTTACTCCCTACTTGCCAAAGCGTCTCACGACGATGGCAGATGCAGTGACGATCGACCTGAAGAAGATGCGCAGTGACGACGAAGACCAGCTGACGGTCGACTCAATCGTGGTCAACTACGGCTTTACCGCCAACAACGCTGCTTTGACCCAGTGGTCGCTGGACCTGGCCAGCGAACGTCACCTCCTGACGGTCGATTCGACCATGCAGACGAGTGTCCCCGGGGTCTACGCCATCGGTGACGGGGTGACCTACCCAGGGAAGACGGCGCTGATCGCCACGGCCTTTGGTGAGGCACCGACCGCGGTAACGGCCCTCGCTAAGCAGCTCTATCCACAGAAGCGGTTAGCTGTTCACTCCTCGTCGATGAATATCAAACGTAAGTGACAATGGCGCGATACCCACCAAACCTGGATCGCGGCCTTTTTATTTTAAGAATATGCGAGATTTAATTGACTTCCCGGATACTTCTGTTATTCTATCTTTAATTTAATTTTCTAATTAAATTTTAACTGTATAGAGGGGTAAAAGCATGAATCATCAATCAGGACAACAAGCATTAATTATTAGCGCCATTATCATTCAGTGATCTGGGCGCTAATTGGTGCTGCCCAGGTGTTAGGTCTGGGCGGTGATGGTGACCATGCGCAAAACGGTCAGCAGCTGCCAAAGCTGTTGGCCGTTTTTCTTTTGCCTGGTGTTGGTAAAGGTCTATTTGTGAGGTGAAGTAGATGGGAACACTTAGTTTTTCTTTTGATACTGACAAGCTGCAGAAACGCAGCGATGAGATTACCAAGGGGGTGGACCGGGCCGCAGTCTCCTGTATACCACGGGCCGGATTAAGCGACCGGCGGACATGGACAAACCGTTCATCGCCGTCTGTAACTCCTACATTGAGATTGTTCCGGGGCATGTCCACCTGCGTGAGCTTGCGGATATTGCCAAGGAGGAGATTCGTAAGGCGGGTGGGGTACCGTTTGAGTTCAACACGATCGGGGTCGATGACGGTATTGCGATGGGCCACATTGGGATGCGCTACTCACTACCCAGCCGGGAACTGATTGCCGATGCGGCCGAAACGGTCATCAATGCTCACTGGTTCGATGGGGTCCTGTTTATGCCAAACTGTGACAAGATCACCCCGGGGATGCTGATGGCGGCCGCCCACACCAATGTCCCGGCGGTCTTTGTCTCGGGCGGACCGATGAAGGCGGGGCTAGACCCGCATGGGAAGGCGATTACCCTCTCCAACATGTTTGAGGCGGTGGGGGCCTTTAAGGATGGGAAGCTCTCCCGGGAAGACTTCTTGGAAATGGAGCAGAATGCGTGTCCAAGCTGTGGCTCCTGTGCCGGAATGTTCACGGCTAATTCCATGAACTGCCTGATGGAGGCGCTGGGGATGGCCCTACCGTTTAACGGCACCGCTCTGGCGATCTCAAAACAACGCCGGGAACTGGTTCGTCAGGCCGCGCGTCGGGTGGTAGCGGTCGTCAAACAGGGGCTGACCCCGCGGGAGATCATGACCAAGGAGGCCTTTGACGATATTTATGCTGCCGACATGGCGATGGGGGGATCTACCAATACGTTCTTGCATGGCCTGGCGATCGCCCACGAGGCCGGGGTCGATTATACCGAGAAGGATATCAACCGGATCGCCAAACGGACCCCGCATATCGCCAAGATTGCGCCATCCTCGCATTGGACAATGGAGGATGTCCACCGGGCCGGGGGGATGCCCGCGATCATGAACGAACTGATCGAAATGGGTGGCGATGTCTTTCACCCCGATCGGCCGAGTGTCACCGGTAAGACGATTCGGGAGAACGTTCTTGGTCATCATTTGCAAGACGAGGCGGTCATTCGCCCGGTTGCCAAGGCCTACTCACCGGTGGGCGGCCTGGCGGTACTGTATGGCAACATTGCTAAGAATGGGTCGGTGATCAAGTCTGCGGGAGTTGACCCGACCATCACAACGTTTACCGGTAAGGCGGTCTGCTTTGACTCCCATGATGCCGCCGTCAAGGGAATTGATGGTGGAGCTGTCAAGAAGGGCGATGTAGTTGTCATCCGTTACGACGAGGGACCAAAGGGCGGACCGGGGATGCCTGAGATGCTGAATCCCACGGCCGATATCATCGGACGGAGGTTGGAGAAGGATGTGGCCCTGATCACGGATGGCCGCTTTTCGGGGGCTACCCACGGTATCTGCATTGGTCACGTTTCACCGGAGGCTGCCTCGGGCGGGGAGATTGCCCTCATCAGAAACGGTGACCGGATCCACATCGACTTGGTCAGACGGACAGTCGACCTGCTGGTATCCGATGAGGAGCTTAGGCAACGCCGGCGGGAACTACCGCCCTTCACGCCCAAGGTCAAGCAGGGGTATTTAGCCCGTTACCAGGCCCTGGTGACCTCGGCCGATACCGGTGGTGTAATGGTCGGTTATGATCAGCTGCTTAAGGCGGCCAATAAGTTGCAATAGGCGAAAGGGAGGGAGGAGGATGAATGAAGTACGACAGGATGGTCAGATTGTTGACCAAATCATCAAGGCCTTGCAGGGTGTTGTTGACCCGGAGCTTGGAATTGACCTGGTTAACCTGGGGTTGATCTACGGAATAGATATGACCATTGATGGGACAGTAACGGTCACGATGACCCTGACGACGATGGGCTGTCCGATCACGGACGTGTTACGACAGATGATCGAAACAGCGATCCGGAAAGTGAATGGGGTTTGTCGGGTCCGGGTCGACGTCGTTTGGGAGCCGGCCTGGACGCCGGCGCGGATGAGTAGGCTGGCCAAGATTACCCTTGGCTATCACGGTTAAAAATAGAGGAGGAAAAATATGAATAAGGTTGTTTCATTTGGAAGGTGGCTAAGCAAGTGGTTTACACTCTTTGTGGTGTTATGGGCGGTATTCAACTACCTTGTACCCAGTTTTTCAGCCCCCGTTGTTGCTAACACAAAGTATCTGTTGGGCGTGATCCTGTTTGGGATGGGGCTGACTCTGACTGGCCAGGACTTTAGACGGATTGTTCAAAAGCCAGTCCCAGTCCTGCTGGGGACAGTGGCCCACTATCTGATCATGCCGAGCCTAGCCTGGCTGCTATGTCTGGTATTTCAGCTGAAGGGGGCGACAGCGGCCGGGGTGATCCTGGTGGGCGCCTGCCCGAGCGGAACCTCATCGAGTGTCATGGCCTACCTTGCCGGTAGGGACGTGGCCCTGGATGTGTCGATTGAGGCTCTGTCGACCCTGCTGGCCCCGGTGATGCTACCGATGATTCTCTACCTGTTTGCCGGGCAATACGTCAAGGTACCGACCCAGAGTCTGTTCATGAGCACGCTTGAGATCGTGGTTCTCCCGATTGTCTGTGGGGTGGTGGTACACACCTTCTTTGGCAAACGACTGGCGCCGGTTCTGGACTTTTTGCCAATCGTATCCCAACTGGCGATCCTGGCCATCATCGGGGCGGTGGTGTCGGCCAACCATGCCAACCTGTTTACCGCCGCGACCGCGATCGTGATTCCGGTGGTAATGCTGCACAATCTATTGGGTTACACGCTGGGTTACCTATTTTCACGGTTGCTGCGTCTTCGCCAGCCGCAGCAGAAGGCCCTGACGTTTGAGGTCGGCATGCAGGACTCTAGTCTGGGGGCCACCCTGGCACTGACCTACTTCTCACCGGCTGCCGCGATTGCGTCAACCCTCTTCAGCATCTGGCATAACATTTCAGGATCTGTCCTGTCATCCTGGTGGAAAAGCCATACAAGAAAAGTCTGGCGGAGATGGTCCAGGACTACCGGCGTGTGGAGGATGAGGCCGTGGAGTAGGTTGATGTTTTGATAGCCTAATGATGAAAAGACCCCAGCATAAAGCGGGTCCCGGCGTTCGGATTTACCGAATACCAGGGCCCGCTTATTTTTAATCGCTAACGTGGTGACGAATTATCTTTACTTTTGCTGGAGGATGCGGTCAATAACGTCGAGGCCGAGCTTGAAGAAGAGGCAGAGGTTCATCAGCCAGAAGAACTGGTTGAAGACGTGCCAATGAATGGCGGCCAGTGAAAAGTGGCAGAGGTTGTACACGATCACGAGGAGGACGTAAAAGAGGTTGGCCCGCAGAATGTCCTTAGACCAATGGTGGTGGATGATATACGTCCAGCACCGCCGGGGATAACTGAGGATGTTTTCCATTTAATGTGCACCTCCTACAAGTTGGCGACCAGCGCGGCGACGACGAAGAAGACCAGGGCGGTTAGGTAAGGAATTTTTAAATTATCACGCATGATACTCACTTGACTTTTCTATGATTGAATAATTGCTTTACTGTCAGTATAATAGTGTTGTTTTTTGATGTAAATTAACTTTGAAAAAAGGAGCTAAGAACTTGAACAAACGAGCGAAGTATTGGATCTATGGGGCGTTCTGCTTAATTGTCATTGTACTGGCTGTGACGCCACAATTACGGGACCACCGCCAGCGGGCTCAGCAACCGCGTCAGGCAGCGGCCAGTTGCCCCGTAAAACGCCCAAATAGCATGGGGAGGGGGACGGGAAGCCACTATCTGCGGAAGCCGATTAACTGGCGTAAGTCCTCAGAAACGGTTCCCTACCCGGATGTTAATAAGGTTAAGGACCTCTGGGTTAAGGTGGACCTAAAGAAGAACCGGACCTACCTCTACGACGGGTCAAAGCTTATCTATACAATGTATTGTACCGGCGGCATCTACAAGAAGGATCCCAAGACCGGCAGGGAGAAGAGCGCCACTCCGACCGGGACCTTCCATGTTCAACAGGAGCGTGGTGATAGCTTTTACAACGCCAAATTGCAGGAAGGGGCTAACTACTACACTTCCTGGCTGAACCACGGGGAGTACCTCTTCCACAGCGTACCGACCACGGCCGATGGATCGTACAACATAAAGGAAGCGGCCAAACTGGGTAAGACCCAGGGATCACACGGCTGTATTCGTCTGTCAGTTCCCGATGCCCGCTGGATGGAGCAGAACTTACCGGTTGGCACCAAGGTCGTCATCGTTGGTTAAGTAGCGGGATAACCACCTTTAGACCGATTAGGATTACGTTGATCAGGATGAAGATGCAGAGTCCCGTCAGCCAGGTGAGCTTTACAATGGGAATAAGCATCGCGAGCAAGTTATAGATGATGATTAAAACAACCAGGGCGCCGTCACTGATGACGAGGTGACGAAGAAACGCCGGCGTTAGGTACTGTCTAAGCATGATGATCCTCCCTTAACGAATGATGATCTTGGTGTTTTTGGGCAGGGATTGGAGCCACTGGGCATCCGGCTGTGATAACTGGATGCTGTTGGGAAAGGCAAATGCCGTCTTCAGCCAGTCCTTGGCAACATGGTCCTGGTCAACCGTTGCGGGGGCGATGATGTAGCACTGATGACTCAGTGCCGACCAGTTGCGCCCTGCCAGGGTGTGGTCGGAATTGACGTGGGCAACCTGTTGGCCATGGTGTCCCTGACTGGTGAGTGCTCGTCGTTGAATGTTGGTACGGGTGTGCATGATGTAGACCACCCGCTGTCCGCTGAGCACGTAAAGACGGTTTAGCCCGGGTACCATGATGAGCCGCAGCTGGCCCTGTTTGGATAGGTCCAGGTAGTGCCGGTGCTCAGATGGCTTGTTGATGTTTGGATGGCGGAGCCGGTTAACGTTAAGGACCTGACTCGGGCGACTGGCACCACTGATGAAGCGACTGCTGTCGACGTAGGCGTGAATGTTGAAGATAAGGACGATGACGGCAAACATGGCCGTCGTGAGCAAGATAAACTGCTTTTGCTTGTTATTCATTTGATCAATCCCTTGCGATGTTAATCTCATTTCTATCTTATCGTATCATTAACTATTTTGGAGGAAAATATGAAAAAGTTTTTGGCACTCTTATTGATGATCCCCCTGCTGCTTGGGATGACTGTGCCCCCTGCACACGCAAAGCCACTGATTGATGCCTCGGCCGCGGTAATGGTGGATGCCTCTACTGGTCAGGTGATCTATGAACAAAACGCCCAAAAGAAGTTGCCAATTGCCTCGATCAGCAAGCTCCTGACGGCGGTGGTGATTGAAGATGAGGTCCACAGCAAGCAGATCACCGGTGATACCAAGGTCAAGATTGACAGTGGGGTTGCTGATATCTCAAATGATCCCCAGTATTTGGCAATCGGCCTGCAGGAGGGGAATGCCTACACGGTCCGGGAGCTGTTGAACGCCTCCTTGGTCAAGTCAGCTGACGGGGCGGCGCTGGCCTTATCAGCGGCAGCCGGGGACAGCCTGGATGAATTTGACATGAAGCTCCAACAGAAGGCTCGAGATATTGGCTTGAAAAATTACACGATTGTCAATCCGGTTGGGCTGACTAACGGGGACCTGAAGTCATTGGCTTCTAAGCAGTACGCGGACAATGCCGAAAACGCCATGACGGCTACGGATGTTGCCATCCTGGCCCGCTACCTAGTAAACCATTACC
Organism: Limosilactobacillus pontis DSM 8475; assembly: GCF_001435345.1. Taxonomy (GTDB): domain Bacteria; phylum Bacillota; class Bacilli; order Lactobacillales; family Lactobacillaceae; genus Limosilactobacillus; species Limosilactobacillus pontis. The sequence goes on along the minus strand of NZ_AZGO01000043.1, from coordinate 26,282 downwards.
CGCAGCTGCTCCAGGTCACGGCCCAGAAGCAGGCCACCTTCATGATTAGTAAGGGTAAGACAAAGACCGAAAAGAACCTGAACGAGATGCTGCCCGGTGGCAAGTATACCGTACCGGGGGTGACGATTGACGGCCTGAAGACGGGAACCTCGGACAAGGCGGGGGCCTGCTTTGTCAGTACCGGGAACTACCGGGGTCACCGGATCATCACGGTGGTACTCCACGCTAACGGCCAGAACAAGGATAACCGCTTTGTACAGACCCAGCGCCTGTACCAGATGCTAAAGCAGAGTGACCGTCTGCAGACCATCACCCTACCGAAGAATATCCGCCAGCAGCCACTGGCCGATGGGCAAACCCGTCAGGCGACACTTAGTCCAAAGCAGATCACGGTCTGGAATGCCGGCGGTCATATTCACAAGTACACGTTAGCGGTCAAGATGAAGAAGCAATACCTAAATAAACAGGGACAACTGGTGGCGCCACTTCGCCGCAACCAGACCCTGGGGGATCTCGACCTTTCCAGTAGTCAGGTCAAGACCCTTGACGGTGGTCCGCTGACATACCGGCTGACCAGCACTGATAATGTTGCCCGGGGAAACTTCTGGCAGCGGCTATGGCACTAACGGTATTGTCAGGACCATGTCGTGAAGATGGATGCCATTCTCGTGGATCGTGGTGATGGATGAAGAAGTTCGGCTCACCACATTGAATATCTTAAAAATGGGACTGCGGCAAATACTGCTACAGTCCCATTTCAATATTATTAGCCAAACATTTCGTCGACCTTGGTGTGTTCAACCCGCTGCCGGGTTGCCAACAACTGGTAGGTGACTTCTGGTGTTCTCGTCAAACGCTCCGTCAGGGTAAAACCATTTTTGCGGTAGAAGCGCAGTCGGCGCAAACGCTGGTGATTGTTAGCCGCCGCGGCGTCCGGCTGCTCGATATCCAGGATCAGGATGTCTGGAGCATACTGCCGCTTGAGCTGGTCGAGGATTCGGCTCCCGTAGCCCCGAGATCGAACCTGGTCGTTGACTGCCAGGTAGAGAACATAGTGGATTCCGTAGTGGTGGATGACGTAGGAAAGACCGACAAAATGGTCATGGTCATAGAAGACCAGGAAGTCGGCCCGCCGGAAAAGCCGCTTGAAGAGCAGCCGGCTCCAGGCCTCCTGTTCGTACTTCGGGAAGGCCCGGTAGTAGAGCGCCTTGACCTGTCGATATTCAGGTAGACTTGGGTTGAGCAGTTTAACAGTTAAAGGCAAGCATATCCCTCCTATTGTTTGTCCCCCATTCTACCAGACCAAGTAATGGTTGCCACTTGGGCTGATCAAATTTAGGAGATTATTAAGTTTCACCGGGTAGATATTTCCCGGGAAATAAAAGGGCCCGCCGTCACATAAAGCGACAGTGGGTCTTAATCATTGGGTTACTTGTTGTTGGCATCCGGGTTGGTAATCTTGATCCGGTTAGAATCGGTCGAGGAGTGGTTCTGCTCCGGTGCATCGGTACTGAAGTCGTTTTCGGTCGACTGATCATGGTTCTCGGAATAGAGACTAGTCGACTTATTCCCCTTCTTCCGTTCGATTCGCTCGGCCCGCTTTAACCCGTTGGAGTAGTTGTAGTCGGCCGGGTTGACCGCCTTGAAGCCCTTTGGATGGTAGAAGCGGAGGAGGTTCTTCTCGTTGAGTGAGTCGGACAGGCTAAGCTCGGTGTTGACCAGCTCGTGATCCTTCTTGATCCGTTCCTGCTGCTTCTTGGTCAGCTTGGCCTCCTTGCCAGTCCGGTTGTCGTAAACCGTGCCGCCGATCACAGTATAGTGGGGGGTGACAAAATCCTGGTTGCGGAAGGCGACGACCTGGCTGTGCTGCTTGGAGAAGAGGTCGGTCCCAAATTGGATATAGCGTTTGGACGAAATCCCCAGCAAGTGAAGCAGGGTCGGCAGGACGTCGATTTCCCCACCATAGGTATGGTCGATGTGACCGTGGCCTCCGGAGTGTGGAATGACGAACATCATCGGGACACGTTGGAGCTGGGCGTTATCGAAGTCGGTCCAGTCGTCGGCGTTCTTATCAAGAACACTAGCTAGCGAGGTGTTTTCGCTGTTAGAGATTCCGTAGTGATCACCGTAGAGCATGATGATGGAGTGATCGTAGAGACCGGTCTTCTTCAGGTAGTCGAAGAACTGCTGGATAGACTGGTCGAGGTAGTGGGCAGTCACGAAGTAGTTATCGACATTGCTGTCACCGGTGTTAGTGGTCTGGAAGTTCGGATCCTTATCCTCATCATCCAGGTCGTACGGGAAGTGGTTAGTGACCGTGATGTACTTGGCATAGAACGGCTGCTGGAGGGCCTGCAGGTACTTGATTGAGTCCTTGAAGAGCAGCTTGTCCTTCAGTCCATAGCCGGTTGCCTTGTCACCGGACGTATCGTAGTAGCTGGCGTCGAAGAAGTACTGGTAACCAAGGTTCTTGTAGACGTTGTTCCGGTTCCAGAAGCTGGCAACGTTGCCGTGGAAGACCGCGCTGGTGTAGCCGGCCCGTTGGTTGAGAATTGCCGGGGCCCCCTGGAAGGTGTTGTCACTGCCCAAGGTAGCAAACAGGGACCCCTGGGGCAGGCCAAAGGTCGAAGTTTCCAGCATGTTTTCCGCGTCACTGGTCTTCCCCTGGCCGACCTGGTGGAAGAAGTTATCAAAAGCGTAGGTGTCGTTGCTGTGGTAGAGCGAGTTCAGGAAGGGGGTCACTTCCTGGCCGTTGATCTTCTTGTCAATGATGAACTGCTGGAAGCTCTCCAGGTGAATGACGATCACGTTCCGTCCCTTGGCGATCCCGAACATCTGTGGGTTCGCCTTAGCGTAGTGCTTGTCCGTGAACTTCTTGACCTTCTCCAGCTCGGACTTGGTAGCACTCTGCCGCATATCGTTGATGTGCTGGGACTTAACTAGGTCGTAGCCAGTGAAGGCGTCGATCCCCAGGTACTTGACGATGTAGTTGCGATCAAAGGTCCGGCCAAGCAGCTGCGGACGGCTCATCTCACCAAATGCCAGGTTGACCCCGAAGAGGACCAGTGACATTGAGGTGAAGGCGAAGGCCAACCGGCTGCCGATTGCCCGCGGGTCGAAGTGGATCTTGCGCAGCAACATCAGGACCAGGATGACCACGATATCAAGCCAATAGAAAACGTCGTGGAGATTGGTCAGGGCCAAGGAACTGCCACTAAGACCCTGGTTGACCTTGGAGTAACCAGTCATCGTGGCGATGGTCATGAAGTCCGTGAACTCCCGGTAGTAGATCACGTTGAGGTAAAGCAAAAGCGTGTTGGCAATGTCCAAGCCCATGATCACCGGGTAGAAGAAGCGGGCCCGTTTGAAGTAGAATGCTAGGCTGTAAATTAGTGCAGTGGTTGCCAGGGGGTTGAAGATTAGAATCAGGAACTGAAAGGGTCCCTCAACCCCGAGGCTAAAGTCGGTAAAGTAAGCAAACAGGGTTTTGAACCAAAAAAGGACGACCAGGAGGACGAAAAAGCCAATCCTAGTGTCCACAAATTTGCTTAATTTTTTCATTAGGAATGTTCCTCGCAATCAAAGTGTTTGTTTAACTTGCCAGAGTAAATTTAGCAAATCAAAATCATTCTATCACAGATTAGCGCGAAACATGATCTCTGCTTAAATTATTGTGAAAACTTAATCCTTTACGGGAACGGTGGCCGGGGTTGGCCCGGTCAGCCAGTCGTAGTTGAACAGCCGCTTCAGATGGCGATTGACCGGGATCCAGATCCCCGCGTTGAGGATGTCTTTGAGTGATGCCAACCAGTTCTTATCTTGGCGGTATTGCTTGGTGAGGAGAATGCGCAGCTTCTGGCCATCTTCGGTGATAACCTTGACCGCCCTGCCATTGACGGCCACAATTCGTGCGGCAACGATGTCAGCGTTACTGGTATTCTTTAATGTCATGTTAATTCCTTCCTTCTATAATGCCAGTCTAGGGGATGGGTATGAAGAAATTATGGCCCAAAGGTTAAAGTCTCCCTAAATGTCCTTAAGAAATAATTAAGGCCAAAATTCCTACAAGTAGCTCATTGGAAGCGGTACAATGAAGAAAATGGTAATTAGGAGGATGACCATGATGACAAAACTTAATCTGTACCTGGTCCGTCACGGACAAACCTACTTTAATATTTACAATAAGCTCCAGGGCTGGAGCAACTCCCCGCTGACCGAAAAGGGTAAACAGAACGCCCGTGATGCCGGGGAACGGCTCAAAAATATTCACTTCGCTGCGGCCTTCTGCAGTGACACCACCCGGGCGGTGGAAACCATCCAGACGATCCTGGACCTCAACCAGGCTGACTCGGTGAAGCACCCAGTAACTTCGCCGTACTTCAGAGAGGAGTTCTACGGTTCCTACGAGGGTACCAACATGGACCTGGCCTGGTACAACGCTGGAGCCCCCCACGGCCTTAAAAACTTCCATGACATTGTCACCGAGCATTCGATCGGCCAGGCTAAGGATTGGCTGAAGGACGCCGACCCGTTCCACGATGCTGAGAACAACGACGAGTATTGGGCGCGGATGGATAAGGGAATCGAACTGGTTCGCCATGCTGACCTCCCCGACGGTGCTAATGTCCTCTGGGTCAGCCATGGTAACACCCTGCTAAGTCTGGTCGAACGCTTCGGCGGTGGCAAGTATGACGTCACCGTACGGCCCAAGAACGGGAGCTTGACGACGGTCACCTTAACGGACGATCGCTTTAAGATCGTTGAATACGACAAGTAAAATTGATAAGTGCTGGTGGCTGACTAAACGGCCGCTAGTTTTTGAAACTGGGCAAGTAAACGTGGAAACTAAACCGACTTGACTAATTCGCGGCGGCACGATTTTGATTAACTAGGAGGTTTGATTATGGTTAAAATTGCGCCATTTGGCGTGGAATCCTGGCTAAACAAGTGGGAGAAGAGCGCCACTTACGACATTTCCCAGAGCACGATCGCATCCCTGAGTATGCACGACCTGCTCAACCTGGACGGTAATAACGGTCAGGAGTTCTACGCGATGTTGGATAAGCAGAAGATGAACTACGGCTGGATCGAGGGGTCACCGGAATTCAAGCAGGAGGTCGCCAAGCTCTACCAGCATGTTGATCCGGAGAACATCCTCCAGACGAACGGGGCCACCGGCGCCAACATTCTGGCCCTCTACGCCCTAATCAACCGCGGTGACCATGTGATTGCCGAGTACCCGTCCTACCAGCAGCTATACGACATTCCAAAGTCGCTGGGCGCCGCCGTCGACTACTGGCACATCCACGAGGAGGACAACTGGTATCCCGACCTCAACGAGCTGAAGAAGCTGATCCGGCCCGACACTAAGATGATCTGTCTGAACAACGCTAATAACCCGACCGGGACCATCCTGGACCGGGACTTCCTGGAACAGGTGGTGGAGATCGCCAGGGCTGTCGGTGCCTACGTGTTGGTGGATGAGGTCTACCTACCATTGGACCACCCGGCGGACTTCACCCCGATCGTTGACCTCTATGACAAGGGGATCTCAACCAACTCCCTGTCGAAGACCTACTCCGTGCCCGGGGTCCGAATCGGTTGGACGGCAACGAACGCCGAATTGGCGGACGTCTTCCGTAAGTTCCGGGACTACACGATGATCTGTGGTGGGGTCTTCAACGATCAGCTGGCCACCTACGTCCTCCGGCACCGGGACCAGGTTTTGGCCCGTAACCGGCAGCTGGTCCTCGGCAACCTGGCCATTTACAAGGACTGGATCGACCACGAAGACCGGGCCAGCGTCGTGATGCCCCGGGCCGTCTCGACCTCCTTCCCGAAGCTGGACGTGCCGGTGGATATCCACACCTTCTGTGAAAACCTGCTGAAGGATACGGGAGTCCTGTTGGTTCCCGGGGACGCCTTTGACACGCCGGAGCACGTCCGTCTGGGCTACTGCGCTCCCGAGGTGACACTGCGGGAGGGGCTTAAGCGGCTTTCCAAGTACATGCACCAATACGACTAGTAATAAAAAAGGATCGCGCGGCGATCCTTTTTTATTACTTAATTTTGTTGTGGTTGTTTAGCCCATTTCAGACCAACCCCAGTGAACCCACTAAGAATTGAGAAGACCGGGCTGAGGAGGCTGAAGAAGACGAACGGTAGGAAGTGGAGAACGGGGACACCCAGGGTGGCAGCGGCGAAGGAGCCGGCCACACCCCATGGGATCAGGTAGTTGATGACACTACCCCCGTCCTCGAGGACCCGACTGAGGGCCAGTGGGGCAAGGCCCATCCGCTGGAAGGCGGGCTTGAAGGCCTTACCGGGTAGGATGACGGAGAGGTACTGCTCCCCAACGAAGAGGTTGATCCCGATCCCGGACAGGATGGTCGTGGTGACCAGCGGCCCCGGCTTGCGGAGACGCTTGACTAGGGGCTCCATGGCGGATTGAACGACGTGGAACTGCATCAGGATCCCCCCGAGTGAGAGGGTGACGATGATCAGGGAGACGGTTCCCATCATACTGGTGATCCCACCCCGGGAGAGGAGGGCGTTGACGGCACCGTCACTGGTGTGGGCGACAAAGCCCTCAGAAATCAGGTTGGTCAGTGACTTCAACGACTCACCTGGCTTCTGGACAAAGATCATCCCCACGGTCACCAGGATGTTGATGAAGAGGGTTGGGATGGCCGGAACGTGACGCCATGCGCAGACGAACGTCAGGATGATCGGTAGCAGGGCCCACCAGCTGACTGTGAAGTGGGTCTGCAGGATGGTGATGGTATGGTTGATCTTGGCGGCACTCATCTGACCGTTGCTATTGCCCAGAATCCAGAAGAGGATGAAGGAGACGACAAACGAGGGGATGGTGGACCACATCATGTTTTTGATGTGGGCGAAGAGGTCGCTACCGGCAATGGCCGATGCTAGGTTGGTGGAATCGGATAGGGGGGACATCTTATCCCCGAAGACCGCCCCGGAGATGATGGCACCCGCAACCAGGGCCGGATTGACGTTCATCGCCATTCCCATCCCGAAGAGGGCGATCCCGATCGTTGAGATAGTGGTGAAGCCACTTCCAATCGACAGCCCAACCAGGGAGCAGACGACGAAGGTTGACGGGACGAAGAAACGGGCGCTGATCAGCTTGAAGCCGGCGACCATGATGGAGGGGATGATCCCCGCCTGGATCCAAACGGCAATCAGGGATCCGATCAGGATAAAGATGAAGATCGGGATGATTGCCGTGCCGATCCCATCCTGGATGCCCTTGTGGATGTCATCCCAGGAAGCACCGCGCAGCTTGGCCCAGAAGACCAGCAGGGCGATGGTAAACAGGACCGGAATTTGTGGGGAGAGGCCAAAGTGGATGACCGCCGTCCCCAGGATGATTAACATAATGACTAAGATGGTGATGGACTCACCGAAACTGACTTTTTTCATAAATAAATTCTCCTTTGCTGTGGGTACTTAGTGACAAACCTATGCACCCCACCGATATCGAACAATTCCGCCGCAAGCTTGCATGATATCCTCCTTTCAAATCAAAAAATCGCCTCGTTGACTATTACATCAACGGGACGATTTAAAACCGTGGTACCACCCATATTACACATTGTGTGCACTCGTATCAGGTGGTAACGGCACTGACTATGGCCGGACAATTAATATCCTCGTGATAATTCGCGCGTGCCTGCCTGACCGGTTCGCACCTCACCACCGGCTCTCTTACACCCAACAGGACGCCTACTGGAACGATAATTGTTGCAATTATCATATCGTGTCGAAATGAGAAAGTCAACCATAAAATTAAAGGAAAATGAGAACGCTACTTCGCTGCCTGGGCCCAGCGGTGGTTGAAGAGTAGGTTCAACAGGACAGCGGACACGCTGGTAACCACGATCCCGTTGCCGAGGATGATCTGGAACTCGGTCGGTAGGTACTGGAAGATGTGAGGGTACATGGTGACTCCGAGGCCCAGGCCGATCGAGACGGAGGCCGTCAGCAGGTTAGCGTTGTTGCTGAAGTCAACCTTGTGCAGGATTTGGACTCCCTGGACGCCGACCATGCCGAACATCACGATCATTGCCCCACCTAAGACCGGCGTCGGAATGACGGTGGCCAGGGCGCCGACCTTCGGCAAAAGGCCGAGGAGAAGCAGGAGGAAGGCGGCGTAGTAAACGGGCCGGCGGGTTTTGACCCCGGACATCTTCAGGACCCCGACATTCTCAGAGAAGGTTGAGTAGGGGAAGGTGTTGAAGAGGCCGCCCAGGATGGCCGCAATCCCCTCTGCCCGGTAACCGCGCTCGAGATCCTTACCGGTTAGTTGCTGACCGGTGATGTCACTGAGGGCGAAGAAGACCCCGGTCGACTCAATCATGGTGGTCAAGGAGACCAGCATCATGGTGATCATGGCACTGAGGTTGAAACGAGGTACCCCAAAGAAGAAGAGTTGTGGGGCGTGGAACCAGGCCGCCTCACTGACCGGCTTCAGGGAGACGAAGCCCATTGCTCCGGCGGCAAAGGAGGCGATCAGGATCCCTAGCAGGATGGCAATCGACTTGATGAAGCCACGGCCAAAGGCGTTGAAGAGCAGGATGATGGTAATGGTCAGGAAGCCAATCAGCAGGTTGGCCGGGTCACCGAAGGAGTGGGCCGTCGCTGAGCCGCCCCCGAGGTCCTGGAAGCCGACTGGGACCAGGGTGAAGCCGATGATGGTGATCAAAGACCCGGTGACCACCGGCGGGAAGAAGCGCTTGAGCTTGGCAAAGAAGCCGGCGATCAGGAAAACGAAGACCCCGGCCGCAATGATTGCACCGTACATGTAGGTGATACCGAGCTTGCCACCGATCGATTCCAGCGGGGTGACGGCCTGGACGGCACAGCCGAGGACAACGGGGAGGCCGATCCCGGTTACCGGGGTCCGTTTCAGCTGGAGCAGGGTGGCGACCCCGCACATGAAGATGTCGATGGAGACCAGGTAGGTCATCTGCAGGGTCGAAAAGTGTAGGTACTGTCCGATCAGCAGTGGTACGAGGACGTCCCCCGAATACATTGCCAGCAGGTGCTGGAAACCGAGCACGAAGTTTTTCCACTGGTCCGCGAAGTTGAATTGGTGGGCATGAGTTGTGACCGTCATTGGTTGTTTCACGAATAATTCCTCCTAATAGTAGTGATGGTCAATTCGATCAACAGCCAAATAAAAAAGCTCTCTTTGCCAAGAAAAAGCAAAAAGAGCTGACGTTCAATTCGCTTATAGTCCAAAGTTTACGGCTTTGGGTAGGAACTACCGTCCATATTACGGCATTATATAGGCTATTGATTTCGTTGAAAGTGTTGTTATCATAACATGGAATTGCGGGGGATGCAAGCAGACTGTTCGGCTTTTAGTCTTGCCGGTGCTCTGAATAAATAAGATTGTTCAGTTATCCTGGGGTAACAGATTAGTTCTAAATGAGATAAAAGTGGTATTATATTAGAAAGAAATTAGTTAATCTGCCAATCAAACAGAGAGGACGCGAAACGAATTATGAAGAAAAAGATGAGCAGTTGTACGGCCATGCTGGTCGGGAAGGGTGCCACGATTGACGGTTCCACGATCATTGCCCGGGACGAAGACGCCGAGGATGGGGTTAATCCTAAGACTTTCAGGGTATTCCCAGCCAAGGATTACACCGGTGAGCACTACGTTTCTAAGTACAATGGCCTGACTGTTGATATGGAAGGTCAGGGATGCCGGTTCACGGCGACGCCCAATGGGGTTCCAGACGAGGGCCGCTGGGACGAGCAGGGGATCAACGAATACAACGTGGCCATGAGCTCTACCGAGACCGAAATGACCAACGCCCGTGTCCTCGGTCACGACCCACTGGTCAAGGACGGGGTCAACGAGGACTCGATGCTCTACTTGGTTCTGCCGTTTATCAAGAGTGCCCGTGAAGGGGTTCAACGCCTCGGCCACCTGATCGAAAAGTACGGGACCGGCGAGACCAATGGGATTGCCTTCAGCAACCACGATGAGGTTTGGTACCTGGAAACCGCCGGTGGTCACCAGTGGGTTGCCCAGCGGATCCCGGACGATGCCTACGCAATTGCGCCAAACATCATGTGCATCGAGGAGATCGACTTCGCTGACCCTGACAACTACATGTTCGCCAGCGGCATTCGCGAGTTCGTGGACAAGTTCCACCTTAACCCGAACCCAGGCACCTTCAACTTCCGGAACATCTTCGGGACCCAGGATGAGGCCGATGCCTACTACAACACGCCGCGTTCCTGGTATGGACAGAAGCTCTTCACCCCATCTGTAGAGCAGAATCCAACTAGTCAGAACATCCCATTTATCCAGCACGCCGAGAAGAAGATCGCGGTTGAGGACGTGGAACAGTTCCTGTCATCGCACTACAACGGTACCCCGTACGACCCGATGGGCACCTTCGCCTCCGGTACCCCAGAGGAACAGCGGAAGTTCCGCTCCATCGCCTTAGACCGGAACCAGAGCTCTTGCATCCTCCAGATTCGCAATGACGTGCCAGCCGAATACGCCGCCATCCAGTGGATTAACTTTGGCTTCTACTGCTACAGTCCATACGTGCCGTTCTTCACCAACATCAACGATACCCCGGCCAACTACCAGGTTGCCACGAACGATGCCGACCCGGCCAAGAGTGCCTACTGGCTGCATAAGCTCCTCGAGGTGGTCGTGGAACCACGCTACCACGAGTTCATTAACGAGGTGAATGATTACCGTGACGGTTGCCAGAGCTACGGGGTCGGCCGCGTCGACGCGATCACTGCGGCGGCCGCGGGTAAGCACGGTGACGAGCTGACCGCCTACCTGACGACAGCCAACAAGGAGTCCGCCGCCTACGTGACGACAGCCACTCACCAATTGATGAGCAGTCTGATTCACCAGGCCCTGTTGAACTCCAAGTTCCAGTTCGAACGTGGGGATAACCTTTAACCTGCTGTAAAAATAAGCCCAGCCGGGCGGCGTCTACCGAGATCTTTCGGGAAGTACCGTCCAGTTGGGCTTTTTTGGTGTTAGAATGGATGGCAGACTTTTCGTTTGGGGAGTAGTGAATTTGAGTAAGTTCAAGAAACACGTCATACGGGAAATGAAACAGTGGGAGCAGAGCCAGGCTCACGAGCTGACCAAGATTCGGGCCGCCCAGCGTCACCTGATTTACAACGTAGTGGCCTACCTAGCGATCTCGATCCTGGAGTATTGGCTGGCCGCCATCAGTCAGTCCCAGACGCTGCGGGCCGATGCCTTCAATAACCTGTCGGGGATCATCTCGACCGTTCTGCTGATGATGGGCCTGCATATTGCCCGGGATATCAACGATAACGATATTGCGGGAGCCAAACTTCCGGACAGCAAGTACCAGAAGGTGTTGGGTGGGGACCAACGGATTCAGTTTGTTCGCTGGCGCTATGAAACGGTCTTCTCCCTGGTTACGGCGGTAGTGATGGTTTCCATTGCCCTCAGCGTTATCGGTGACGGAATTCGTGGGCTTCTCACCCCAGCCAGGCGGGTAGTCCCCGAACCAGTGGCCATTGTCGGGGCCGGGATTGCCTCGGTAATCATGCTGGTCGTCTGGTACATGAACCGCCGCACTGGGCACCAGTTGTCGAACGCCGCCCTGCTGGCCTCGGCTCAGGATAGCCTGAGTGATGCCTTCACCAGCATCGGGACGATGGTTGCCATCGCCGGGGCCCTGCTCTTTCACTTGACCTGGTTGGATGGGGTCACCAGTATCGTAGTCGGCTTCTTCATCCTCTATTCGGGGTTGAAGATCTTCTTTGAGACTAGCTTGAACCTGGCTGACTACTTTGACCCCAAGGCGGAGCAGCAGTACTATGACGCCATCCGCAATGTCAAGAAGGTCCACCAGATCGTGGAACTCAAGGCCCACTATAACGGGAACGTTGTCTCATTGGACGCCACCTTGATCGTTAATGGCAAGATGACCGTTCTGGAGAGCTACCAGCTGTCGGAGAAGATTGAGCGGATGCTTCGCAAAGAATTTGGGATCATCGACGTCGATATCTCCTTTATGCCGGACCCGCACTCGTTTTCGGATAAGGATGTCAGCGGGCACTTTTAAAAAGCAAAAAAG
>NZ_AZGO01000043.1:6761-14066 GCF_001435345.1 Limosilactobacillus pontis DSM 8475 | reverse complement strand
CCCAGCCACGTTCCTATATATTGTAGTTACTTCCACCAGTGACGGGTGATCATAAAGATCGCCGAGGCCACCATCAGGACCAGGGTGATGACAATTGTAAAGACCCATGAGTACTGACCATTGGCGAGGGGGAGCTTGACGTTTTCCCCGTAGAACCCCGAGACGATGGTTGGAACCGAGAGAACGATGGAGTAGATGGTCAGATACATCATCGTCTGGTTTAGGTCACTGTCGATCACCTTGCTGTAGGCATTGGAGACCCGTTCGGAGACGTCGGAGGTCATCTGGGCCATCTCTAGCCCCTGTTGTGCTTCAACGATAACATCGTCGAGGTCGTTGTTTTGCCGGGTCGACATCTTGTCGGCGTAGTGGCGCTTGAATTCGGCCAGCAGGGAGACGTTCCCCTTGAGTGAGGTCAGAATGTAAACCAGGCCGGTCTCAATCTCCATGAACTCATTAATCGCCTTACGTCCGGTCCGCCGCTGCAGGTTGCGCTGGATCTGCTGACGCTGCTGGTCAACCCGGCGCAGGGGCCTAAAGTAGTTGGTAGACAGGCGGTAGAGAATCGGAAAGACCAGGTTGAACTTGTCGGTGATTGGGGCCCGCCGCTTCAGGATTCGCAGCTGATTGGCGATGATCCCGTTGACAAAGTTGGTCTTGGCGTTGGTGAAGGTGATGATGTTATTGGTTGTCAACATGATGCCGATCGGGGCAGTTTGTGGCGCAGTGATGGCGTGGGTTGGCACGTAAACGTCAAAGATCAGCAGGGTTACGCCGGCATCGGGATCGACTTCCACCCGGGCCTTCTCGTAGGGGTCAATAGCGTAGTCGAGCAGTTCTTTGGTAACCTCGTACTTCTTGATTAGGTCCTCACGTTCCCGGGGGAGGGGTTCAAAGACACTGATCCACTTGCTGCGGTCATTAATTTCTTCGGTACTCAACAACGCACTTCACCTTCATATTCCGTGATCTTATAACTACTATTCAACTCTTTTTGACCAGAAAAGTAAAGATGCCAGTGTGTCGGGAAGTTAAATTGCTGGCGTATTTCCCGGGGAATACTTTAAAATGAGGAAAAGCCTAAAGAAGGGAAATGATTAGCAATGTGTACCAGCATCTACCAGGTGACCGGTGACCACACCCACCTCCTGGCGCGGACGATGGACTGGCCGGTCCTGGCCGTCTCACCACTTTTCGTTCCTCGCCACTTCCGGTGGTCAACCGCCTTTGACCACCGGGTGTACGAAAACCGCTACGCGATGGTCGGTGGGGGCAGCCTGTCCGCCAGCCGAATCGACGTTTCCGATGGGGTCAACGAGCACGGCCTGATGGCCCAGAAGCTGACCTTTGATAACGGGGCCCACTATCAGGATGCGCGGCGAGATGACAAGGTCCAGCTGGCGGCATACGAGTTCATCTTCTGGGTTCTGGGTAACTTTCGCTCGGTTCAGGACCTGGTCGACCACCTGGATGAGGTTGAACTGATGAGTGAAAAGAATAGCGATACCAAGTACGGCAAGCCCGAGCTCCACTTCGCCCTGGCTGATCGTACCGGTCGGGCCGTGGTGGTCGAACCCAGCCAGACCCCGCTGAAGGTGATCGAGAACCCCCTCGGCGTGGTGACTAATAGTCCGGACTTTGATCGTCAGTTGGCCCAGATGGAACGCTACGTGGACTTTACCACTGATTTTCGGGCAGGCCGGGTACCGCTGAACACGCCCCGGGTGACGACTGGTCGCCTCTCCGGGAAGGCCAACCCGCCCGGCTACTACTCACCGAGTGCCCGCTTTATCCGGGCAGCCTACCTGAAGGAGCGATCGGACGTGCCTGCCGATGAGGCCACCGGGCTGATCAGTGAGTGGCACCTGCTCGACAGCGTGACCGTGCCGCAAAACCGCCGCCACCAGCGGACCTACTCTGTTTACCGGGCCGTGACGGTTGCCGAAAGCCGCAGCTACTACTTCCAATCCTATCATCGGGGCGACATCACCAAACTCCAGCTGACCGACGACATGCTGAACTGGACCAAGCCCAAGGTCTACCACGTCCCTGACCGACTGAGTGTCCGGGAGGTGAAGTAGATGACCGCTGAAATCCGCTGGCACCTCACCGAATTTCTGCCGGTCAACCAGGAATCGCGCCCGTTGCGTGACCTCCTCCACCGACAATGGTTATTGCCGGACCGGCTGATCCACTACCTTCGCCGCCGACAACATGTCCTGGTCAACGGGCGCTACCAGCCGGTCAACGAACTGGTTCACGCTGGCGACCGGGTCGACCTCCTCTTCACCGGCGACGAGGTCCGGACCCCGACGGCTAATGACTACCGGCCGACCCCCAATCCCCGGCTGGCGGTCCTGTTTGAGAACCGTGACCTCCTGGTGGTCAACAAGCCGCGGGGGCAGAAGAGTCACCCCAACGTGGCGGGGGAAACCGGCACCGTGATGAACGACGTGGCCGGCTACCTGGCGGGGAGTGCTGACGGGGCCTACATGGTTCATCGTCTCGACCTTCAGACCAGCGGTGCCCTGATTGTTGCCAAGAACCCGATCGTTGTCCCGGTCCTCAACCGCCTGATCGCCATGGGCCAGATCCACCGGGAATACCTGGCGGTGGTCGAGGGCCGGCTGACGGGCGCCGGCAAGTGGGACTGGCCGATTGGTCGTGACCCCCGTGATCCCCGTTGGCACGCGGTCGACGGCCTCCACGCCCAGCCCGCGTTGACCTATTACCAGGGTCTGGCTGCCAGCGACCAGCGCTCCCTGGTCCGCCTGCACCTGGCGACGGGCCGGACCCACCAATTGCGGGTTCACCTGGCACACAGCGGGCACCCGATTGTGGGTGACCCGATCTATAACCGCGCTTCCCCTGAACAGATGCTCCTTCACGGGGTCCGCCAGCAACTGCTAATTCCATTTACCTTTCAAAAACATGAAATTGTGGCCCCTCTACCAACCTATTTTCAGGAATATCTGGTAAAATGCAAATTGAGTTAGGTAGATAAAAATTCTTTAAAGGGGGACGCTAATTGTCACTTTTAGAAAAGTTATATGGACCGTTCTTTGATCCACATAACTGGGCAACGGTTATCACATCTGGCCAGGACTGGTTGATCATTCTCTCACTGGTAATGATCGAATGCCTGCTCTCGGTCGACAATGCGGTCGTACTGGCTGCCCAAACACGAGTACTACCGACACTGAAGGAACAGGAAGAATCGTTATTCTACGGGATCTGGGGCTCCTACATCTTTCGGTTCTTAATCATTGGGATTGGGACCTACCTGATCAACTTCTGGGAGATCAAGGTAATCGGGGCAGCTTACCTGGTCTACTTAGTTTATCGCTTCTTCCATAATAAATTCTTCGGCAAACGACCGATGCACAAGGTCCGTAACCGGGCCACCAGCCTGACCGGGCGGAAGCGCTTCTGGTCGGTTGTTGCCCAAATTGAATTCATGGATATCATCTTCTCTGTCGATTCCGTCCTGGCCTCTTTGGCGATTTCGCCCAACCCGGTGATTGTGCTGATCGGGGGCTTGATTGGGATTGCCTGCATGCGGGGGGTCGCGGAGATCATCATGCGTCTGATGCGCAAGATTCCGGAACTAGAACCGATGGCCTACGTGCTGATTTTCATCATCGCGATCAAGCTATTCCTGACCATTCCGGCAATCGATATCGAGATCCCGGCCGATATCTTTGGAATGTTCATGCTCTTCGTCTTCGTCCTGACGATTATCATCCACTTCGTCCGGCGCAAGAACAAGCAGAAGGAGGAATAATCAATGGCAATTGAGGCAACAGTGGCCGACTTCGACCAGCAGGTCACCGGTCCGCTGACCGTCGTCGACTTCTGGGCGCCATGGTGTGGCCCCTGCAAGATGATGGACCCGATCATGACAAAACTTGAACAGCGCTACGGTAAGCAGATTAAGTTTGTCCGCTTTAACGTGGATGGCAACCAGGAGATCGCCCAGCGCTACCACGTCATGAGCGTGCCGAGCCTGGTCCTCTTCCGTGATGGCCAGGCCAAGGAAAAGGTGACCGGGGTCTATCCGGAAGCCAAGTTGGCTCACTACTTTGAACGTAAAATTACTGAATAGGTAATCAAGCCGGTCCAGGACTAAATTCCTTGGTCGGCTTTTCATAAACGACATTTAATTAAATATGTTATAAAAAGCGACATATTATTAATAATATCGCCACAATCATATCAGACATGGGGTACAATAAGGGTATAGATGTAAACGCTTTCACAAACTATCTAGAGGAGGTAGCTTATTATGAGTAATCGCGATACCGCTAATGTACTCTGGTTTGACGAGCTCCATCGTCAGGATGTTAACCTGGTTGGTGGAAAGTCCTCGTCGCTGGGGGAGATGACCTCGTCGATGGATGTGCCGGTACCCTATGGCTTTGCCACTACGGCTCACGCTTACCGGTACTTCATGGAAGCCACGGGACTAAATGACCAGGTCAATGCCCTGCTGGATCAGCTCACGGACTATGAGAATGCCGACGAGCTCCACGCCACCTGTACCAAGATCCGGGACCTGATCACCAGTGCCCAGATGCCTGATGACCTGGCTAACGACATCAAGCAGGCCTACCTGGACCTGGCCAAGCGGATGGGGCAGGATGACCCCTTTGTGGCGATTCGGTCATCGGCCACGGCCGAGGACCTGCCGAACGCCTCCTTCGCAGGTCAGCAGGAGTCCTACTTAAATATTCATGGTGCCGATGACGTGGTTGACCGTGTCCAGCAGTGTTACGCCTCACTCTTCACTGACCGGGCGACCTACTACCGCCATAAGCAGCACTTCCCGTACGAGAAGGTGGCCCTATCAGCAGCCGTCCAGATGATGGTCTTCTCCAAGGCCTCGGGGATCATGTTCTCCGTCGACGTGACCAACGGGGATGACAGCAAGATCGTGATCGACGTCATCTATGGCCTGGGCGAGTACATTGTCCTGGGTAAGGTGACCCCGGATCACTTCGTCGTTGACAAGCAGTCGATGAAGATTGTCACTAAGAACATCACAACCAAGCCGGTTGAGCTGGTGCGGCTGCCGGATGGCGGGACCAAGGAGCAGCCGGTTCCTGCCGACAAAGCCGATCAGCCGGTCCTGACCGATGACCAGGTCCTGGAGCTGGCTGGCTACGTCAAGGAAATTGAGCAGCACTATGGCTGCTATATGGATATGGAGTTTGCCCTGGATGCCAACACCAATAAGCTCTGGCTCGTCCAGGCGCGGCCCGAAACGGTTTGGTCACAGCGCAATAAGGAAAAACATGCAGAATCAACGGGAGATGATAACGTGGTTGCAGAGAGTGATGCTAAGGTTGCCGTTCGTGGATTACCGGCCAGTCCTGGGGTAGCCAGTGGAGTGGTTCACGTGATTGACAGCCCAAAGGATATCGACGAGTTCAAGGCTGGAGAGGTGTTGGTCACCCTGATGACCTCACCGGACTGGGTGCCAGCCATGAAGAAGGTTGCTGGGATCATCACCAATAACGGGGGGATGACCTGTCACGCGGCGATTGTTTCCCGGGAAATGCAGATCCCATGTATCGTGGGGACCAAGAGCCGTGGCAAGGCCGCAACCGACGTCTTCAAGAACGGTGACGTGGTGACGGTCGATGCCAAAAACGGGGTCGTCTACCAGGGTAAGGTTGCTGCCCTCCTCAAGAAACCGGCTGCGGCCAACCCAAGTGGTGGTCAGGTCGTGGTGGCTGAGACCTTTGCCCCAACTGCCACCGGGGTCATGATGAATCTCGGTGACCCGGACCTAGCGGAAAAGTACGCTAGTCTGCCTGCTGACGGGATTGGTCTGATGCGGGAAGAATTCCTTTGGACCACCTACATCCACGAGCACCCACTTTACCTGATTGAGCAGGGGCACCCTGAGAAGGTTGTTGATATGTTGGCGGACGGGGTAAGCAAGGTCGCCCGGGTGATGGCCCCGCGGCCGGTGATTCTCCGGCTGTCAGACTTCAAGTCGGGCGAGTACCGGAAGCTCAAGGGTGGCGAGAAGTACGAACCACACGAACCGGCCGACTTGCTCGGCTGGCGGGGTGCTTCCCGTTACTACGACCCGAAGTACATCGAGGCCTTCAAGCTGGAGCTAGCCGCCGTCAAGAAGGTCCGGGAAGAATTTGGCTTGAAGAACCTCAACGTCATGATCCCGTTTGTCCGGACAGTCGATGAGGCCCGGAAGGTCACCGCAATCATGCGCGACCAGGGGCTGGTCCGCAGCGCTGACTTCAAGGTTTACATGATGGCCGAGATCCCGTCCAACATCATCCTGGCCGACCAGTTCAACGAGTTTGTCGATGGGTACTCCATCGGCTCCAACGACTTGGCGATGCTGATCCTCGGTTGTGACCGGAATAATGACACGGTGGCTAGTCTCTTCGACGAGCGGAACCTGGCTGTCAAGCGGGCCATCCGCCACCTGATCAAGGTTGCTCACAAGGATGGCCGGACCGTTTCGATCTGTGGTCAGGCTCCATCCGAGTATCCTGAGTTCACCAACTTCCTGATTCAAAGCGGGATTGACTATGTCTCGGTCAACCCCGATATGGTCAAGGCGACGAAACGGAACGTGGCCCACTTTGAACAGCGAATCATGCTGGACAAGGCCACCGGTCGCGGCCTGCAGGACCCAACCGATTACGAGTGGTAAGGAAAGAAGGATTGTCCGCGGACAATCCTTCTTTTACGTTTATTTGGCCCGGCCACTCGCCAGTAGGTAGTGGCGGATGTTGCGTAGGCACTTGTTAAACTCAACCCACTCATTGAAGGTTAGGTTGACGTCTTGGACCTGGTAGCGGTCGGGTGGGGTCACGATCGCCATGACCTTGCCCTGCCGGGTCAGGTGCAGCTGGTGGCCATCGACAATCAGACCGTAGTGACGGCCGTGTAACCAGGCGACCAGTTCCTGATAGGTATTGGTTTCCATCGCATATCACCTCGTCTCCCATCATACCGCGAAACTTAACGTTTGTCCGGGAGCGGACTACAATAAAAGATAGGAAGGAAGCGGTGAAGTAATGACAAGCAAGGATTTATTTAGGATTATGAAGATCAATCACGTCAAAGTCGATCCGCAGAAGACGGGTGAAACCACTGACGTTTTTGAGATCGACCAGCACCGGTTCGGCTACCTGGATCAGTACGGTAACGTTTATCTCAACGAGTATGGTGAGGAGAAGTCGCGGCCGCTGAGCCTGGGTCAGCACTTCTTCAATCGGTGGATCCACCGGGCAGCGGAAGGCTTCCGGACGAACCTTCGCCGTCTCG
>NZ_AZGO01000043.1:0-6684 GCF_001435345.1 Limosilactobacillus pontis DSM 8475 | reverse complement strand
AATGCAGTTACGGGAAACCCAATAGGCTAGCCGTACAGGGCGCCGAGAAGCTTATTCCCAGCCTCATTTTCGTTTAGTCCTCAAAATACTGGTAGAGCTTATCAACCGTCAGGACCTGCTTAGCTTCGCCCTTGAAGTCGGCCTTGATCTGGCCGTCCTTTAAGACGATCAGGCGGTTTCCGTAGGTGAGGGCGTCCTCCAGGTGGTGGGTGATCATCAGGGCCGTCAGGTGGTCCGTGGTAATCCGCTCGTTGGTGGCGTGGAGGAGGTTCAGACTGGTATGGGGATCCAGGGCAGCGGTGTGCTCATCCAGGAGCAGGATATCAGGGCGCTTCAGGGTCGCCATCAGGAAGCTGAGGGCCTGCCGTTGTCCGCCGGAGAGGGCCCCGGTCGCCGTGGTCATTCGATTTTCCAGGCCATTGTTCATGGTCGCTGCCAATTTAGTGAAGCGGGCCATGTTCTGCTTGAGCTGCCGGAAAATTAGGTAACGGTGCTCACCCCGCTTGGTGGCCAGTAGCATGTTCTCAGCGACGGTCATCCGGGGCGCGGTTCCCAGCTTGGGGTCCTGGAAGACCCGGGCGAGGAAGGCGGTCCGGTCCTCCTCACTGGTCCGGGTGATGTCTTGACCGTTGTGGAGAATCTGGCCGCCATCGGCTCGCAGGTTCCCGCCGATGACGTTGAAGAGGGTCGACTTCCCGGCCCCGTTTGTACCGACGATCGTGATGAAGTCGCCTGCGTTAATTTGCAGGTTAATCCCCTTCAGAATTTTCGTCTGGTTAGCGGTCCCCTTGTTGACCAGAGTCTGTACGTTCTTGAGTTCCAGAATTGGTTTATTCATGAGGCCGGACTCCCTTCAGAATTGGTTTCTTGATGTTGAGCTGTTTTTCGAACTGCGGGATCATCATGCAGATGGCTAGGACAACCGATGAGATCAGGTTGAGGTCGTTGGCGGAGAAGCCGAGTTGGAGGACGGCCAGCAGGATGATCCGGTAGATGATACTCCCCAGGGTGACGGCAACCAGCCGCTGGTTGAGGGTCAACTCTCCAAAGGCGACCTCACCGATGATAATTGAGGCCAGGGCGATGACGATGGTGCCGATTCCCATATTGATGTCGGCGTAACCGTTATTTTGGGCGATCAGGGCCCCACAGAGACCGACCATCCCGTTGGAGATCATCAGGCCGACGATCACCATTTTATCGGTGTGGATTCCCAGTGACTTGGCCATCGTCGGGTTATCCCCAGTGGCGATGAAGGCCTGGCCGTAGTCGGTAGCCAGGAAGAGGATCATCAAAACGGTGACGATCGCGATGACCACGAGGCCGAGCGTGACGCTGTCAAAGTATTGGGGCAGGTTGTGGAGGGCGCCGTTGAAAAGGGTCGGCTGACCAAGCAGGGAGATGTTGGACTTGCCCATGATCCGTAGGTTGACGGAGTAGATGGCGGTCATCGTCAGAATCCCGGCCAACAGACTCGGGATCTTTCCCTTGGTGTAGAGGAGGCCGGTAACCAGACCGGCGACCATCCCGGCCACTACGGCCAGCAGGGTGGCGATGAATGGGTTGACCCCGTGAGTGATGGCGGTCACCGCGGTGGCGGCCCCGAGTGGGAAGGTCCCCTCAACAGTCATATCACAGAAATCAAGGATACGAAAGGTCAGGTAGAGGCCCAGGCCGAGGAGTGCCCAGAGGAGTCCTTGCCCGATTGCGGAAACGATGAGATTCATTTGTAGATCACTCCTTTGTTCTTGGCTTCGTGTTCAAAGTGTTGGGGAACGGTCAGGCCGAGCTTACGGGCCTGCTTGAGGTTGAGGATTGGTTCCCCGTGCCGCACGAATTCAATTGGCATGGTGGCCGGCTTCTTCCCCTTCAGGATGGCAACGGTCATCTTAGCACCGCGGACCCCGAGGTCATACTGGTTGACGCTGTAGGTGGCCACGCCCCCCTGCTTGACCATCGTGCCGGCCGCCGGGAAGACGGGCTTGTTGGCCGCGTCGGCGTTCTTGACCAGGGTCTGCATGGCCCCGGCAATCGTGTTGTCGGTCGGGACGATGACGGCGTCGACCTGGCTAAGCATCTGCTCGGAGACCTGGTTGAGGTCGTTACTATTGGCGATCGAGTAGGCCTTCAGACTGATTCCCATCTTCTTGGCTTCCCGGACGATCTGGTGGTAGCCGGCGACCGCCGAGGAATCGCTGGAGGTGTAGATCACCCCGAGCGTCTTCAGGTGGGGCATGAATTCCTTGATTAGGTGAAGCTGTTCATTGATCGGTGCCTGGTCAGAGACCCCGGTGATGTTGCCGCCGGGGTGCTGGTTGTTTTTGACCAGGCCCGCCCCCTTGGGATCCGTCACCGCGCCGAGGACAATCGGTGTCTGGCGGGTCGAGTTGGCGACTGCCTGGGCCGCCGGGGTGGTGATACCGAAGATCACGTTGGCGTGGTCGTCCACTAGCTTGGCGGCCATTGTCTTGAGGTTACTCTGGTCACCGTTGGCGTTCTGGTATTCGATCTTAATATTCTTACCGTTGTGGTAACCTTCCCGTGCTAACTCATCGACATAGCCCTTGTAGATCTGGTCGAGGGCGGGGTGGTGCATCAGGGTCAGGACCCCGACCTTGGGAATACGTTGGCGACTGAGTTGGTTATTCTCGGTGAAGAAGGCAACCAGCAAGAAGGCGACAATAATGGCAATGAGGGTATACATTCTTTTCATCTTAAACTTTCACACCTTTCCAAAACAAAAAGCGAGTGTCCACATTGGGACCCTCGCTTTGGTAAGCCAAATAAAAAGTCCGCATGTGGATCAATGCGGACTGAATGCCATCTCAACTTCAGCCGGCACAGATGCAATCTGTTCTCAGGTTGCATCGATGCCGAAACAACCCGACCTACCGGCTTTGCCAACGAGTATTAACGTTGTGAAGTTGAATTTGGTTCATTGTACTTGCTCCTTGTCTTTTGTTGCACTAAGTATAACTAAGGACAACGGGGCCTGTCAATGCTTTTATTAAATTTTTCTAATTTTGGTTCATGCTGATGTAGTAGTTCGGCCGGTAGTATTGAATATTACCTTCCTGAACGTTTTGACCCGGGGTTGGGGCCTGGATGTAGTTTCCACTACCCTCGGCAATGGCAACGTGGTAAGGGGCGCTTTCCGTTCCCCAGAAGTAGAGGTCCCCGCTCTGGGCGTTTTCCACGTCATACTTGTGGGTTCCCAGGTTGGTCTGTTGGTAGGTCGTCCGGTAGTTTGGTCCAAGGTTGTAGGAGTATTGAACCAGCCCGGAGCAGTCAAAGCCGCTCGGCGTGTTGCCACCCCAAACGTATGGTACCCCGATCATCGACTTGGCCGTGGCCACAGCGCCGGAGTTGTTGGCAGACGTGGTGTTGCTCGTCTGGTTGGTGGTTGCTGCGGTTTGGGTTGGCTGGGCAGCCTGGGCAGTTTGACTGCCGTTGTTGTGGCTGGCGGCCGTTTCCTCGACCGTTCCGTAGGAGATGACATAGTTGCTCATCGACTGCAGGGCAGCAGCTGAGTTGGCTGCGTAGTCGGTCTGACTAGTGGCCGTGCTGGTGTTGGCCTGGTTGGCGGTTGCCGCCGCACTGGCTGGGGTGCTACTCAGAACCGTCGTGGCACTGTTTAGGCTGGTAGCTGAGCTAGCTGTGCTGGAGCTGAGGGTCACTGGTGTAGCGGTAAAGCTGGCGGTACTAGTCGTTGGCGTAGCAGAAGCGGTAGTCACGTTGGTCGTGGTGCTCGTTACGGCATTGCTGGTGGCTGCACTTGCCGCAGTGACTGACGTGGCGTTCGTTGCCACAACGTTGGCAGCACTGGCCGCCTGGCTGACGGCGCTGGTGGCGGAGTCGGGGATAATCAGCTGTTGACCGACCTGGATGTAGTTCGGGTTGGCCAGCTGGTTGCGCTGGGTGATAGCGTCGACTGTGGATTCATACTGCTGGGCGAAGTTCCAGACAGTATCACCGGATTGAACCTGGACCTGGGTGTCGGCATTGGCACCAGTGGCCACGGCCAAGGCACCGGCGGCTCCCAGGGTAGCGAGTAATGTCTTCGATACGATTGCTTTCTTAATGATAATTCACTCCTAAAGGATTAGATGATTTTTAGCTTAGTACAATCTTAACTATATGGGGAGAATGTGAATTAATTATGAAGAGAATCTGAAAGAATGACGACTAAAATTGTTGATAGATTGTAATAAATTGCTTGAATTGCCGGAACGGTGCGGCTTGTGATATGATGGAACACAGTTTATTCATAAGATGAGGTGAAAATAATGGCAGTGTTAGATGTTGAAGGCCTGACGATGAGCTACGCCGATAAGAAGCTCTACGAAGATGCCAGCTTTCAATTGGAAAAACACGAACACATGGGAATTGTCGGTCAGAATGGGGCCGGCAAGAGTACCCTGATCAAGATCCTGATCGGGAAGGTCCTGCCGGTGGACGGTAGTGTCAAGTGGCAGAGGGGGGTCAAGATCGGTTACCTTGACCAGTACGTCGATATTCCCGCGGGGATGACGCTGATTCAGTTCCTCCACACGGCCTTTCAGGAGCTCTACCGTCTGAACGAGCAGATGAACAAGTATTACGCCGCCTATGCAGACAAAATGGATGATGACCTTTTAACGAAGGCCGGCCGGATTCAGGAGAAGCTCGACGCCAATAACTTCTACGAGATCGAGACCCGAATCGAACGGGTGATGAATGGGCTGGGCCTGACCGACATCGGTAAGGCCCACGTTGTCTCCGAGATGAGTGGGGGTCAGCGTTCCAAAATTATCCTGGCTAAGATGCTGCTGGAAAATCCCGATGTGATCCTACTCGACGAGCCGACCAACTACCTTGATACCGCCCATATCGAGTGGCTGATTGACTACCTCAACGACTTCGATGGCGCGGCGATGATCATCTCCCACGACTATGACTTCCTGGAGAAGGTCACTAACACCATCTGTGATGTCTCGTTTGGTAAGATCACCAAGTACCGTGGGAGCTTCCAGCAGGCGATGCGACAGAAGGAGGAACGCAAGGAGGCCCAGGAACGGGAATACGAGAAGCAGCAGGTTGTGATTGAGAAGGCCGAGCGCTTCATTCGTAAGAATAAGGCGGGTTCCAAGTCGACAATGGCCAAGTCGCGGGAGAAGATGCTGGCCCGGATGACAAAGATTGACCCACCGGCTGACAACCTAAAGGCTACCTTCCACTTCCCATACGAGAACACCGGATCGGCCAACGCACTGCGGGTTGAGAACCTGTCTGTCGGGTACGGACGACCGCTGCTGGCGCCGGTGACCTTTTCGATGACAATGGGGGAGAAGCTCCTCTTCACCGGGTTCAACGGGGTCGGCAAGTCGACCTTGATCAAGTCGATTTTGAAGAAGATTCCCGCCCTGGCTGGGACGGCAACCTTTTCCCCGTCGGCTAGGATTAACTACTTTGATCAGGACCTGGTCTGGGAAGATCCGTCACTGACCCCGTTACAGACCATTCAGAACATGTTTCCGACCATGCAGCCGCGGACGATCCGGACGAAGCTGGCCCGGGCGGGGATCAACGCTGCCAACACGATGAAGCCGCTCCACCTGCTCTCCGGGGGTGAACAGACCAAGGTTAAACTGGCGATCCTTGAGCTGACGCCGTGCAACTTCTTGATCATGGACGAACCGACGAACCACTTGGATGATGAGACCAAGGATGGCTTGAAGAAGGCCCTCCAGGAGTTTCCAGGGAACCTGATCCTGGTCAGCCACGAGGAGAGCTTCTATACCGGCTGGCTGGGCAAAATCCTCAACGTCGAGAAACTGAGTCTGAAGTCATAAGGGAGGAAAACATGCCCTTTACTATCTCTGAAATCATTGTCCTCTTCTTTACCTACTCAGTTGTTGGCTGGTTGTGGGAGACCTTCTATTGTTCCATCAAGGACCACCACTTCGCCTACCGGGGCTTCTTATTTGGTCCCTACCGTCCGGCCTACGGCTTTGCGGTGACCACCATCCTGGTTGCTACCTACGACGTCCAGCATAACCTGATCTGCTGTTTCTAGTCGGGATCATCGTCGTGACGATCTTTGAGTATGTAGCCAGCCTTTTCCTAGAGAAAGTGTTTCACATGAAACTCTGGGACTACTCCCACCTCTGGGGCAACCTCCAGGGACGGGTGGCCCCGCAGATCTCACTCTTCTGGGGGATCGGCGTGGTTCTTTTAGTCCGGTTTATCCAACCAGCCATCCAGCGGGTAATCAACTGGGAGGAGGCCCATACCCATGGGATGCTGGCCCTGTTGGTTGTCCTGGTGATGGGGACCGATACTATCCTAACAATCATTAGTATTCACCACTTCCACACGACCACCCAGCAGTGGGAACAACGGGCCGTGGCTTACCAGGAGAAGCTTAAGCAGCGTCTTGATAAGGCCCTGCCAGCAGAACGGCCAGGCCCTGGCCCGGCGGCTGGAGAATTGGCACGCCGACCTCTTAAAGCGCCACCCTGAGTTCCACCTTCACCATCTGAACTGGAACGAACGGCGGCTGGTCAAGAGTTTTCCAAAGTTAAAGGTGCTGGATGCCAAACACTTCAACGAATTGAAGCAGGATTTGTTGAAAAAAGAATAATTTAAGTATGGCAGATTGTAAAATTTAAGTTGAACATTTAAGTGGACAGAAAAACCCATCAA
>NZ_AZGO01000042.1:455-9768 GCF_001435345.1 Limosilactobacillus pontis DSM 8475 | reverse complement strand
TGATGGGTTTTTCTGTCCACTTAAATGTTCAACTTAAATTTTACAATCTGCCCTAAAAATAAACTATAATAGGTGGCAAGGTATAGATGAAAGGATTGATGGTACAGATGACGGAAAACAGTCAAAAGATTCAAAGCAAGGCCCTCTATGTCAATCTCGACCGGGGTGTTGCAACGCTTAACCTTAGTGAAGCTTACTATAACGATATCTACTCCCTGACCAACAGCGATGAGCTGCTCGATGTCGTTAAGCTTTACCTGGGTTCACGCAATCCAGACTACGACGATGACGCCTTCGACAACGCCACGCCGGAAGAATACGTCGAAGTTCTCAAGAAGATTTTGATCAATGACGGCAGTGCCTACGATAACTACGATCCAGAGGAAATTCTGGGTAGTATCGAAGACCTCTACTCATTCTACCGTTCTCTTTTGCGGGTCTCCGTTGTGAACTACAACAACAGCAAGATCGCTGGTAACGAATTCAAGGCGATTGACACCCAACTAAATGAGCTCGTCCGGAAGCTCTACCGGGTAATCGAAGAAAAGCTGCAGGGCTTCACCAACCGGACCTACCGGCAGGTCAATGCGGCCACGAACGCCTCCATGCTGGTTCAACCACATGACTGGCCAATCCCCGAAGGATACGAGGAACTCCGCGACATCGACTTCATCAACACGGTGATGCTACGGCCACCAATGCTGATGCACACCAAGAGTAACAAGCGTGAAGGGGTCTTCTCCGCAGTCGAGGAAAACCCAATCAAGCGTTTCCACGGTCAACGCGGTCAGTGGTACTGCTACCCGGCCAAGATCGGTGAGAGTCTGGCCTACATCTACTTCAACGTTGATTACCTGGTCAATGGGATTGCCCTCTCCAACCTGTTTGAATTGGCATCCCCAGAAGAGGTCGAGGGGCAAAAGCCTGATATGATCCTTCTCTTCGGTCTGGAGAAGACGGAAGGCATGGTTTCACACTACTACCTCGACAAGAAGAACCAGATCTGGGTCGGTGAGGTTCCATACACCGACAAGACGACCTACTTTGGCTACATGAAGAAGATGTGCCTAACCCTGCATAACCTGCACCAGATCAACAACGGTCGTCTGCCGATCCACGGCTCCATGCTGAAGATCCGCTTCACCAACGGCAAGGAAAAGAACGTTGTCTTCTTCGGTGATTCCGGTGCCGGGAAGTCCGAATCCATCGAGGCCCTCCAGGAAATTGCCGACGACAAGATTGTCGACATGGAGACCATCTTCGACGACATGGGCAGCTTTACCATTGGTGACGATGGCAAGCTCTACGCCCAGGGGACCGAAACCGGGGCCTTTGTCCGTCTCGACGACCTGTCCAGTGCCGTCGCCTTCAACAACATGGACCGTGGTGTCTACCTCAACCCTGAGCGGAAAAACGCCCGGGTCATCATTCCGGCTGACACCTACGAACACGTCATCGAACACCATCCGGTTGATATGTGGCTCTACGCCAACAACTACAGTGACGAGGTTGGTATCCACCGCTTCGACACCGAGGACGAGGCCAAGAAGGTCTTCGTTGCTGGTAAGCGAAAGGCCCTGGGGACGACCGATGAAGTCGGCATGAGTTCCACCTTCTTCGCCAACCCATTCGGCCCGGTTCAGGAACCAGAGAAGACCAAGCCGATCATTGACAAGGTCTTCAACAACCTCTTCAAGAACGACGTCTACGTCGGTGAAATCTTCACCCATCTGGGCAACGATAAGTCCAAGGACGCCTTGAAGGAATCTGCCCAAGAACTGCTGGATGTTTTGATGAACAACTAATCATTTAAACCACTAAATCCCTGAATCACGTCAAAATGATCCAGGGGTTTTTTATTGTTGCCAGTGGTCACGTTTAAATTGCGTCCGGCCGCCCGCCTCTTCCAGCGCCAGCCGGGCCGGATCCTTCCTATAGAAGGCCTGGTGGTAATCCTCGGCCAGGTAGAAGGGCTGGGCATCCTCGATCCGGGTGACGATTGGCCGGTCGAACCGCCCGCTGGCCGCCAGCTGCTGCTTGGCATGTTCGGCGATCCGCCGTTGCTTTGAATCCTTGACGAAGATCACCGGCCGGTAGTTGTCGCCACGATCCTGGAACTGGCCCATTGCATCCGTCGGGTCGGTCTGGCGCCAGTAGATCTCAACCAGGTCCGCGTAGGAAACTACATCCGGATCGAAGGTGATCCGTACCGCCTCCGTATGCCCGGTTGTTCCGGAGCAGACTTGCTCATAGGTTGGATTGACCACGTGCCCGCCGGTGTAGCCCGACTCCACCTTCTCAATGCCCGGATAGGTATCGAAGGGCTCGACCATACACCAGAAGCAGCCACCCGCAAAGATCGCCGTGTCTAAACTCATCCTGATCATCCTTTCTTATAATGTACAATCGTGCTTTCCCGTCTGATTGCTACTATAATATAGCTATAACATTATGCACTCAACTTTATTGCCTGACTACCAGCAAGGAGGCGATCCAGATGCACCTAACCAAGCTCCAGCGAGCCATCATCAAACTGACGGTGGTGGTGATCCTCGCCATCGTCCTCATCAGGGTCTACCAGCCGGAACTGGCACTGATGACGCATCCCAGTCCGGCCCACCAGCACGGGCTGGGGGACACTCTCCTGCTGATCGCTACCATTGCGATCCTCTGCAGCATCCCCTTCGCACCGAACGCGGTCGTTTGCATCTTCACCGGGGTCTGCTTTGGCCCCTTCATCGGCTTTTTGATCAACTGGTGCGGTAACATCATCGGCAACGGCTTTGTCGCCATCATGATCAGACGTAGCGGGATCTCCGAACAGGTTCGTCATAAACGAGCCTTCGATTACCTTACCCGACAGCGTTTTCCAGTGGTCGGACTGATCATCGGTTTCATCATCCTGGTGGTTCCCAACCTGCTGGTCAACTACGCGGCCAACGGGATGCGGGTCACCACGGGCAAATACCTCCTGGCGGCCAGCCTAGGGACCCTGCCGATTGCCTTTATCTACGCCCTGGGTGGTAACGCCATCTTCACGATGAACTTCAAGAAGGTCGTCGTCATCGCCCTCTTCGTCTTCCTCTGCATGTTCTACTGGGGGCTAAAGCGCCTGCAAGAAAACCTGTCCACCTAATGTCGTTAGCCGGTCACGTCCTCCCATCCAGACGTGACCGGCTTTTTCGAGCAAAAAAAGATCCACGGCGTTCACCATGGATCTTAGAAGATTAATTATTAGGGTTGATTTTAGTACCAACCATGTGATTGCCAGAATGACTGAGCACCGGACCAGGAACCGTAGCGACTGGTTACGTATTGGTCAGCAACCCGTTCCTGGTTAGTAGCGGAGTAGTCACCATTCAGGTAGGAAGCGGAAAGTTGGTACTTACCAACGTATTGACCATTCTGGGCACCGTAGTTACCACCAGATTCACGGGCAGCGATCCATGCCTTAGCAGCAGCGTCGTTACCGGATACCCCAGAATTGTAGCTGGAGCTGGTGTTAGTGGCAGCAGCCGTCCGGGCTTGGGTAGAAGTCGTTACCTGTGGAGCGGCCGGCTGTTGTGGAGCAGACTGTTGTTGTGGAGCAACAGCTGGGGCCTGGCTAGCCTGACTGTTTTGGCTAGCTGGGGCCGTTGACTGACTAGCAGCACTGGTTGCCTGACTAGCAGCTTGGCTAGTAGTACTTTGGCTAGCAGTTGAGGCAGGTGCTGGCGTTGCGCTTGGCAGGGTTGCAACCTGGTGTTGGGTAGCCGGAGCAACTTCGCCATCGTCCTTGACAACCAGCTTTTGGCCAACGTAGATCAGGTTCTTGTTGGCGATCTGGTTGTTAGCAGCCAGGGTGTCAACGAAGCTCAGGTCGTGGCCAAGCTTGTAGGAGATTCCTGATAAAGTATCACCACTTTGCACCGTGTAAATTGAGTCGGCGTTCGCCGTGGTTGCAGTTGCGATGGTTCCCAGGGCAACGGCACCAGCAACAGCAGCAGTAATTTTAGCAATGTGTTTAGATAAATTCATAAAGATTCAATCCCATCCTTTTTCAATATTCTAAATAGTTTCAAATTTTAATTGTTTACTTTAGGAAATGTTGATCGCTGATATCAATCAACGGTTTATACTATACACGCCCAAAATTACAGGCGTGTTACCCGCGATTATCAAATTCCCGCGTTTACGTAACAATTTGTAATAATTATCAGTAACCAACTAGCTCTGCCAGCAACCAATCGCCGCCATGATGGGATTTAACCGGTCAGCGTTACTTTACGCAAAACTGTAATATAACGATTTTAAAAAGTCGCCGATTACCCTTAAAAAAGGATTAATCAGCGACATTTTTCGCAATATTACCAGCCTTTGTAACAAGGTCGTAACACATTTTAGGCGTCGGCGAACTTATTTTTTAGCCAACTATTGGCCGGTAAAAGGGTGCCAAGGCCACGGTCTGGTGTCACCAGATTCCGCTGTTCAGCCATGTCCAGCGGCTCCCCAGATCCGGTCGTCAGGTGGGCCAACTGGAGGCCAGCCGTATCCGCGGCCTGGCCCCAGACCCGAAGACGGCCAGTGGTCCCCTGTCCGTAACCATCGAGGACCGGTCGGCATTCCTGGTGCATCCCCGTCCACACCCGCAGCACTGCGTCCGCCGTCCAGTGAGTTTGTTGACCGTCCAGGAAGCTGTAGAGGCTGGTGGTAACGTCCGTGGCACTGTCCTGGCCGTACGCCAGCTCGACCCGTGATCCCTGGGCCTGGTAGCAATGAACCGCCTGACGGGCCCGCTGTCCGGTAAACTGGTTGAACTGCCGGTAGGTCACCCGGGCCCCGGTCCCAACCAGCAGCTCGGTGCCGACATAGACCGCCCCCGGGTTAGTCAGCCGGGCGGTTTCTTCGATTGAGACTGTACTGTGCGCACCCACGATGATCACGTGGTGCGGATTCGTCCCAGATAGGTTTGGGGCTAGTTTGATCGACTCATCCAGCTTCACCCCGTCGGGTACGTAGATAAACTGCCCACCGTCGATCCGGGCCAGGTGGGCGGCATTCAGCTGGCCGTCCTGCCAGGGGATTGCCTTCTCCATCAGGTTCTCCTGAAGCATCTCGGAGTATTCGTTGACCGCCTGACTGAGTGGTCGAGCCACGTAATCGCTGTCGTGGCTGATTAGGCCAATCGCCATCCCCGCGGTTTTCGGCTGATCCCGCCAGACTGTTAGCCACTGCTCCTGCCCGTCCTGGTGGGGAAAACGGCCCGCCAGCATGGTTGCCAACTGGCGTTTCTTCTCCAGCCAGCCAGGTTCATCCTGCCAAATAGCACTGTTTAACACTGTCATGATCCACCCCCACTTAATGAACAAGCTTATCCCAGATAACAACCTTACCCGCGGCAAGTGACTTGGGAACGTCGATAATCCGCTGGTTGGAACTCCCCCTAAACTGGAGGGTCAGGTCCTTCTTGGCCAGCAGGAAGCGCCCGTCAACCAGGATATCCAGGTTGTGGAGGAGCTCTAACTTATCGGCCGACTCCTTCTGCAATTCTTCCCAGGTGTAGCCCGACCAGCTCCAGATATCCTTAGTGTGGCCGAACTCCTTACGCAGACGGTGGACCAATTTCAGGCAGACCTGGGTGTTTAAGAAGGGTTCCCCACCGAGGAGAGTCAACCCCTGGACGTAGCTCTGGGAGAGGTCCTCCATGATCTGGTCCTCCAGCTCCTGGGTATAGGGCTGGCCGTAATGGAAGTTCTGTGCTGCCTTGTTATAACAGCCCGGGCAGTTGAAGAGGCAGCCACTGACGTAGATGCTGCAGCGGACCCCCTCGCCGTCAACGAAGTTAAAGGGTTTGTAGTCAGCAATGTACTGCAGGGAGTGGTCCTTGGCCAGCCATTCCTTCGGTTGGGGATTCTTTGGTAAACGAATCGCGTGTTCTCTTGGCATTGTTCTTTCCTCCTATATAAAAAGGACCGCGCTGGTGACGGTCCTTGATGATCGTGATTAAATCTGGTCGCCGGTGATGTTGGCGTGTGCCTTGGCATCCAGCTGCCGGTTCTTCTCAAACTGAGCGGCGTTGGCGATCATCCCTGGATCCATGTGCTTGACCCGGTGAATGATCTCCTCATGGCGACCATGAACCATTGGCCGCTGTTGAGGGTTACCGAGGTAGCCACAGGTCCGCTTGACCACGTCACAGGTGGCCGGGTCGTGGTTGCCGCACTGTGGACACTTGAAACCGCGGGCAGTGGCCTCGAATTCTCCCTTGAAGCCGCATTTGAAGCATTGATCAATGGCGGTGTTAGTTCCCAGGTAGCCCACGTGGTCGTAGGCCCAGTCCCAAACGGCTTCCAGGGCCTTCGGGTTTTGCCGCAGGTTCGGGTATTCGCAGTAGTGGATGAAGCCCCCAGCCGCCTGGTAAGGGAAGTCCTTCTCAAAGGTCAGCTTTTCAAACGGGGTTGGGTGCTTACGGACGTCATAGTGGAAACTATTCGTGTAGTACTCCTTGTCCGTGACGTTTTCCACCCGGCCAAACTTCTTGATGTCGTCCTGACAGAAGGTATCAGTCAAAGATTCCGCTGGCGTGGAGTAGAGACTGAAGTGGTAACCTTCTTCGTCCTCCCACTTGGCACAGAGGTCGTGCATGGCCTTAGTGATTGAAACCGCGAAATCATGAGCCTCCTTGTTGTGCTCCCAGTTTGGGCCGTAAAAGGTCGTGCAAACCTCATAAAGGCCGATGTAGCCCAGGGAAACCGTGGCCCGGCTGTTCTTGAAGACCTCGTCAACACTGTCGGTCTTCTTCAATCGCTTGCCAAATGCTCCGTACATGTAAAGCAATGGGGCGTTTTCCGGCTTGGCCTCCTTTGTCCGCTTAATCCGGTAGTCCAGGGCGATCTTGCAAATATGCATCTTCTCCTTGAAGATCTCCCAGAAGAGCTGCTTGTCACCATGGGCCTCGAGGGCGATCCGCGGCAGGTTGACGGTGACCACCCCGAGGTTCATCCGACCGGAGTTAACCTCCTTGCCGGTCTCAGGATCCGTCCAACCCTGCAGGAAGGAACGACAGCCCATCGGGGTCTTGAAGCTCCCGGTGATCTCCTTGATCTTGTCATACATCAACAGGTCCGGGTACATCCGCTTGGTGGAGCACTCCAGGGCCAGCTGCTTGATGTCATAGTTGGGGTCATTAGGGTTAAGGTTGAGTCCCCGCTTGAGGGTAAAGATCAGCTTTGGGAAAATAGCCGTCCGGTGTTCCTTCCCCAGTCCCTTGATCCGGATCTGGAGGATCGCCTTTTGGATCTCTCGGGCAATCCAGCTGGTCCCCAGGCCGAAGTTGATGGTCGTGAACGGCGTCTGTCCCTGGCTAGAGTAGAGGGTGTTGATCTCATACTCTAGGGCCTGCATGGCATCATAGATGTCCTTTTTGGTCTTGGCCCGAGCAAACTCGTCACGCTTGTCAGGAGCAATCCACTTCTCGGCATCCTTCATGTGCTTCTCATAGTTCAATTTAGCATATGGTTCCAGCAATTGATCGATCCGGTTGGCTGAACAACCACCGTACTGGAGGGAGGCCACGTTGGCAATAATCTGGGACATCTGAGCCGTAGCCGTTTGAATCGACCGCGGCGAGGAAACCCAGGCGTTACCAATCTTGAAGCCGTGCTTGAACATCTCATCGAAGTCAATCAGGCAGCAGTTGGTCTCGGGCGTGACCGGTGAATAGTCCAGGTCGTGCCAGTGAATATCCCCGCGCAGGTGGGCCTTGGCGACGATTCCGGGCAGCATCCGTAGCCCCAGGGCCCGACTGACCACGCCAGCCTCGAGGTCCCGTTGGGTATTGAAGACCCGGCTGTCCTTGTTGGCGTTCTCATGGACCACCCGCGAGTTACGGTCAAAGAGCTGTTCCAACTTATGCTGCGGGTTAGTTGCCTCCGCAAAGGATTCCTCATCACGTTGCCGGTAGTCCCGATAAACCTTGGCTAGTTCTGGATGATTAGCCTTCTTGAGCCCCGCCACAAATAGCTCGGCAATCCGAGATGCTTCAACGGTTGATTCGTTAGCCAGGGCGTCAACCAGGGTCAAATCCACCATCTGCCGGGTAGCATCGTCGGCATGTAGAGCACTTAATACTAGTTCAATCTTGTAAGCGTAAAAATCGGTAACGGTTCCGTCACGTTTAACAACCTTTAGATTGGTCAGGTTATTTAGATCTTTCTCATTAATTATTTGCACCTTCATACAAATTCCACCTCTCAAGTTAACGATGCCTATCTTAGCTCAAAATACTATCCATAGAAAGTATTGACTTTTTGACCCCTATATGTTGTGGAGTGCTGAGGAACGTTTGTTTTTGTCAGTCTAACGAATTAAAAGAGCAAATTCTGAATACGGTAAAATTTAGGAAGCTTGTCATCATCGCATTTAGGATATTTATTCTGCAATTTACAATTATTTGGTGATAGCAAATCATTATCAAGGGATAAAATTTGATTATCTAGATATTGTATGATGATTTTATCATATCTAACTTAGCACTGTAATGGTGGTATAACGGTATACGTAATTTTCTAAATATGATGTGTGATTTTTGTGTATTTGCCTAAGAAACGGTCAAACTATAAAGGAGAAAACCACGGTTATTGAGTGCTCTCCTTCTAACATGTTTACGTTATGCTACTCCCATTAACATGGTACGTGGGCGACTCGTGATCTTTCCGCCTGATCGACAAACTGCAACGGGTGATGTACAAATGATGTTCAAGGACGATCAACTGCAATTTTTTAAAATAAAAAAGAAGGGGAAAGCCTGCTATTTCAAGCTTTCCCCTTCTTTTTTAGCTTAGCTGACCATTTCGTACAAAAGCACTTATATGCCTCCGGTGGGGGTCGAACCCACACTCCCTCAACGGGAACTGGATTTTGAGTCCAGCGCGTCTGCCAATTCCGCCACAGAGGCATCAGCTAACTAAAAGGTGGTAATCGGATTTGAACCGATGATGAAGGTTTTGCAGACCTCTGCCTTACCACTTGGCTATACCACCAAATAGTTATGATTAGATACTTATCTAATCAATAAGGGCGGTATGTGGGATTTGAACCCACGCGTGCCGGACCCACAAACCGGTGTGTTAACCAAACTTCACCAATACCGCCAAGATATTCAGTTAAGCAGGGATAGTAGGAATCG
This sequence comes from Limosilactobacillus pontis DSM 8475, assembly GCF_001435345.1. Taxonomy (GTDB): domain Bacteria; phylum Bacillota; class Bacilli; order Lactobacillales; family Lactobacillaceae; genus Limosilactobacillus; species Limosilactobacillus pontis. The sequence continues at coordinate 602 of NZ_AZGO01000042.1, read as the reverse complement.
AACCCACAATGACGGTTTTGGAGACCGTAGTTATACCGTTTAACTATATCCCTATAAAAAGTGGAGGAGAGTGGATTCGAACCACCGAACCCGAAGGAATGGATTTACGGTCCATCGCGTTTAGCCAGACTTCGCTACTCCTCCATA
>NZ_AZGO01000042.1:0-445 GCF_001435345.1 Limosilactobacillus pontis DSM 8475 | reverse complement strand
AACCGCCGACACACGGAGCTTCAATCCGTTGCTCTACCAACTGAGCTACCGAGCCATCGTATGTTTGCTATATATGCAACAATTAAGTTGCAATGGAGGATACAGGGCTCGAACCTGTGACCCTCTGCTTGTAAGGCAGACGCTCTCCCAACTGAGCTAATCCTCCAAAAGAGTGACCCGTGCGGGATTTGAACCCACGATACCAGCGTGAAAGGCTGGTGTCTTAACCACTTGACTAACGGGTCATCAACGGAGAGTAAGGGATTCGAACCCTTGATACAGGCTTTAACCCGTATACAGCATTTCCAATGCTGCTCCTTCGGCCAACTCGGACAACTCTCCAATATCCAAACCCTGGCACATCAAGAACCAGGTGCCAAAGTTTGTGTTAGCGTGGCAACGTCCTATCCTCGCAGGGAGCGATCCCCCAACTACTTTCGGCGTG
>NZ_AZGO01000041.1:74102-80708 GCF_001435345.1 Limosilactobacillus pontis DSM 8475 | reverse complement strand
CTTCTTGCTTAATCTACGTCACTAAATTCGTTCAAGTTATTTCTTGCAATCTGCCTCATTCAAAAGAACATCAAAAATATCGGCATTGTTTTCGATATACTGGAATGCCTTCTGCAGAGAAATCGCCTGCACTGTCCGCTCTTTTGACAAGCCAAAGTTCTCACTATCCACCATCACCTGTGCAAAGAAATCATCGAGGATGTCCTTCATCGCGGACTCAATAAAATCCTGCTTATCGCGGTAGTGAAGATAGAAAGTTCCGCGGGTGATGTTAGCAGTTTCGGTAATCTTCTGCACGCTGATGTTTTCAATTTTGTCACGACGCATCAGATAAACAAGAGCTTTGCGTAGACTGTTACGAGTCTTGATTACGCGCGGATCTGTTTTATTAACAGCCATAAATCATCATCCCTTCATTGCTAAGCTTAAGTTCCCCTTACTTCTATACTTTTACCAACTCTTAGTATAGTGTCCTTGAAAGCACTTTGTCAAATAAAAACGATGTTTATCCTAATAAAAAATTTATGTCAAATAAGATAATATTGACACAACGGCCCCGAAGATTATATACTGGATTCTGTCTGGAACGGTAGCTCAACTGGATAGAGCATCGGTCTTCTAAACCGAGGGTTGTGGGTTCGACCCCCACTCGTTCCATTTTAGGTGTTGATATACCAACGTTTCAAAGATGTTTGTACCCCCAAACGTACCCCAAAATAAAAAACGGCCCGAGTATCATTACAGTACCCGAGCCGTTTTGTTGTCCAAATTATTTAAGATTTTATGTTCATTGTTACAAAAGTGTTGCAAAATTAATAAATAGTAAGGATAATGTTATATAGAAGATTGATATGGGATGATTAATTATGTTGCCATTTTTAATTATTGTATTAATTCTTGCTGGATCGGTCATCGGAAACGTCGTGGCCAACAACCGGGTGCCCGGTAAGCATAGCGCAGCCGCCCGTGATCGAAAGGCGTAATCACTGTTGTCTCAGCTTCAACGAAAAAGGATGCGAAGGTAAAATTCTTCGCATCCTTTTTGTTTATTGGTACTGTTTGGCGAGCCGGTCCAACAGGTCCAGGTACCCCTGCTGGAGGTCGGCCGGTTGGTAGCCAAAGTCGACAATTCCCATCTTGAGTAGGAGGTGCCAGGCGTGGCGGAAGTCCTCCTGACGGTGGCTGTAGTAGGCCCCGTTCAGGAAGTGCTTGATCGCCAAATACTCTTTATTCAGGTCGGCCAGCTTAGTCGATTGCTTGGCAGTCGTGACCCGTTGCCATTGGGCATCATCCATCACTACCAGGTGGGTCCACTGCTTTTTGGCGCTAAACAGGAGCAGGAGGGCCAGGGCCTTCAGGTAGCTCTGCCGGGCCAGGGCTGGATCATGTTCCTCCTGGTTGAGGACGTCGGCCCACCCCGCCGCCTGGGCGAAGTTGGCCAGCTGGCAGTCCAGCATGACAAAGATCGTCTGCTGGCGGGCTGCTGGGCCGATCAGTAGCTCCTTGGCATCGTCGACCGTCAGCTCCAGATCGACCACCCTATGCAGCATCTTAGTAATATCTAGTGTCATCTAATCATCCTCATCCGTTTCTGTATCCACCACGTCACCATTATCGGTTGGCGTTTTCTCACTGTCTCTGACCGCTGAAGCTGGTTCTGTGACTTGATCCGCCGGTGCTGGGAATGGTTCCGTCGGTTCGGTTGGCGCCGCCGGAACGGTCGTGGCAACTGGACTCGTCGACTCATCATCGGTGATAATCAGCTGTTCCGACCGTACCGCCAAGGCATCACGATCAGCCAGGTACCACTGCCGGACCAGGTTGTAGTGGAGCAAGATATCAAAGAATGAAACCTGCTCACCCGGGTCCTTGACCGAGAAGGCCCACTCCTGACTGTAGTCATCCGGGTCAAAGGAAAGGTCAAACTTGATTCCCTGATCCAACAACAGTTCCGCCCCACTGTTGTGCGGCAGGTTCATCAGCATGTAATCGGTCTCCCCGGTCTTGACGAAGAGACGGTCGATCATCGTCAGGCGCAGGTCCGGCTGCTGAAGCTTGAAACGCCGGTCATTAGCGGTGTTCAAAATCCCCAGGTTAATGGTGAAGCCTAGGTCATCAGCCAGCTCATTAGCAAATTCAATCAGCGACTTGATGGCATCCCGCAGCTCCAGGTCACTGTGTTTCTTCAGAGCATAAACGATAAAGTAGTTCACCAGTGCCCGGTTGTTAAACTGGAACAAACGCTGGTTAAGGTTCATGTAGAAGAGCGGCTGCTGCTGACTCTGTTCCGTGAAGGCGGCCTCCCCATTGGCACCGACCACAAACTTGAAGCGTGCGTCGGTCAGTGGGTCAATTGTGGCCACGAACTCGTGCTGCTGATTCTCATCAACCGTCACGCTGGCTACCTGATGCATCTCCAGGAGGCGACCCATGAAGAGCATGTAGTAGTCAGCGGCCTGATAGTGCTGTGGAAAGTCGATGAAGGCGTTATGGAGGTCCTGTTCGGTCAGCTTGCTGGCGGCCGTCAGGAGGTCCTCCGCCTGGTCAGTTGATGCCAATTGGTCGAGCAGTTCAACGTACTGCTGGCCACACTTCAAAACATCCTTGAATGAATCGGCCAGGGAGCTGATCCGGGCAGCTGGAGAATTTACGATCTTATTAGTCATCTGCATTCACCTGCTTCCCGGCGTCCTGGTCAGCGGACAGGCTCTTGAGGTAATTGGCATAGAGGTTGCGGTTGGCTAGCTCGAAGTCCTCAAAACTGCCGAAAGTATCAATGATGCTCTTCTGTTCGTAACTCAGAATGGTGTTCTCCTTGGATAAGGCCAAGACAACCTGCTCATTCTCCTTGATCGTCTGGGCCGCCGTCCGAGCCTCGGTCTCCTGGTCCTCCAGCTTCTGCAGCTGGGTCACCAGTTCCTCACGGGTGGCCCGGTTGCGGCTGGACTCAAACAACCCCGACCGGGAGTTGATATCCTTGAGCTCAGCCTGAATCTGTTGGCGCTTTTCCTCGCGTTCCCGCCGGTGGTCAATCAGCTCCTGAAGGCGGTCATTTTCACTGGAGATCTTGTTGATCCGGTCGCTGTTATAGCGCTTGTTCTTCCGGGCCAGCTCGAAGGACTTATTTAACATCTGGTACTCGGTCTGGTCAAAGGAGAAACGGACATTTAAGACGTCCAGCTCCCCAAAGCGGCGCCGGTCCCACCAATTACCGAAGTAGATCCGGTAGTGTCCCGTCTGGTACTCCTCATAATAGAAGAACGGGTAGGTCTTGCCCAGGTACTTGATCAGGTTGACACTGAGGTAGCTACTCAACTGATCGGCCAGGTCGTCCACCAGGCTCATGACCCCTTCGTCGTTGGGCTGCTGTTCGCGATGCTCGATCTCCTTGGCGTAACGCTGGTTGTCTAATAAACGATAAACGTCACGGTCATGGTGCTGGTCAATGGCGTAGTTCAACTCCTGAAGGTACTTGACCTTGGTCGCAATCCGGCCCTCGATTTCTTGACTAACATCTACGGCCTTACTGTCTTGATTTTTACTTGCCATAAACATTTCTCCTTGTCTGAATACTAGTTTAATCTTAGCCAACTTTTAATAAATTTTAAAGAAGCAAATCGTTAATTGAGGACTTTCTTAATAATTTAATCATTCGTTGTTGTAATCCTTATAATATGAATTATAATGTATGTAACAGATGTTTTATTTCCGTATGATATCTGTTACCAACGGAGCGTTTCGAAAAGAGGCGAAGTTATTATGGCACTGAGCAAACAAGAACGTAAGGAAATGGCCCGTAAGGCTATGGAAAAGCGTGGAAACAAGAAGCCTGATGGCTCTGGTTTCGCAAAGCTTGATGAAGAAGCCAAGAAACTGAGTGACTAAGCTTTTTGAAACAATCCAAACTAAAAGAGCAAGCAATTTCGACTGCTTGCTCTTTTCCTGTTTAAAATTACTTTTGTTGTTCCTGGCAGAACCGTTCGAGCCGATCCATCCCCTCCTTGATCTGATCGAGGGCCGTCGCATAGCTGAAGCGCAGGTAGCCTTCCCCGCCGGCACCGAAGAAGGTCCCGGCCGTCACGGCCACGTGGGCCTCCTGGGCCAGCTGGTAGATCAGCTTGGTGTCGTCCTGGTCGAGGAAGGCCGGAATCTTGGCAAAGATGTAGAAAGCCCCCATCGGCTTCGAGCACTTAAAGCCCATCTTCTCTAGACGAGAACGCATGTAGTCCCGCCGTTTTATGTACTGACGATCCATCTCGTCAATGGCCGCGGTGCCACCACGCAGGGCCGCCTCGGCTGCATCCTGGGTGAAGGTGGCCACGTCCATCATCACAAAGGAGTGAACCTTGAAGATCTCACTGGTAATATCCTTTGGTGCACAGAGGTAGCCGATCCGCCAACCGGTCATGGCGTAGGACTTGGAGAAGCCGTTGGTCAGGATGGTCTGGTCCGGCAGGGACTTGGCCATCGAGGCGTACTCACCATCATAGTTAAGTTCGCTGTAGATCTCATCACTGATGGCGAAGATCGGCTTGCCCTTGATCAAAGCGGCCAGGTCGTCGAGCTCCTGCTGGGTGTAGGCGATCCCGGTTGGGTTGGACGGGTTGACGAAGATAATCGCCTTCACCCGATCACCATACTGGTCGAGGTACTTCTTCAAAAGGGCCGGAGTCAGCTTAAAGTCGGTCACCGAGGTGTCAACTTCAACCGCCTGGGCCCCACCGATGATGGCGTCAGGGCCGTAAATGGAGAAGGTCGGTGTCGGCACCAGGACGACATCGCCGGGATTGGTGACGGCGGTAATGGCGGAATAGGCCCCCTCAGTGACCCCGTTGGTGATCAGGATCTCGGTCTTGGGGTCGTAGTGGAGGCCGTAGCGGTCGGCCAGGTTATCGGCCACTGCCTGCAAGAGGCCGACCGTCCCCCGCTGCGGCGCATAGTGGGTCCGGTTCTCCTGGATTGCCCGGATTCCCGCCTGCTTGACGTACTCGGGGGGTGTTGAAGTCCGGTTCCCCCAGGGTGAACTCGATCACGTCGGGAATCTTCGAAACAAATGTTGAAAAGTCAAAAAGTTTAAGTGTCGGCACATCGTTCAACGTGGCGCGCATGTGTTTACTCATCTCAACCATTGATGATCATATCCCTTCTCGAAAAGATGTTGTACTGGTTATAGGTTAACTGATTTGTGCAATGGTGGTCAAGCCATTTTGTGAACTACTCGGCCATTAATGACCGCGCTTCTGGGAACATGGGGTAGTATTTAGGATACCTAACTTACAGAACCCCACTCTTTTACCATGGCTAGTCCCTAGCCAACGGCTTTTAATCCTTTACGCAAGATATTAGCTGCCGCATTAATATCGCGATCGTGGTGGGTGCCACAACTTGGACACGTCCATTCACGAATGTCGAGTAGCTTAGGGCCACTATGGTAGCCACAGTGACTACAAATCTGACTAGTATAGTTTGGTCTAACCACCACCAAGCGTTTACCATACCAGGCACACTTATATGCTAACATGGTCCGGAACTGATACCAGCTGGTATTTGCGATCGACTTAGCTAAGCAATGGTTTTTCTGAAGGTTCTTGGCTTTCAAATCTTCGATGACGATTACGTCATACTGCTTAACCAAGGCCGTCGTTAACTTATGTAAATAATCCTTGCACTGGTTCGCTATCTTTGCTTGATAGCGAGCCTTTTGTTGTCGGGCTCGTTGCCAGTTCTGGTAATCATTTAGCTCTTCCTTCACCGTTTTGTGGTTATGGTTCCACTGACGAACGGCAATGGTCGCTTGATGTTTCCGTTTGGCATACTTACTTTGCCACTTTGTTGCTTGCTTTTCATACCATTTGGCATTAAAGGTTCCATACTTAATGCCATCAGAACTAATGGCTAGATCGCAATTCCAACGTCGATGCCGACCGCTTTTCCTGTCTTGCTTAAATGTTTGGGAGCCTCAAATGCCACTTGTAATGACAGATAGTAACGCCCAGTTGGCGCAAGGCAAACCGTATAGCACTTGACTTTGCCATCAGCTAACCGGGTTGTCTTACTGGTCCGAATGCCGCCCAACTTTGGCAACTTAACTCGCCGTTTATCAAGCACCTGACAAACTGACCGTCCTGTATAAGCTTGCCGGGTCGAATGACGCGATTTAAACCGTGGGTAACCACCTTGGTGCCTAAAGAGCATCTTAAAGGCTTGAGCGAGGTTGCGATTGGCCACCAGAAAACTAGTTGCGTCACTAGCTCTAAGGAATGGGTATTCCTGCTTGAGTCTTTTTAGGAGATAGTTCATGCCGTATTCATTGACGAAGTGACTGCTAGGATTGTTTTGATAACGTTTCTTCGCCATTGCCACCACTATTCTTTCATCGTCGGTAAATTAAAGCTAATTAGTGTCCTAACGCTAATCCTTCTGCTAAGTATATTATAGCATTTTTCAAACGTACGTTCGATGTAAAGCCAAAAAAATGGACAATTCATAGAGGCTGGGAAATAAGCTTCTCGGCGCCCTGTACGGCTAGCCTAGAACGGAGGTTAACGCTGGAGATGTCGGCCTTCGTTCGTAGTCAAATAGACTTGCTACGCTGCGCTAGCCGCT
>NZ_AZGO01000041.1:51728-74057 GCF_001435345.1 Limosilactobacillus pontis DSM 8475 | reverse complement strand
AAAACAATTTTTTCCCCCAGCCACGTTTCCTTGTCCGCTTTTAAAACAAAAACCGGGTGGTCACTGCCATCCGACTTCTTATTAGTGATTACTTAAATGCTGCCATCATCCGGTCAAGCAATTCAATGTCCGTCTTACGTGAGTAAATGTCCATGATCTCGTAGATCTGTGGAGCGGAGGTTGAACCAGTGAAGGCCAGGTTCAATGGGAAGTAGAGGTTGCGGCCCTTGATGCCGGTTTCCTTACCAACTTCCTTGATGGCCTGGGCGTAGTCGAGATCGTCGCCACCGTTGACCAGCTTGTCCTTCAGACCCTGCAGAACGGCAACCACGTCAGCGTTGTTGAAATCTTCATTGTCAATCAGCTGGTCGTAGTTGAAGTGTTCATCTAAGACCTTGTAGTAGCTCCAGGCGTGCTCGATTACCTCAAGCAACTTGTTGACGTCGCGCTGGTGAACGTGGATCGTCTTCTTGATGATGTCTCGGCAGTCGTCCTCCGGAATGCTCTGCAGGCGCTTGGCTTCCTCGGTTTCACCCTCCTTGACCAGTTCCATTGTCCGGTCGGTCAGTTCATCGACGGACATGGCCTTGATATATTGGGCGTTCATCCAATCCAGCTTCTTCTGGTCGAAGTAGGCCGGGGCCTTGGACATCCGGTCAGGATCGTAAACCTTGATTAGCTCGTCCTTGGAGTAGATTTCCCGTTCGCCCTTTGGTGACCAGCCCAAAAAGGCGATGAAGTTGAAGATGGCCTCGTGGAGGTAACCATGCCGCTTGTATTCGCTGATGAACTGCAGGGTATCCTTGTCCCGCTTACTCAGCTTCTTCCGGGTCTTCGGGTTGAAGATCAATGGAATGTGGCAGAAAGTAGGATGCTGCCAACCGAGGGCCTCATAGATTGCAATCTGCTTTGGCGTGTTGGAGATGTGGTCAGCACCACGCAGGACATGGGTGATGTCCATGGAGTGGTCGTCGACAACCACGGCAAAGTTGTAGGTTGGCATCCCATCGCTCTTCTCGATGATGAAGTCACCACCAAGGTTGTCAGAGTTGAAGGAAACGTGACCCCGGGCGATGTCGTCCCACTCGTAGTCGTGGTTCTTCGGAAAGTGGAAACGGATCGTTGGCTTCAACCCATTGGCTTCGGCCGCCTGCTGGTCCTCTTCACTCCGGCCGTACCAACGACCGTCGTAGTGTGGAGCCTCTTTGTTGGCCCGCTGGCGTTCCCGCATTTCCTGCAGCTCTTCCTCGGTCGTGTAGTCCTTGTAGGCAATCCCCTTGTCCAACAGTTCTTGAATGTACTTGTGGTAGATTCCCTGGGCGTTCCGTTCGCTCTGCCGGTATGGAGCATACTTCGGGTTCGGCTTGTTTGGACCCTCGTCCCAGTCGATTCCTAACCAGTGCAGGTTCTCCCGCTGGCTGGCTTCACCGTCTTCAACGTTTCGCTTCGTGTCGGTATCCTCGATCCGCAATACCATCGTCCCGTTGAAGTGCCGTGCAAATAAGTAGTTAAACAATGCCGATTGGGCATTCCCAATATGCAAGAAACCGGTTGGACTTGGTGCATACCGAACTCTGACCTTTTGATCCATTTTATCTAAATTCTCCTTTAGTAACTAATTAACAGTAAAAAGCCGCTATTACAACAAGTATAATTGTATCTGAATGTCGCTATTTGTCAATTGACAGCAAGAAAAAGCCCCGCAGCAATTGGGCGAGAACTCAGTTGGCGGTGAGTTTGTTGCCTAATTGTTGCAGATGGACTTTTCGGAATTGTGATATCAGTTGATATGGCTGGTATTAAGGCAACGACAGGAGGTGACGACTAGTACTGCTCCATGTATTGGTGCCGTTCCCAGTCGGAAACGTGCTGGCGGTAGCTATCGTACTCACGGGTCTTGGCCTCCATGAAGCTCTTGTAGAGGTGCTCGCCCATGGAACCCTTGATGACATCGTCGGTTGCCAGGTCCTTCAGCGCATTGTGGAGGGTGTCAGGCAGGTTGACAATCCCCTTCTCTTGGCGTTCAGCCAGGCTCATCTGGTAGATGTTCTCGTCGATGTTGTGAACCGGTGGCAGGTCATTGCGCAACCCGTCCAGGCCGGCCTCCAGCACACTGGCAATGGCCAGGTATGGGTTAGCCGATGGGTCCGCAGACCGCAGTTCCAAGCGGGTCCCCATCCCCCGGTCGTTTGGAATACGCACCAGTGGTGACCGGTTAGAAGTTGACCAGGCAACGTAAACTGGGGCTTCGTAACCGGGAACCAACCGCTTGTAGGAGTTAACGATCGGATCACAGATGGCGGTGAAACTCCGGGCATGCTTCATCAAGCCACCCAGGAAGTGGTAGGCCGTCTGTGAAAGTTGGTCCTTATCGTTTTCGTCGTAGAAGGCGTTCTTGCCATCCTGGCTGAACAGGGACATATTGAGGTGCATCCCTGACCCGTTAATCCCAGACAATGGCTTTGGCATGAAGGTAGCGTGGAGGCCGTAGTTCTTGGCGATCGTCTTGACTACCAGCTTGAAGGTCTGGATGTTGTCAGCCGCCTCCAGGGCGTTGGCGTACTTAAAGTCAACCTCGTGTTGGCCCGGTGCAACCTCGTGGTGGGCCGCCTCAACGTCAAAGCCCATCTTCTCAAGGGCCAAGACGATATCGCGCCGGCAGTCCTCACCGCGATCAGCGGGTTCCATGTCGAAGTAGTTCTCCTGGTCGTTGACCTTGGTGGTTGGGTTACCGTTCTCGTCGAGCTTGAAAAGGAAGAATTCAGGCTCGGGACCGATGTTGAAGTCCTTGAAGCCAAGCTTTTGCATATCCTTGAGCACCCGCTTCAGGTTGTTCCGCGGGTCACCGGAGAACGGGGTACCGTCGGTGTTGTGGACACTGCAGATCACCCGGGCCACCTTACCGTGTTCAGCTCCCCACGGGAAGACCAGCCAAGTCGACATGTCTGGGTAGAGGTACATGTCACTCTCTTCGATCCGGACAAAGCCATCAATGGAGGAACCATCAAACATGATCTTGTTGTCCAGCAGCTTCTCCAACTGACTCACCGGTAGGTCGACGCTCTTGATCGTCCCCAGTAGGTCGGTGAACATTACCCGTAAGAAACGAATGTCCTCATCTTTCACCATTTGACGGACTTCTTCTTTTGTAAGTTCTCGCTTAGCCATTAAATTCATTCCCTTTCAGTAAAAACCAGTTACGCTAATGCCAGTCATAACCGTGGCCTTAATTTTATTAAGCCATCGCCCGTGAAGGTAATCCCCGAACCATCGAGTTTGGCATAGACCAATAATGGATAAATGTTCGTAAAATCAGTCCACAATTACTTTTTCAATACGTTTTTAAGGATACCAATTCCCCCGGGACAAGTCAATTGATATCGAAACTTTAAGGTAATTGAAATCTTTTTGCCGGACAGACTTCACTTAATTAACCACGACTGGACCAATTCATTAATTTGTTCAGGATCATCCCGACCGCTGACCAGGTCGAACCAGTGAACGTCCATCTTATTGCGGAACCAGGTCAGCTGACGCTTAGCGTAGTGGCGGGAATCCTGTTTGACCTTTCGGATCACCGTATCCAGATCACAGTCCCCGGCAAAGTAAGGGTAGAACTCGTGATAACCGATCCCCTTTCCCGCCGGCAGAGTCGCGCCACCATGGTCATAGAGCCAGCGGGCCTCGTTGACTAGGCCGGATTGAACCATCAGGTCGACCCGGTGATTGATCCGGTCGTATAAGACGGGACGATCCGTCGTTAGCCCAATCAACAGGTAGTCGTTGGGACTCGCCTGGTGGGGCTGGTTGGAAAAACGCTGACCGGTCTTCTCAATCACTTCAAGGGCCCGAATCACCCGCCGTAGGTTCCCCGCCTCAATATGCTTCTCTGCTACCGGATCCAGCTCAGCGAGATGGTGGCGGACATAGGCGGCCCCCCGCTCCTCGGCCAGTTGGTGCCAGTGCGCCCTGATTTGGGCCGATTCCTCGTCAAAGTGATCCTGACCCAGGGTGAGGTTGTTAGTCAACGTCTGGAGATAAAAACCGGTCCCACCGACAACCAGGGGGAGGTGCCCCCGACCGGCGATCGCGTCGATCGCAGCGGTGGCCTGCTGCTTAAACATGGCGGCCGAATAGCGCTCGGTAACGTCACAGATATCAATCAGGTGGTGGGGAACCCCAGCCATCTCGTCTTTGGTGATCTTGGCCGTTCCAATGTCGAGCTGGCGGTAAACCTGCATCGAGTCCCCTGAGATCACCTCACCGGCAAAGCGCTTGGCAATCCTAATCGACAGGGCCGTCTTCCCCACCGCCGTCGGGCCCACAATTGCAACTACTTTAGTCATTTTCATTTTCTCCTACAATTCATAAATTATCGCAAATTTTCGTGTAAACCACTGGTAAATCGTTCCTAAGTCAATCATAATAGAATTAAGTTAATAACAAAAGGAGGAACTGTGTTATGAAGCAATTCACGAAGGGCGTTTTCATCGGTGCCGCATCAACCATCGCCGCTTTGGCCAGTGGTGCCATGGCATTCCACAAGAAGGTTATCAAGCCAGTTGAGGAACAAGAAGAGAAGTTTGACGAGAACCGGCGGGCTGCTATCCGCAAGGGTCATTCTGCTCACCAAATCTAGTCGAGCCAATAAAAAAGCAGGAGGTTACGTAACCTCCTGCTTTTTTATTTTAGTACTTGTTCTTCTTGGTCTTGCCGTCCCAGTTGTTGTAACCACCCTTTAAGATGTACAACTTGTGGTAGCCGCGCTTGCCCAGGAATGCGGCCGCCTGGGTACTGATCGCCATCCCCTGGTCGTACATGTAGACGGGCAGGTCCGGACGCAGCTCACCATACTGCTGACGCAGGTATACATATGGCAGGTTGCGGGCTCCAAGGATGTGGCCAGCCTTAAACTCGTTCTCTTGACGCAGGTCAATCACTTGGGCCTTACGCATTCCCTTTTGGAACTCCTCCTGGTCCAAAACGGTGGCGTAGTGATTACGCCGCCAGTATTGGAAGCCCCAGGTCAATAGCCAAGCCAAGAGGAGGATAACAATAACGGTATTGAAGATTAATAATCCTTGACTAACTCCTAAAACCACGATCAATTCGCCTCACTATTACTCGTTGGCAAACTGACGGGCCAGGGAAGCGGCACCGATAACTCCGGCGTCGTTACCCAGTTCAGCCAGCTTCAGTTGGGTTGAGGTCCGGACCGTTGGGAAGGCGTACTTCTCAAAGTTGGCCTCGACCCGCTTGAGCAGGAAGTCCCCGGCTGCAGAGACCCCACCACCGATGACGACGTATTCAGGGTTGAGAACGTTACTCAGGTTAGCACAGGCCAGCCCCAGGTAATGGCAGACCGCGTCAACAACCTCGTTAGCCAGGTAGTCGTTCTCCTTGGCCAGGTCGAAAACAATCTTGGAGGTGATCTCGTCACCGTTGTCGATCATGGCCTTCAGACGGCTGGAACCCTCGTATTCCTCGGCCTTGTCCTGGGCAATGTGAACCACCCCGGTTGCGGAGGCGTATTGTTCCAGGCAGCCGCGGTTACCACAGGTGCAGAGGTAGCCATCTGGTTGGACGATCATATGGCCAACCTCACCACCGGCCCCGACCAGACCGTGAACCAGCTTACCGTTGGCGATGATCCCACCGCCGACACCGGTCCCCAGGGTGATGAAGGCCACGTCGTCACCTTCGTTCCCGGCACCCTTCCAACGTTCACCAAGACCGGCCACGTTGGCATCGTTGTCGAGAGCAAACTTCATCCCGGTACCAGCCTCGATGGCTTCCTTGACATTCTGAGTCGTCTTCCAGTTCAGGTTGTAGGCCCCGACAACGGTTCCCTTGTCCCGGTCGATCGTCCCAGGAGTCCCCATCCCGATGCCGATGAACTGGTCCTTATCCATCTTGTAGAGGTCCAGGTGGTGGTTGATGGACTCAATGATGTCCGGAACGATGTGGGAACCCTCGTCCAGGATGTTGGTCCGAATCGACCACTTCTGTTGAATTTCACCGTTTTCCGTCAAAATTGCAAACTTGATGGTCGTCCCACCAAGATCAACACCAAATAATTTCTTGCTTGCCATAATAATTCCTTTCCTGGGGATTAATACAGTTTCCCCGTTTGCTCTCGTTTCAATTCTTCACGATGTTCCTTGCGCAGGACAATCTTGGCCTTCATGTAGGTCGCCCGGTCAACGACCCCCGACTGGTGGAGGTTATCGAGCTCGATTGCCATCAGCTCGATGTCGTAGAGGCGCTTGCCAACGTAGACAAACACGTTGAACTCCTTGAGCAACTGCTGAACATCATATAACGTCCTAAATTCGTGCGGTACCATTGCCATGAATAATCAGCTCACTTCCCAAATCAGGACCAGGACACCAACCACCAACACGGCGGCACTCAGCCAGCGCTTAGCCACGGTCACCGATCCCAGCTTTGGGGCCCCGACGACATACGCCATCAAAAAGCCGCCCACCAGGCCACCAATGTGCCCCGCCAGGTCGATGCCCGGCACCAGCAGGTCGGTCCCGACGTTTAACAGGACCAGGATGAGAAACTGGCGGCTGAGCTGGCGCAGTGCCAAGTTGTCCCGGAAGGACTCACCCAGCATTAAAAAGGCCCCGAACAGGCCGAAGATGGCTGTACTGACGCCGGCTGCCAGACTCCCCGCCAGCCAGTAGGCACTACAAAGGTTACCGATAATTGCGCTGACAAAGTAGATGACCACCATCCGCCAGTGACCAAACAGCTGCTCAATGTAGAGCCCCAAGAAGTAGAGGGTTAGGCTGTTGATCAGCAAGTGGGTAAAACCAATATGGACAAAGACCGGGGTGACCAGGCGCCACCACTGTCCCGCTTGTAAAAGCGCCGGCACTAGCGCCCCGAAGCGCACCAGTACTGCCGGATTGGTTGAACCGCCAACCAGGCTCATTGCAAGATAGACCAGCACCTGGATGACGACCAGGGTGACGGTGACCGGTGCCAGGGACCAACTACGTGACCGCATCGGCTAACACTCCGCCAGCGTCAATACCTTAGCAACGCGCTGGTCGTACGCATCAGGTTGCCACTCGCCATCCGTGGCCAGCTGGGTTGGTAGCGCCAATGAGATTGTATCCCCATGATACTTACTCAAGTAACGGTCGTAGTAACCGCCGCCGAAGCCAACCCGGAGTCCATCCGTGGTGAAAGCGACCCCGGGTACCACCATCAAGTCAATCTCATCAGGACCATAAACCCGGCCGTCTGCCGGCTCCAAGACCCCAAAGGAGCTCTCCACGAAGTCGGTACTCTCCGTGATCTCGACGAACTCCATCTGCCGCTTCGGCAGGGTCCGGGGAACCACCACCGTCCGCCCCTCATGACGGGCGTGTAGCAGGATCGGGGCCGTGTCGATCTCAAACGACTGGCTGAGGGTCAGGGCAACCACCTTGGCTCGCATCCACTCGGGCTGGTTGAAAAGCATCGAAGTCAGACGTTTCTCCTCGCTAAGACGCGTATTAAGGTCGAGCTGCTGAAGGCGGGCGATGTAGGCCTGCCGCAGCTCATTCTTAGAATACGTCATTATTCTCAAATCTCCCTTTATACAAAATGATAAACGGTTACAAGAATACATTATTACAGGTCGCCCCTCATTTTGCAAGCGTTTTTCAGCCGGCAAGCTGGTTAAAAGCATTTACCATCGTGCTGGATAATAATTCACGTGGACCGCATCCTTGCAAAGAAAAAACCAGCAATTGCAAAAGAGCAATTGACTGGTTTGATAAACTAAGCAGATTACTTAGTTTCGCGGTGTAATGTCACCTTGCGTTCCCGTGGGCAGTACTTGTTTAATTCAAGACGGTCGGGATTGTGACGACGGTTCTTGCTGGTTAAGTAAGTCCGCTCGTGGCATGAAGTGCATTCAAGGGTAATGTTGACACGCATGAGTTATAACCTCCAAACTTTATTTGATCTTAATTGGTTATTTATCGTAACCCTAACTCGTACAACTATATCATTTATTAATTGGTTTGGCTAGTGATTTAGCAAAGTTTGTTAAGGAAATTGCCTTGACAGTCCCGCTATTCACCGTCCGTGAAGCCCTTTGGCGACTGGACCATCTTCCAGTAGGCCTCAAAGATCTGCTTAGCCATGTTGATGTTGGCTCCCCCATTTTCGTTGGTGGAACCCGGAATGGCCAGGGCCACAACCACCTGGGGATCGTTGGACGGTGCGTAACCGGCAAAACTGATCGTGGCGGTCGGGTGCTTCTTGTAGAAGGTTTCGGCAGTCCCGGTCTTCCCGGAGATGGATGGCTTGACCGTCCCCAACGACTTAGCGGTAACGTACGGGCTGGTCCCGTGGGTAACCAGGTAGAGGCCGTGTCTTACCAGGTCGAAGTCGGCCTTGGAAGCTGGAATCGTGGCCTGGACCTGTGGCTGGGTGGTGTACTCAACCTTCCCCAACTGCCCGTTCTTCTTGGTTCCCCGGATGGACTGGACAACGTATGGCCGCATCCGGTAACCCCCGTTGGCGATCGTTGACATGTACTGGGCCAGCTGGATGGTGGTGTAACCATCGTAGTTCCCGTAGGCCAAGTCGAGGGCCGAACCGATGTGCTTCTGATCCGACGGTCCGTTGTACCCGGCCGTCTCACCCGGCAGGTCAATCCCGGTCTTGACCCCAAGACCGAACATGTTGAAGTAACCCCGTTCCTTGGCAAAGATGCTTGGTTTCAGCGTAATCTGGGCATTCGGGCTGTACTTCATGCCCCCCTCCTTCATTGCCAGCTGCATCATGTAGGAGTTGGAGGACACCTCAAGGGCGGTTGGGGCGTCCAGGGACATGTTGGCTGAGCCACCGTGGTTGAACCAAGAACCCTTGGATGAGGTCCCAGCCACCTTGATCGGCTGGTCAACTAAGGTATTGTTGCTTGGCGTGATGACGCCATCCATCAGGGCCCCCATGATCGTGGCCCCCTTGACAACCGACCCCATGGTGATCGGGTGGTTAATCGCCCCGATCTGGTCTGGAGTTTCCTTACCGGTTGTCGGATCCCGGTCGATGCCGGCCATCGCCAGCACCGCTCCGGTATGCGGGTTCATGACCACGGCATAGACACCGGTTGAATAGGCATTCCCCGCCGCCGAGTAGTTGTTCTTAAGGATCTCTTGAACCCGGCTCTGGAACTTAGAGTTAATGTTCAGGACCAGGTTGTCCCCCTTCTTACCAGGATACTTCGTGACTTCCTTAGTAACATCATTACCATTCGTGGTGACCTCGGTCTGGGACTTGGATCCGGCCAACGTGGCCTGGTATTCCTTCTCAAGGTAACTCTGGCCGACGCTATCGTTTCGTGAATAGCCCTGCGAGAGCAAGCTATTAGCCTGATCACTCGGCAACCCGGTCGTGGAAACCGTCCCGGTCAGGCTCTGAACGTCTTTACCCTGCGGATAGTTCCGCGTCCAGGAAGTCCCGATCTTGACCCCCGGCATCTCGTTAAGGTGTTCACCAACGGCCGCCAGTTCTCCGGAGGTCACCCCAGTCTCCTTGATATAGGTAGTCGACAGGGAGTAGGCCCCGCTCATGGCCGCGTAAATCCGGGCATTGTTCTTCTGCTGGCTGGTCAGGCTCCAGGCATCTGGATGACTGTTCAGGTAGTCTAGGGCCTTGTTGTACTTAGCATCCTCACTATCGTTACTACTGGTCTTGACGTGCTTGAGGACGCTGTTCAGCCGCCCCTTGTCCGCCAGGTAGTAGTCCTCCTCATTCCGGTCGGTCAGCCGGGCATTCTTGTTGGTCACCGTTACGTACCGGCCCAACCGGTTGGCGATCTTGTAGAGCTCAGTTGCGGTGACGTTGGAACCCTTGGTATAGGTAATCGCCTGGTGGGTCTGGTTACCAACCATGACCCGGCCCTGGGAATCGTAGATCATCCCCCGCTGGACATTGTTGGTCTGAATCGAGGTGTCGGACCGCTTAACCTCGGCCTTGTATGAGCTTCCGTTCAGCACCTGCAGGTAAAACAGCCGGGCCGTCAGTGCCAACAAGAGAATACCGACAATCCACAGCAGGAGGTTCAGCCGGAACGGGATTACCGACTGGGCACTGCGCTTCTTGCGGTTTTGCGAATTAAATAGGTTCTTTATTCGATCAAAGACTTTCACAGGATCTCAATTCTCCTTCATTGTAGTGACTATTATTCTACCAAATTTTAATACTGGGCGCAGGAATCCCTCCACTACTAACTTAAAAATAATACTCTTTATTTATGAAAAAATGAATACTAAACCACCATGATTTACCTAAATTTAATTCTTGGGAGACGACTTCGCCGACCAGAACGTTATATAATATTCAGCAACAACTATTAAGGGAAGGAACAGTTTTCGTGAATCGCCAGAATTGGAAAAATCAGCACACCGTAATCTTGACCGGGAGCTTCCTGATCCCGGTCGTTTTAATGGGGGCCTACTTCGCCTACCGCCAGATGGCCCCCTTTGGCCCGAGCAGCCTTTTGACCGTCGACCTGGGCCAGCAGTACATTGACTTCTTCGCCTACTTCCGTAACCTGATTCTCCACCATCCAGGCAGTCTCTTTTACTCCTTCAGTAAGGGTCTGGGCGGGGAGATGCTGGGGACCAACGCCTACTACCTCTTTAGTCCCCTCAACCTGCTCTTGCTCTTCTTCCCCGGCAAGTGGCTAACCAGCGGGGTGATGCTCTTGACCCTTACTCGCTTTGGGTTGGCGGGGATGGCAATGGCCTGGCTCCTGCTCAAAACCAAGCTCCAGTCTGGGCCGCGCACCTGGGCCTTCAGCACCGCCTATGCCCTCAACGGCTGGATGATCGCCAACCAGCTCAACATGATCTGGCAAGACGCCCTGATTATCCTGCCCCTAATCGTCTGGGGGTTACTGCGCTTACTTCACCGGGGGCAGCCAGGCACTTATATCGCTTGGCTGGCAGTGATGATGATTGACAACTATTACATGGCCTGGATGATCTGCCTGTTCACCATCCTAGTCGTCGCCTGGCAGTTGCCAACCCTTGCTGGCTGGCGGGCCCGGCTAAAGGCGTGTGGTGCCTACCTAATCAGCTCCCTGGCCAGCGCCGGAATTGCGGCCATCACCCTCCTGCCGACCATTTACGCCCTGACAACCAGCAAGGGAACCTACACCGAGACCATGATCAGCAGTAAGTTTGAGTATCGACCAATCAAGATGCTTGGTAAGCTGGTTCCCGGCTCGTTTGACTTCAACCAGATGCCCAGCGGCCAGCCTAATATTTACGTTGGAATGCTGCTGATTATCGGGACCGGGCTGTACTTCTTCGCCCGAAAAGTCCCGTGGTCCCAGCGACTGGTCGCGGGCCTGATAACCGTCTTCTTCATCCTATCGTTTTGCTATGAACCCCTGGACCTCCTCTGGCACGCCGGACAGTTTCCGGTCTGGTACCCGTACCGGTTCTCGTTTATCTTTGCCTTCTGGTGCGTCCTGCTCGCCGCCCGAGCCCTCCAGCCCGCCTACCAACTCAAGTGGCCCGGGGCC
Source organism: Limosilactobacillus pontis DSM 8475 (assembly GCF_001435345.1). Lineage (GTDB taxonomy): Bacteria > Bacillota > Bacilli > Lactobacillales > Lactobacillaceae > Limosilactobacillus > Limosilactobacillus pontis. Next base: position 62,515 of record NZ_AZGO01000041.1, on the reverse strand, counting down.
CTGGCCATATTGGTGTTGAGCATCCTGATCTTCTGGGAAACCGGCCGGCTGAAGCTATCCTACCTGTCGACTAGCCAGCGACTCATCGGTCTGGGCTTCGTCGTGGTCTCCCTGGCTGTCCTCCTGATCGCCCGGCATAATTCACCCCGCCTGTATGACTTCCTAATCATCCTCATTGTGGTCTGCGACGTGGGGACCGCCGCCTTCACCAGCCTCAACAAGATTGCCTACGTCTCCCAAGCCGAGTTTGGCAAGTACACCCAACAGCTCGACACCGCTAGTCGCCAGCTGAAACGCCACGACCCGGGCTTCTACCGGGTTGCCAAGACCTTCATGCGGACCAAGGACGACCCGATGCAGGGTGATTTCTTCTCCGCCGATCATTTTGGTTCGACCCTGGAGCCAGCAATTCCGGCCTTCATGGGCGCAATTGGCCAACCAGCCGGCGACGGCTTCGTCAGCTATGACAACGGAACACAGGTCAGTGATGCCCTGCTCGGCTTCAAATACACGATGACCGCCCGCCACCACGGGATTGAAGACAGTAACCAGATCATGCCACTGTCTGGCTACCGGCCGGACTGGGCGCACCTCCCTGAGGTTGGCCGGACCAAGATGACCACCAGCCGCTACAACCCGGCCGCCCTACCGATTGCCTTCGGAGCCAGTTCGAAGATCTTCCAGCTGGGCAAGGCCACCCTGGATCCGCTAAGCTACCAGTCACAGATCTTCCAGGCGCTGGCAGGCCGGCCAATTAACCAGCCATTGTTTAACGTCCAGAACTTCACCTCCGTCCGTTTCGATAACGTCCAGGCCGCCCACCAGATCACGGGAACAACCTTCCGTAAGCAAAACCTCCTCAAGCCGGCCGATATCAAGCTGACGTTTATCCCGCCAACGGATGATTCCTACTACCTCACCCTCGGCCCTGAGGTCAAGGACAACGCTAGCATCAGTATGGATCGACGCGACTTTAACCAGTACAATACTTACCGCGATACCGTGGTGATTAACCTGGCCCACCATCAAAAGGGCAAGCCGGTCACCATCACCTTCCGCCTAAAGAAGACCAGTGTCTGGCTGCAAAACGTCAGTGTCTACCGACTCAACCAGCGGGCCTTTGACGCCAGTCTCAAGACCCTCCACCAGTCACCGCTAAAGATCCAGCACGCGACCCCGACGCGTATCCGAGGGACGGTCAAGATCCACCGGGGGCAATCGACCCTGATGACCACCATCCCCGCGGCTAAGGGCTGGCACGTTAAGGTCGACGGCCACCGGGTCCAGCCACGAACCGTCATCGGTACCTTCATGGCCCTACCGATCACAGCCGGCACCCACCAGGTTGAATTTAACTACCGGCCGCCGTACCTGATCCTCGGCGCGTTGGTCACCGTTATCAGCCTCACCGCAACGATCTACTTCATCCGCCGGCAACGATAAGGAAAAACAGCCATCCGGGAAATTCCCTGGGTGGCTGTTTTGTTTACAGCGGTGTGATTAATGCTCGTGCTGGGAGGCACCGGTCGAGGCGTCCGCCTGGTTGTCGGCGTGGTCGTCTTGATCACTGGTCAGCCCGGCAACGTCTGGTGTTTCGTCTTCATCCTCGTGCTGGAAGTGGAAAACGAGGCCATCGTCATTGGCGTCGACGGTCGTGATCAGACGGGTGAAGAACCACTCATCGACCTCGTTGACGTGGTAGTCGATCCCGTCCTTAACAACCTCCAATACCGGGTCAATCGGGTGGTTATCCTTGGCGAAGGCCTGGGAGAAGCCGTGGTGAACCTCGGTGCGCCCGTAGACCTTGCCGTAGAACTTGATCCCATCGCCCGGCTTCAGGTCCATTTCATCCTTGAACCACTGATTAGCGGCATCGGTAACAATTAACTTCATACTGAAATCCCCTTTACTCGTTTAACTGATTTAATGATAGCACTTTCATGATCTTAACTATACCATCTGACCATAAAAATACCAAGGATTCTGCCTATACAAAAGGCCGCCGGTGCCCGGCTTTACCGAGCGCTGGCGACCTTTTCGCGTACTCTATCTATTCTCGCAGCCTAACAAGCTTACTTGACGTCTAAGATCTTGACCTTCATGGTGCCGTTTGGAATGTCGATGCTGACCTCCTCGCCGATCTTGTGACCGAGCAGGCCCTTGGCCATCGGTGACTCGTTGGAGATCTTACCGTTGATTGGGTCGGATTCGGTTTCACCAACAATCGAGTAAGTCTCCGGTTCTTCATCGGGCAGCTCCTTGATCGTGACTTCCCGGCCCATCGAGACCTCGTCCTTGGCCACGTCCTCGTTGTCGATGATGACTGCGTATTGCAGCATGTTTTCAATCTGGGCGATCTTCCCCTCGACCATGGCCTGTTCATCCTTGGCAGACTCGTATTCGGAGTTCTCGGAAAGGTCCCCGTAGCTCCGGGCAATCTTGATACGCTTGATTACCTCTGGACGACGCTTCATCTTGTAGTCTTCCAGTTCTGCCTCTAATTTTTGCTTCCCCTCGAGGGTCATTGGAAATTCTTTTTCTTCAGCCATCTAAAAATTCACTCCTCATATTTTATCCGGTGGCTACATTACCATTCTGTCGTGGATTTGTAAACTCTATTGTAGGGTGTGACCTCGCTTGACCAGGATGTCACGGACCTTGGTCGTCAAGATATCAATGGCCACCCGGTTCTCACCACCCTCGGGAACGATGATGTCGGCGTAGCGCTTCGTCGGTTCCACGAACTGGTGATACATCGGCTTGACCGTGGCCAGGTACTGGTTGATCACGGAGTCCAGGGTCCGGCCACGCTCAGCCATATCCCGCTTGATCCGGCGAATAATCCGGATATCATCGTCGGTGTCGACATAGACCTTGATGTCCATCAGGTCTCGCAGACGCTCGTCGTCTAGGATCAAGATCCCCTCTAAGATGATGACGTCCTGGGGCTCGACGTGAACCGTCTCGGCGGACCGGGTGTATTGGGTGTAGTCATACACCGGCATCTCGATTGCCTTATTGTTTCGCAGGTCGGCCAGCTGCTCGATCAGTAGGTCGGTATCAAAGGCCAAGGGGTGGTCATAGTTAACCGCCTTCCGCTCAGCCATCGTCATGTCGTCCTGGTCGTTGTAGTAGGTATCCTGGGTAATAATTTGGATGGCCTGGCCGTGCAATTGGTTATAGATCGCCTTGCTGACCGTGGTCTTCCCACTCCCGGATCCCCCGGTAACACCAATGATAATTGGCCGCCGCTGTTCTTTTATACTCATGCTTTGTTTACTGCTCCTCTAATAAAATTAATCTCAAATAGTATATAGCACTCTGCCAGTCACGGCAATCCCCTAACGCCTTTTTGCGGCGCAATTCTGCTGGATGGTCGCTGCCAACTCGGGCACGGTAGCCGAACGCATTAGGCGAAACCGGCCGGCCTTTACTCCATGGGTCTTGTGGGTCTGCAGGTAGTAGTCAAAGACAAACTGACTCCGGACAAGACCATGCTCCTTTAGGATTCTGGCCACCCGGTGGTCGGTCGCCCCGGCTGGAATAACCACCGTCACCCGCCGTTGATCATCACTGTCCACCGCCTTCAGTGAATAGTTGAAGTACTGGTGGATGGCTAAGCCAGTGATCACCAAGATGGCTACCAGGCAGAGGACCAGGCGGTTTTGCCGTTTCAATCGCTTATCATTCATTTTTCGCCTTCTTAAATACAAATAATGTGGGACCCACCGTGTAACGGGGTCTCACATTATTCAACCTTAACGAATTTCAGCGCCTAGGGTGTCCGTCAGGGACTTAGTAACCTTATCGAAGGCCGCGTTGACTTGGTCTTCGGTCAAGGTGTCGTTGTCATCCTGGTAAGTTAGGGTGTAGGCCAAAGACTTCTTACCCTTCGGCAGGTGGAGGCCACTGTAGACATCGAAGAGGTGAACGTCCTTTAAGAAGGCCCCACCACGCTTGTTGATAACGTCCATAACCATCGCGTTGGTGATGTCGTCGTCAACCAGGAGGGCGATATCCCGGGTGATCGATGGGTACTTGCTGATTGGATGGTACTCGTTGGCAACCTTTGGCGCCGCAATCAAGGATTCCAGGTTCAGCTCAAAGACGTAGGTTGCTGGGATCTTGTAGACCTTGGCGGTGCTTGGGTGAACCTGGCCGAGGAAACCGACCAGTTGGCCGTCAAGCAGGATGTTAGCGGTGCGACCGGGGTGCATCTCACGCCGGGACTGGTCAGCCACGTAGGTTACCTTACCTGTCAGGCCCATGTTGTGAAGGTAGCGCTCAACGATTCCCTTGACCTGGAAGAAGTCCACCGGCCGATCCTCTGTGTGCCAGTCATTAGCCAGCATCTGACCGGTGATGGCGCCGGCGAGGTGTTCCTGCTCCTCAGGCCGCTCGCCGCCCTTTGGCAGGAAGACCCGGCCTTCTTCGTAGAGAGCTACGTTGTTGACGTTGCGGGAGACGTTGTAGGCAATGTCAATCAAGAGGCCACTGATGATGCTCATCCGGGTAGCCACGTGGTCGGAACTCATCGGGAAGTCCAGCTTCATTGGTTCAGCAACCGGATCAATCTGGAACTGCTTGGCCTTGTCAACCGTGGTCAGGGAGTAACTGATCGCCTGGGTCAGCCCCATCCCCTCGAGGTCATGGCGACTAGCCCGGATAAAACGTTGCCGCGGGGTTAACCCGCCCCGGTTCCGGGTCATCACCGGCAGGGTCGACGGCAGGTTATCGTAACCGTAAATTCTGGCAATCTCTTCATAGAGGTCGGCGGCTACAAAGATATCCCAACGCCGGGCAGGGACGGTGACTTCGATTTGGTCGTCATCCTTGACGTCAGCGGCAAAGCGCAGGCGGGAGAAGACGTCCTCTACATCCGCCATCTGCAGGTCGGTCCCAAGCACATGGTTGACCTTGGCCAGTGACAGGGTGATCTGCTTATCAGCGGCGGATTTCTCGCTACCGGTGACGATTCCTTTCGTGACCTGGCCACCAGCCAGTTCCTTAATCAGTTCGGCAGCCTCGTTCAGAGCCGTCTCAACAGTAGCCGGGTTGATTCCCCGTTCGAAGCGCATTGAGGACTCGCTGTGCAGGTCTAATCGCCGGGCCTGCTTCCGGACCATGACGGGGTCAAAGATGGCCGCTTCTAAGGCCACCGTGGTCGTCTGATCGCTGACTGCGGTACCTTCGCCGCCCATCGTTCCGGCCAGGGCAACCGGTTGATTGTCTACCGTGACCAGGATGTCGTTAGCCTTAAGAGTCTGTTCATCCCCATCCAGGGTCGTGAACTTCTCGTCCTCCTTGGCGTGGCGAACCCCGAAGTCATGACCAGGTAGGCGGTCGTAGTCGTAGCTGTGCAGTGGCTGACCATACTTCAAGAGGATGTAGTTGGTGACGTCGACCACGTTGTTGACCGGCCGGATCCCAGCGTTCCAGAGACGAATCTGCAGCCAGAGCGGACTATCGGCGATCTTGACCCCCTTGATTACCCGCAACTTGTAGGTTGGAGCAATCTTGTGGTCATCAATCTTGGCACTGACCAGGTCGCCAGTGTTTTCGGTGCCGTTCTCCTCAACCGGCAGTTCCTTGAAATGGGATTGGAGGCCATAGAAGGCAGCGATGTCGTTGACATTGCCGTACATACTTAACATGTCCCCCCGGTTCGGGGTAACATCGGTGTCAATGATCGTGTCGTCCATCCCCAGGTAGCCAAAGACCGGTTCACCCTCTTTGGCATCGTCCGGCAGGAAGTAGAGGCCGGCCGAGTAGTCCTTCGGAGCAATCTTGTCGCTAAAGCCGATTTCCTGGAGGGCACAGAGCATCCCGTTGGATTCGACCCCACGGATCTTCCCCCGCTTGATCTTGACATTGTCAGCAATCCGGGCACCGTTCAGGGCTACGATGACCTTCTTGCCGGTGGTGACGTTTGGCGCCCCACAGACCACCTGGATCGGCTGTTCTTCACCGACATCAACCTGGCAGATGTGAAGGTGGTCGGAGTTCGGGTGGTCTTGCATTGCGACGACCTTACCAACCACAATCTTCTTCAACCCATCAGCTGGCTGGTAGACATCGTTGATATCAACCGACGTCCGAGCAATCTTTTCCGCAAGCTCGCGCGGCGCCACGTCCAGGTCGAGGTATTCCTTTAACCATTGGTATGATACTTTCATCTTACATTATCCTTTCTCGTCGAATTGATTTAAGAAGCGGACATCGTTTTGGTAGAAGTTCCGAATATCGTCGACCCCGTACTTGAGCATAGCGAACCGGTCCGGGCCCAACCCGAAGGCAAAGCCACCGTATTCTTCGGGATCCACGCCGGACATCTTGAGGACGTTGGGGTGGACCATCCCGGCACCGAGGACCTCAATCCAGCCGGTATGCTTGCAGATGGCGCACCCCTTTCCCATGCAGTTGAAGCAGGTGATGTCGGCCTCGACTGATGGCTCCGTGAACGGGAAGTAGCTTGGCCGCAGGCGGACGTCCAGCTTGTCGCCAAAGAGGGCCTGGGCAACCGTCTCCAGGGTTCCCTTCAAATCGGCCATCGTGATGTGCTTACCGACAACCATTCCTTCAATCTGGTTAAACTGGTGACTGTGGGTAGCGTCATCGGTATCACGCCGGTAGACCTTCCCGGGAGAGATCATCTTCAAAGGTCCCTGGCTGAAGTCGTGCTTCTCCAGCATTCGGGCCTGCATCGGCGAGGTCTGGGTCCGCATCAGAACGGACGGGGTGACGTAGAAGGTATCCTGCATGTCACGGGCGGGGTGGTCCTTAGGCAGGTTCAGCTTTTCGAAGTTGTAAACTTCCTGCTCAACCTCGTCACCAACGGCAACTTCATAACCCATGGAGACAAAGAGGTCCACCACCTGATCAATGATCTGTTGGATGACGTGGGGTTGACCCTGGGCCACCGGGCTGCCGGGCAGGGTGACGTCGACCGTCTCGGCCGCCAGTTCCGCATCCAGGGCGGCCTGTTCCAAGGCAGCTCGCTTTTCTTCGATGGCCGTCTTCAGGTCATCACGTACCTGGTTGGCGAATTGCCCCACCTTGGGCCGTTCCTCGACGCTGATATCCCGCATCCCCCGCAGGACATTAGTGATCGGGCCCTTCTTCCCTAGCATCTTGACCCGGATCTCGTTGATCTTCTTGAGGTCTTGTGAGTTTTCAATCTCTTGTAATCCTTGCTGGCGCAGGTCAGCAAGCTTCTCTTTTAATCCCATGCTTTCAACTCCTTTGTACAAATAAAAAAAGCCTCATCCCAATATAGGGACGAAGCTTCGCGGTACCACCCTAGTTTATGGGCAGGTACCCATACACTCTAGTTGATCAATAACGGTGATCGACCGGAATACCATTACATATCGGCTCGGGAAATGAAATTCACTGGGTCAGGCTGGCCGCCGCTTGCAGAATCCTGGTGGCTCTCTGACAGCCCTAAGCAGTTACTAGTTTCCGTCATTGCTTTTAATTATACTAAACATTCTAATGACTCGACCGGAATTGGTCAAGCCCCAATTAGCACCACTTGTCGCTCCACGCGTGAACTTCCTCCATTACTGGTGCCAATTCGCGACCCCGCGTTGTCAATGAATAGTCAACCCGACTGGATCCCGGATAGGTGTTGCGCACGATGATCTGGTCATCCTCCAGTTCCTTCAGTCGTTCACAAAGGACCCGGTCACTGCACTTGCTAACGCTGTTGGCAATGTCCTTGAATCGTAAGGTGTCGCTTCCCAGTAAGACTTCAATAATCAAGCCATTCCACTTCTTACCTAGCATCATGAAGGTCTGCGTGAACTTGGGACACAGCTGACAACCACCATCCGCAACCGGTGTACTAGCTTCGTGTTGCATATGATGTCTCCTTCCTACCAAATAGTCCGCATCCGCCGCTTCTTAATCCGACGTCGAAGCTTGGCCCGCAGCGGGCTACAGAATTCGTGCTCTGCTTCAAAATCATCAACCAATGAAACGATCAGGCTTTCTGGGTACCGAGGCACAGCGAGCGTTGCCCCAAACATGTGCTTTAAGATGATATCCTTCTCCATCTTGTTCAACGGGGTAATCTTCTCCGCGTTCCGCAGGGCAACCCGTGGGTGAATGAAAGCATGCGTCCCCAAGTCAAACTTGGTCGTCCGCCAGTCATAGTAGAACAGGTCGTGGAGCAACCCGGCCCGGGCAACGCTCCGGTAATCTAGGTGGAGTCGTTTAGCAATCTTATAGCTATCGTAAGAAACCGCAATTGAATGCTGTAAACGATTCGAATGGTGGTGCTGGGTATAGTTAGCCAACTTTTTAACAGCGGGCTGGGCCAGCAGGTCAGAAACAATTGAAACGTATTCTTGATCGTTGCGCCACTCATTCATTGATTTCATGTAATACCCCTTTTCTATTGGTTAACATCATCATACATGATGGTCGGCCAAAAATAAATCATTTTGTCTTATCAAAAGTAAGCGGACTCATTGATTTAGCTGGAACATGAGGATCCCCGCAGAAATGGCCACGTTCAGCGACTCGGCCTCCCCCCGCATCGGGATGTAGAGGTTATCACTGGTAGCGGTGAGCAATTCCTGGCTCATCCCCTGGCCCTCATTACCCATGATCAGGGCAAAGGTCTTCCCCGGATGAACGTCCCGGAAGTTCTTCGCCTGGGGATTCAGTTGGGTACCGTACACCGGCGCCCCATTTTCCTTGAAATCAGCGATCCATTTGGTAAGGTCACCCTCAAAGAGCTGGAGGTGAAACTGGCTTCCCTGCATGGAGCGTACGACCTTGGGGCCGAACAGGTCGGCGGAACGATGCCCAACGACAACGCCGGTGAAGCCCGCGGCGTCCGCCGTCCGGACCATGGTACCGACGTTTCCCGGATCCTGAACCCGGTCCAAGAATAACCAGGCCCCGGTCAAGGGCTGCGTTGGTTCCCGGTGGGCATCTGGCAGGTCAACGACGGCCGCAATCCCCTGTGGGGTAACGGTGTCCGTGATGTGCTTCATGATCTCAGGGGTCACCGCATAGACCGCTTTTGCATCGTCGAAGAGCTCGCGGTGTTCATCCAACTGATCAGCCGTCCCGATCAGCTGGTGGATTGCCACCCCGGCATGAACGGCCTCGTTGACCAGGTGCCAACCATCCAATAGATAGTAGCCGGTCTGCTTGCGAAACTTCTTGGTGGAAAGCTTCTTCCAGTCCTTAACGTGTTGATTGTGAATTGATGTTAATTCTTCCATAAGTTAAACTACCCTTTCTCTTATGATAATTATACCATGTAATGGGTGTACAATACCCTTAACTAACCAGCGACTTTTATAAGTTTCCATTAAGGGGGGGTGACCACAATGGTTAACGTTCAACTCACCATCACCGGGCACGTCCAGGGGGTCGGCTTTCGCTGGGGGACGCTTAAATTAGCCCAGGAGCTTGGCATCACCGGCTTTGTCCGCAACCAGGCTGACGGGACGGTCTATGTTGAGGCCCAGGGCTCGGACAAGGTAGTGGCGGCCTTTATCCGGCGGCTGGCGGCCGGTCCCACCCCGTATGCCATCGTCGATCGAATTAGGCAGACGGCTGCTCCCCTCGCTGACTATGACGACCGCTTCACCGTCCGGCCCTAATTATCAGCAGGTGGTAGCGTTTCGGCTCGTTTTAGAGTAAGATATGTACTGTTTACCCATTCAAATGAATTAAAATTTAATATTAAGGAGAATTTGATACCGTATGAAACATAAACGCCTTACAGTTGTTGGTCTGATGACCACAATGCTCCTACTGCTCAGTGGCTGTGTCCGTACCACCAAGAGCGGCCGCCCCTACGGCTTCGTCTACGACTACATGGCCAAGCCGATGCAGCACCTGATGGAATGGCTGGCCAGCCACCTTGGCAACAACTACGGCTGGGCGATCATCGTGATCGTGGTGATCGTCCGGACAATCCTGCTGCCGGTGATGTTCTCACAGATGAAGAAGTCCACCATCACCCAGGAGAAGATGGCCCGCGTCCAGCCCCTGATCAAGGAGCTGTCCGCCAAGCAGAAGGCCGCCAAGACCCCTGAGGAACAGGCCGCGGTCAGCCAGCAGATGATGGCCCTCTACCGGGACAACAACATCAGCCTGACCGGGGGGGTCGGCTGCCTGCCGCTCTTGATCCAACTGCCAGTCTTCGCCGCCCTCTATGCTGCCATCCGCTACTCCCCGGACCTCTACCACGCCACCTTCTTCGGGGTCGCCCTAGGGAAGCCGAGCTTCATCTTCGCCGTCCTGTCCTTCATCGCCTACGCCATCCAGAGCTACCTTGGCCTGGTCGGGGTACCCGAAGAGCAAAAGAAGCAGATGAAGATGGCAATCTGGATGAGTCCATTCATGACCTTCTTCATCTCCCTGACCTCCTCGGCCGGGTTGGGGCTCTACTTCTTCATCGGTGGGCTCTTCGCCATCCTGCAGACCCTGATGGTCAACGCCTACCGGCCACGAATCCGTAAGCAGATCGCCGAAGAGGCCAAGAAGCACCCGGTCAAGATGCCAGCGGCCCCGACGACTAAGTCCAGCACTGACACCAGTACGGCCAACGCAATCGACCAGCTTAAGAAGCCAAACCCGGCTAAGCAAATGGCCCAACACAACCGCCAGCGTAACGCCGGCAAGCAACAGCATCACAAGTCAAACAAGTAATCTGTCAAGGAGGCTGGGGAATAAGCTTCTCGGCGCCCTGTACGGCTAGCCTAGAACGGAGATTGACGCTGGAGGCGTCGGCCTTCGTTCGTAGTCAAATAGACTTGCTA
>NZ_AZGO01000041.1:22862-51650 GCF_001435345.1 Limosilactobacillus pontis DSM 8475 | reverse complement strand
GTTTTCCCCCCAGCCACTTTAGTTTAAGGAGGATTAAAATGATTAAACCTATCGTCACTGATACCCACCAGCTTCAGCAACCATCCAGGCTCGCCAGCCGGGCCGACCTACCTCTGGCCACTGACCTCAAAGACACCCTGACCGCTCACCGGGATGCGTGCGTCGGCATGGCGGCTAACATGATCGGGGTCCATAAGCGCGTCATCATTGCCCAGCTCGGTCCCCTGCCAGTCGTGATGTTCAACCCGACCCTCACCAGTAAGGCCCAACCCTACCCGGTCAAGGAGGGCTGCCTCTCCCTGACCGGGCAGCGTCCCACGACCCGTTACAAACGGATCACGGTTGACTTTTTCAACGAACACTGGCAACGCCAACAACTGACCCTGACCGACTTTGCCGCCGAGATCGTCCAACACGAGCTCGACCACTGCCAGGGGATTCTCATTTAACCACCCGATATGAAAAGTTAGCTAAGATTTGATAGGATAAAAATGAAATAAGGGTTGCAGAATCGCCGGGTTTTGCCACAAAATTGTGCTCCCCAAACAGGCGCCCGCTCGCGGGGGATGGGGACGAATTGGAGGAATAAATATGAATTCAACACAAGCCATTCAAGGTGAGGTTCGGCATTACGTGGTGCGAAACGTTGTCGCCACCCTGGGAATGTCGCTCTACGTCCTGATCGACACCCTCTTCATCTCAATTGCCGCCGGGGCGCTAGGGCTGACCACCCTCAACCTGGTTCTCCCCCTCTTCAACGTCTTCAACGGGGTCGGCCTCCTGCTAGGGGTCGGCGGAGCGACGATCTTTTCGCTTAACAAGGTCCTCCACCCCGAGCGAATCCGCGACCTCTATAGTCAGCTGATCATCTTTGCAGCGACCCTGGGCATTGTTCTGGCGGTCCTGCTCAACGTCTTCGCGACCCCGGTGGTTAACTTCCTGGGGGCCAATGACCAGACCCGGCGGATGGCGATCATCTACCTGCGGATCTGTGCCTGGTCCGGGCCCCTCTACATGTGCAACTACATCTCCATCAACTTCATCAGAAACGATGGTAACCCGACCCTGACCATGAAGGCCACCCTGACCGAGACCCTTTCCGTTATCGTGATCGACTGGTTCTTAATCTTCGGTTGCGGGCTCAAGATGGAGGGGGCCGCCCTGGCAGTGCTCTTCTCACCGCTGATCAGCTTAATCGTCCTGTCACGCCACCGGCACTTTGCCGGTCGCCAGCTCCAGCTCTACTGGGCCCGGCCGCAACTGGCTAACCTCGGTCGTTCAGCGAAGCTCGGCGTGGCCGCGGCCTTAAACGAACTCAGTACCGGGGTCAGCATCTACTTCTTCAACCATGTCCTCCTCCAGCTGGCCGACAACTACGCGGTGGCGGCCTACGGGGTGATCTCCAACATCGCCATCGTCGTGCTGGCGATTGCCAACGGGGTGGCCCTCGGTGTCCAGCCGATCGCTAGTCGGGAATATGGCCAGCACCACTTCACCAACGTGACGACGGCACTCAAGATGGGGACGCTCATCACCCTCCTGCTGGCGACGATCTCCTTCGTCATCCTGGTGACCTTCAAGCTACCGCTCATTGAGGCCTTCAACACCGCCCACTCCGCTCAGCTGGTCAGCTACGCTCGGGTGGGGCTGCCAATCTACTTCACCAGTACCTTCTTTAGCGCCCTCAACCTGCTCTTCATCCTCTCCTTGACGGCGATCAACGCGGCCCGGGCCTCGTTTACCCTCTCCATCTTGCGGGGGTACGTCATTCTCCTCCCCGCCATCCTGATTCTCGCCGCCCTGGTCGGCATCAACGGGGTCTGGTCGGCAGTGCCGGTCACCGAATTCCTGGTCTGCATCATTGCCTCCCTACTGGTCCGTCAGCGGATCAAACAATTTAATGCATAGAAAAATCGCAACCACTGGTCACAAGCCAAGGATTGCGATTTTATTTTAACTGCTAAAGGTTGAGGCGGTTCTTCCTGACCGCGTGCCGGTAGAAGAGCCAGGCGACGATGCCAAAGAAGATCGGCCCAAACGCCGTCCAGAAAGCCGTCTGCGGGTCGTGGTCCAGGATTGGCTGGATACAGGTGAAGATGATCCCCAGACAGACGATGATCTCAACGAAGCCGACCAGGATGTTGGTCCAGAAGCGGTTCTTGAAGACCACGAAGTCATGCGGGATGTTCTTCTTCTGGAAGATTGGAAAGGCCCCGACTAAGAAGATGTACGGCGCACAGGCTGAGACATTCACCATGTCAGTCAGGATCTGGTAGAAGGCATCGGCAGCCGAACCCCCGAAGGAAATCAGGAAAATGATGCAGCAGACGAAGATCGCCTGCATCCACATGGCAAAGGCCGGCATGCCGTGCTTATTCAACTTAGTGACCCGGGCCGGCCACAGCTTCGGGTTGGCCCCCATGATGAAGGACTTAATCGGTGAATAGACCAGCAGGAACATGGCTCCAAGCATCCCCATCAAACCGGCCAAGGCAATCATCCGAGTGAAGATGTCACCCAACAGGAGGTTGATGCCGTGACTGAATCCCAAAGAGACCCCCATCATGTAACCAAGACGATCAAAGACCACGTAGGTAACGTTCCCCAAGTTAACATTCGGCCGGGCGATGACGTGGTCGTAGTTAACCGTGAAGCCGGTCATCAGAATCATTAAGACGTAGCTGCCGATCGTCAGCAGGGACCCGATCACCAAGCCACGCGGGAAGGTGTGCGCCGGATCCTTCATACTGTCGGTGACCCCACCGAGGTTTTCCATCCCGCTGTAGGCAAAGATGGCATAGACAACGAAGGAGATCACCGCAATCGGCGTCTTGAAGGATGGGTTCGGTGACTCAAAGAAGCTGGCGACCCCGTGGATTGGCTGGGCCGTGACCCCCTTGTTGGCGATGATTGCCACCAGGCTTGCCAGGATAAAAATTGCGTTCACGGCGATCATGAAGGCCCCACCGAAGGAACTGATCTTGGTGATCCCGTTCATCCCCTGCGAGCTCAGCAGGGTAACCAGGAGCACGAACAGGATCGCCAGGATCCCGATCAGCTCGGTCGAATTGAAGATCCAGAAGTGCCAGTGCTGGGTGGTATCATGCCCAAACAGCAGTGCCGAAAGGGTAATCCACAACCTAGAAGCACTCGAAACCAGCCAGAGGATCCAGCTGGAAAGCCAGATGAAGGTCCCGATAAAGGCCAGCTTCTCGCCGATCGACCCGGCCAGCCAGGAGTAAATGCCCCCCTTGGCGTCCTTGAACGCCGACCCGTATTCCGCCATCATCAGACAGCACGGAAAGAAGAAGCATACCCCCGCCAGGATATACCAGAACATCCCCGCATAGGCCATCTGGGCATAGGCGATGGAGACGTTCCCAAAACCATAAATTGTCGAAATAATCATCAACACCAGGGTCGGTGTGGTGATTAATTTTTTCTGTTTATCAGCCACTATAATTCAACTCCCCCAAGTAAGATACTTTATTATTTTAAGTAGCTCACTTATATTATAGGCTAGCCGTGTCCATTAAAGAACGACCATGAGAAGCTTTTAATTCAAAATGTCTATTAACCAAAAAGAGCCGCGATGACACAGGCATCGTGACTCTTTTTAAATTCTCATAATACTAAAGCGCTTCCGGATCCTCCACAATCGGCAAGATGATTCGAAAGAGTGAACCGGCCCCCAGGGAACTCTCCAACATAATCGACCCATGGTAGCCCTCGATCAGCCGCTTGGCGATCGATAGTCCAAGACCGTTACCGCCCTTCTTACGGCTGCGGGCCTTATCCACGCGGTAGAAGCGGTCAAAGACCCGGTCGACATCCTCAGACGGAATCCCTTCACCGAAGTCCTGGATCCCGATCTCAACCGTGTTCATCCCCCTAGACAGGGAGATGTGGACCTCCTTGCGTTCCGTCGAGTACTTGATGGCGTTGTCACAGAGGATTACCAGGACCTGCTCGAGGTGGTCCCGGTAGATATTGGCCGTGATCGGCTCGTTCAGGTCATCGTCGAGGGTGAAGTTGAAGTCCGGATAAAGCATCTTGAAGTTGTTGAAGACCTGGTGGACCACATCGTTGACCACGGTCTTCTGGTTGCGGAAGTTGATCTCCACCTGCTCGGCCCGGCTAAGGTCCAACATCTCCTGAACCAGGTTCTTCATTCGCTTGGTCTCAATCAGAGAGGCCTTGATCGAGTCGTTGAGGACTTCCGGATCATCCTTTCCCCACCGCTCCAGCATGTCAAGGTGACCCTGAATGATGGCAATCGGGGTGCGCAACTCATGGCTGACGTCACTGACGAACTGTGACTGCTGGTCGATGTAGCGTTGCATCCGATCCAGCATCTCGTTAAACATCGTGGTCAGCTCGGCCAGTTCATCGTTATGACTGGGTACCGGAACCCGGACGTTTCTGGTCGGGTCCTTGCTGATGGCCTTGACGGTATCGTGAATTTCACCGAGCGGCCGCAAAAACAGTAGTGAAAGAAAGTAACCAAGCAGCCCGCTAGCGAGGACGACCAGGCACATCGCCAGGATCACGACCAGGCGTAGCTGGTTATAGTTTCGGTAGTAGGCATTTAGCTTGTTCTCCACCTGCAGGTAGCCGACCAGCCGATGTCCACGTTGGGAATAGATCGGCGCTTGGCCGACGATCACCTGGTGGGTCGGCCCCTTTGTCATCCGGACCTGGCGCCGATTATTGAAGGTGGGTTTAACAATACTCTTCCCGGTACTCAGGATCGGGTGCTGCTGGTGGTCATAGATATTGACGATCAGGTGACCGTCACTGAGTTCTTGGATGATCGGCCGTTGGTACTCACTCCCCGTCATTGAGTGCCCATTGTCGGGATCAATCACGTTGTTGATGTTCTTCTTCGTCAGGGTTTGGTTGATCCGACCCAGCTGCCGACTGATGTTGGTCATCCCCTGGTTGAGCAG
This sequence comes from Limosilactobacillus pontis DSM 8475, assembly GCF_001435345.1. Taxonomy (GTDB): domain Bacteria; phylum Bacillota; class Bacilli; order Lactobacillales; family Lactobacillaceae; genus Limosilactobacillus; species Limosilactobacillus pontis. The sequence goes on along the minus strand of NZ_AZGO01000041.1, from coordinate 46,701 downwards.
GGCACGCTCCTGGTTAAAGAGGCTCTGCGTAAACGAGCTAAACATCGCCATGGCGACGATGAAGAAGATGATCAGCGAGCCCACGGCAGTCCCAAAGGCCCATTTAAGCTTTAAGGAAATAAAACGGCGGTTGCTAGTTTTTTCCTCCATAGTTAACCACGAACCTTACGAACGAATTACGTATCCGGTACCCCGGACGGTCTGAATGTAGCTCTTTTCTCCCGGACGGTCAATCTTGTTCCGTAAGTAACGGATGTAGACGTCGACAACGTTGGTTTCAACCTTGGAATCATAGCCCCAGACCTTGGAGAGCAGTTCCTTACGCGACATGACCACGTTGATGTTTTCCATCAGGATCAAGAGGAGTTCATACTCCCGCTTGGTCAGGTTGATCACCTCGTCGCCACGCCGAACGACCCGGTTCTCCTTCTCAATCGTCAGGTCCTTGTAGTTGACGGTGGTCTGGTGTTCCTTGTTGTTGCCGTCCTCGATGCTAATCCGCCGCAGCAGTGCTCGGACCCGGGCCAGTAGTTCCTCAATGGCAAACGGCTTGACAATATAGTCATCGGCCCCGTGATCCAGACCGGAGACGCGGTCGATCACCGAATCGCGGGCAGTCATGATGATGATCGGCGTGTCCTTTAATTCACGGACCCGCCGTGCCACCTCGATCCCGTTTAACTCGGGCAGCATCAGGTCAAGAAGGATCACGTCAAAGTCCTGGTTCAGGGCTGCTTCCAATCCGGCCCGGCCATCAAGCTCCACATCGGTCTCATAGCCTTCGTGCTTGAGCTCCATGTCCACAAACTTTGCCAAATTTTCTTCATCTTCAATAATTAAGATTCGACTCATTCATTTCACCTACTAACAATCAATTTAATAACGACCATATTAATAAAACAAAATAATTTTATCACAATTTTCTAATAAACCCCAGCCTTCTGGTTATTAAATTAGGAAAACTCTTCGCCCTGTTAAAGGAATCACCGTCAGTTATTAAATTTTAAAAATAAAAACATCACCCTAGGTCCGGCGCCTAAAGGGTGATGTTTCTCATTAAAATTAGTTGTTAGCGTTAACAACCTGCTTGCCATTGTAGTAGCCGCAGTTAGGGCATACCATGTGGGACTTGCGAAGTTCACCACAGTTTGGGCAAGGAGTTAAGCCAGGGACATTCAACTTGATGTGACCCCGACGCATACGCTTCTTGGTCTTTGAAGTCTTCCGTGCTGGAACAGCCATGTTTGACACCTCCTAGGATTAATATTATCCACAAATGGTTTTTAACCGTCCGCTACTTTTTATCATCCTGATCAGGAAATAATTTTTGGAGTTTCGCGAAACGTGGATCAACTTTTTTATCTTTCTGCTTGCTGGCGGCGTAGTCATCCTCGGAGATGACGTTCCAGCCCTTGCCGGTTGGCATGGGCTTGCCGGCCTTCTCATCGGCAGAAAGCACTCGTAACGGTACCTGCTCGACGATGTTCTCGGCTAACGCGGTATCGAAGTCGATCGTCTCACCCCGCTTCAACAAGAAGACAACCTCGTCATCCTCGTATCGGGAGAAGTGGGAACGATCATCAATATACGTCTCCGTAAAGTCAAAGTCAAGTGGTAACTGAACGGGCGTCAGTGAACGACTGGATGGCACCGTCAGCGTCGTCTTCACGTGTGCGCTGATGGTTGTGTCCCCGTCGTCATAGGACACGTACCCGTCAACCTTGACCGGTGCAACGGCCAGGATGATGTCCGGGAACAGTTTAGTCAATGATGCGTTCAGATCAAAAGTACTTTGAATATGAAGTGGTTCATTTTGGTAACGATGTAACTCTGCTAACGACCATTTCATCGTACTAACCTCCTAATGCAACGTATGCAATTATACTAGGACCACAAATACTTGTCAATGTTTTTTCCTTGACAGCCCCCTAGCGAATCATAAGCGGCGGGTGCTTGAGGTCCTGCTCAACTGGGGTAAAGTGCTGATAGAGCTTGCCGGCCCGGTAGTCAAGGTTGTAGAAGCCATCCCGCATCCCCTGACTGACCTTGGTAAATAGCGGCACCGGGACCACCTTTTTGACCTGGTGAAGGTATTCCTGCCCCCGCTTGTTAAAGCCCAGGATGTGGATGTAGGGGTGGTCAACTCTGGCGGCCACCTCCTCCTCACTCAGCTGCAGGGTCGTGTACAGACACATCCGTAATAAGTGGGCGTAAGTGTAGCGCTTGGTCTTCACCCCATGAATGAAGTCGTCAAAGGTCAGCGACCGTTGGGCAACCTCCTTCATCCGGTGCTCAAGTCCCTCTGCCATCTGGTAGGTCGCCGCCAGGTAGCCCAACGGTGCCTGAATTAGCTGGTTACGCAAGAGCGGATACAAGCTTGCCCAGTCGGGGACCTGGTCAACCTGCGCCAGGGTGGTCCTCATCGCCGGCGGTACCGTAGCAAAGAATTCCGTCCCAGCAGCCACCGCCCGCCGGACTGCGCTGGCACTGGCAATCCGGCCATGGATCGTCCGGTCGTGGTAGTCGCTGCCCTGTCGTTGGACCGGGGTCAACTGGATCGGGTAGTGATTGGCCAGTACCGCCTTGGTGTAAGCGAAAGCCAGAATATCGTTGGGGTCACGGAGCTCCAGGCCCGTCTGCGCCCGCAGCTGCTGGTTGAACTGGGTAGCATAGGTGGCGTTGTACTGGTCAAAATCGGCCTGGTTAAACCGCTGCTCGGCCGCCACCAGGGCCGGAAAGTCCCAGGCGGGATGTTCAGCCCCAAAGGCCACCCGATGAACCTGAAGGGCGGCCAGAATCGCCAGGGCACCGGCTGCAAACCGGTGGGCCGGCTGAACGGTGTAGAAGACCGGCAGCTCCACCACCAGATCGACCCCGCTTTCCAGGGCGGCCTTAGCGCGGGCCCACTTATCGACGATCGTCGGTTCTCCCCGCTGGGTGAAGTTCCCACTCATTACCGCCACCGTCACGTCGGCCCCGGTTATTTGCCGTGCCTGATTCAGGAAGTAACGGTGCCCATTATGGAAAGGGTTGTATTCGACGACCATCCCAACTGCCTGCATCACAAGTCACCTACTTTCGACAAGAAAAGAACCAACGCGTCGTCTGCTCATCCGGAGCCGCTGCACCAAAGTCAGCCGTTACCTCAACGTTGGTAAAGCCGCTGCGAGTCAAGGCCGCCTCGATGGCTTTCAGGGGGTAGCTGCGCTCAAAGTGGTTCTCCCCGATCCGCTCGTAATGTCCATCCGCCAGCCGGTTGAAGAAGGCCAGGTCATGGATCACCCCGTGAGCTACATCGTCGTCGCCGTAGCTTTGCCAGAGGAAGGCCCGCTGATGGTCATCATCCTCGTAGTTGTACATGTAGCCCGGGTAAACTACGTCGGTCTGGTAGGGGGTGATCATGTCAAAAAGAAAGCGGCCGCCAGCCCGGAGGTGGAGTGCCACCTGCTGAAAGGTTATTTCAACCTCATCAATCCCCGCCAAGTAACATAGTGAGTCGGCAAAGCAGGTCACCAGGTCATACTGCCCCAAGGCGGCCAGGTTGCGCATGTCAGCCTCCACCAGGGTCAAGTTGACCCCGGCAGCCGCGGCATGCTGACTGGCCAGGCTGAGCATATCAGCCGAGAAGTCGGCCACCGTCACATCCTGCCCCCGCTTGGCCAGCAGGACCGCCAGTCGACCGGCGCCCCCTGCTAGGTCGAGAATCCGGTGAGCAGCCGGGCCGCCATTATCCCGGGTGTAGGCCGCCCACTTAGCATAGAGCTCATCATCGAAGAGCTGGTCGTAAAGCTGGGCAAAGGTGTGGTAAATCATTAGTCATTGACCCATTCATCGACGTTGACTACCGGGGCATCGGACCAGAGCTTCTCCAGGTTGTAGAAGCTCCGGGTCTCTTCACGGAAGACGTGGACCACCACGTCGCCCAGGTCGATCAGAACCCACTTGGCATGGTTCTTACCCTCGACGCTACCAATGTTAACCTGATCCTCGTGGGCCTTCTCGATGATCGCGTTGGCAATCGCCTGAACCTGTCGATCAGAGCCCCCAGTCATAATAACGAAGTAGTCTGCCATCGGGCTGATCTCGTCAACCTTCAGTGCCACAATGTCTTCGGCCCGCCGACCATCGGCAGCCTTGACAACCATCTCTAGTAATTGTTTGCTTTCCATCTATTTAATCTTCCCTTCATAAGCCGGTACCCAGGCGTTATAAGTCTCAATCGTCTTCGGGTACACTGGTTTGCTGTTTTCAATCAAATATTCTAGGGTGTGCTTGGTCTGGTAGGCAACCCCGGCACCAAGGTCGGTAGCCGTGATCCGCCGTGCCGATTCGACCCCATCAAAGTCACGGGCCGGTTCAATGTAGTCAGCCATGTAGACCACCTGCTCCAGTTTAGTCATCTTAGCTGCGCCGGTGGTGTGATGACGAACCGCGTTTAAGATGTCCTCATCCCAGATGCCGAGCTCATCCTTGACCAATTCTGCCCCCACGATCCCATGCCAGATGGCATTTCCGTAGTTCAGCAGGTCAGGATCCAAGCCCTTAGCATGAATCTCGTCGATAAAGTCCTGGTCAGGGCGCTGCTTAGCGTAGTCATGGCAGAGCCCGGCAATGCTGGCCTTCTCGACGTCAACCCCGTTTTGTTTGGCCAGGGCAATTGCGGTCTGCTCAACCCGCAGGACATGGTGGAAGCGCTTGGGCTTCAGGGCAGCCCGCAGGCGGTCGACCAGCTGGCCCCGGGTCAGCGGCACATAATGATGGCTGTACTCAATTGTTTCCTCATTCATGATACAAGTGATGCTCCTTTATAAATGCGGCGACCGCGTCCGGAACCATGTACCGAATCGACAGGCCCTGGGCGATCCGACGTCGAATGTCCGTTGAACTGAAGCTGGTCGGCGGCACGTCCACCCAGATCACCGGGTAGGCTGACTCGTTCTTGGCGCCCGGTCGACGAACCCCAACAAAGTGAAAGCGTGGCAGGCGGACCAGGTCATCAATCCGGTGCCACTTGGGTAGGTAGTCTACCATATCGCCACCGATGATGAAATAGTAGTCCGTGGTCGGGTGCTGTTCGACCAGTTGCTTCATCGTGTCATAGGTGTAGCTGACCCCACCCCGGTACAGCTCACTCTCCTCGATTCCAAACATGGGGTTATCATGAATCGCCAGCCTGATCATCGCCAGCCGCAGGTCGGCAGCAATCGCCGTCTTTTTGTCCACATGTGGTGGCGTCGCGTCTGGCATGAAATCGACTCGATCCAGGGACAACGAGTTCCCCACCTGGTCGGCCACCAGGAGATGAGCGTTGTGGATTGGGTTGAAAGTTCCACCGTAAATCCCGACCCGGAACCGGTGACTGGTCGTGACGGGTTTCGGTTGCACTCGCGTCTGCGGATTAGCAAATACTCGACAACGCTGCATAGTCACACTTCCTTAGATTCGGGCCACGCGATCAGATAGCTCGCGCCGGTCCTTATTGGCTGAAACCTTGAACAGGACCAGGACCCGACCGATCGACTGGACCACCTGGATGTCGGTGCCCCGCTCGATAAAGTCCTTGAGCTCAGCCGTGGTGACGTCCGCATTCTGCAGAATGTTGACCTTGATCAGCTCACGCCGGTCCAGGGCACCATTTAATTGGGCCAGCCACTGGTCGGTCAGCCCCTCCTTACCCACGGCAAAAATCGGCTGCAGGTGATTAGCCTGGGCCCGTAAGAAACGTTTTTGTTTTCCTCGTAATTGCATTCTTAAACCTCACTTAATTAAATCATTGCGCGACGGATCAGGGCCGCCACACCCTTGGGTACCCAGGCAGCGACGGTGGTTCCCGCCGGCACGGTAATCCAGCCCAGGCCCTCAAAGACAATGTCACTCTTCTCATGGACCCGGAATTCCTCACGTTCCAGTGGCGGGAAGGTCGCCAGGTCGTCTTCACTCGGCGGCGTCAAAAGCTCACCGACGTGTTTTTCATAAAAACGGTCCGCGTTAGCCAGCTTGGTCCGGTGAATCATCAGGTTATTGTCAAAGTAGGCCACTAAACCGGCCCGTTCCCCCTTCAGATAGTCGAAGCGGGCAATGCCACCCAGAAACAGGGTCTGCTCCGGGTTCAACTGGTAGGTCCGCGGCTTGATTTCCTTTTGCGGGGCAACCAGTTTTAGGGCCTTGGGTGACAGGACATGGGCCATCTGATGAGAATGAATGATTCCCGGCGTGTCGACCAGACGATGGCCATCATCCAGTGGGATCTCGATCTCATCTAGAGTCGTCCCGGGGAAACGGGAGGTCGTGATCAGATTCTGGACCCCGGTCCGCAACTTGATGATCTGATTGATCAGGGTTGACTTACCAACGTTGGTAACCCCGACTACGTAGACGTCACGATCACCCCGGTACTTTTCAATCGTATCCAGGAGTTGGTCGATCTGGTGGTTCTTCTTGGCTGAAACCAGGACCGTGTCGATCGGTCGCAACCCAGCCCGGTTAGCCTGCTGGCGGATCCAGTCACGAAGCTTAGGCCGCCGCAGCGAATGTGGGAGAAGGTCCTCCTTGTTGCCGACCAGCAGGATCGGATTATCGCCGACAAAGCGGTGGAGCCCCGGGATCAGACTGCCGTTGAAGTCGAAGATGTCGACCACGTAGACAATCAGGGCCTTGGACTGACCAATCTGGCTCAGCAGCTTCAAAAAGTCGTCGTCAGATAGGGAGACCGGGGCAATTTCATTGTAGTGACGGAGGCGGAAGCAGCGCTGACAGTACAGCTCATTGTTCGCCAATCCCTTTTCAATTGCCGACTTAGGGGTGTAGCCCGGGGCGGCCGGATCCGTTGACTGGATAATCGCCCCGCAACCGATACACCGTAGTTGATCGTCTTGTTCACTCATCTTTAGTTAATCCCTCCTGCCATTTCGTATCTGGATACTTCTGTTTCAACCGCTTCTCCACCAGGTCGTCCATGACGCGGTTGGGCCAGGTAACCCACTTATCCGTGCTGATCAGCGGCTGGACAAGGATACTGTAGACCCCCGCCCGATTGGCCGCAATTACGTCAGTCATCAGCTGGTCACCGACCATCACGACCTCATGAGGCTTCAAGCCCAGTTTGCGTCGGGCCCGGGTGATACCAAAGCTCAGCGGCTTGAGGGCCCGGGAGATGAAGGGCAACTTCAAGCTGGCCGTCGCCCGGGCCACCCGTTGCTTACTGTTATTGGAAATCACGATCAGGGGAATCCCGGCCGCATGGAGGTCATCCATCCAATGGCGAAGTTCCGGTGTCCCATCCGGGTTGTTCCAAGCAATCAGGGTATTGTCTAGGTCGGAGAAGACGGCACGAATCCCCTTGGCTTGTAGTTCTTGTGGTGATACCTGGTAGATATTTTTAACCATCCAGGTTGGCTTAAATTTTTCTAACAAGATTGCACCTCATTATGCAGTATTAGATTAATTATAACGATTGTTCAGACGGGTTTCAATTGATCCGATAACCCTGCCCGATCAAAAAAGCCACCCATCGAAATAAAGGGATGGGTGGCTCAAATTTTCAATCTTAGTTGAGGGCCTTCTTGGCTTCGTCAACGATGGCCGTGAATGCCTTTGGATCGTTAACAGCCAGGTCAGCCAACATCTTCCGGTTGATGTCGATGTTAGCCAACTTCAGACCGTGCATCAACTTGCTGTAGCTGATGTTGTTGATCCGAGCAGCGGCGTTGATCCGGGCAATCCAGAGTTCACGGAACTTACGCTTGTTAACCTTCCGATCACGGAAAGCGTAAACGTAACTCTTCATTACCTGGTCCTTAGCAGTCTTGAACAGACGGTGCTTTGAACCACGGTAACCCTTTGCCAACTTCATGATGCGCTTGCGACGTGCGCGCGTAACAGTTCCACCTTTAACTCGCATGTTGAAATCCTCCTACGTATTTGTATTATTTATTTCGATTGAAGTTTACTTGAATAATGGCAGTAACTTCTTGTAACGCTTTACATTGGACTTGTCCATCATGCTCAAGCCACGTAATTGACGACGTTGCTTCTTGGTCTTACCGTGGAAACGGTGACTGGTAAATGAGTTACCACTCTTGAATCCACCATTAGCAGTACGCTTGAAACGCTTTGCAGCAGCGCGGTTAGTCTTCATCTTTGGCATAACTTATTCCTACCTTCTTAAATTAATTTTTCGCTTTATCAGCAGCTGGGGCGAGCGTCAGGAAAATGCTCCGCCCCTCCATCTTTGGACGTTGGACAACAGTAGCAATGTCTGAAGTTTCTTCAGCCATCCGTTCAATCATGTCACGACCGATATCCTTATGCGTAATGGCACGGCCACGGAAACGTAACGAAACCCGAACCTTGTCACCCTTTTCGATGAACTTACGAACCCGCTTCAGCTTGACGTTGAAGTCGTTCGTGTCAATTGATGGGCTCAGCCGAATCTCCTTAACGGTTACTGTCCTTTGTTTCTTACGAGCTTCACGCTCTTTCTTTTGCATCTCGAAACGGTACTTACCGTAATCCATAATGCGGGCAACAGCTGGCCGTGCCTTTGGTGCTACTAACACCAAATCAAGGTTGGCATCTTCTGCCAATTGAAGTGCTTCACGCTTCGATTTGATCCCTAACTGTTCACCGTTTTGGTCAATCAGCCGCACTTCCCGTGCACGAATACCGTTATTGACAATCATATCTTGTGCTATGGCAACGCACCTCCAATTTTATTAGCGAAAGATCAAGCAAAAAAAGCGGGGTGCAAACCGCACCCCGCTCAATAGGAACAGACCTCACTCGTCTGCTCAATTTCATCTCGTCAGCCCGACGATCCTTATCGCCCAGGCGAGAAGCGGGTGCTTCTGCTTTTTCTTTCAACGTTTACTAGCGTACAAAACTATCGAGTAAATGTCAAGCAATTATCCCTTTTTTCGCAGATTTTCACCGTTCATCGTGATCTCCCGGGAGAGGAACTTGATTCGCTCCATGATCCGGGCCGCCTTGACCGGCTCAACGACCCCCTGGTTGTTGATCGCCAGGTGCTGTTTTTCGAGCTGGTCCATGGAGAAATTGGAGCTGAAGAAGGTCGGCAGCTCCTCTTGCATCCGGTACTCCAGGATCACACCGAGGACGTCATCGCGAACCCAGGTTGACATGGCATCGGCACCAATATCATCGAGCATCAGGACCGGGGCCTTTTTAACCGCGTCGATCTTCGAGCCGGCCTCGTTGGTCCGGATCGAATTCTTCATCTCGACGGCAAAGCTCGGGAAGTGGACCATCGTGGTCGCAACGTCGTGTTTGGCCAGTTCATTAGCCGTCGCTGCCAGGAGATAGGTCTTCCCAACCCCGAAGCTCCCCGTCAGGTAGAGGCCCGGCCGGAAGTGATCTGGCTGGTAATTATCGATGAAGTCATTAACGGCGTTGTAGGCCATCACCCGGCCTTCCGTTCCGTTCTGGTCATCGAGGTAGTAGCCATCCAGGGTTGCCCGCCGAATGAATTTAGGCATGTTGATTGAGCTAACCAGCTGGCGCAGGTGCTCCTGGTGACGACGCTCAATCAGCTGCTGGGTCGGCACGTAGGTCACGTCAATCTGACCAGCAACAAGCTGCAGCTGGGGTGAGTAGCCGGGGGCGACCGTCGCCTTGCCAGCCTTGATCAGTTGCTTCTCGTGGAAGAACTCGTACAGCTTTGACCGTCCCCGCCGGATGCTCTCCTTATTAAGCTGGGCTTGGTGCTGGTTTAAGAAAGCCTGTACCTCCGGATCCTGGTATACCTGTTTCATCACCTGATCCATGTTGGCCGCCACGTTACGCCCCTGCATCATCTTCTGAATTGTCTTGTTTAGTGATTCCAAAGCAATCACCCCTCCTTCCGCTTGTTAGCCTGACGTGCCCGGGCCTTGGCCAGGGCCACCGCCGAGGCCTTCTTGGTCCGGGCGGCCTTATCCTGCTTACTCCAGTCAGGCATTGTCTCCCGAACCTCCATCCGGCGGTAGCCGTGCTGTCCGGGCTTTCGTTTGGTCGGAGCCTGCTGGCGATCCTGGTTAAATTTCTTCAGCTGAATCAGGGCCCCGGCACCATCGTGGACCCCGGCCCGCAGCCAGTCGTTAGCGATGGCATCCACAAAGTTGCCCTTCAGAGTAGCGTTGCCGAGGTCAGCGATGACGTACCAGACCAGGACGTTGATCACCGGCGACGGCAATTTGCCATCCTGAATCAGACGGGTCAAGACATTGCGCTCACCAGCGGTCACGTAGCCCCCCGTCTGCTCCTTTAATGCCTGGAGAAAAGTGATCGGGGCGTAATTATCGGTGCTCTTTAGCAGCTGACGGTCCTTGGTCGTCAGCTGCTTATCATCACTCGGTACCTGTTTGGCAGTTTGGGAGGACGACTCGGCCACCCGCTTGTAACTGGCGGCCACCTGGCGTTTAAACTTCTTGGCGTCGAAGTGGTTGGTTGCTAGGTCCAGCGCCCCCCGAATCAACCGGGCCATCGTCGGCTCATCAATTCCGTAGAGCTGGTGTTCCACCTCGATCAGTTCCCGGTGGTCAGCAAGGTCATCCTGGGCCACTGGCTGTCCCTTCAATAGGGCCATCAGGGTCGGCCAGTCAAAATCATCGCTCGTCGTCACCAAGGAGCGGGACGGTGCCGGACTGGTCATCGTCTGGGCCTGCTTGACGGCCGCCGGCACACTCACCAATTCGCGCTGGTCGACCTGGTATGTATCCAGGAAGTGGTGACTGATATCCTTGAGATGAGACCGGTCCCCGGCCAGCCGGTATCGATAAGCGCGCTTGGCTAAGCGTTGAAAGGCCGACTCACCAATGGCTTCAAGCAGGAGAACGCTCAACAGATTATCAGCGAAGAATCTTTCCGGGGTCAGGGTTGCCTGAAGCTCGTAGACGTAGAGGTCACCCTGGGCATCGTGTTGGAAATAGGTCGAAACAATCCCCATCCCCTCCAGGCGACACAGACCCTCATCAACCTGCCGCTGACCAGCATTGACCTGCACCAAGAGGTTTGACTGCAGGCGCCGATCGGCCAGGGTTGGTGCATCAACAAGCTGACTTCGCAAAGCATAGAAGAGGCTGAAGGCGGCCGGCCCCAGTACCGGCTGGTAAAAATCGGTGAAGGTCTGATCACTGAAGTTAATGAAGTCAGCCGCGGCAGTCACTAAATATCCCGCCTGCGGATCAAAACTTGGTGCCGTCTTCACACTTTTACCCCCTACTTCTTCTTGTGCTCATCCTTGACCATCGTCTCCAACTCACTCATGAAGGCGTCCACGTCCTTGAACTGGCGATAGACGCTCGCAAAGCGAATGTAGGCGATCTCATCAACGTCCTTCAGTTCATTCATCACGAACTTACCGATGACTTGGCTGGAAACCTCATTCTCGCCGAGGCCCCGTACCTGCTTCTCCACCTTATCGGTCAGCTTGGTCAGGCGCTCCATGCTCACCGGCCGCTTTTCGGCAGACCGGACGATCCCGTTTAGGATCTTCTGCCGGCTGAATTCTTGGCGAGTACCGTCCTTCTTGATAACGAGCAGCGGTGTCTCCTCATAACGTTCGAAGGTGGTAAAGCGAAATCCGCAGTGGACACATTCACGCCGGCGTCGGATGAAGGTACCGTCCTCGCTAGGGCGGCTGTCAACCACCCGCGAACCATTTTTATGACAGTGTGGGCATCGCAAAGCGTTCCCCTCCTTTTAACTAGTTAGGTAATGCTTTATTTTACCGCGTGCCCCGCAGGTCTTCAACCAATTGGGCCACCTGGCGCCGCGTTTCTTCTCGACTGCCGTCGTTATCAATCACTACGTCTGCCTTAGCCACCTTCACACTCAAGGGGAGCTGGGCGGCAATCCGTGCCTGGGCCGCCGCCCTTGAATAGCCATTGCGGGCCATCAGTCGGCGCAATTCAGTCGCCGGACTCACCCGGACGACCACGACCAGATCGCAGTCGGTGTCGTAGCCGGCCTCAAACAGAAGGGGCACGTCTAAGACGACGTTTGCGACCCCCTGCCGCCTGAGGTTATCAACGGCCTGCCAGATGGTGTCCTTGATCAGAGGCTGGACGATCCGGTCAAGCTCCTGGCGGGCGGCCGGGTCGTCAAAGACCCGCTGTCCCAGTCGTTGTCGGTTCAGGCTGCCGTCAGGGGCGATGATCGCGGGTTCAAAGGCGGCTGCCAACTTATCGAGGGCCACCGAGCCAGGGCGCTGAACCTGGCGAGCAACCTGGTCAGCGTCGATGACCGGTATCCCCGCCTGGCGCAGCAGGGCGCTGACGGTGGACTTACCGCTGGCAATTCCGCCAGTTAAACCGATGATTTTTGTCATCACTGTTCCTCCCGCAGCGGTTGACAGTGAGGGCAGTAGGTGGTCCCCCGCTGGGCCACCTTGATCTTGATCATCTTGGTCCCACAGCGCGGACACTTATCGCCGCCGTGACCATAGGCATTAAGGCGTTCCTGGAAGCCGCCTGCGTCCCCAAAGGCATCGGTGAAGGTGTGAACCGTCGTCCCCTTGTACCTGATGGCCTGGGCCAGTTCCCTAATAATGTTGTCATGAAGATCCTTGATCTGAGAATCGGTCAGGGTATTAGCAGGCTGCTCCGGGTTGATCTTACTCATCCAGAGGACCTCATCGGCATAGATGTTGCCCAGGCCGGCTACGTGGCGCTGGTTGAGGAGGAAGGGCTTGATCTTACTCCGGCTCTTATGGAGTTCGGCAGCAAAATAGTCCAGTTTAAACGCTTCTGGCGTCGGTTCCGGCCCGATCGTCTTGAGCCCGCCAACCTGCATCTCATCCCCGGTGGACACCAGAGTCATCCGGCCGAACTTACGGGTATCGTGATAGCAGAGCTCCGTGCCATCTGTGAACTGAAAGACGACGTGGGTATGCTTGTCGATTGGTCCACTGATCGGCTGACTGAAGTACTGGCCCTCCATGCGCAGGTGGGAGACCATCGTCAGGTCATTGCTAAATCGGAAGAGCAGGTACTTGCCCCGCCGGTCGACATCCTCAATTGTCTGGCCAATCAGGGCCTGGCGAAACTCTTCGACGTCGTTGGTGATGGTCTTGCCGTAGTAAACATCAATGGCATTAATCTTGCGTCCCTTGGCGATCTTTTGCAGACCACGCCGGACGGTTTCTACTTCTGGTAATTCTGGCAACTTAAATGACTTCCTTACTTCTTAAGATCGTACCAGGTATCGCCGAACTTGCTGTCCACCTTCAGTGGAACGTCTAGCTTGACGGCCGAGTCCATCACCTGAGGAACCAGCTTCTGCAATACCGGGATTTCTTCCTTGGGGGCCTCGAAGACCAGTTCGTCATGGATCTGGAGGAGCATCTTAGCCTGGAGATGGCGTTGCTCCAGTTCGTGCTGCATCCGGATCATGGCAATCTTGATGATGTCGGCCGCACTCCCCTGAATCGGGGTGTTCATCGCCGTTCGTTCGGCAAACGAACGCCGGCTGAAGCTCTTGGCATTGATATCCGGCAGGTAGCGCCGCCGGTGGGTGATCGTCTCAACGTAACCGTGTTCCTTGGCGTAGGCTACCGTATCATGGATGTACTTCTCAACCCCGGGGAACTCGTGGAAGTAGTTCTGGATGAACTCGTGGGCTTGGGAGCGACTAACGTGGATCCGCTGGGCCAACCCGTAGTCACTGATCCCGTAGACAATCCCGAAGTTGACCGCCTTGGCCCGGCGCCGCATGTTCGGGTCAATCTCGGCATCGGCCGGCAGGTGGAAGATCCGCCGGGCCGTGCTAGCATGAATATCCTCACCATTCTTGAAGTCCTCCTGGAGGTTCTTGTCCCCCGTGATGTGGGCCAGGACCCGCAGTTCCACCTGGGAGTAATCAGACGAGAAGATCTGCCAGCCGTCATGGCTCGGTACGAAGGCCCGCCGGATCTGCCGGCCCTCAGGGAGACGAACCGGAATATTCTGCAGGTTCGGGTCAACCGAGGACAGGCGGCCGGTCTGGGTCAGGGTCTGCAGGTAGCGGGTGTGGATCTTCTGGTCGCTGGAGTGGATTACCTTGAGCAGCCCCGTGATGTAGGTTGACTGGAGCTTGGCAATCTGACGGTATTCCAGGATCTGGGCGACGATTGGGGCCCGGTCGGCCAGCTTCTCTAAGACGTCAACGGCCGTGGAGTACCCAGTCTTAGTCTTCTTAATCACCGGCAGCTTCAGCTTCTCAAAGAGGATGTGGCCGAGCTGCTTGGTGGAGTTGATGTTAAACTCCTCACCGGCCTCCTCATAGATCTGGCTCTCAATCTCAGCCAGACGCTCCTTAAGCTTGCTGCCCATGTTCTTGAGGGTCTGGGCATCGACGTGAACCCCGGTCATCTCCATCTGGGCCAGGACCCGGGTTAGCGGTAGCTCGATGTCGGTGTAGAGCGGCATCTGTTGATTTTCCTTCAACTGGTCGTAGAGGGGTTGGCGGAGGTCCGCAATTGCCCGGGTCTTATTGGCCAGGTGGGTGAAGAAGACCTTATCATCCTCGGGAACCGCCCGCTTGACCCCCTTGCCATAGACCTCCTCGTCGGTCTGAACGTTGTGGTAGTCATGCTCGCCGGCCACCTTGCCCAAGTCATTGCTGTTGTCGTTGGTGTTGAGCAGGTAAGAAGCCAGTAGGAGGTCAAAATCAACCCCGACCAGGTTAATTCCCAGACGGTGAAGGCCGACAATCTGCCCCTTAGCGTTGAAGACGTTCTTCTCTACTGCCGGGTCTTCCAACAGCTTCTTGAGCGGTGCCTGCTTCAAAAGCTCGGCATCGCGGCTGACCAGCCAGTGCTGACCGTCGCCAATCACAAAACCAGCAAACGGGGACAGGTGGTAGTTGGCCGCGGGCATCTCCAGATAGAAGCTGACTGGGCCCTCAAGTTCACCAACCTGCTTAGCCAGCTGGTCAGCAGCCAATTCCGTGTACTCAATCGGCGCTACCGCCGGCTCATCGCCTTCAGGAGCGACGTCCATCTTCTGCAGGAAGGACTTAAAGCCCATCTGCTGGTAGAAATCAACCAGTTCCTCGGTTTGCTCCCCCTGGTAGGTGAGGTCCTTCAAGCCGACCTTAATCGGGGCGTCACGCAGGATCGTCGCCAGGGTCTTGCACTCCCGGGCGATGTCCTCCTCCTCAACCAGGTGCTCCTTCATCTTGCTCTTCTTGAGCTCGTCGATGTGGTCGTAGAGGCCCTCGACTGAGCCAAACTGCTTGACTAGCCGCAGGGCCGTCTTCTCCCCAATCTTGGTGACACCCGGGTAGTTATCTGAGCTATCCCCCATCAGGGCCTTCATGTCAATAATTTGGGTCGGGGTGATCCCCAGTTTCTCCTCGACGTGGGCCGGGGTGTAGTGCTCGGTCTCGGTAACCCCCTTGTGGGTCACCGCCACCGTGGTGTGAACGCTAGCCAGCTGGGTCAGGTCCCGATCCCCGGTCACAATCAGGGTCGTGTAACCGGCATCATCGGCCTCCTTGGCCAGGGTACCGATGATGTCGTCGGCCTCGTAGTCAGACAGCTCATAACTGTGCAGGCCAGATGCCTTGACGAGCTGGCGAACGTAGGGTAGCTGTTCGGTCAGTTCCTCGGGAGTCTTGTTTCGACCGCCCTTGTAATCACTGTACATCTTGGTGCGAAAGGTCACCTTGCCGGCATCAAAGGCCACCAGGGCCGCATCCGGATGAAAGCTGTTCAGTACGTGGTCCAACATTAATTTAAAGCCGTAAATGGCCGCCGTGTGCAGACCGTCCTTGTTGGTAAACTTGTCGATCTGGCTGTGCATGGCAAAGAACGCCCGGAAGACGATGCTGTTACCATCAATCAATAGCAATTGTTTTGTCATTCAATTCCCGCCCTTCTTTTTCTAAAAACAATTGTACCAAAGATTAGCGGCCACGGTTAATTTCCCGATTAGCCTTTTCTGGAATATAATGAAGACAACTATTACTTAAGGAATGATCAATCATGCATAATCTCATCGACCAGGGACACCTGGCTGAGGCCCGCCTGTTCGCCATCGTCCTCACCTTTTGCGGGGGCTTCACCTACATCCAGTGTGACCATATCCTGGCAGCGGCCCAGACCGGAAACATCGTCTTCTTGAGCGCCGCCCTCGCCAACCATAACCTGCTCGGCGTGGTCGACCGGCTGGCCTCGCTGGTCGCCTTTGTCATTGGTTTAGCCGTCGTCAGCGTCTTCCACGCCCACATCATTCACTACTGGCGGTTCTTCTGCCTGATGCCAATCCTGATCATCGGGATCGTCGTCGGCGGCCTGCCGGCAAGCTTTCCGACCTACATCAGCGTCCCGGCAATCTCGTTTGGCCTGGCCATGCAAAACGCCGCCTTCACCAAGATCGCTGGGCTCGGCTACAGTAACGCCTTCAACAGTGGCAACCTCAAGAAATCGGTGGTGGCCTGGAGCGAGTACTACTTCCACCACGATCAGAGTCAGCGCCCACCCGCCCTGGATTATAGCGCCATTGTTATCAGTTCACCCTCGGCGCCATTGTTTCTGCCCAGGTCCAGCCGCTCCTCCATATGAAGACCATTTGGGTGGCCGTGTTGATCATCCTCATTACCAACGTCACCTATTACCTCCAGAAATGGTCAATCGAAGGCAAAAAATAAAAGCCAGACTAGGAAAATCCTAGCTTGGCTTTTATTTTTAGTCACGTTCGCTCATTCCGAAGATCTGCAGGAATGAGATAAACAGGTTGATGAAGTCGAGGTAGAGCTGGAGGGCCCCCACGATTGCTAACCCGGCGAGCGTGTTCTGGTCACTGTAGTTCATGTAGATCTGCTTCATCTTCTGGGCATCCCAGGCCGTCAGTACGACAAAGATAATGACGGCGATGAAGGAAAAGATGTAGGTGATGGCCGGACTGTGCAGGAACATGTTGACAATCCAGGCGATCATCAATGCCACCAGGGCCGCCATGGCGTGGGCGCCAAACCGGCTCAGATCACGCTTGGTGACCGTCCCGTAGATGGCCATCGTGGCGAAGACCGCCGCGGATGAAACAAAGGCTGCCGCGATATCGGCCCCCGTGTAGACGCCGGCGATCAGGGCAAACTCAACCCCGTAGATGATCGCCGTCAGCATCAGCATCACAAAGCCACCAACCGGGTTCCGGGTCGCACTGAAGCTGACCCCCATCGACAGGGCGATCGGCAATAGCAAGATGATCCAAACCATGGCCGGGTGTTGACCGAAGAAACCCATCACCTGGGCACGGAAAACCGTCATCGTCAGGTAGGCACTCAGCGCCGAAAACAGAACAGCCAGGGTCATGTTCCCATACATCCGGGTTAGGAAACGGTTCAGCCCCGCCGCGTCGGTCACAATCCGCCGGCCCGAACCATTAGAAAAGTTATCCATCAGATAATCCCTCTTTCTTATTTAATTATGAAAAATCTAAACAACTTTAAAATAACATAAAAATGGTAGCGATCACTACCATTTTTATCCGTTCGTCCTACTTATTAAGGATTTCTTTATACTTATCCTCGTATTTCTCAACGTCACCGGCACCCATGAAGATGAGAACGGCGTTATGGTACTGGGCCAGCTTGTCGATCGTATCCATATCGATTCCCTCGCTGCCCGGGATCTTGGCCTCCAGGTCGGCGCTAGAGATGTTCCCCTTGTTTTCCCGGATGGAACCAAAAATCGGGGTAACGTAGACCTTGTCAGCCCGACTGAGTGAGCTGGCAAAGCCGTCAATGTAGGCCGCCAGCCGGGAGTAGGTGTGCGGCTGGAAGACGGCGATGATCTGCTTATCCGGGTACTTCTGCCGGGCGGCATCGATCGTGGCCTTGATCTCGCTCGGGTGGTGAGCGTAATCGTCGATCATCTTGTCATCGGCCACATCGGTCTCACTGAACCGCCGTTTGACCCCGGTGAAGTTGGCCAGCTCCTTCTTGATGTCAGCCATGTCAACGTGTTCCATGTAGGCCACCGCCAGGACCGCCAGACTGTTCAAGACGCTGTGCTCACCGTAGAGGTGGATGGTGAAGGTCCCCAGCTTCTGGTCGCGGAAGTAGACGTCATAAGTTGAGCCGGCCGGTGTCCGCTGGATATTCTCCGCCCGGAAGTCGTCATGCTCGCCGGTCCCGTAGTAGTAAATCGGCACGTCGACGTCGAGCTTGTGGAGGTTCTCGTCGTCGCCCCAGGCGAAGATGGCCTTCTTGACCTGGCGGCCGTAAGTTTCAAAGGACTGGCGCACGTCGTCGATGTCCTTGAAGTAGTCCGGGTGGTCAAAGTCGATGTTGGTCATGATAGCATAATCCGGGTGGTAGGCCAGGAAGTGATCCCGGTATTCGTCAGCCTCGAAGACGAAGAAACGGTCCTGGGCGTTGCCTTTACCGACCCCGTCACCGATCAGGTAGCTGGTTGGTTCCACGGCGTCCAGTACGTGGGCCAGCAGGGCCGTTGTACTGGTCTTACCGTGGGCCCCGGCAATCCCAATACTGGTATGGTTGGCGACCTCGTTTTCCACCGCTTCTGGGTAGGACATGATCTTCAGGCCAAGCTCATTAGCCCGCTTGATCTCCGGGTGGTCATCGTCAAAGGCGTTCCCCTGGATGATCGTCATCCCCGGCTTGATGTTGGCCGGGTCAAAGGGTAGGATCTTGATGCCCGCTTCCAGCAAGGGTCCCTGGGTAAAGGTCTCCTTTTCAATATCAGACCCCAACACCGTGTTTCCCTTGTCATGCAGGATCCGGGCCAGCGAGGCCATCCCGGTTCCCTTGATTCCAACAAAATAGTATGTTTGCTTTTCCATCAATCCAGTTTCCTTTCAGCTTTCATGCAGTTAATTTAAAAGTCATTGAGGGGCCAGTCATCCCGGTCCCCCAATAAATAATATAGCATTCTAGCGTTTTGGCAATAGCTTTCACAAAGAATTAACTATTTTGCGGGGAAGAAGGTGTTGGCCCGGTCGAAGTCAACCGCTTCCCCAACTTCTTGCCAGTCATCAGGGATGATCCAGAGGCCCTTTTCGTCCGGGGCGTTCTTCAATTGCAACTCCCGGAAGCCGCAGAGCATGCCGTCACTCTCAACCCCCATCAGGGCTCCTGGCCAGATGATCTTACCATCCGGCATCATGGCACCGGGACGGGCAACGACGACCTTGATACCCTCCTCGACGTTAGGTGAACCACAGACAATCTGGACGGTCTGGTCCGCACCGATCCTGGTCTGGGTGATCTTCAGGTGGTCGGACTTCGGGTGGTCTTCCAGCTTCTCCACGTAACCGACAACAAATTTTGGCGCCGCATCGGCCGTTAACTGCTGGTCGAAGCCGGCCGCCGTCAGCTTGGCGTTGAGCTTAGCCACCTGGTCATCATCTAGGAAGACCTGACCATTTTCGCCCTTTAACTCGGGAAGAATCGTGCTGGCGGCTAGGAAGTTATAGCCGAGCAACTGTCCCTTATCATTGGTGATCTGAGCCACCCCATCCTTGACCGTACTGGTCTGATCGCCACTATCGGGAGCCGTGATGACAACCAGGATGTCGCCCATTTCCTTCGGGTTGTAACTTGAAATTAACATTGAATGTTCCTTTCCAATTTGAATTTAGGACCGTCAAAAATAACGGCCACATACCGCCATCCTATTTTACTTCAAATCGCGCAAAAAATCTTCTACTTGTTGCTTACTTTTCCGCTCCTTGCTGACGAAACGACCAATCTCTTGACCATCTTGGAAGACGACGAAGCTCGGGATCCCAAATATATTAAGGTCGGCGGCTAGGTCGATATTCTCATCGCGGTCAACCAGGTAGAAGTGAGCATCGCTAAAGTCCTGCTCGATGTCTGGCATCGCCGGCTTGATCGCCTGGCAGTCCGGGCACCAGTCAGCGGTGAAGAAGAGGACAAAACGGCCGTCGTCAACCCGCCTCAATAGTTCGTCCTCACGCATTACCGGTAGTTTTTCCATTCTTATCCCTCCCATTTTGCTTATTATATCACGCCGTCTGGACCTAACCAGTAATCAGCTTGGACCGGCCAATTTGTTTTTTGTTGCAACGGTATGGTAAAATAAATGTGTCGTCTTAAATTACCCAATCTCCAAATTTTTCAAGAAAGAAGTAATTTAATCTAAAATGAACGATTCAAACAGTACAGCCAACCCCTGGATCGTCCCCATTACCCTGGGGGCCTCCGGGCTTGCCGGCTTCATTTGTGGTAAGCTCTTCGGCAATCGACCAATGTCCGCCCGGCGAATCTTACGGATGGTCCGTAATGATTTTGCCCGCGAAGGCCAGATTACCGGAAGTTGGATTGACCACCATTCGGTACCATTTCAACGCTTTGCCGTTAAGACGAGTGCCTACCAGGGTGGCTTGACCCGCCGCGAAGACGATGAGCTGGTAAACTACGAGTTTAAGGCCGACGCCTACACCGGTAGCTTACTGGAGCTCAAGCGAATTGAAGAATAAGAAAAGTGGTTGATGAGGATCTGCTCCCCGTCAACCACTTTTTTATTATTCGAAGTGTGCCGTCAGCTTGTAGATCGGCTGACCCTTGGCCGCAAACTTCTGCTCGTATTCGGTCTCGACGTTATGTTCGCCCTCCGCACTGTTGTGGAGGTCAAGCCAGACCCCGTCGAAGTGCATACCAAAGTTGTTCATGCTCTCTAGGGAGAACTCAAAAAGGACCATGTTGTCGGTCTTGAGCTCAACGGTCCCCTGATCCTTTAAGATCTCCTGGTAGCTAGCCAGGAAGGTCTTGTAGGTCAACCGCCGCTTAGCGTGCCGCTTCTTCGGCCACGGGTCGGAGAAGTTCAGGTACAGCCGGTCGATCTCGTGGGGTTCAAAGAAGGTGTCAAGGTCCTCCCCATCCCCGCAGATCAGCTGCAGGTTCGGTAGGTCTTCCTCGCCCAAAGCCTTCTTCAACGCGATCGCCGCCACCGTCCGCTGGATCTCCAGGCCGATGAAGTTGATTTCCGGATAGGCCTTGGCCATGCCGATAATAAACTGACCCTTCCCCATCCCAACTTCCAGGTGAATCGGCTGCTGTTTGCTAAAGCGCTGCTGCCACTTTCCCTTCCAATCGGCAGCATTTGTAACCATCTTTTCTGGGTGGGCCACAATCAGGGGATCGGCCCACTTTTTATGTTTAACACGCATAGTTTAACTTTCCTCACTTAATTTCTTGATTCGGGCCCGGAAGTATAACCGGGTCAACAATACAACTTCGATGACGGCCAGGACCAGGTTGACCCCGAACTGCCGCCAGTTGAGGGTCATGCCGAGGCTGGCCAGGATGATCAGTGCCGCAACTAAGGCGGTTACCCGGACCAGGAGCCGGGAAAAATCCGCCCGCCGTTGGGCAAAGGGTACCGGGTAGAGGTGGGTGAAGACGTTGCCGTCGAACTGGTCAAACAGGGGCATCAGCTGGCTGGCGATCAGGTAGATGAACAGGACCACCAGGGCGCTATTGAGCCAGGTGATCGGCACAACGAAGGCCACCACCATTGCCAGCAGGGTCAGCCGGATGACGATCCCACTGATGTCGGTGTTACGTAACAGGCCACGCGCGTAGAGATAGGACCAGGGGTGGCCAGGAACCGTCAATCTCCGGATCAGCCCGTTGGCCCAGGGCCGCCGCTTGACATTGCCCTGAACCTTCGGCACGTCGGTGAAGAGGTTGAAGAAGCGGTAGACGCTGTACATCCGGTCATCCTCCATCTTCACCGCCGCCCGCCAGTCAATCGTCAGCTTGGTCGGGCTGAAGAAGTAGTCCACATTTGCGCCAATGGCAATGACTAGAACAAGCCCCCACAGCGGATTTACCAGCCAGGTAACCATGGCGACCACCAGGGGTAATAACCACTGGGCTAAATGCAGCCACTGCCGCCGTTGCCCCCACTGCTGACTAATCATTCCCTGGGCCAGCCGCAGCCAACTGTCCTTGGCCAGCATGGCTACCAGAAAAATGCTTACCACATCAACCATGGTCAGCCGTTCGGTCGTCAGAGCAAAGGGCAAGGCCACAAAGGCACCCGCCAGAGTCATCAATTCCCCCAGGGCCAGGCTATAGCGTCCAGCCTGCCGGAGATAACGCTGCATGTGCCCCACCATGGGGAGCAAAAAGACCGGGTCCGGTCGTTCCACCAGGGTCGCCAACCGTCCCACCTGCGCCAGGACGGTAAACCAGGCCACCAGTAGCCAGCGGCTCCACCACAGGTGCGGTCCTAATTGGGGCAGCCACTGGGCATAACCATACGCTAGGGCACCGAACAGGAAGAAGAGGGCGATGACGAAGTGGTCGTTAAATACCAGCCGCCAGTACTTCAGCAACATCATGAAGTGCCGCTGACGGCGCTTGTTGAATAGATTACTCATTCTGACCATCCCTTGCTAAATGAAGATAGATCTCGTCCAAAGATTCATCCGGCCGGTCCGCCAGCTTACGTAGCTCATCCAGGGTTCCGCGTGCCCGAACCTTACCATCGGCCAGCAGGACAAAGCGATCACAGTAGCGTTGGGCGGTGTCGAGAACGTGGGTCGACATCAAGACCGCCACCCCGGCCTCCTTCTTCTTTTCGATCAGGCCCAGCAGGTCGTGAACCGCCAGGGGATCCAGGCCGTAGAAGGGCTCGTCGACGATCAATAGCTTGGCGTCCGTCATGAAGGCGCAACAGATCATCACCTTCTGCTTCATCCCCTTGGAAAAGTTGGCCGGGAACCAGTCCAACTTGTTATCGAGGCGAAAGAGTTTCAGAAGCCGGTGGGCCCGCTGCCAGGCCTGGTCGTGGTCCAGACCATAGGCGTCCATCGTCAGCTCCAGGTGTTCCTTCAACGTCAACTCATCATAGAGGATCGGCGTCTCGGGAACGTAGGCAATTTGTTGCTTGTACTTCTCCGGCTCGTCTTGGATGCTGATCCCATTCAGCATGATCTTCCCGGAGAACGGGCGCAGGATACCAATCACGTGGTTAATTGTCGTCGACTTACCAGCCCCATTCAGTCCGATCAGGCCGACCAGTTCACCGGGCTGGACATCCAGGCTAACATCCTTCAACACGGGGAGCTGGGAGTAGCCCCCGACTAGGTTCTTAATCTCAAGTGCCATTGTTGTCGCGATCCCTTCTTTTCTGTCGAAATTTCTTCAGCATTTAATTATAACATACCAGATTATCCCTTCCGCAGTGAAGGAAGACGTATTTTAAGTTATACTATAAGGTAATAAAACAAAGGAGGGGGTACATCATGACTGATTGTATCTTTTGTAAAATTATCGCCGGCGAGATTCCCAGCTACACCGTCTACGAGGACGACGTGGTTAAGGCATTTTTAGACATCTCACAGGGCACCCCAGGCCATACCCTAGTCGTCCCAAAGAAGCACGTTCCCGACCTCTTCGCCTACGATGAGGACCTCGCCGCGGCCGTCTTCGCTCGCCTGCCAAAGATTGCCCGGGCCATCAAGAAGTCCAACCCGGCCATCAAGGGGATGAACGTGGTCAACAACAACGGTAAGGTCGCCTACCAATCCGTCTTCCACTCCCACATTCACCTCATCCCACGCTACAGCGACGATGACGACTTCAAGATGATCTTTAAAGACAACTCCGGCAACTACAATGACGAAAAGTACCGGCAGATCCAGCAGGCGATCAAGGACCAGATGGAAGATGATCAATAATGCTGAATGATATCAAAGAAATGATCGCCCAGGTCAAAAAGATTCAGGCCCAGGTCACCAGCCTGCAGGGCAATCTTCAGCAGCTCCAGCAGGCCATGGCCGGCGTAAACCACTTTGTCGACGGGGTCAATAGGGACGTCGCCAAATGGCGGTTCAAGAACGCCCCACGCCTGGAGCGAATCCAGAAG
>NZ_AZGO01000041.1:14190-22805 GCF_001435345.1 Limosilactobacillus pontis DSM 8475 | reverse complement strand
TTGTTTTCTCACCAGCCACTATTAGTTTTCCGAATATTACAATGCAGTTACGGGAAGTAAGCGCACCCTTAGCGTCTAGCTACGAACGAAGGCCGACGCCTACAGCGTCAACCTCCGCTCCAGGCTAGCCGTACAGGGCGCCGAGAAGCTTATTTCCCAGCCTCATTTTTATTTACGATTTACTTGTTGGAATTAGATGCCGTGGTTGGGTTGGTCTTACCCAGGTTACCATTGGTCGTACTGTTGGAGTTGAGGTAGTCATCGAGGATGTTCTTCTCGTCGTTATCCTTGATGGAGACGTTCCCCTTCTTCAGGACGTTGGCCACCACCTTGTGGAGGAAGGTGCTGTTGTTCATGTTCTCCTGAACAATCTGGTTGCGCAGGTCGCTGATGTGCTGGCTCTTCTTCCCCTTGGCCGGGTGCTCGATCATGTAGATGACCTGGTAGCCGTCATCCGTCTTGACCGGCGTCTTGGTGTACTCACCGGTCTTCAGGTTGAAGGCAGCCTTCTTGTAGGCGGAATCGAGCTGGGTATCAGTATTATCAAAGGCCGGTACCTTCCCACCTTCGTCCTTGTTGGAGCTGTCGGTCGACTTGGACTTGGCCAGCTTCTTGAAGGTCTTGTAGGCGTTATCGGAGTCGTTCAGCTGGCTGATGATATCCTCGGCCTCGGACTTACTGCCGACCAGGATCTCGGCAGTCTGGACCTTTGGCTGATACTTTTTCCACTGCTTGTTGATCTGCTTATTAGTGATGTGGGAGTAGTCACGAACAGCCGCCTGGAGCAGGAGGTTGGACCGGATCTGTTTCTTTAAGGTCTTCTCCGTCAGGCCATTCTGTTGCAGAACCGCGCTGAACTGGGAACCGTACTGTGACTTGTAGCTATTATATTCGGCATTGACCTGCTTGTCAGAAACCTGCTTACCGTATTCCTTCTGCAGGACCTTGTCTAAGATCATCTGCTGAAGGACCTGCTTACCGTTGCTGGTGGCCTTCATGCTGCTGTAGTATTCGCTCTCGGTGATCTTGCCACCACTGGTCGTGGCCACGGCCTTGTTACCGCAGGCAGCCAGGGGCATCATCAGGGCGACCCCCGCAACAATTGCTAATAATTTCTTGGATTTCAAAAAAACACATCCCTTAAACTAATTTTATTCGAAAACTTCACCCATCCAATATACCACACTTCCCCCGCCGATCCAGCCTCGCAAGAAAATGTTTACCGCTTCTTCATATTTTATTCGCAAAAGGACCAGACAGTGACGAACCGCCACCTGTCTGGCCCTAATTAGGTAAATTACTTGTTTTCACCATCGTCTGGCATGATCTCACTGTAGAGACTCTGCAGTGGGTCCGTGATCGTCTTGTTGACCTGCTGCAGCATCTGGTCAACCTGGCGCTCCTGGTTCATCAGGTCCTGAACGGCCTTCTTGCCGCTGATTTCCTTAGCGATGGTCTGGATAGCCTTGATCTCGTCGTCACTCGGCTGTTGCCCCTGCATCTGCTTCTTTTGGGCCTCGACCTGCATCTGTTGGAACTTCTTGAATGAGTTGAAGGCGTCTTCATCTGCCTTCAGGGCTTCAAAGGCCTTCTTCAGGTTTTGGAATTCCTGTGTTTCAACTAATTGCCGGCTCATCTCGTTGGCCGTGTCGTAGATGTTTACAACCATAAATGATAATCCCCTTTTTATTGAATCTTTCTAAATTGTATCATGTTTTAGTCAAAATAGCGATTTCACACCACTCCACCACTGGCCAGCCTTATTGCTAAAGTTGTTGACCGACTGGTTGAACTGGTTGAGCAGGTCGCCGTCGTTATTAAAGAGCGACTTCCAGCCGCCACCGGACTTGCTGGTGTTGTCCTGAGCCCGTTTTTGGGCGTCCTTGACCGTAAACTTGGTTCCTGGGGTATTATCCAGGATCCCGGTCATCTCACTCTTGAATAAGACATTGATATTACGGTCAGTGATGTCAGCAAGGGCGTGACTGGCGTTGGTATCGTCATAGCCCTCCCAGGTCGCCACAACGACATCCGGGGTGTAGCCAATCATCCACTTGTCACGGTCACCGTCCTCGGCACCCTTGATGCCCGAGTTGGTTGTTCCAGTCTTTCCCGCCAGCGTGTAGCCGGCCGGCTTGGCACTGGCCCCGGTCCCGTGGGCATAAACACCAATCATCATGCTGGTCATCTCACGAGCCGTCTTGGCCGAAATGACGTGCTTGGTCTTATTGCCCTTGTTTTGGACAATCACCCGCCCCGAGGCGTCCTCGATCTTGGTGATGTAGTGGGCACTTGGCATCTGCCCCTCATTGTCGAAGGTCGCATAGGCCCGGGCCATCTGCTGAACGGAGACCCCCTTGGTCATTCCCCCGAGGGCCAGGGCCAGGTTTTTGTCGCTCTTTTCCACCGGTAAGTCAAACTTCTCGGCCATCGCGTAGCCCTGGTTAACCCCAATCTTGTTAAGCAGCCAGACAGCCGGAGCATTCAGACTCTCGTACAGCGCCTTGTACATCGGCACCGACCCGCTATAGGTATCATCATAGTTCTTCGGCGTGTAGTGGTTCGTACCGTAGGACTGCTTCTTGTCCTGGAGGGTCGAGTCATAGAAGTAGCCATGCTCCAGGGCAGGCGTGTAGACGACAATCGGCTTAATAGTCGATCCCGGTTGCCGCCGCATCTGGGTGGCCCGGTTGAAGCCCCGGAAGACGTGCTTACCCCGACCACCAACGACTGCGGTCACCCCACCGGTCTTGGGATCCATTGCCACAGAGGCCGACTGGACCTTGGTGCCGTCCGCGGCGTTGACCGGGAAGTTGTCGTCATCATCATAGGTCTGCTGCATCGAACGCTGCTGACCCTGGTCCAGGGTCGTGTAGATCTTGTAACCATTATTCATGATGTCCTTCTCGGAGATATCATACTTGCTCTCGGCCTCAGCAATCACCGCGTCAAAGAAGTAAGGGTACTTATAGGTGTCACTTGGCGCATAGCCATTGCTGGTGGCCAACGGCGTCTGCTTGTACTGGTTAGCCTGGGTCTGGGTTAGTTTGTGGTTCTCGACCATCAGTTGGAGGACCAGGTTACGTCGCTGCTTAGTAGCCGCCGGGTGGTCAATCGGGTCATAGATCCCCGGTGAGGTCAGCATCCCGGCCAAAGTGGCGGCCTGGGGCACCGTCAGCTCACTGGCGTTCTCATTGAAGTAACGTTTAGCAGCATCCTGGACCCCCCAGACCCCATGACCAAAGTAGGCATTATTGAGGTACATCGTCAGGATCTCGTTCTTGCTGTACTGGTTTTCCACCTCAATGGCGATGAAGATCTCCCGGGCCTTCCGTGAGAAGGTCTGCTGCTGGGTCAAGAAGGCATTTTTAACCAGCTGCTGGGTGATGGTACTCCCCCCACCAGAGATGTAGTCACGGTGCAGGAGCTTGTTCTTGACCAGCAGGAAACCAGCCCGCCCGAGCCCCTTGATTGAGAAGCCATGTTCCTTATAGAAGTTGCGGTCCTCGGTCGATAGCACCGCGTTGGGAACGTTCTTCGAGATCCGGTCCAAGTTAACATAGGTCCCCTTCTGCGCGTACAGGCTTCCGGCCGACTGCTTATTGCGGTCGTAGATCACTGTGGTCCGCTCCAGACGATTCTTCAGGTTCTTGACGTCCGCGGTCTTAGCGACGAAGGTCAAGTGAATGCTCATGATCAAAAACAGGGCTAGGCAGACGGCAATGATCCACCGCGTCAGCTGGTAACGATACCAGAACCTGCCAACCCACTTCTTGATTCGTCGACCGACCCGTTTAAGGACGGCCCAGATCCGGGCAGCACTTGACTTCAACCATGCCACCACCTGCTCCTTGAAAGGTCTCTTCTGTGGTTCTCGCTTCATTTTCATTCTCCCGTTCATTACTTGACTGTTTGTCATTTTAGCATATAACCGGGAACTGACCACATAATTGTGGGGGCTTTTACCAAAGTTTACCTTTCTAACTGCGCTGGGCTTTGTCAGCAAAACCCGAACATTATCAATATATTCTTCGAGAAAAATTAATTTATGGCTTAATTCCAAGCCGCTAATGTGTTAAAATCTGACTATTGATTACCGAATTGCCTTTTGAGCAATTATTGCGGGGAAGAGGAGAATTCATATGAATAACGATATCAAAGAGGTACTCTACAGTGAGGAACAGATCGATCACCGCCTGGATGAACTAGCCGGGGTACTCACCGCAAAATACCAGGATAAGAACCCACTGGTGGTCTCAGTCCTGACCGGAGCCATGATCTTCACCAGTGATATGTTGAAGCGGCTGAACTTCAAACTCAACGTCGACCTGGTCGATGTCTCCAGCTACGACGGGGCTGATTCTACCGGCCAAGTCAAGCTCGTCTCAGACCTCAAGTCCGACGTTAACGGGCGCGACGTCATCATCATGGAGGACATCATCGATACCGGCCGCACCCTCAAGTACCTGGTTCAGCTGTTCAAGGACCGGGGGGCCAAGAGTGTTGTTACCTGTGCCATGCTTGATAAGCCGGACCGGCGTGAGGTCGAGATCGAGGGGGATTACGTTGGTTTCACCACCCCCAACGAGTTCCTGGTCGGCTATGGGTTAGACTACAACAACCTCTACCGTAACCTCCCCTACGTCGGCATCCTGAAGCGGGCCGTCTACGCCAATTAAATTTAAACCTTAACAAGCGGGGCTAGTGAGAAGCAAATCTCACTAGCCCCGCTTGTTCGTTTATACTGATAAATTACATTTCATCTGGTGCCTGAATGTCCAGCAGATTCAGGGCGGACTTCAGGACGTTGCTGACGGCCTGAGTCAATGCCAACCGCGCTCGTTGACCCTCATCCTCATCCAGGATCCGGGTGTGGGCGTAGTACTGGTTAAACTTCTTGGCCAGCTCTAAGGCGTACTTGGCAACAACGGACGGGTCATAGTTCAATGCGGCCCGCTTGATGGCCTCGCTGTATTGACCCAGGAAGCTGATCAGATCCCAAGCGGAGTCGCCAACCTTGGTCAAGTCAACGTTGCTGAAGTCCTGGATGCCGCCCTTCCGCAGGATACTCTCGGCCCGGGCACGTGCATATTGAACGTACGGTCCGGTTTCCCCTTCGAACTTAACGACGTCTTCCAGCTTAAAGTTGACCGCGTTGCGCCGGTAGTTCTTCAGGTCGTGGAAGATAACGGCACCGACACCAACCTGCTTGGCTACCTCGTCGGCATTCTTCAGGTCAGGATTCTTCTCGGCGATCTGCTTGCGGGCCAGGTCGATGGAGTCGTTTAAGACGTCTTCCAAAGAAACAACGTTCCCCTTCCGCGTGGACATCTTCTTCCCGTTCAGGTTCATCAGTCCGAATGAGATGTGGGTGATCTGGTCCCACCAGTTGAAGCCCATTTCCTTCAGAGCCATCCGCAGTTGACGGAAGTAGGTCTCCTGGTCAGCCCCCACGACATAGAGGGACTTGGCGTGACCGTACATCCGCTTCCGGAAGAGGGCCGTGGCCAGGTCACGAGTGATGTAGGTGGTCGTCCCGTTGGACTTGATGATCAGCAATGGTGGCAACTTGTAATGGTCGAGGTCCACAATCTGGGCGCCCCGGCTCTCCTTGAGCAGGCCCTTGTCCTTGAGCAGCTGGATCGGTTCGTCCATCTTCTGGGCACTGAAGGCCTCACCATTGAAGGAGTCAAAGTGAACGTTCAGCATGTCGTAAACCCGCTGGAACCGTTGCAAAGACATCTCACGGAACCAGTGCCACAGCTTCCAGGCTTCCTCGTCACCGTGTTCCAGCTTGGCAAACCATGCCCGGCCGGCTTCAGTGTACTCAGGGTGTTCGTCGGCCTCAGTGTTGATCCGGACGTAGAGCTTAACCAGGGTGTCAATCGGGTCCTCCTTCAGCCCCTTCTGGACGTCGGGTTCATCGCCCCACATCTTGTAAGCAGCCATCATCTTACCAAACTGGGTACCCCAGTCACCGAGGTAGTCAATCCGGATCAGGTTGTAGTTGACCTTTTCCATGATCCGGGCAACGGCTTCACCGATCATCGTTGAACGCAGGTGGCCCATCCCCATCGGCTTGGCGATGTTTGGTGATGAGTAGTCGATTGTGACGTTGGCCTGGTGACCAAGGTCCAGGTCACCGTAGTGTTCAGGGTCATTCAGGATTTCCTTTAAGACGTCAGAACCAACCCCGGCCTTATCAAGGAAGAAGTTGATGTACGGGCCGGCCACGACAACCTTGTCGAAGCCCTGCTGGTCAACCTTTTCCACCAGGTCGCTGGCGATCATCTGCGGGGCCTTATGCAGGGTCTTGGCCAGGAAGAAGGTTGGGAAGGCATAATCCCCATTCTTGGCATCCTTGGGCCGTTCGATCTTGTCTGCGATGTCGGCAATCTCCATCTCCGGCAGTGCCTTTGCCAGCGCAGTTGCAACTCTTTGCTTTTCGTCCATAATATTCCTCCTTATTACTAAAAAACGTCCCCAATAAGCCAGTCAGCTTACTAGAGACGAGTTCAATTCCCGCGGTACCACTCTAATTGAATTAGAATTCCACTCTTAATTATTAAACTATGCCTACGAGGCACGCCTTCATAACCAGTGCATTCCTAACTCACACCATCATAGGATCGCTGTAAAGCACGTGGTTACTACTACTCCTCGATCATCGGCTTCAACACTGTTTTATTATAACAAAATCTAATCCAATTACAAGGAAAATCATCAGCCGGCCTCACCAGTGCGATTGTATGCTAAAATCGAAGTATTAAGAACTGGTGAAAGGATGATGTGAATGACACAACAGAATATTCAGGCCCTGACCATCGCGGGCCACGATTCCGACGGTAGTGCCGGGATGCCGGCCGACCTCCACGCCTTCTTTGCCGACGGTGTCTATGGCCACGGCATTCTGACCGCCGCCGTCGCCGGTAACTCGTATGATATCACCGCCCAGCAGGTGATGCCCCCGGCGTTTATCGCCGAGCAGTTTCACCAGCTGGCCCGCGACTTCACAATCGGTGCCACCAAGACGGGAATGCTGGCCAACGATGACGTGATCAACGTCGTGGCCAATAACTACGATGAGCAGATCTTTGGCCCCCTAGTGGTTGACCCGGTCATCATTACCAAGCACGGGGCAATGCTACTCGCCCAGTCCGCCTACGAGCGCTTCCGGGAGCAGATCATCCCCTTAGCCACGGTGATCACCCCAAACTTCTACGAGGCCGAAAAGCTGGCCGAACTAACCATCGCTAATCGTTTAGATCAACTCACCGCCGCCCGCCAGCTCCAAAAACTGGGTGCCCAAAACGTCATCATCAAGGGGGCCCACAGTGATACCAATCAGGATACCGTCGACGACCTAGTCCTCCTAAAAAATGGTGACCACTTCTGGCTGTCCAAACCGCATATCAAGACCAACCGCCTCAACGGCACTGGGGACACCTTCTCCGCCATCATCGCCGCCGAGCTCGCCAAGGGCCAAGACGTCGCCAACGCAGTGCGGTTAGCCAAGAACGCGGTCTACGCTGCAATCGCCGCTCCCCTGACGGTTGGCCATCAATTCGGCCCGATCAACCACTGGGCTGCCCAAGTTGAATTAGGAAAGGAAGCTAAACATAATGCTTGATGAATATACACATAAAGTCGTCCTCGTCGGTGACGGGGCGGTCGGTTCGGCCTTTGCATTCTCCCTGCTCCAGTCGACCCACGAAATCGACGAACTGGTCATCGTTGACCGCAACCAACAAAAGGCCACCGGGGACGCCATTGACCTTGCCGACATCACCCCACTGACCAGCCCGGCCCGGGTGATCGCTGGCAACTATGCAGACGCCAGCAATGCGGACGTGGTCGTGATCACGGCTGGGGTTGCTCGCAAGCCTGGTGAATCCCGCCTGGACCTGGTCAATAAGAATGCGGCAATCCTGAAGTCAATCGTCGACCCAGTTGTCGCCGCGGGCTTTCGGGGGGTCTTCGTAATCTCCAGCAACCCGGTTGACATCCTGACCACCCTCACCCAACGCCTCAGCGGCTTCCCAAAGGAGCGGGTCATCGGTACTGGAACCTCGTTGGATTCAATGCGGCTGCGGATCCTGCTCAGCCACCGTCTCCACCTCTCCGTCAATGCCGTTGACGCCCAGATCCTGGGGGAGCACGGTGACACCTCCTTCGCTGCCTTCAACGAGATCACCATCAATGGCAAGCCCCTCGCCGAACGAGCCCAGCTGACCAGCCAGGATAAGGCGCAGATCGAAGACGATGTCCACCAGGCTGGGGGCAAGATCATCGGTAACAAGGGAGCAACCTTCTACGGGGTTGCCAAGTGCCTTGCCTACATCACCAGTGCCATCATCGAGAACCGCAACGTCGCCCTACCGATCTCGGCACCGCTGGAGGGGCAGTATGGCATCGACGGCCTTTACCTCGGTTCCCCAGCGGTGATCAACAGCCAGGGGATCGGCCAGGTCATTGAGTACCCGCTCACTGACGATGAACTAGCAAAGATGAAGCATTCAGCCAGCGCCATGAAGCAGGTCCTCGATAGCATTGAACTTTAGGTCCTAAATTAACTTTTAAAAATGCAACGGCTTAACCGTGGGGATTCCATGATT
>NZ_AZGO01000041.1:0-14104 GCF_001435345.1 Limosilactobacillus pontis DSM 8475 | reverse complement strand
ACCTCCGTTCTAGGCTAGCCGTACAGGGCGCCGAGAAGCTTATTTCCCAGCCTCTAGGTTATTTCTAGTGAATATGCAGTTTGCGCCGCAGGAACTCTGAACGGGCACCGATAACCCGATCTGCCAGCCGGAACTTCAGGGCCAGGTAAGCATAGGCTACCATCCCAACCAGCACTCCCGGAATCAGGGAGAAGAAGGCGGTGTAGCGACCATACGGGCTGACGAAATGATCAATCAGTACCATCACCAGCTTGGTCAGGGCAAACATGATCAAGGAAAAGCAGAGGATCTGGTTGGTTGGCCGGGCCATCTCGTCGAAACGCAGGCGAAATTCCATGTTGAAGGAATGCAGGATCAGGTAGTTAACCACCATCATCGAGATTCCCGTCGCCATTAGTGGCCCCAGGCCCTGGAGCAACCAGATGCACGGGTATTGGATCAGTAATTTGATAACCAGCCCGATGGCAAGAAACTTCATCATCCGCCGGTTCTCGGAGATCCCCTGCATCATCGCGGCCCCCACCGTATACAGCCCCATCGGAATGGAGATGAAAGCCGCAAACTCAAGAACAACCACCCCGGCTGCATCGTAACGGTAGAAGACCGTGTAGATCTGCTGGGCGACGGCCGATAACCCGAGGGCCGCCGGGATCATGACGAAATAGAACAGCATCAAAACATTTTCAATCTGCTTCTTCATCTCGGCCTGGTCGTTTTGAACCCGGGCCGTGGCCAGCAACGGAATCACCGTTACCGCCATCGCCGACGCCAGTGAGATGATGATCATGTAAAGCTTGTTGGCGTTGAAGGCAAACAGGGCATAGATGACCTGGATTTGGTAGCGGGAGAAATGGCCGACCAACGACATCATCCGCGGGAACGAGTACTGGTCAATCAGCTGGTAGACCGCAATTCCCGACTCGATGATCACGAACGGAATCGACTGGTAGATGATCTTGATCACCATGTCCATGACCGAAACGTCGGCAGTCTTAACACTATGCCGGGCCATCTCGCGCATTTCCCCGGCGTGACGGAGGCGGCTAAACATCAAGACCGCCGCTGCGCCGACCGCCCCGATGAAGGCGGCAAAGGTCGACTGGGTTACCGCGCTGACCCAGTTGCCGCTCCCGATCTTCATGATCAGGTAGGTGGCCGCCAGCATGTAGATGATCCGGCAGAGCTGCTCGACAAACTGCGACATGGCAGACGGCGCCATCCAGTTATACCCCTGCAGGTAACCTCGGGTGATTGAAATTCCCGGGATGATCAGGATTGCCCAGGCTAAGGACTGGATGACCGGAATGACGTTGGGGTCGCCATTGTCCATCAGTGCAGCCCCGAACATCATCACCGTCGCCCCGACAATCCCCATGACCGCAGCGACGTACATCCCTGTCCGGTAGAGTCGCTGGCTGATGATGTACTGATCAATCCCGTTGTAGTGCGCAACCAGCTTGGAGATTGCCGAGGGAATCCCGGCGGTCGAAATGATAATGAATATGTTGTAAATGTTATACCCCTGGGCAAAGAGCGCGTTGGCCACGTTACTGTAGGAGCCGAACCAGGTAACCCATGGGATAATGTATAAGGCCCCCAACAGCCGTGAGGCGATGCTCCCAGCGGTCATCCAGGCCGAGCCACTCAACATCTTAGACTGAGAGTCGTTCTTGGCCGTGGTCCCCCTGGACGTGCTTGTTTCCTCTTCATTCATAAGTGATTAACATCCTGTCTTTCATTTATACTTAAAATAACACAATCTCAATTATTCTATCGTGAAGCGGAAACGGGTGCAAATCGTTTTCGCTTTTTTAATTTTTATTTAATACTGGTCCAGGTCGACGGTCACCAGCTGCACATTGCGGTCCGGGTACTTAGCACGCAGGGTGGTGAGGTCGCTGGCCGGTGGGGCTGGCTCGAAGTGACCAAGCTTATCATTGATCGTGATCGCTAAACCCAGCTTAGCAAAGTCCATCGCTTCTGCCATCGTCTTCCCCTGGGTGAAGGCCTCGGGGAGGTCAGGGAAGTCCACCTGGATCTCGTCCTCTTTAGGGGTGAAAAAGGCCGGATAGCTTACCATTTCCATTTGTTTTTCCTCCATAACTAAAAACCGGAACGAGGCGGTTGGGCCACGGTCCGGTTTCGACATTTAACTCTTACTTAGCAACAATGTTGACGATCTTGTTCGGGATGACAATGACCTTCTTGATGTCCTTGCCTTCCGTAAACTTCTGAACGTGTTCGTTGGCCAGGGCCATCTTCTGTGCTTCCGAGCGATCGGTATCCTTGGCCATCTTAATCTTGGCCCGAACCTTACCGTTGACCTGGATGATCATCTCGACCTCGTTTTCAACCAGGGCCTTTGGATCGTACTTCGGCCATGGCTGGTAGGCGATCGTGTCACTGATGCCAAACTGGCTCCACAGCTCTTCGGCCACGTGCGGCATCACTGGGGAGATCATCTTGACGAAGCCTTCCATGTACTCAACCGGCAGGTCATCAGCCTTGTAGGCCTCGTTAACGAAGACCATCAGCTGGGAGATGGCGGTGTTGAAGTGCATCCGCTCGTAGTCCTCGGTAACCTTCTTGACCGTCTGGTTGTAGACCTTGTCCAGCTTACCGTCGTTGAAGTTGGAGACCCGGTCCCGCAGGTGGTTGTTGTCGTCCATCAGCAGGCGCCATACCCGCTGGATCCACTTGTAGGAACCGTGGAGGCCTTCCTCATCCCACGGCACGGATTCGGTCAAAGGCCCCATGAACATCTCGTAGAGCCGCAGGGTGTCGGCACCGTACTTTTCAACGATGTCATCGGGGTTGACCACGTTCCCCTTGGACTTAGACATCTTCTCGTGGTTGGCCCCCAGGATCATCCCCTGGTTGACCAGCTTCATGAATGGTTCCTTGGTTGGGACCAGGCCCAGGTCATAGAGGACCTTGTGCCAGAAGCGGGCGTAGAGCAGGTGCAAGACGGCGTGTTCTGCCCCACCGACGTAGAGGTCAACTGGTGACCAGTAGTCCAGAGCCTGCTTGGAGGCAAACTCCTTGCTGTTATGCGGGTCGGTGTAGCGGAGCCAGTACCATGATGAACCGGCCCACTGCGGCATCGTGTTGGTCTCCCGCAGACCGTGGCGGCCCTGGTCATCGTAAACGTTGACCCAATCCTTAACGTTGGCCAGTGGGCTCTCACCGGTCCCGGATGGCTCGATGTTGTCGGTGTCCGGCAGCTTCAGTGGCAGTTCGTCCTCTGGTACTAGGGTCGTCCGGCCGTCGTCCCAGTGGATAACCGGGATCGGTTCACCCCAGTAGCGTTGCCGACTGAAGATCCAGTCCCGCAGCCGGTAGTTGACCTTCTTATGTCCGGCATCGTGCTCTTCCAGCCAGTCAATCATCTTGGCCTTGGCGTCAGCGTTATTGAGGCCGTCCAGGAAACCGGAGTTGATGTGCTTGCCATCGCCGTCGAAGGCCCCCTCAGAGAGGTCGGCGCCTTCAATAATCGGCTTGATCGGCAGGTCGAACTTCTTAGCAAAGTCGTAATCCCGCTGATCACCGGCGGGAACGGCCATCACGGCACCCGTCCCGTAAGATGCCAGGACGTAATCACTGATCCAGATTGGCAGCTTCTCGCCGTTAACCGGGTTGATGACGTAGGAACCGGTGAATACCCCGGTCTTGTCCTTATTCAGGTCGGTCCGCTCCAGGTCAGACCGGCGAGCGGTCTCTTCCTTGTAGGCCTTGACGGCATCAGCATGTTCCGGCGTCGTCAGTTGGTCAACCAGGTCATTTTCTGGTGCCAAAACCACGTAGGCGGCACCGAAGAGGGTGTCGGCCCGGGTCGTGAAGACCTCGATCTTGGTGTCCTCGTCACCGGCAACCGGGAAGAAGACGGCGGCCCCTTCGGAACGACCGATCCAGTTCCGCTGCATCTCCTTGACGCTCTCCGGCCAATCGACCAGGTCGAGGTCGTCGATCAGACGGTCAGCGTAGGCGGTGATCTTTAAGACCCACTGCTTCATCGGCTTCCGGTAAACCGGGTAGCCGCCCCGCTTGGTCTTACCGTCTTCAACCTCTTCGTTGGCAACCACGGTCCCACCCATAAAGTCGGGCGCCCAGTTGACCATGATCTCACTCTCGTAGGCCAGGCCCTTCTTGTAGAGCTGCTCAAAGATCCATTGGGTCCACTTGTAGTACTCAGGGTCGGTCGTGTTGACTTCCCGGTCCCAGTCGTAGGAGAAGCCGAGGGACTGGATCTGGTTACGGAAGTGGTTGATATTCTGGTTGGTGAATCCCTTAGGGTTGTGACCGGTCTTTAGGGCGTACTGTTCAGCCGGCAGACCAAAGGCGTCCCAGCCCATTGGGTGCAGGACGTTGTAACCCTGCATCCGCTTCATCCGGGACATCACATCGGTGGCCGTGTAACCCTCGGGGTGCCCAACGTGCAGGCCCTGACCAGACGGGTACGGGAACATGTCCAGTGCGTAGTACTTCTTTTGATCCGGCTTCAGTTCGGACTTGAAGGTTTCGTTCTTCTTCCAGAACTTCTGCCACTTATTTTCAATCGCTGTATGATCGTAAGCCATCTTATTGCTCCTTTGCTCAAAATCGCGTATCAATATCACTTTGGTCGTAATAAAAAAGTCCCGTAGAATTCCTTCTACGAGACGAAATTAAATCCGCGGTACCACCCGTTTTCTATGGACTAAGCCATAGCACTTGGCTCCTTAACGCGGAAGACGTCACCGCCTACTCTCTTTCAGCGGCAATCACCTAGAGGAGTTCGCCGGTGCCGACCTCCTGCTCACAGCCCCGCAGGATCTCTGTGGATCGGCGTCCCAACTACTACTTCTATCACGATCAAAATATTTACCAATCATTCTAACAAGCCCACCGCATAATTGCAAGGTGCGTCCGGGAACAACTAGCCTAAAATCTGCTTCAGTTCGTCGACCTTGTCCTGGTGTTCCCACGGCAGGTCAATGTCGGTCCGACCAAAGTGACCGTAAGCGGCCGTCTGCTTGTAGATTGGCCGCTTGAGGTCGAGCATCTTGATGATCCCGGCCGGACGCAGGTCAAAGGCCTTCCGGACAGCGGCGATCAGTTCGTCGTCGCTCTTGGTTCCGGTGCCGTAGGTGTTGATGGAGATTGAGACCGGTTCAGCCACCCCGATGGCATAGGCCACCTGAATCTCCAGCTTCTTGGCATACCCTGCGGCAACCAGGTTCTTGGCGATGTAACGGGCAGCATAACTAGCCGAGCGGTCCACCTTGGTGGCGTCCTTACCGGAGAAGGCCCCACCACCATGGTGAGCGGCCCCACCATAGGTATCGACGATGATCTTCCGACCGGTCAGACCGGCATCCCCCTGGGGACCACCGATGACGAAGCGGCCGGTTGGGTTGATGAAGTACTTGGTGTCATCGTCCAGGTATTCGGCCGGAATGACCGCCTTGATGACCTGTTCCTTGACGTCCTTCTTGATCTGATCCAGGGAAACCTCGGGATCGT
Organism: Limosilactobacillus pontis DSM 8475; assembly: GCF_001435345.1. Taxonomy (GTDB): domain Bacteria; phylum Bacillota; class Bacilli; order Lactobacillales; family Lactobacillaceae; genus Limosilactobacillus; species Limosilactobacillus pontis. The sequence continues at coordinate 8,602 of NZ_AZGO01000041.1, read as the reverse complement.
GTTGGGTACTCAGGACTACGGTGTCAACCCGGAGCGGCTTGTCGTTCTCGTCGTATTCAACCGTGACCTCGGCCTTGGCATCTGGCCGCAGGTACGGGATCGTCCCGTCCTTGCGCAGGCGGGCGATCTTTTGCATCAGCTTGTGGCTCAGCATCAGGGACAGCGGCATGTATTCCGGTGTCTCATCGGTTGCGTAGCCAAACATCAGTCCCTGGTCACCAGCCCCGATCTTATCGAGCGGGTCGCCGTCCCCTTCACGGGTCTCCAGGGAGTCGTCAACCCCCTGGGCGATGTCTGGTGACTGTTCGTCGATTGCGGTGATAACGGCACAGTTATCGGCGTCGAAGCCGTACTTACCATCGGTGTAGCCGATCTGGCGAATGGTGTCGCGCACGATCTTTTGGATGTTAACGTAGGCCGTGGTGGAAACCTCACCGAAGACCAGCACCAGCCCGGTAGTTACGGACGTCTCGACCGCCACCCGGGCATCCGGGTCTTGCTCGAGCATGGCATCCAGGATGGCATCGCTGATCTGGTCAGCGATCTTGTCCGGGTGCCCCTCAGAGACTGATTCTGATGTAAATAAGTGTTTTTCTGCCATTTTAATCTAATTCCCCCATATTCTAGTGAAACTTTTCAACAGTTTTGTAGTTGCGGTTACAAGGCATCTTCACGGCAAGCGTGAATCCTATCGGGAATTTGCTTTATAACGAGACCCATCTTAGCATAAGAACCGCTTAATAATCAATGATCAGATTTCAATGCGGGCGTTGACCAGGCCGATTGCCGTCATGAACGAGTACATGATCGTTGGCCCCACAAACCTGAAACCGTCTGCCTTGAACTGCTTGGCCATCGTCTTCGATTGATCCGTCTGGGCAGGCAGTGATTCATCTGGCGCAAGAACCAGGCGCTGGGGCTGGTAGTCAACAAAGTGCCAGACATAGTCATCGAAGGTCTGGCCGGACCCCTGCAAGCCTTGAACCACCCGGGCGTTGGCCACCACCGCGCTGATCTTACGGCTGTTACGGATGATCGTCTGGTCCTGGCAGAGACGATCGATATCAGCAGCGGTAAAGGCCGCCACCCGGTCGATGTCAAAGTCGGCGAAGGCCCGTTCAAAGGCTGCCCGCCGCTCCCAAATCGTCCGCCAGGTCAACCCCGCCTGGAAGAGCTCCAGGCTCAGCATCTCAAACAGCTGACGGTCGTCGTGCTCCGGTAACCCCCAGTAGTGGTCGTAGTAATCCTGCATCGACGGTGTCCGCTCGGCCCAGGTTGGTCGTTTTACATTGCTCATCGTGATTCCTCCTTTAATAAAAAGGTGACCCAACGGCACCGTCGGCCATGTTGGATCACCTGCCCCTATTATATTAATACGGAAAATTAGTTAAGCGGCGCTATTCTTCTTAACGTCCTTGAGCATCAGGGCCAGAATCAGGCCAATGATCTCGATGACGACCATTAGGGCAAAGACGAGGCGGTAACCGTGCAGGGACGCTGCCAAATTGGCGCTGCCCCGGTGTAGGGCGTTAGCCGTCGCCACCGTCAGAATAACGGTTGAAACCGCAACCCCGGCCGAACCGAGGACCTGCCGGACAGTGGTGATCACCGCCGTTCCGTGGGGTACCAGCTCATTGGGCAGGGCGTTGGCCCCCAGGGTAACTGCCGGCATCATGACGAAGGCGTTGCCACCCTCGATCACCATCGCACACAAGATCATCGTCAGCAGGCTGAGCCGGTTGAGCAGGAAGAAGGCCGCCAGCCAGCCCCCGATAATCATCAGCATCCCGACGATCATCGTTGGCTTGAAGCCGATCTTGTCCGCCAGCTTACCGGTCAGCGGGTTGAGGATACTCAAAAAGGCCGCCCCCGGTACCAACGACATCCCCGAGATGAAGGGGCTGACGTGCAGGACGCCCTGGTAGTACAGGGGGAAGATGATCGTGGTGACGATCAAGGCAATATATGAGATCGAGGTCAAGAGGATCGCCAGGTCGTAGTTGAAGGTCTTCATGACACGCAGCTCGAGCAACGGCGTATCCAGGTGCAGCTGCCGGTAGCAGAAGGCCACGATAGCGGCAATGCTGACCAGCAGGATGAGCCCGTTGACCAGCCAGTTAATGTCCTGCTTGCCAGCCAGGTTAACCACGTACATGACCCCAATCAAACCAACCAGCAGGATCACCGATAACCAGTCCAGACTGCTGGTGTGACGGGCCATGACGTCACGGATTAGCCCCGTCCTGGCCATCACGATGATCACGGTGATCACCAGCATGAAGAGGACAAACAGGCTCTTCCAGTCAAAGAACTTCAGCAGGATTCCAGAGACAATCGGGCCACAGGCCAGGGCCGAACCCATAACCAGGCCGGCAATCCCCATGACCGTTCCCCGCTTCTCCTTGGGGGTAATCTCCAGCAGGACCGACTGGTAGGACGGAAACAAGACGCCGACCGCGAAGGCTTCCATCGCCCGGCCGATCATCATAAACCAGAAGCCCCCGCTACCCCAGCTGGCCGGGGTTAAAATGATCATCAGCGAGCCAATATCAAATAGGGCCAGGGCCCCCATGAACATCGTCTTGAAGTTGAGGTTATTCAGCATCCAGGGACTAATCGGCATGCTGACACACATGACGAGCATGAACCCCGTTGTCAGCCATTGAACGGTCGAGGCGGAGATGCCAAACGCCCGCATCAGGGTGGGGTAGGCCGTCGACAGTGACGATTGGCTAATCGACATCGTAAAGGTCCCCACTAACAAGGTAAAAATAAACCAAAAACGGCTGTATGCGCGGCCGTTCTGGTCGATACTCTTCTCCATTCTCTATCACCCTTCTTTAGAATAATTATTATCTAATCGGTTAACATTATATATTTTGCTTTCAGGATTGTAAATGATATAATACGGATAGTTTATAACAATTGCAAGAAAGGAGAAGATGTTCATGGCAGAGGCTGAATTTGACCACGCCATCGCTGTGCTGCGGTCTAGTAAGGTCCGGCTCACCCCCCAGCGGAAGCTGATTCTGGAATACCTGATCAACCACCATACCCACCCGAGCGTGGAGATGATCTACAACGACCTGAAGGACAACGTGGACAACATCAGTATGGCGACCGTCTACAACACCCTGAAGCTGCTTGTCGATTACAATCTCGTCATCGAGCTGAAGAATGGTGACGGCAGTACCCACTTCGATTACTTTGGGCACCCCCACTACCACGTCGTTTGTGATAACTGTGGCAAAATTTCCGACGTCTTCGATGAACATTTTTCGGCAATTAACAAAGACCTGCAGGCAATGACCCGTGAGAAGACCGGCTACCTAGTGACCGGCTGTCACATCGAGGTCCACGGGCTCTGTCCCGACTGCCAACGCAAGCTCCACCTAAACCAATAAACAACAACGGCCCGGCACTCCAATCACACGGAATACCGGGCCCTTTATTTTACTGTCGTTCATACCTGGGTTGGCTCAAGGATGCCACACCGAGAATGGCAAACCAGACCAGGGTCAAGATCAAGGCTTCCAGGGTCTGGCGCTCCATGCACAGGACCACCATGACGAAGGCCAAAAAGGCCAGAACCAGGTAGTCGCTCACCGGCGCTCCCGGCATCTTAAAGGTCCGCTCGTCCGGGTGAAGACGGATGTAGCGAAGGTGGGCCAGGATGATGGCCGCCCAGATGAAGAGGAAGCTGGTCGTGGCAATGCTGGAGATGAAGGTAAAGACCTCACCGGGCATCAGCAGGTTGAGGATTGCAGCCAAACCGATCACCAGCGATGAGATCACAACCGCCCGGGACGGAACCGCCCGCTTGGACAGGTGGCTGATCCGCTGAATCGCCGGCCGGTGGGCATTGGAGGTCAGCTCAGCAAGCATCCGACCGGTCGTGTAGATCGAACTGTTGCAGGCCGAGGCCGCCGCCGTGATCACCACGAAGTTAACAATGCTGGCCGCCCCGCGCAAGCCGACGTCCTTGAAGACTAGGACAAAGGGGCTATTGTTTGGCGACAGTTGATTCCAGGGGTAGATGCACATGATCACCGCCAGCGCCCCAATGTAGAAGAGCAGGATCCGGACGGGGATGCCGTTGATCGCCTTGGGAATCACCTTACGGGGGTTCTCGGCCTCTGCCGCGGTGACCCCGACCATCTCAATACCAACGAAGGCAAAGACCACCATCTGGAAGGACCGCGCAAAACCGCCCGGCCCGGTCGCAAAGAAGCCGTGATAGGCAACCAGGTTCAGTGGCGAGGCCACGTAGCCGTTGCCGGTCTTGAACTGCAGGGCCATCATCAATATCCCGACCGCCACTAGGACGACAATCGCCAGGATCTTGATCAGGGCAAACCAAAATTCGATTTCCCCGAAGACGTTCACGGTGATCAGGTTCAGACACAAGAAGATGACCAGGGTAATCACCCCTGGGATCCACTGGGGCACGTTGGGCAACCAGATCTGAATGTACAGGCCGACCGCCGTGATCTCGGCCATCGCCAGGGCCAGCCAACACGCCCAGTAGGCCCAACCAGCGACGAAGCTCACCCGGGGGCCAAGGTAGTCCCGAATCGCCTCCATGAACGACCGGTAGTGCAGGTTTGACAGCAGGAGCTCACCGAGCGCCCGCATGATGCCAAAACAGATGATCCCGGTAATCAGGTAGGCCAGTAGGATTGCCGGGCCGGCCTCCCGAATGGCCTTGCCAGATCCTAGGAAGAGTCCGGTCCCGATCGTCCCTCCTAGAGCCATCAGCTCGATGTGGCGGCTTTTCAGGCGCCGATTCATCTGCTGCTTCTTTTCCATTTCAATTCACTCCTCAAAATAAAGGTGGGCCTATCAATTTGGCCCGCCTTGAGATATAATAACGAACTATTGAAACTACATTGTATAACACTTTTTTCAGTTAGGAGTAATTTTCTTTTGCGTGCTTGGCTTCCCTTTATTTTCTACTTTGGTCTTGAAATGGTACTCTTCGTCGCAAGTGACTGCTGGAATCGGCACCCCCGCTGGGGCGAGCGGGTCACCACCGTCTCCTTTGTCGTCTACGTCACGGCGGTGATGTGGCTGTGCCTGACCCCGGCCCACTTCAGCTTCCTCTCGGCTCCCAAAGCCCTCTTCTACTTCCACGGGGTCCCCTTCAACGCCATCCCCTTCCAGGGCTTTAGTCCCGAGTTCTTCCTCAACATCGTCATGACCTTCCCGCTGGGCGTCTACATCTTCCTCTTCAACTACCGCACCCCCTTTGAGCGGGCCATCCTATATGGCCTCTGCTTCAGCCTCTTCATCGAGATCAACCAGTTTGTTTGGGACTACTTTCTCAATCTCCAGCGGCTGGCCGACATCGACGACCTGATCACCAACACCCTCGGGGCGGTGATCGGTTTCTCGTTGATGATCATCCTCTACCAAAACGGCTGGCGGAAATTTCTCCAACGATTTATGCTCACGCGTGCCGAGATTTGTTAAACTAGGTACTTGAGGTGAGAAAAATGATTTCAAATGAGCAGCGGGCACACGACATCGCGATTGCCCTGATGAAGGCCCACGGCGACGATCTGAAGCCGATCGACGCCTACCACCAATACGTCAACTACCTTCTACCGATCCTGCGGGAGATCAACAAGGACTTCCCCCACGGCATCAAGGAAAATCCCTAATTACATGGCCAGTAACGAGACAAATCGTCGTTACTGGGCTTTTTTATTTTCCAATCGTTGCCTCAATCAGCCAAGTGCACTATGATTAGGGACGTAGTTTTTATTAAGGGAGTGTTTTAGATGTTTACTGAACAAAAGCGGGGCTTTGACTGGTTCAGTCTGATCGTCGGGATCCTGTTCATCCTGGCCGGGCTGGCAGCAATCATGCACCCTGACAGAACCTTGCATTTCTTAGCCATCTTGGTGGGGATTGCCTTCATTCTCCGGGGAATCTACGAGTTATGGTTCCGGCAGTTTGTTAACCGGACCCTTAACCAAAACTCAGGTTGGATCATCTTTGCAGCAATTTTAGATATTATTCTGGGGATCATCGTCCTAGTCTACCCTGGCTGGGGAATCCTCTACATTGCCATCCTGTTCGCCATCTGGTTCATCGTTGACTCCATCATAGAAATCAAGGCAGCCAAGCTCTTCAAGGAGTTTCACCGTGGTTACGCTACCTGGCTGGTTGTTCTGGGCGTGATCAGCATCATCATGGGGGTCGTCCTCCTCTTCAGTCCGCTGCTCTCGGCCATGACGATTGTCTGGTTGGTATCAGTCATGCTGATTGTCTTCGGGATCATGCACGTCGTTCAAGCATTTTAAAATAGCAAATCGGCTCCATCCGGGCTGGGTGATGCCGATTTTTGCATAATAAACGGGTTGGCCAGCACGGTCAGCCCGTTTATTATTTGATGGATTTGGAATTTGGGAACTAGTCGATGTCAATCCGGCTATCGTTGTCCTCACTCGCCTGGATCTTTGGCAACTCGAGGGTCAATACCCCGTTCTCGTAGTGGGCCGCAACCTTAGCCCTGTCAACATCCGGCAACCGGTATTGCCGGCTCATCTGGCCGTAGCGCCGTTCACTGTGCAGGATGTTGCCCTTCTGATCGCTCTCATCACTGAAGGTGTCCCGGTGACCGGTGACGGACAGGATGTTGTTGGCGTAGTTGATGTGAATGTCCTTCTTATCAAAGCCCGGCATGTCGATCTTAACCTGGTAGGCCTTGTCAGTTTCGGCGACATCGGTCTTCATATGGTCGGCCGCTGGTGTTAAGTCAGAGAAGAAATCATCATTCATCCAATCACGCATATTCATCAAGTTATCGAACAAATTACCACGACGTTGAATTTCATTAGCCATAATTGATTCTTCCTTTCTTATTACCTTGATCTTGATTACACTTACTATCTTAATCCCACCCGGCAAAAATGCAACAGCAAATTAGCAGTCAGCTCACCTAAGTGCTAATTTTTATTTGACTAATATTGACTAACCTCGTTAATACTACTCTTGCAAGGAATTGCTACTGCCAAATTTTGCGGACCGTCTGACCAAAAAATTTAACTTTTTAGTGTTCATATGAAAATTCAATCATATGAAAGTAACAGAAAAACCGTCCCAGTATCCCGGGACGGTAGTTGTATCCTTAACTAATATTATTTTTAGTACCAACCATGTGATTGCCAGAAGGACTGCGCAGCGGACCAGGAACCGTAGCGACTGGCTACGTACTGGTCAGCAACCCGCTCCTGGTTGGCGGCAGAGTAGTCACCGTTCAGGTAGGAAGCGGAGAGTTGGTACTTACCAACGTATTGACCGTTGCGGGCACCGTAGTTACCGCCGGATTCGCGACCGGCGATCCAGGCCTTGGCAGTGACGTCGTTGCCGGATACCCCGGAGTTATAGCTAGCACTAGCGGCTGGCGCACTCGTCTGCTGTTGTGCTGGCGCCTGGCTGGCGGCAGCCTGACTCGTCGTGTTTTGGCTGGTAGCAGCCGGCAGGGTTGCCACCTGGTGAGCGGTTGCCGGTGCAACCTCACCGTCGTCCTTGACCACTAACTTCTGACCAACGTAGATGACGTTCTTGTCAGCGATTTGGTTGTTAGAAGCCAGGGTGTCGACAAATGTTAAATCATGGCCTAGTTTGTAAGAAATTCCAGAAAGGGTGTCACCTGCCTGCACCGTGTAAATTGAATCGGCGCTGGCAGAGGTTGCAGTAGCAACGGTTCCCAATGCAACGGCACCGGCAATGGCTGCTGTAATCTTGGCGGCTTTCTTAGATAACTTCATTAAAAATCAATCCATCCTTTTCGCTTTAGTATTGACCAGCAAGGCTGATCGCTTTGATGATTAATACTATACAGGATTGTCGTTACGGCCGGGTTACCGGGAGTTATCATTTTCCGTCATATCTGTAAAGCCACTGTAATATAACGTTTTACCAAGGCTTGTTAATGTTGATTGAATTGAGGATAACCTTCTGGCGTTGGCGGTTCTCCTTGCGGTGGAGGCGGCGCCCCTGATAGCCGGCCACCATTGCCTCCTGCTCCGGCGTTTCGGGCAGGACCCGATCATATTCGATCTGCTGGTCTGGGTCCTGGATTACGAAGGTCATGAAGCAGGTAAAACCGAGGAAGCGTTCCCCGGTCATCAGGTGCTCCCCAATTACCTTGACAAAGACCTCCAAAGACCGCCGTCCAACCCCGGTGACGTAGGCCTCCATGCACATCGAATCCTGGAGTCTGAACGGTCGCAGGAACTGGACGTGATCCATCGCTGCGGTGACCACGACTGACCGCGTCACCCGCATCGCCGCCACCGAGGCCTCACCGTCAACCAGCTTCAGGATCTGGCCACCGAAGACCGTCCCGTGCTCATTCAGGTCCGCATTAAAAACCCGGTGGAGTGAAACCGCCAGGGTATCGTTACATTTAATGTCCATAGTTTAACCCCTTACATTATGGTGATACTAATATTTTAGCACACTTTCACCGGACGATTATTCGCCTTTCCCGGCAGACTATTCTAATATTTTTTAATTTTATTTTCATTTTACTCTAAGGCAGATTGCAAGAAATAACTTGAACGAATTTAGTGACGCAGATTAAGTAAGA
>NZ_AZGO01000040.1:17226-24428 GCF_001435345.1 Limosilactobacillus pontis DSM 8475 | reverse complement strand
ACCTTGATGGGTTTTTCTGTCCACTTAAATGTTCAACTTAAATTTTACAATCTGCCGAGAACAAAAAAGCCCCACAATAGCAGGGGCCGTTGTGGGGTAAGTTGACTATTTCATCATGTTGGTCTTGAGCAGGTAGTGGTGGCCGGCGGTGATGTCGTACTGGACGAGTTGGTAGTCGTGCCACAGCTTCTTCTGCTTTTTAGTGAAGGACTTATAGGAGACGACCTTGCCCTGTTGGTTGACATATTCGGGTGCTGAGTTGAAGCTGTTAGTTCCGTTTTGCTGGGTACTCAGTGCGTAGGCCGGGAGCTGGTGGTAGAGCCGGGTCAGCAGTGCCTGGTAGGGGGTGACTTGTGAATTGGTCTGTTCGGCGGTCATCGCAATGAAGTCGTTAGGGCCAACATAATGGGTCGACCGGGTCAGTTTCTTGGCCCCCTGCCGCTGAGCAGCCGGGTTGGAGTAGATGAAGTAGTCGGTCTCGTGCAACTTCAGGCCGTCCTTCTTCATGCTGTTACGGTAGATTCCCGGCAGGTGGTCACCGTAGAAGACCAGGGTGATCGGCCGGTTGATCTTGTCGATTTCCTTGATGAACTGAGCAACCGCCTCATCGGTGTGGTGGATCCCCATCGCATAGTTGGCTACCTGGGCGGGATCGGTACCGTTGCCGACCGTGGCGCGGTAGCGGTTGGTCCCGTTGTAGAGGTTGTTGTACGGCAGGTGATTCTGCATGGTGACCAGGTTGATGAATTGAGCACCAGGGTGATCCTTCAGCTGGTCCAGGGTATTGGCGTAGGCTGTTTGGTCGGACATGTAAGTGTTGCGGTCGATCTTCTTTTGGTGTCTGATCGGGTATTCCTTACTGCCGAGGTAGGAGAACTTCTTGAAACCAAATTTCGGGTAGTCGGTGCCCCGGTCGTAGAACTTCTTGGAGTAGGGGTGGATGGCCGCCGCGTACTTAAAGCTCTGGACAATTGTTGGGTTGTGCTTGAGGTAGGGAACCAGCTGGGTGTATGGGGTCGACAGGGTCTGGGCAAAATTGCACATGGCAAAACCGGTCAGGGTCATGTATTCCATGTCGGCCGTCCCACCACCGTAGCCAGAGCTAATCATGATCCCGGAGGTCGTCTGCTTCTTGATGTGGTCGATCTTTGGAATCGGGTTAGCCTTGAGAGAGACACCGGGGACCCGGTTTGGGTTGGCAAAACTCTCACTCAGGTTGAAGATAATGGTCTGATCCTTCAACTGGTTAGTTCGGGTGGCGTTAATCTGCTTGGCAGCCTGGCTGTATTTGCGGCTGATCCGGTCCATCGCAGCCCGGGAGTAACCATGAGGCCTGGTCATGACCGTGATGTCGACGTTGTTAAGAAACTGGACGGTCGGCCCATTCTGCTTGGCGCCCACAGCCTGGTGAATAAAGTGGGGCTGGTCATCCAACCCGGTCATCAGGGTCTGCATCCGGGAGCCGTGGTGGTTCCAAAGGGCTGAGCTGCTAAATGCACCGACGGCCAGAACTAGCCAGAATAGCCGCCATGGCCAGGTGAGGCGTTGGGCTCGTCGCCAGCGTTCTAAGACGATGATGGCGATGATGACCACCACGATGGCGATCCCACTGTAGATCAGGAGGTGGTAGTCAATCATCTTGAGTAAACTGTCGAGGTCGTTGATCATCGCCAGCTCGGACGGCAGGATCGGTTCGTTTCGCAGGTCCATCTTCTGAATGTTAGCGACGATCCAGATCACGTTACCCATTCCGGTGACCAGTAGTGACAGCCAGTAGCGGTTAGTCAGCGCTTGGAGGGCTTTGAAGGTCAAAAAGATCAAAAGCGTCGTCAACCAGAGCATCGACTGCTTGACGAAGTGGGTGTGGTTACCCATGTAATAAATAGAGAGGTCGGCGAAGATGTAGGCAACTAAGAGGGCCAGCAGGGTTGGCCACTGCCGCCGGATCATGCCGCCCAGTTGATGAACAATCGATGCTAATTGTTGGTCAGCCGGCTGATCAGGAGCCGTGGCAAAGCAGCGTTCGATTCGCTGACTGAGTTGCCACTGACGCTGGAACCGGTCCATCAATAGTGGAAGCCAGGCAGCGATCACCAGGTTAAGGATGGTCAGCCCCAGGATGATCAGGAGTTGGCCAGCCAGGCTGTTGGTCGACTCGGTTAGGCTAGCGGCTCGTTTGATGACGATGTTGTCACTGAGCAGGACCGCCAGCCCGGTCAAGAAGTAACTTGGCTGGTTGAGGGTCGTAGCGAAACGGGTCAGCGGCTCCTTCAATAGGGTGAAAAAGGCGGTGGCCACAATCACGGACGGCAGGAAGGTTGGCGTGGTGAACCGCCCGGCTGTGAGCATGCTGGCGTGAGTCTGAAAGGCAGCATTAGGCATGATTGCGACCAGGATGATGTTAACGACGAGGGCTACCCCCAGCCACTTAGTAACCGCTTGCCGGTTGGCCACTAACTGATCAGCCAGGCTACCAATTACTAGAATCAGCAGGGCAAAGGTGACCGAGTTTCCCTTGAGGAGACCGAACATGTCCCGGTTAAAGATTGTCGTCACCGCTAGCGGTAGCATGGTGATGACGATTCCGGTCCGCGCATTGTGGTTGCTGAGTCGGGTTCGCAGCCACGGCAACAAGGCGCTGGCGATGATTACCGCGGTGGCGAGTGGGGCCGCGTTACGACTAATGGGCAGCAGTGCATTGTAGAGGCGGTGGTAGTTAAACTGGTTGAAGACCAGCCAGTCGATTGTAACTGCTCCGGTGGCTACCAGAATGGTGTAGAGCCATAATTTAATGGTTCGTGCCAGGTGAAGATGCTGGCGGCTCAGCACGGCTCCAACCGTGAGCAGGGCGATCAGGTACAAAATAATAGTGCCGCTATGAAGAAGTTGGTAGCCGACCATGGTAAGGTTATTATGCGCATATTTGATGTAAGTCAGTTGAGGTGACCAGATGATGGTGTTGGTGCTCCAGGCAAAGACGAGGAGCGCAAATGACCACCAGGCCCGAACGTGTTTCATGAAGACGTCTCCCATTCAATTAAATATAACCAGTATAACGCAGAATTTGGTTAAGGCGTGGTTAAGAATTAGCCGACGGTGTGGTGAAATCGTTGACAGTGGTCTATCATCAACGCTAAACTACAGAGTGACACGATGTCACTTTAAAGAGAATTATACGGAAAGTTCGTGGTAAAAATGTTTCTTGCGTTGAAAGAGATCAAACACGCCAAGTTCCGCTATGCCCTAATCACGGTTATGATCATGATGATCAGCTACCTGGTCTTCATCCTGATGGGGATGATGCTGGGGTTGGCCAATGAGAATAAGGCGGCGATCAATAGCTGGGGGACTTCGACCGTCTTCTTAAATAAGAATGCCAACGGAAACTTGAGCGCGTCGATGCTGACCAAGGATCAACTGCCCAGCCGGTTAAACAAGCACGAGGCCTTGGTTGGTCAGGTGCCGGTGGTCGTCACTCGAGTTGGCAGCCAGCATAAATTGAAGGAGAACGCCCAGGTGATCGGCCTGGATCGCCAACAGTTCATTGCTAAGGAGAAGATTGCTCTAACGGCCGGTCACCAGGCGAAGGAAACTCACCAGGTGGTCGTGGATGAAGGGTTAAGGGCCAAGGGCTACCGGCTCGGTGACCGGATCCGACTGAACTCCAGCGAGCAGAAGTATCAGATTGTCGGCTTTACTAAGGATGCCAAACTTAACGTGGCCCCGGTGATCTACACCACCCTGACCAGCTGGCAGCAGCTGAAGGGGGTCAATAACCGGGTCGTCGCTAGCGGGGTGGTGACTGACCGGACTGAACCGGCTAGCCGCTTCGACCAGTTGAGTCGCTACACAGCCGCTACCTTTATTCAGAAGTTACCGGGTTACACTGCCCAAAACAACACCTTTACCTTCATGATCGCCTTCTTGATGGTAATCTCCCTGGTTATCATTGCCGTCTTCTTGTACATCCTGACAATGCAGAAGATGAATAATTACGCCGTCTTGCGGGCCCAGGGGATCCCGGCCAAACACCTGGTAGGCGCGACCCTGGCCCAGGCCGTGATCCTGATGTTGGCCGGAGTGATCGGTGGGATTATTTTCACCTGGATCACCCAGCTCGTCCTGCCAACGACGGTTCCGATCTTGATGAACTGGCCGATCATTGCTGGTATCAGCCTGGTCCTGATTATTTTGGGGATGCTGGGAGCCCTGCTACCGGTCCGGATGATTCTTAAGATCGACCCGGTTAAGGCGTTGAACAATTGATGGGAGGTATGAATAATGACCGCAATTAAGTTGACCAATATTGATAAGTACTTCGGTACGGGGTTGAGCCGGGTCGAGGTGCTTACCAACGTTAGCTTCACCGCCGACCTCGGCGAGCTCAGCCTAATTCTGGGGCCGTCTGGGTCGGGGAAAAGCACCCTTTTGACCATTATGGGCGGTTTACAGACGCCTGACCAGGGAGAGGTTCTCATTGACCAGCAAAACCTGACCAAACTGTCACCCAAGCAGCGTGACCAGCTCCGCCTCAATAAGATTGGCTTTGTCCTTCAATCCTATAACCTCCTGCCCTACCTGAATGTCCGTGACCAGTTTAAGCTGGTTGACCGGGTTAAGGGGAAGGGGAACCTTCCACAAGCTGAGTTAGACCACCTCCTAACCGAACTCGGGATTGACCGCTTGCTAAACCAGTATCCCGGCGAACTTTCAGGTGGGCAGAACCAACGAGTGGCGATTGCCCGGGCCCTCTACACCGACCCCCAGATTATCCTGGCAGACGAGCCCACTGCCGCCCTGGATAGTAACCGGGTGAAGGTCGTCGGCCAGCTCTTGAAGCAGATGGCCCAGGATCATCACAAGGCCGTCATCGTGGTGACTCACGACCTGCGTCTGCGGGAGTTTGCCGACCATACCTACCAGTTGATGGATGGTCACTTGACCAGGGAAGCTTGATATTTCCCGGGAAATATCTAATTAATTCATAAAATACGGTCGTTACTTAGCGCGACAGGGATGTCACTTGGTATAATTTTAGTAAGTAACCTACAAAAACTAAGTAAAGGAGAAACGTATGGCTTTCTTAGAACTGCATGACATCCATAAGTCCTACTACCTCGATAAGGAGGAGCTTCCGGTCCTCAAGGGGATTAGCCAGGACTTTAACCGTGGCGAGTTTGTATCGATCCTCGGCGAGTCTGGGGGTGGAAAATCGACCCTGATGAACATCATTGGGGGGCTGGACCGCAACTTCACGGGTCAGGTGAAGGTTAATGGCCAGCTGCTTGATCATCACGATCAGAAGCAGCTGGATAACTATCGGCGGTCCACGGTCGGTTACATCTACCAGTCCTACAACCTGATTTCCCATCTGACGGTCCTCGACAACGTTCTGATCGCCCTGGATATGACTACGCTGACTCGGGAGGAGCAGCATCAGCGGGCCCTCCAGCTGTTAGATAAGGTGGGGTTGGGTGATCAGGTCAACAAGCACCCTAACCACCTTTCTGGAGGCCAGAAACAGCGGGTGGCAATCGCCCGGGCCCTGGCCAGTGACCCGCAGATCATCATCGCTGACGAACCAACCGGCGCCCTGGACGCCCAGAATACCCAGGAGGTTTTGGCCCTTCTTGACGACATTGCCAAGGACGGCAAGCTGGTCATTGCGGTCACTCACTCTCAGGAGGTGGCTGATCATGGGACGCGGATTGTTCACCTGGCTGATGGGGTGATCGACGGGGACGAGCGATTACGGCCTGCTTACACCCTGCCGGCACATCCAACCCAGATTGCGGCCCGCCCGTTGCCGGCGACGGCGAGCTACCGGACGGCTTTCAAGCACCTGATGTATAATTTCTGGCGTAATTCTCTGATCATGCTGGGGACGGCGATCGGGATTTTTGCGGTGATCCTCTTTACCGGGCTGGGGAACGGAATTAACGGTTATATTCAGGACCAGATTAACTCGTTGGCCAACCCGCGAGCGGTAACCGTCCACAAGAACCCGACCGGGAAGAAGATGAATCAGGACCAGCTCCAGGCCTCGATGCAGAATATGGCGGCCGATCCCCAGTCGATGTTGATCAGTCAGAGAAATGTCGATCGTTTGCGTAAGCTCAAGGGAGTCTCGGTGGTTGAACCGGGAGTGACGGTTGCGGGCTTCCGCCTGGCCTACCAGAAGATGCAGCAGAGCGGCACTAACCTGGCAACCTGGAACCGTTCCGTTACCACCCGGGCAATCAAACACGGACACAAGCCGGGGGATAACGAGATCCTCCTGACTAAACAGCAGGCAATCCAGTTGAACAACCCGACTAAGTACCGTCAGCTGGTTGGCAAGAAGGTTCACCTAACCTTCAATTGGGTTGATCGCAATGGTAAGCCGGTACCAGTGACGGGTGATGTGAAGGTCAGCGGAATTGCTGACGGAGTGAGTGCCGTGACCGCCCTGAACTACACGACGATGTACCGCCTGATTAAGGATAGTGGTGGCACGACGGCGGCCAATTCCATCGCCGTGATCGTCGACGACCTTGACCAGGTACAGGCAGTGGCCAACCGGATCGATAACATGCGTGATGGCAATAACAAGCGGATCTTTGGTGCAATTACCGTTGGCTCGATCTTAAAGACCGTCAATACCTATGTCAGCCTAGCCTCAACCGTCCTGGCCGCCATTGCTGGTATTTCCCTGCTGGTCTCGGCCCTGATGATCATCGTAACGATGTACATGTCAGTATCAGAGCGGACTAAGGAGATCGGGATCCTGCGGGCATTAGGTGAGCGGAAAAAGGACATTCGCCGGCTCTTTACCTCCGAATTGATCCTGATCGGTCTCTTCTCTGCTGTCTTGGCAGTGATCTTGGCCCTAGCCGCGACAGCAATCCTGAATCACGCCCTGTATGGGATGATTAAATATGATATTGTTCAAATCACCGCGGGCAACATCGTATTTGCCTTCGTGGTGGCGATCGTGATTTCGTTTATCGCGGCGCTTCTGCCAGCACACCGGGCCGCCAACCTGAATCCGATCGACGCTTTGGCAGCCGATTAAGTTTATAAATAAACAGGAGGCTGGGAAATAAGCTTCTCGGCGCCCTGTACGGCTAGCCTAGGACGGAGGTTGATGCTGAAGGTGTCGGCCTTCGTTCGTAGTCAAATAGACTTGCTACGCTGCGCTAGATGCTAAGGGTGCGCTTACG
>NZ_AZGO01000040.1:12975-17194 GCF_001435345.1 Limosilactobacillus pontis DSM 8475 | reverse complement strand
CCCAGCCACTGTTTGTGCTTATTGGACAATCAAAATCAGATAGTTCAATAATCTAAAATATACCGAAAAATTTAGTTAGGTTAGCCAAAATGAGCGTATAATTAAAGGTGGAGGTGTTAAAAGTGACGACAGTTTTTGTTCACGATAATGATAAGACGCAAACGGTTCATTGCTCTGACGGTACACAAGGGGTCATGCAGATCAGCGATGTAGACTCAGCACCAAAGTACGATTTTAAGTTTTACGGTCACGCTCATCCTGGTTTCTTCTTGAACGGAGACCAATACCACAGCGGCGAGAAGCTGAAGGTGGAGGAAGTTCTAGATACCGAAGAGTTCCAGCTCAAGTTCGTTTAAGTAAAAATGAGGATGGTAGGCACCAGACCGATGTTTACCATCCTCATTTTTTTACTTCTTAACAATTTGTTCGGCGTGGTTCAGGACGTCGGCAATCAAGACCACCACCTGGGGGTCGTCAAGGCGGTAGATCACGACCTTGCCCTGTCGGTGTTGCTGGACCAGGTTATACTTGCGGAGTAATTGGAGCTGGTGAGAGACCCCTGATTGTTCCCAATTCAGCCGTTCGCTGATTTCGGAGACACTCATCGAGTGCTGGATCAGGAGGTAGAGGAGTTGTAGGCGCTTGGGGTTACCAAGGATCTTGAAAAAATGACTGATATGCTCAAGATTAGGATTTTCGTTCACAGACACAGCAGATCACCACTTTCCATCGAAAAGCGCTTTAATTGACGCTCAGTTAACTAATATATTTTTATTCTAAGGTTTTAAACTAAAAAAAGCAAAAGTAGAATTACTTTTGCTTTTTTATGCTTAGTTATGTCTAGATTAGAGAGCCAGGTGCTGACCAACGTAGATCACATATGGACTCTGCAGGTTGTTCTTACTTGCCAAGGTTTGCCAGTTCAGGCCATACTGTGCAGCAATCTTGGACAGTGAGTCACCATTTTGCACAACGTAGCCGGTGTGACTCGTGGAAACGTGGTGACTTGCGGTGGTGTGGTAACTTGTTTGGCTACCAGCACGAACCTGGAGCTGTTGACCGACGTAAATGTGGTTCGGGTTGGTCAAGTGGTTGACCTGGGCCAGCTGTGAATAGCTGGTGTTGAACTGAGCAGCGATACCGGAGAGGGTATCACCACGTTGGACGGTGTACGTTGAATTAGTAGTAGTTGAACTCGTGTGATGGGTCGTGGTTGTTGGTGTCGCGGTGTGTTGACTGCTTGCCTGAGCACGAACCTGGAGCTGTTGCCCAACGTAGATCCAGTTTGGGTTAGTCAGGTGGTTGATCTGTGCCAGGCTAGTGTAGGTGGTGTTGAACTTGTTGGCGATACCAGAAAGGGTGTCACCACGCTGGACGGTGTAGGAACTAGCGCCTGCGTTTTGTGACGATGTGGTTTTGGTCGTCGATGATGCGGCGTGGTTATTCGTCTGTGCTTGAGCTCGCAACCGGAGATTTTGCCCAACGTAGATCCGGTTTGGATTAGTCAGGTGGTTGATCTGTGCCAGGCTAGTGTAGGTGGTGTTGAACTTGTTGGCAATACCGGAGAGGGTGTCACCACGCTGGACGGTGTAGGAATTAACACTCGAATTCTGGTGAGCCGTGGTGGTTGAGTCCGTATGCTTCGTTGACGTCGTGGCCTGGGACTGGTGTTGTTCAGATGCTGATGAATTTTGACGAACCAGCAGGCGTTGACCGACATAGATACGGTTGACATTATGAATGTCGTTCAGGTGGGCCAGGGTGTTAACCGAGGTGTTGAGCTTATTGGCAATACCGGAGAGGGTATCACCACCATGAACGGTGTAGTAGTTAGTGCTACCGTTAGCTTCAAAGTTGGTATTGGACGTTGAAGCATTCTTGTAGCGGTTGGTAACTGTCCGACCAGAGAAGGCCACCGAATCGAGTTGGTTCAGGTTATAGGTCTGAACCAACTTGATCAGTGAGCGGGCATAGCTTGGATCGGTGGCGTAACCATCCTGGCGGAGCTTGTTGGCAACTGATACGTAGTTGGTGTCGCCAAGCAGATTGTGGTAACGACGGTTGCTGTATAAGAAGTTACCATGGTCCTCAACAGATTCGGAGTTATTGGCGTAGGCCCGGAAATTATCGTTGATGTAGACACTGTGGCCACCGTAAACTTCCCGCGTCCGCATATTGACGGAATGGCCGTTGTAGGAACCCTTGATCCCAAAGAGGTTGTGGGCACTGGTGGACAGGTAAGAGCGACCCCAACCACTCTCCAGGATGGCCTGGGCAACGGTAACGGATGGCAAAACCTGGTACTTGTTCCAACCGGCGACGGCGCCAGGGGCGACACTCTGAATGAAGTTCTGGCTGTGAGCGTTGTTGCTGAAGTGCAGCGATGCCAGGTCTACTCCGGTATTTTGTTGAGGAGCAGTAGTGGCAGCCATCGCCATGGTAGTTGCCGCACTAGCGCTAGCAGGGGCTGCACTTTGGACGGTGGAAGCCGTGGCGGATTGGACCGGTACCGCACTGGCGGAGGTAGTAGCTGCACTGGCGCTTAAGACGGCGGTAGTGGTGGCTGTCGAACTGTTAGCCGTAGCAGAACTGATTACCGCACTGCTGGAACTAGCTGAGTTGGTGGCAGCTGAACTGTCGGCCGTAGAATTACTATTTGGGGTCGCGCTAGTGATCTGCGTTTCCGCCTTTGCTGGTTGACCATTATCGGCGTGGGCAACCGCACCGGTAGCGGTAAGCATCGTGAGTGCCGTGATGCCGGCAAACATCCATTTCCGGCCGCTCTTGTACATCTTGTAATGTGTGGACGCATTAGTAGATTCCTGACGATTCATTAGCATTGACTCCCTTGACTTAAAATGACTGATAAATATTTTTGCTAATTTTTAGAAAAAAATATTTAAGAACATATTAAGATTTAGCTAGTATCAAGTTAACATTAATTTGTCTAAGCGTCAATTTTAAACAGAAACACATTATTAGTAGATTTATATTTGAGGAAGCCGTAGCGGTGATCATAGCGGCGTTTTATTGTTGCGTGGGGCTGATAAATAAATTTAAACAGATGAAAAAGTCAACATATCTTCCTGGTAGGGGCTAAATCTGGGAAATATGTTCCCCGGCTATGACTGGTTAAGCTATAATAAAGAGGTTGCTGGTGATTCGTCGCTAATTTTGGAAGAAAGTAGGGATTTGTGAAATGGTTGCGAAGTTAAAGGATGTTGCCCAGCTTGCGGGGGTTTCGGTAACCACCGTGTCCCGGGTGATCAACAACTACGGGTCCCTGAGTGAAAAAACCATCAAGAAGGTTCATGCGGCGATGCGGGAGTTGAACTACCAGCCTAACGCCTTGGCGCGGGCAATGCAGGGGAAGCCGTCCAAGTTCATTGGCCTGATCTTTCCCAACCTGATTAACCCCTTCTTCGCGGAGTTGGTTAATGAGTTGGAACGACAGCTCTTCATCAAGGGCTACAAGACGATCATTGCCTCCTCGGCCGAAAACCCAGAGATCGAGCATGACTACCTGAATATGCTAATGGCCAACCAGGTCGACGGGATCATTTCTGGCTCCCATAACCTCGACATTAAGGAGTACCACCAGATCAAGGCGCCGATTGTCTCGTTTGACCGGTACCTGGCCGATAACATTCCAATCGTTTCGGCAGATAGCTACCAGGGGGGACAACTCGCCACTCAGTACCTGCTTGATCATCAGGTACGGCGGATTGCGGTGATGGTTGACGAGGACCAATCGGTTTCGCCAACCGTCAACCGGCTTCAGGGGGTTGTTGACTACCTCGGTCGTCACCACCGGAGTTTCGATCCGCTCGATGCCCACCAGGTTGACCTGGTAAACGTCTTCCCGGGTATCTATGACGGGGTGATTGCTTCCAACGATGTCCAGGCCTTAAGGATTGCCAATATTTACCACCAGGCGGGCCTTAAGCTTAACCAGGATTACTTTTTGACCGGTTATAATGGCTCGACCCTAATTCGCCAGACCAATCCCGAGCTGCCAACAGTGATCCAACCGATTACGGAGCTGAGTGCCAAATTGATTTCGACCCTGATGACTCGGATCACGAGCCCTCAGGCTACAGTGCTGTCCGCCGTAGTTCCGGTACAATTCTATGCACCTGGTGAATAAAAGACTGGGAAATAAGCTTCTCGGCGCCCTGTACGGCTAGTCTAGAGCGAAGGTTGACGCTAGAGGCGTCGT
>NZ_AZGO01000040.1:0-12892 GCF_001435345.1 Limosilactobacillus pontis DSM 8475 | reverse complement strand
CCCCCCAGCCACAAAAAAGAAGCCTGCAGCATACCGCCGCAGGCTTCTTTAGTATTATCGGTTATTTGCTTTGCATAAACCGTTGGAGCAATTCGGTTTCTTCAGAAGTCGCCACTGAATTTGATGATTTGATATCGTGAATCCGTTCGACTGACAGATGGCTTCCAAAGGCAACTTCATTATCGTTTAAGTCGTTTTCACGCTCAAAGTTGATAAGTTTTTGGGCTAACTCACTCAAATTGTCCATGAAATCAATTCCTCCTTAGATAATCAGGTCCGCAGACTATATTGTCTGTGTCTCATTGTAGAACATGTTGAAAATTTATGCCAAAATTTAGTTTAGCACAGTTCCATTAGTTTGCGAGAATTAAATTCGCGATGATCTGGTGGGAAAGCCGGGACATGGGCGTGATTTTGTGTGATAATCTATGTAATTACTTTTTAGATTGGAGAATGATTATGAGTTGGAATTGGCTTGGCTGGCTCCTCTGGATTTTGGCAATTGTTTTTTTCTGCTACGTCATCCACTACATCCGGGTGCAGCAGTTGATGCTGATTGCCAAGACCAAGCATGCCTTTGATAAGAAACTCTTTGCTCGTTACGTGGCCCTGCTAGTGGTGGCCCTAGCGTGGATTGGTACCATGTCTTACATGACCTTCTTCCGCCAGGTGGATCTGGCAAATAACCAGCAGAACCGGATTAGTACGAAATACTATCCGCTACAGATCAGTAATAAGAAGGACGACTACTACTATGTCCTGGCAACCCGGAGCAAGGGTGGCGATCACCCCGTGGTCTCTTATACCTACTGGTCAGGCAATAACAAGTACGTGACGACCTCCCGCTTCGGCTCCGTGGCATATGGTGACCGGGTCATCCCCTTGAGCATCAGCGCCCTCCCGTGGAACCGGGCTGAACTGAAGAAACAGGATACCCAGACTGGCCACGCCTTCGCGGCGGTTATGTCCGTCCACTATCGTAATACTCCCCTGAACGGGATCGGGTTGCGGGCCAACCGTGAATCGGCGGCCTACACACTATTGCGGGTACCGTCGGCTGAAATGGTCGTTGAGCGATAGGGGCGTTTTATGACGACGAAAAAGAATACTGTTAAGTTAAAATGGGTGGCCCTAGCAAGTTTGCTGAACAACACTGGGGCTGCCTTTTTATGGCCGCTGACCACGATGTACATGCACAATTATCTTCACCAGACATTGACGACGGCGGGGGTGGTCATGCTCTTCATGTCAATTGCCATGATGGCCGGTAACTATACCGGCGGTTGGCTATTTGACCACTGGAGTCAATATAAGACGGCCCTGGTGGGGGTCAGCCTGTCGACTTTAGCAATCTTCTTGCTGATCTTTATCCATGATTGGCCGTGGTTCGCCCTGCTGATGATGCTGAACAGCTTTGGGGATGGGATCAACGCGACGATCGTCAATTCCTACGGTTCCCTGATCACTGCACATACCTC
Source organism: Limosilactobacillus pontis DSM 8475 (assembly GCF_001435345.1). Taxonomy (GTDB): domain Bacteria; phylum Bacillota; class Bacilli; order Lactobacillales; family Lactobacillaceae; genus Limosilactobacillus; species Limosilactobacillus pontis. The sequence continues at coordinate 11,414 of NZ_AZGO01000040.1, read as the reverse complement.
CCGCTACGTTTTCAATTACACCTACATTGCATTCAACATCGGGGTGGTCATCGGCACCCTGCTGGTCGGTGTCTTACTGCCAATCAGTGTTGTCTTGGTCTTTGCGGTGGCCACGGCCTTCTACCTCCTGCTGACCCTCCTGGTGATCTTGACCTTCAACGTGACGGTGGTCATCCCCAAGAAGGCAACGCGGCGCGACCGGGAGCGGGTACGCTCCCCGCAGCACCGTCGGCTGATCACTCTGATCTGGTTGATCCTCCTCAACCTGGTGACGATCCACCTCAGCTATTCTCTCTGGGAAAGTGTGATGGCCGTTCATATGACCAACATGGGGATCCAATTCTATGCCTACAGTATGCTGTGGACATTGAATGGGGTGCTGATCATCATTGGCCAGCCCCTGGTCAACAAGCTGAGTCCCTATATTCGCCTGTCGAGTCAGATCATCATTGGGATCTTTATCTTCGCGTCGTCGTTTTTCTTGCTGATCTTTGCCAAGAGCCTGCTGGCCTTCACCCTCGACTTCGTAGTGTTAACCGTCGGGGAGATGACCAGTTTTGCGGGCCTACCCGCCTGGATTGCCCAGCTGACCGACGTCGACGAGGCTGGCCACTATCAGGGCCTGTTGAACATCACGATCTCGGTGGGGCGGGCGATCGGGCCCCTGTATGGTGGCTACGTCATCGAGGCTGGTAACTACCAGCTGCTTTTCATCTCAGTTTTCCTGATGATGCTTGTTACCCTGCTGATTGTCCTTGGCTACCTTACCCGGATTCAGCACCTTCAGGCCCGCTCCTGATTGGGTGGACCACGGCCACGAGCTATGGTAAAATCACAGGTGTGTAAAAGCGTTGAGTAGAAAATAAAGTGGTCGTGCAATCAACAGGGAGCCAGTGGTGCTGAGAGCTGGCGGCGACCATGAAGACACCTCTACTAGCTGGACGGGGGAAGTGAGTAGTCCGTCCCGGGTGACCCGTTAACGTCATGAAGTTGAAAGACTTCCTGAGGTAGTGACTGTGAGGCCACTATGAATAGAGGTGGCACCGTGAACTTGATTCGCCCTCTAAGGCTGATGGCCTTTGGGGGCGTTTATTATTAAACTTGACGCCGGAATCGAAAGGAGAGAACAATATGGATTATCAAAAACCAAAGGGAACGGCCGACCTGCTGCCGGGTACGACCGGTCTCTGGGAAAAGGTTGAGGCAAGTGCCCGTGAGGTTTTCCGCGAGTTTGGTTACCGGGGGATCCGGACGCCGATGTTTGAGGACTACAACGTCTTCTCCCGTAACGTTGGGGACACGTCAGATATCGTAGAAAAGGAAATGTACGACTTCCACGACAAGGGTGACCGGCACATTGCCCTGCGTCCCGAGGGCACGGCTGGGGTTGTTCGGGCCTATGTCGAGAACAAGCTCTATGGTCCCGAATATCCAAAGCCGTACAAGGTTTACTACATGGGACCGATGTTTCGCTATGAGCGGCCACAATCCGGCCGCCAGCGTGAGTTCCACCAGATTGGGGTCGAGGCCTTAAATAATGAGTCACCGCAGATCGACGTGGAGGTCATTGCCATGGCGATGACCCTCTTCAAGCGTTTTGGGGTGCCGAACGTCAAACTGACGATCAACACCCTGGGGGATAAGCAGGTGCGTGAGGACTACCGTCAGGCCCTGATCGACTATCTGAAGCCCCACTACGACGAGCTGAGCAAGGACTCCCAGGACCGGCTCTACCGGAACCCACTGCGTGTCTTGGACAGCAAGGACGCCGGCGACCAGAAGATCGTTGCCAACGCCCCGTCGATCCTTGATTACCTCGATGACGAGTCCCAGGCCTACTTTGACCAGGTTCAAAGCCTCCTGAAGCAGCTGGGGATTGATTATGAGATCGACACCAACATGGTGCGGGGGTTGGACTACTATAACCACACCATCTTCGAGATCATGTCCGACTCGCCAGTCTTTGGTGGTGGTTACACCACGGTCTGTGCTGGTGGCCGCTACAACGGGTTGATCAAGCAGCTCGGTGGCCCTGAAGAAGGGGGTATTGGTTTCGGGATGGGGGTTGAGCGGCTGATGCTTCTCCTCCAACAGGAGAACCCTGAATTTGCCCCGCAGGACAGCCTGGACGTCTTCTTCGCCAGTGCCGATGACCAGGGGGATGCCCTGGCTTTTGATCTCCTGAACAAGATTCGTCAGCAGGGCATTGTAGCCGACAAGGACTACAGTGGTGTCAAGGTTGGTAAGCAGATCAAGGAGGCCTTCCGGCGTAACGCCAAGTACTTCGCTGTTTTTGGCGGCCGGGAAGTCGACGAGGGTAAGTTTGAGCTGAAGAATGCCGCCACTAAGGACAGCGTTGAGATCGCAGTGGATGACTTCGCTACGGATCCGGCCAAGTACCTGAAGTAAACATTTAAAACTAACAAACGCCATGCGGGGGATGCTCCACATGGCGTTTTGTATTGGTCGAAAACTAGTCGTCGACGGCGTAGGTCCCCATGTCGTCGGCAATCACGATCCGGCCGGCGTACTTGGCCCCGTCGGCCTTGGTCAGGCCAACCTTGTTGAAGGCGAAGGTCACCGTGGCGTCGGCCTTGACCGCTGTCCCCATGATTGCACCGGTGTCGGTGTTAATCCCGGATGGCATGTCAACGGCGACCACCAGAGCGTCACTTTCGTTGATGGTGGCGATGGCATCAGCGTAGGCGCCGGTGACGGGCCGGTCGATCCCGATGCCAAACATGGCGTCGACAATCAGGCTTGCCTGCTTGAGGGCACTAAGGTTGGTTTTCTCGGGGATCTGGTAGTACTGGCAGATCTTCTCCTGAACCTGGTGCTCCGTTGAGGCGTGGTCCGGGTTGCCGACGTTGAGGATTGTTACCTTGACCCCGGCAATGTGGAGGAGGCGGGCGACGTCGAGCCCGTCGCCACCGTTATTGCCACTGCCGGCGACCACGACGACATGGTCGAGATAAAGCGGGAAGGCGTTTAAGATCTCGTCGCGGACTGCCAGGGCGGCCCGTTCCATCAGAACCAGTGAGGGGATGCCGATCTGGTTGATGGTGTAGGAGTCATAGTGACGCATCTGTTCAGCCGTAATTGGTGTTTTTTCCATTATTAATTCCTCCCAATCATTTGTTAACTTAACTGTACCACTTAATCCGGCCCGCGGTTGAATTTGGCGGGGTCAAGAGGATAGAATAGGTGGTATTACAAGGAGAGGGAATGGCTTATGAGTAAGAAAGGTAAGTATGAAGTCCTGAAGTTCACATGTATTCCGGTCGAAACAGACGCGGATGGTAAGTACCAACTGAAGCTTGACCCAGCCGGTAACGCCAAGCTGCACGTCTGGCGGATCGGTAAGCACACCAAGGGCAAGTACCAGGGGCCGGGACAGCTTCTGATGACGGAGAATAACCTGACGGCGGTGATTCTGGCGGCCGAACCGCTGGCCTTCAAGGACCGTCACAGTGAGACCCCGATGCAGCGTTTCCTGACTGCCAGGGTGGACGACGATGTCCTGCAGCAGGGCCTGGCCCAGTTAAATTAAAATAACGGGGATCGCGATTGGCGGTCCCCGTTATTTGCTTACCTCAGTTCTTTGTCCAACTGCTCTTTTAGAACCACGGCCTGGTTATGCTGCTCGTCCTTAGCACCATATAAGAGGATGACGTTTTTGGTTGCTAGTTGCTTAGCCACCAGTTGCTTGAGCTGGTCGTAGGCGGGGTTGACGGCGAGCTCCTCTAGATAACGGGTCTTAAATTCGTCATACTTGGCTGGGTCGTGGCCGAACCACTTCCGCAACTCGTTGCTGGGGCCGACCTCCTTGAGCCATTCGTCCAGGTGGGCATTGACCTTTGACATCCCCCGCGGCCATAGCCGATCGACCAGGATCCGGTAGCCATCAAGATCAGTGGGTTTGGTGTAGATTCGTTCCGTTTTGAGTTCCATGAGTGTCCTCTCCCTTCAATTAGTGGTAACTTTAGGATAGTTCTTTTAAGGAGGAAGTTAAACAATGCTGTCTGCATATCAACAATTTTTTACCGGCCGGCCCACGACGGAAATTGCCCGGGACCTCCTGGGCAGGTTCGTTCGTTACGATGGACCAGACGGCATGACCGGCGGCTACATCGTCGAGACCGAAGCCTACCTGGGCGAAAACGACTCGGCCTCCCACGCCTTCAATGGGCGGCGGACCGGCTACTCGGAATCCCTGTACGGTCAGCCCGGGGACATCTACCTCTACCAGATCCGCGGCCACTACTGCTTCGATATTGTCGTCCAAGACGAGGACGAGCCCCAGGGGATTCTCCTGCGCGCCATCGAGCCGGCAGTGGGGGTTGACCTGATGACGGCCCACCGGAAGATGACCGGGGTCAACGTCACGAACGGCCCCGGCAAGCTGGTCCAGGCGCTGGGAATTCATTCCCGCGACCTCGACGGCCAACCGATGGAGTCCAGTCCGCTCCGGGTCGAGCTCGACCGCGCTAAGATTCCCCGGGAAATAATCACCAGCGCACGCATCGGGGTGAACATGCGGGGCAAGGACGGTGCCAAGCCCCAGCGCTTCACCGTCGCCGGCAATCCCTACGTCTCGGGGATGCGTAAGCGGGAGATGGATCTCAATAAGCACGGTTGGAAGGACTGATCACATGGCATTGACGTATCAACAACTATTGACTGCCGTTCCCCTGGTCCTGCGGGCGGGAAACGTGCCTGACATTGTCGGTGACGCTGGAATCGGCAAGTCGGCCCTGGTCGAAGAGGTAGCCGACCAAATGGGTGCCGACCTCTTCACCACGGTGGTCAGTCTGAGTGAGAAGGGGGACCTGGCCATCCCGGTACCACCGCTGACCAACGACTCCTTTGTTGAGACCAAGGGTTACGGTCGACTGGCGAACGTTCAGTTTGGCTACTCGGAGACCCTGATCCGAATCATAAAGGATGCCGAGGCCCACCCGGGTAGGACAATCATCTGGTTCCTCGACGAGTTCAACCGGGGGACGGCGGCCGTTCAGAGCGAGCTGATGAACCTGGTCCTGCAACGGCGGATCAATGCCCTCCGCCTGCCCGCCACTGTTAAAATCATCATTGCCGAGAACCCCGACAGCACGATGGCCGGCTTTGGAGATCGGGAGTACGCGGTGGCCACCGCCGATGCGGCGATTAAGGATCGAACGGTTCGTTTAGTGATGACGACCGCGACTGCGGAATGGCTGGCCTGGGCCAAGCGTACGGGAATCAATCAGCTGGTGATCAACTATCTGACAACCTATCCAGAGCGGCTGTCGATTCTTGACCCTGAGAACTTGGACCTCCATCCGACACCCCGGGCCTGGGAGCGGGTTTCTCGTAACCTAAACCAGCTTCGTCAGCTCCCGCCAGCCGACCAACAGTCCCTGGCCGCCGACCTCTTCAGCGGCGACCTTGGCACGGAGGTGGGTGTCTCCTTTGCCCAATTCGTCCTGGCCCAGGGTAAGCAACTAAATCTGGAGGCTATTCAGACCAAGGCTGCCAGTCGGCAAAGCTTTGTGGGGGCCGACGAGGCGACGAAGGTCCGCCTCCTCCGTGAGTGGGTAGCCGATGACCAGCGGGCACCGCTAGCATCGGCAGCTGGTGCAACCGCGTTTGCCGACTTGCTCGACCAGGTAAGCCCGGACGGTCAATTTGCGATTGCTCAGGCGGTTGGCGGCCAGCTGGACCAGGTCATCCAGCCGATGTACGAGCTGGCAAAGGAGGAGCCGGCCGGGCCGGTGGCCAAGCTCTATCGGCACCTAGCCGAAATTGCAACACACGGAGGCCAACACTGATGACCTTCTGGAATCGTCTTTTTCATCGCCGCCAGCCGGAGGTGACCGCACCGGAAATGGCTAGTCAGGCAGTTGTCAGCATCTTGGAGGACCATCGCCTACTGGGGGAGATCCTCCTCCAGCTTCCCCGCCAGTTTGATGACCAGCAACCCGGCGTAGTCGGTCTTCGCTGGGTGGGGGACCAACTGGCCCTCGTGATCAACCCGAATTCTTTTACCCAGCTAAGAATGGATGATGCGCAGCTATTATTGGCCCACGAGTCTCTGCATGTCCTTTGGCAGCATCCTCTTCGTTATGCCGATCACCCGCACCCCCAACTGGTCAAGGTGGCCACTGATATGGCGGTCAACCAGTACTTGCCAGCAGCGCCGCCTGGTACCGCCACCCTGGCGCAGGTTCAGCGGCTGCTGCGGAGGAAGATCCCGGCCCACCAGGATTCTCAGGACTACCTCCACCTGCTGGTCAAGACTAGTGTGGCGGAACGGGAACGCCTGAAAGAGGGCGGGATTAACCTGGAGGGCGACCGGCAGGGGAAGCTACCGGCACCCGGTGACCAAGACGATCACCGCGGCTGGTCCCGGCAGGGGCAACACCGGGCCGGCAACCAGCAGATCCGGATCGCCAACCTGCACCGGCTTCTTCGCCATGCCTGGCAACAGACACCGCAACGCGATCGTGGTCTGCTACCGGGTGAAGTACGTCAGGTGTTAAGTGCGGGCCATCAGCGGACCTGCTTCGATTGGCAACTTGTGCTGGCCCACCAGGTTGGTCAGATCACCCGGGGCAGGGAGCCATCTCACGCCCGGTTTAACCGTCGCCAACCCTTACGGATGGACCTGCCGGGACAGGTTACCCACCTGACTGCCGATCTGCGGATCTTTGTTGACAACTCGGGCTCGATGACTGGTGCTGAGATCGGCCAGGCCCTGACGGAAATCGGTCGGCTGGTCCGCCATGAACGGGTCCGGGTGACAGCCTACGCCTTTGACGCCAAAGTCTACCCACCCGGTCAGCGTCTGCGGCCAGGACAACCGGTTGAGTGGCAGCGTCGGGGCGGCGGGGGCACCAGCTTTCAGGCGGTCTTTGACTACCTGGCAGCTCACCATGTACCCCGCGTCGGGACGATCGTGGTGATTATCACCGACGGCTGGGGTGAGCAGCACCTCCGCACTCATCGTTATCGGAACGTCGACTGGCTGCTGACGACAGCTGCTGACCAGCTGTCAGTTGCCGACCAGCCAGGTCGCGTATTTGAGCTAAAGAAGGAAGTAAAATGACAACACTATTGAATCCCCAGGCTATGCAGCGGGTCCTGACCCATAGTGAGGAATACCGTCGAGCCGTGGGGTTATTGAACGAGAACTGGGATCCGGAAGATCAGCCGATCTATCGTAACGTCCTAGAGGCGGCCGATGTCCACTTTGCCCGCCAACTCCAGATGGCTGGCCTAGTGGGCGGGACGACCGACCTTGGTGATTACCGGGCTGTTAATCAGCTGATCATGCGTCACGATCAGTGGTTATCAACTGGTGCCCGCCAGGCCTTACTGGCGCCGTTTCAGGACTAGGCCAAACGTTACCGACATTTCACGAAAAATAGTATAATAGAGGCATTAACATGCTAAGGAGGATGCACTGTGGCAGTAGATAAAATGATGATCAAAGATGACCTGTATGAGGCCGTTAACGGGGACTGGATTAAGGATGCGAAGATTCCCGACGATAAGCCGGCCACCGGGGGCTTCAATGACCTCGTGGATGCGATCGACAAGCAAATGATGGATGACTTCGATGCCTACGCTGATGGCAAAGAGAATTCTGACGACCCGCGCTTCAACGAGATGATTAAGCTGTACAAGGTTGCTAAGAAGTTTGACTTCCGGAAGAAGGTCGGCCCCAAGGCTTTGAAGCGGGTGCTCAGTAGCGTTAAGGAGCTGCAGTCCTATGATGACTATCAGGCCCAGTGGCGCAACTGGGTCATGTTTGGCCTACCGTCGCCGGTCAACTTTGATATCGATGCTGACATGAAGAACGCGACGGTTTACGCCCTCTTTGTTTCGTCACCATCGCTGATCCTGCCCGACAAGAGCTATTACACACCAGAGAAGCAACAGGAGCATGACCAGCTCCTTGGCCTGTGGACTGACATGGTAGCAACCCTGATGGATAAGCTAGGGTATGATAAGAATGAAGCTGCCCGGATCATTCAGGGTGCTAAGGACTTCGATGCCCTCCTAGCGCCTAATGTCAAAAGCGCTGAGGAAGCCGCCGACTATAGCAAGATGTACAATCCACAGACGGTAGCTGAGCTGACAGCTTCAACCGACCAGCTGGATTTGGCAGGGGTGATCAAGCGTCTGGTTGGCACAACACCGGAGAAGGTGATCGTGATGGAGCCAGACTACTTCAAAGCCCTCGATGGTATCCTGAAGGACCATTTCGACCTGTTCAAGGACTGGGCCACGGTCAACGTCATCCGTGACTACGCCAGCTACCTAGACGATGAGATGCGGGAGATCAACGGTCGTTACAACCGGGCGCTGTCCGGTAGCAAGAAGCCGATCAGCCAGCGCAAGTTTGCCTACTACCTAGCCCGCGATGTCTTTAGTCAGGTGGCCGGGAACTACTACGGCAAGAAGTACTTCGGTCCCGAGGCCAAGGCCGACGTACATCAGATGGTCGAGCGGATGGTAGATGTCTACAAGAAGCGGTTGGCCAAAAACGACTGGCTGAGCAAGGCGACCCGGGAGAAGGCCATCCTCAAGCTGGATAAGCTTGGCATTCAGGTCGGCTACCCAGACGAGATCCCGGCAGTCTACGACCAACTCAAGATCGACGAGGGCGAATCCCTGATTGCCAATCTCAACCAGGTCAGCTACGTCAAGAATCACGAGATGTTCAGTCGCTGGAACAAGCCGGTTGACCGGATGCGGTGGGAGATGAGTGCCGCCACGGTCAACGCCTACTACCACCCGTTTAAGAACATCATCGTCTTTCCGGCCGCCATTCTGCAGGCACCGTTCTATTCTCTGAAGCAGACCAGCAGCCAGAACTATGGCGGGATCGGGGCCGTGATCGCCCATGAGATCTCCCACGCCTTTGACAACAACGGGGCCCTCTTCGACGAGTACGGGAACCTCAACAACTGGTGGACGGATACGGACTCCGCCCACTTCAAACAGCTCGCTCAGAAGATGATCAAGGAGTTCAATGGCCTGCCGTATGCCGGGCAAAAGGTCAACGGGAAGCTGACCGTCTCCGAGAACATTGCCGATGGCGGGGGCCTGTCCTGTGCCCTCGAGGCCGCTAAGGAAGAAGATGACTTCAGCGCCACGGAATTCTTCATCAACTGGGCGACGATCTGGCGGATGAAGGCTACCGAACAGTATGAACAACTCCTCCTGTCGATCGACGTTCACGCTCCGCAGAAGTTGCGGGCCAACGTCCAGGCGCAGAACCTGGCCGACTTCTACACGGCCTTTGGCATTCAGCCGGGTGACAAGATGTACAAGGCACCAGAGGACCGGGTTAACATCTGGTAAAATCAACAAACACCGGGGCTCAGATCATGAGCATCCGGTGTTTTTAGTAGTCTGAAAAGAATAGCGTGACAATTCCATTCGCTCCCGGTATCGTAATAGGCAAGAATTATTTCCCGGGAAATCAATTTGCTTACAGGAGGGCACGAGATGGAATTTGCGACGAAGATTAAAAAGTATCGCCAGCAGAACGAGTGGACCCAGCAGACAGTGGCGGAGAAACTTGGTGTTTCCCGCAAAACCGTTTCAAGTTGGGAAAATAGTCGTTCATATCCCGATATCTTCATGCTGGTTCAGCTCAGTGACCTCTATCATGTTAGCCTAGATGACTTATTACGGGAGGATCACGAAATGATTGATAATTACAAGCAAGAGCACGATGCCAACAGGAAACAGGACCACACCTTTGTCACTTCGTATATAATTAACGTGGTTGCCAGTTTCTATTTCTCTGCCGCTCGCTAGTTGGTACTGGCTGGATTAACCAATTACAGCCGGGGTGGCGGATGTTGGTCGGCGTGCTAATTGGTCTGATGTCGGTGAACATCTACTTCTTGTTGAGTAAGGCCGAATGGAAGACCACCAGCCGGTCCATGAAGGTTGGTGCAATAATGACCTTTGTCGTCGTGGCGACTTTCTTATTCAGATTGGATACGGTGACGTTGCCTAAGAGCTCTTATCAATTTGGGGTTGGGGTTGGCCATGGCGTTATTATCGGGTTGTCAGCCTTATCGATTGTCGAAACAATCTGGTTGTACCAGCAATTTAAGAAACGAAGGGATCATTAAATGGGAGAAATTAAAGTAGTCCAGGGTGACATCACCAAGGCTCGCGTTGATGCCAGCGTCAACGCGGCCAACACGACCTTGATGGGCGGCGGTGGCGTCGATGGGGCCATTCACCGCGCTGCGGGGCCTGGTCTGTATATAGCCTGTCGGAGGTTTAACGGCTGTCCGACGGGGGAGGCCCGGATCACCAGTGGCTTCAACCTGCCGGCCCAATACATTATTCATACCCCGGGCCCGATCTGGCACGGTGGTGACGGGGTGGAACGCCAGCTGCTGGCGAACTCCTACCGTAATAGCCTTCTGCTGGCTGAGGAGTACGACTGCCGGACGGTGGCCTTCCCGTCGATCAGTACCGGAGTTTATGCCTTCCCGCTGAACATTGCGGCACCGATTGCCCTGACCACAATCCGTGACTTTCTGAATACAGCTAAGGTCGTCAGGGAGGTTACGATGGTCTGCTTTGATACACAAACGTTGGCGGCCTACCGCCAGGCATTATAAAAGGACTTGCTCGAAAAGTCGGGCAAGTCCTTTTTGTTTGTATTTAATGGATAAACGATGTGATGAAGGTAACTGCCCCAAAGATGATCCCGGGGAAGTTGGCGATGATGACTGGCCAGTCCTTGTCCGGCTTGAGCCAACCATAGGCGACCCAGAGGGAAGCGTTGATGGCAGCGCAGATCGGTTGGAGGGGCGATACCGGGTGGCCAGTAAAGTTGAGTGCAATTTGATCAATATAGGAAGCGTACATGATTAGGCAGGCGACCGTGGCGATGTTACCGATCACCTTTGCCTCGTGCGAACGCTTCATAACTTCTTTATCATCCATAGTTGATACCTCCCCATGGCTTTCAAAATGTTATAATATGGCAGATTGCAAGAAATAACTTGAACGAATTTAGTGACGCAGATTAAGTAAGAAGATCTCAATTGGTGTTCGCCAGTTAAGACATTTAAGTGGCCGTGAATTCAAATACCAATTAATTTGAACCAGTTGGTGCTCACTTAGTTCTTCAATGGCTTGGCCTTTGGGAATAAAGCGCCGTAAAACTCGGTTACGGTTCTCATTACTGCCTCGTTCATGTGGCGAATAGGCATGGGCAAAGTAAACCTGAGTACCAGTTAGCTGCTCAATTGCCTGGTAATTAGCGAACTCTTTCCCATGATCCACAGCAAGCGTCTTGAGCTTGTCTTGAAGTTGACTAGCTAGTTCCAGTACGGTTTGAGTCATGGACTGACTGTCGCGACCATGGAGCCGTTTAACAATGGTCAGGCGAC
>NZ_AZGO01000039.1:15951-37760 GCF_001435345.1 Limosilactobacillus pontis DSM 8475 | reverse complement strand
ATGAAACCCCATATGAAGTATTTTTTGACAAACCGTTGCACTTAGTTTGACAATTCGCCTGAAATAAAAAACAAGGGCCTGTGACAGTGATCCTGTGGCAGTTCCCTTGTTTTTGCGTATAAAGGGGAGGAAGAACAATGGATGGAGAAAACAAGAAAGTTGCCCTGGCCCTCAAGGTGGCGACCCTCTACTACCGGGACGGCTTCAACCAGCAGGAAATCGCCAGTGAGCTAAACATTTCCCGGGCGACGGTCTCCCGCTTGCTCCAATACGGCCGTGACCAGGGATTGGTGATAACCCCCTGGCGCCACTCCACCAGCTTCAGGGGGACCTGATGGCCAAGTACCCGAGCCTCAAGCAGGCAATCATCGTGCCAGGTAAGAGCAATCCACTCGAGGAGGTCGGGATTGCCGGGGCCCACTATATTGAGAAGATCGTCAAGAACGACGACATCATCGGTCTGGGCTGGGGGAAGACGGTCTACCAGGTCGCCCTCCACATCACGCCTAAGGATGTCTCAGGAATCAAGGTCGTCCAGATGAAGGGGTCGATGGCCAACACTGAGACCCGTAACTACGCCTTCGAGACGGTCAATACCTTTGCTAGTGCCTTCAATACCCTGCCCCAGTACTTGCCGGTGCCGGTCATCTTCGACCACGCCAAGACCAAGGAACTGGTTGCCAATGATACCCACATCAAGTACATCCTCAGGCTGGGCCAGCAGGCTAACATCGCCGTCTTCACGGTCGGGACGGTCCGCGATTCTGCCCTGCTCTTTCGCCTGGGTTACTTTACCGAGCGGGAACGGAAGATCCTTCAGCGGGAGGCGGTGGGGGACATCTTCTCCCGCTTCATCGATGCCCGTGGTCAGATCGTGAACCAGGACATCAACGAGCGGACAATCGGCATCCGGTTGGCCGCGCTGAAGAAGAAAAAACACAGTATCCTGGTGGCGGCCAATGTGGCCAAGGTTCCAGCAATTCACGGGGCGCTGGTGGCTGGATACGCCAATACCCTGGTGATTGACCAGGAAAGTGCGAACAATCTCCTGGAATTTTCCTAATAATTTTAGTTTTTTGCTATTGACCTCGGCGGTGATTCCTAGTAGAGTTGACCTAATCAAAAACTAAGGAGCGTGTTTGAGCGATGTCAAATTGGGACACAAAGTTTGCCAAGAAGGGTTTAACGTTCGACGATGTTCTGCTAATTCCGGCAGAAAGCCATGTTTTACCGAATGAGGTTGATTTAAGTACTCAACTAGCAGATAACTTGAAACTCCACATTCCGTTGATCAGTGCCGGGATGGACACCGTCACGGAAGGACCAATGGCAATTGCGATGGCCCTGCAGGGTGGCCTTGGGGTTGTTCATAAGAACATGTCGATCCAGGCCCAGGCAAGTGAAGTGGCTAACGTCAAGAGTGTAGTGGTACCGGCCAGCGCTATCAAGGCCGCGGTGGATGACCAGAACCGGCTTCTCTGTGCCGCAGCTGTCGGGGTGACCAGCGATACCTTTGAACGGGCCGAGGCTCTCCTGAAGGCCGGCGCCGATGCAATCGTCATCGACACTGCTCACGGTCATTCCGCGGGAGTCCTGCGCAAGATCAAGGAGATTCGCGACCACTTCCCAGTCGTGACCCTGATTGCCGGGAACGTTGCCACTGGTGAAGCAACCGCGGCCCTCTTTGACGCCGGGGTTGACGTGGTCAAGGTCGGTATCGGCCCTGGCTCCATCTGCACGACCCGGGTGGTAGCTGGTGTCGGTGTGCCACAGATCACCGCGATCTATGACGCCGCCTCGGTGGCCCGCGAATACGGTAAGCCGATCATCGCCGACGGGGGGATCAAGTACTCCGGTGACGTGGTCAAGGCCCTGGCCGCCGGTGGGAACGCGGTCATGCTTGGGAGTATGCTTTCCGGGACGACCGAGGCCCCTGGTGAGGTCTTCGAGGACCATGGTAAGAAGTACAAGGCCTACCGGGGGATGGGTTCCGTCGGTGCGATGGCCCAGGCCCACGGTTCCTCCGACCGTTACTTCCAGGGTGGCGTCAACGAGGCCAACAAGCTGGTTCCGGAAGGGATCGAAGCCCGCGTGGAATACAAGGGAGATGTTTCCGACATTGTCTTCCAGATCGACGGTGGCCTGCGCTCCGGGATGGGCTACGTTGGTGCACCAGACATTCCAACCCTGATCGACAAGGCCCAGTTTGTTCAAATCACGAATGCCGGCCTGCGTGAATCCCACCCGCACGATGTTCAGATCACTAAGGCAGCACCAAATTACAAGTAATATCAGGCTGGCTAGCGAAACGCTTTTTGCCGACATAGCATCAAGGAGAACTCTGCGTGAGCTCTCCTTTTTTGTTGTGTCCGGATTCACAGAAACTGGTACAATAAAGAAGAGACTAATTTGCTGATTCGTTATGAAAAGTGAGAGGAGGAAGGCCCATGAATTATCAAATGCTTCTATTGGGCCTAGCGGGGTTATGTGTACTACTATTCCTAGTGCAATGGATCCGTCAGGCCCGGCACGCCCTACACGGTGGGACCCGGCCGCTTGCCCAGACTCACCCGGTGTTGAACTGGTGCCTGTTGCTTGTGGCCGTCTTGGCCGGTGCCGGGGGTAGCATCAGTAACACGCAGACGGAAGCCGCTACCAGCCAGGCCGCCCAGTCGTCGTCGATCAAAGCTCGGCGTACGGAACGGGGGTCGAGTAGTTCGGTCGCTAAACAGACCATGGCGAACACCACAAATAATAACCGGCAGGGTGAACAAAAGCCGACTAAGCAGCCAGTCCCGGATCGGCAGAGTATCCGGCTTGACCAGAATGGCCGCGCCGCCTTGAACAACTTTGCGGTACCGGCTAAGAACCAGCTGCAGGTTATCGACGCGGGTAGTGGGAATGTCTTACAGACGTTTCCTGGCCAACCCAATGCTGGTGCGGTCAACTACACCTTCACCAGAGCCGGTAACTATTACCTGGTATTGACGGATGGTCAGCAGACGAAGACCATCGTAGTCAACGTCAGCCGCTAAGATTTCCTTAAGGTCAGCGACGAACGCCGACTTCTAAGACACGAATTAGTTATAATTGATAGAAATTTAGAGACAACTGTGAAGGAGTGGCCGTAAATGAAGATTTTAGTTGTCGATGATGATAAAGAGATTGTACAGCTGCTGGAGATTTATATCCGCAACGAGGGCTATGAGCCGGTGGCCGCCTACAATGGTAAGGAAGCCCTGACCAAATTGAACACCAACCCGGACATCGCCCTAGTAATATTGGACCTGATGATGCCTGAGATGGACGGGATGGAGATCATCAAGCAGGTACGTAAGGATTCGGATATTCCAATCCTCGTCCTGTCCGCTAAGACGGCCGACATGGACAAGATTCAGGGCCTGATCAGCGGGGCCGACGATTACGTTACTAAGCCGTTCAACCCGTTGGAGGTCATGGCCCGGGTCAAGTCCCTGTTACGCCGGAGCCAGGGGGAGGTCACTAATGGCCAGCCGGACGTCCTCAACGTCGGGCCGCTGATCATCAACAAGGACTCCCACGAGGTCAAGACGATCAAGGGGGACACGATTCAGCTGACGGCCCTGGAATTCGGTATTCTCTACCTACTGGCCAGCCACCCGAACCGGGTCTTCTCCGCCGATGACATCTTTGAGCGGGTATGGCAACAGGAGAGCGTGGTTTCCGCCAAGACGGTGATGGTCCACGTCAGCCACCTGCGGGATAAGATCGAAGAGGCCACGAACGGCGAAAAGGTGATTCAGACGGTCTGGGGTGTCGGCTACAAGATTGAGAACCACTAGTCACTGAGGGGGTTCAAGTGTGAAGCTAACTGGACGTGAAAAAAGTTCACTGATTTTTGAAGGGGTTATCACGGTCATCCTGCTGATCCTGCTGAATATGGCCGTCCTGACCATCATTCAGGATGTCATTCAGTCCAACCCCGGGGTCACCAGCGGGATCTTCATGATTAAACAGTCGCTTAAGATCGGTCCAATGCAGGCACAGACCTGGTCTTACCAGCGGGTCCTGATCATCTTTTTGGTCCTGATCGACGTCTGGGTTGTCTGGTGGCGATTACGGCGACGTTACCACCTTTACCTGATGAACCACATCATCGGTGAGCTCCACTACATCGCCCAGGGACACCTCGACCACCGGATTCCCTTCCGGCTCAAGGGGAGTGAGCAGCACGTGATCACCAGTGTCAATGCCCTAGTTGATAGCGCCGTCCAGTCGATGGACGATGAGCGTAAGATCGAGAAATCCAAGGACGAACTAATCACCAACGTCAGCCATGACCTGCGGACCCCACTGACCAGCATCATCGGCTACCTCGGCCTGATCGAGGACAAGCAGTACCAGAATGAAGAGGATATTCTCAAGTACACCCACATTGCCTACGAGAAGGCCAAACAGATGAAGAACCTGGTGGACGACCTCTTCGAGTACACCAAGGTTCAGCAACACGGGGCCCCCGTCAATATTATGTGGGTCGACCTTAACCAGTTGCTGGAACAGCTGACCGCCAGTTTTGCCCTGGAGGCTGATCGACGGGGGATCAAGATCAGCTCCAAGGTGGTCCCCAACCCCCTGATGATCGAGGCCGATCCCGAGAAGTTGGGCCGGGTCTTCAATAACCTGGTTGCCAACGCCTTCAAGTACGGCAACGGGGCCAGCTACATCCGAATCACCGCTCATCAGGAGCAGGACAAGGTCGTGGTCAAGGTCGCTAACGACGGGACCCCAATCCCGGAGAAGGCCCAGAGCCACCTCTTCGAGCGCTTCTACCGGGCTGAAGCGTCGCGGTCGCGGGCCACGGGCGGTACCGGCTTGGGTCTGGCGATCGTCAAGAGTATCGTTGACCTCCACCACGGTCAGGTGACAGTCAGCTCAGATGCTGACGAGACGGCCTTTATTGTCACCCTGCCTCTCAAGCAGGAACAGATAAACGAATAATTTTAAAAAGAATGAGGGATTTCATCGTAAATTCTTCATTCTTTTTATTTTTCACTATATTCATTAAAATTGGAGTGTGTTAAACTGAAAGAGCATTGTATCGCTTCAATTTGATAAAAAGATGACGATAATTGGAGGAAATTCTGTGGCTAAAGCGCAAATAAATCCAGAAAAAGCACGATGGCTAGAAGTCTTAGGCATTGCAATGCCGCTCTGCCTTAGCTATATTCCAATCGGATTAGCTTGTGGAATTTTATTACACGCAGCGGGCTTTAACTTTATCATGACCCTTGTGGTGTCAATCGTGGTTTTCTCTGGCGGGGCCCAGTTTATTCTGGCGTCGTTATTGACCATTCATGCACCATTGACATCAATCTTCATGACCCTGTTCTTCTTGGAACTGCGATACGCGCTCCTGGGGTCAAGTCTTTCTAAATACATCAAAAATGAATCACAACACTTTATCTGGCTCTTCGCCGTTTCGATGAACGATGAAAACTATGCGGTGAACTACCTAAAGTTTGCCACTGATAAGAAGTGGACCCCCAAGGACGGGCTGCTAGTCGAGCACTACTCCCTGATCTCCTGGTCGGTGGCCAACATGGTCGGTGGTCTGATTGGGAGCACGATCTCAATCAACCTGGAAGTGGTGGACTTCGCCCTGACGGCGCTCTTCCTCTACATGGTCGTGATGCAGGTTCGTAACCACCTGACCCTGTTGATCTGCCTGCTTTCGGCGGTTCTGGCCGTGTTCTTCCTGGTTCTCACCAAGAGCACGTTGGGGATCGTGATCGCCACGCTGATTGCCTCCTTCATCGGCTTCCTGATTGAAAACACGGTCCGCAAGCACAGTAAGGATCCCGACAGCAACTGGTTCCTGACCAAGCTCTTCCGGCCGATGGCTACCCGGATCACGGTGGAAGACCAGCAGGAACGGCGTGAACTGAAGAAAGTTAAGCAACAGCTGGATGCGGATCGGGAACAGACCCCATCCGAGCACGATGATTAGTGGAGACTAGGTATGGAACAACTATTTAGTAATTTGCCCTTATTGATTTCCGACAGCGGTAACAGTAAAACCTTGTATCATATCATTGTCATTATCTTCGCGGCGTTTGCGGCATTCATTCCTCGTTACTTCCCGATTTTATTCTTCTCGACCCGGAAGATTCCGGAATGGTTCAACGAGTGGATGAAGTACGTCCCGGTCAGCCTCTTCACTGCCCTGATCGTGAAGGGGATCTTCGTGACGACGGCCGGCTACCACTTTGTTCCGTTTGGTCACGTCGAACAGATTCTGGCAGCCTTGGTCGTGATGGTGGTTGCCTACTTCACCCGGTCGATGGCGATCTCGGTTGTTGGCGGTCTAGTTGCGGTCTGGTTGCTGAGCATGGTAATTTAATTAGAATTAAAAGGCACATTGTCCGTAGGTGGGCAATGTGCCTTTTAGAATAGCTTGGTTTGGTTCGACTTTTGGTGTCGGTGCTGGGCGGCCAGGGTGTTGCGCTCCCAGAAAACCCCGTCCGTGTAGCCTTGAATGCTGTCGCCAGTGGACGTCTGTTGGAGGCGGTATTCCCCCCAGGCGGTGTAGAGGAGGCTCTGTTCGATGCCGATGAAGTGGCGGCCGAGTTTCTTAGCGGTGACCAGACTCGATCCGGCACCGGCGAAGGGGTCCAAGATCAAGTCGCCGGGGTTGGAGCTGGCCAGGATGACCTTGGCGAGCAGCTTCTCTGGTTTCTGGGTCGGGTGACCGGTGTTTTCGGGCATCGACCAGTAGGGAATTGAGATGTCGTCCCAGAAGTTGGAGGGCATCGTGTCTCTAAAGCGGCCGTTGGCGGTCTCCTCCCAATCGCGGGCCTGACCATCGACGCGGTAGGGGGCGATCACCTGCCGCCGCTGCTTGACCTGGTCGACGTTGAAGGTGTAGTCGTGTGGGCTGCGGGTGAGAAACCAGATATCCTCCATCCCGTTCTTCCAGTTGGTCAGGGCACCGCGGCCCTTCTCACGTTGCCAGGTGATCCGGTTCTGGATGGTGAAGTTGCGTTCCAGGACCGGAGTCAGGGCAATGCTGGTCTGCCAGTCAGCAAAGACGTAGAGGCTGGCCTGGGGCTTAAGACGGGGCAGGAGGGCATCGACCCAGCGCTGGGTATAGGCCTGGTAGTTCGCGTCACTCATCTTCTTGAAGTTGAGGCCGTCGTACTGCTTATTGAGGTTGTAGGGTGGGTCAACAATTGCCAGGTCGGCCAGCTGGTCGGGCAGGCGGGTTAGAACCTTAAAGGCGTCCCCGTTAATGGTCTGATCGACCACCACATTCCGGTCTTCTAGCTGGTCGTTTTCATGCAGGATCCGATCGAGAACGCCGGCCGGGGCATCAGCCAGGGAGAAATCAATGGTCTTGTTGCGTGGTGATTTTGACATAGGCCCCTCCTTAAAAAATTATTGCTAACTAAGATCATACCATACCGGCCCGCTGGAAGAAATTTTAGGTCGGGTGTTGACAAGCTCCCGGAAAGCGGCTAGTATTATGAGCAATCGGAATACCTTTAACTTAGTCCAGCGAGGCTAGGAAGGATTTAACTGAGCGTTAGAATAATTCGACCTTCTTAGCCACTGCTGAGGAGGCCATTTTTATGCAGAATTTCCCCGGCCAAATCAGTAGTGGCGGCGGGTGCTCGCCCACGTAATCAAATAGGTATTTTTGAAGAAGCTGAGCCATTTAATTGTCTCCCGTGAGAGCAGAATCGGTGCAGTGTTTTCAGCCTATCTACATAAGCAAAAAAACACACTAAAAGCAGCGTGACCGCAAACCAGGAGACTGGATCGGTTGACGCTGCTTTTGTCGCTTATGTACATAAAAAGGAGATCTATTTGATGATTAGTACTGAACGCATTCAACCAAACGTTGTCACGGTTGCCGACATGGACGCGGCCGACGCCCTGGACCTGATCAACGAGGCCGAGGAATACAAGCACGGCAAGAAGACGGAACTCACCCGCCCGGCTTACGCTGCCAACCTCTTCTTCGAAAACTCTACCCGGACCAAGACCAGCTTCCAGATGGCGGAGATGAAGCTTGGCATACACGTCATGCAGTTCGAAGCGGGCACCAGTTCGGTCAAGAAGGGGGAGAGCCTCTACGACACCGTCAAGACGATGGAATCGATCGGGGTTGACGTCGCCGTCATCCGCCACCCCGAAAACGAATACTACCGGGATCTGATCAAGCACCCCGGCTTAAAGATCGGGATCGCCAACGGTGGTGACGGGAGCGGCCAGCACCCATCCCAATGTATGCTCGACATGATGACGATCCACGAAGAGTTCGGCAACTTCACCGGGCTTAGGGTCCTGATCATCGGTGACCTCGCCCACTCCCGGGTAGCCCATTCCAACGCCATGATGCTTAACCGGCTGGGCGCTGAGGTCTACTTCGCCGGCCCTCAGGAATGGTACGACGACGAACTTGCCCAGTACGGAACCTTCGGCGATTTAGACGAACTCCTGCCGCAGATGGACGTTGTCAACCTCCTCCGGGTCCAGAACGAACGCCTATCTGGGGCGGAGAACGGGGCCTTCGATGCTGAGAAGTACCACGAACAGTATGGCCTGACCCACAAGCGTTACAGCAAGATGAAGAAGGGGGCCATCATCATGCACCCGGCACCGGTCAACCGGGGAGTGGAAATCGACAGTGACCTGGTTGAGGCGCCAGACTCCCGGATCTTCCGTCAGATGCAGAACGGCGTCTTCGTCCGGATGGCCATCCTGAGCCGGATCCTTCGCTACAAGGACATTATGTAAGACGGGAGGCGCCAAGATGAGCCAAACCC
Organism: Limosilactobacillus pontis DSM 8475; assembly: GCF_001435345.1. Lineage (GTDB taxonomy): Bacteria > Bacillota > Bacilli > Lactobacillales > Lactobacillaceae > Limosilactobacillus > Limosilactobacillus pontis. The sequence goes on along the minus strand of NZ_AZGO01000039.1, from coordinate 28,953 downwards.
TATTGAAGAACGGCCGCCGCGTGGTCACTGGCCAACTGGCCGCCAGTGACGTCTTGATCGAGGACGGTAAGATCGCCGCGGTCGGGACCAACCTCAGTGCCAACGATGATGCTACGGTGTATGACCTGGACAACAACCTGATCACGCCGGGCCTGGTCGACATTCACGTCCACCTGCGCGAGCCGGGCTACACTAACAAGGAGACGATCGCTACCGGTAGTCGGGCCGCGGCCCACGGTGGGTTTACCACCATCGCCGCCATGGCCAACCTGAAGCCGACCTGTGACACGCCGGAACGTTTCCACGCCCAGGAGGCCCGCAACGTCAAGGACGGTGCCGTCAAGATTATCCAGTATTCACCGGTTACCAAAGGCCGGGCGGGACAGGAACCAGTCGATGTCGCTGCCCAGTACGCCGCGGGAGCCCGCCTCTTCAGCGATGACGGGGCCGGGATCCAGGATGCCAGCGTCGTTTACCAGGCTATGCAACAGCTTGCCAAGTACGACCTCCCAATATGTGACCATGCCCAGGACAATCAGCTGGCCAACGGCGGGGTGATCAACGACGGTTCGGTTGCCAAGAAGATGGGTCTGCCGGGGATGCCGAAGATCAGTGAGACGGCCCAGATTGCCCGCAACATTGTGATCGCCCAGGCCACCGGAGCCCACTACCACGTCTGCCACGTTTCGACTAAGGAGAGCATTGAGCTGATCCGCCACGCCAAGCAGCTGGGGATCAACGTCACCTGTGAGGTCACGCCCCACCACCTCCTGCTGGCCGATGCGGATATCCTGGACGACGATGCCGAGTACAAGATGAACCCGCCGCTGCGTAGCCGGGAAGATCAGGAAGCCTGCCTGGCTGGCCTGCTTGACGGGACCATCGACTGCATTGCCACCGACCACGCTCCGCACACCGACACCGAGAAGCACCGGGGGTTTCTGGCCTCACCGAACGGGATCGTTGGTAGCGAGACCGCCTTTGCCCTCCTCTACACCCGCTACGTCAAGAACGGGATCTTCACCTTGGCCCAGCTGATCGACTGGCTGAGCGGGGCGCCCAAGCGGGTCTTCAAACTCGAAGACGCCGGGCAGCTGGCGGTTGGTGACCCGGCCGACATCGCGGTTTTTGACATTGACCACCAGACCACGATCATGCCCGACCAGTTCTTCTCTAAGGGGCACAACACCCCCTTCGTCGGTGATCGGGTCTACGGGGCGAGTGTAAAGACCTTTGTTGATGGCAAGCTTGTCTATGATCGGGAGGATACAGAATGAACGATGAACAACGATTAGCAGTCGAACTGCCGGGCCTTTCCCTGAAGAACCCCGTGATTGCCGCCAGCGGCACCTGCGGGTACGGGCAGGAGATCGCCAAGAATTACGACCTCAACCGACTGGGGTCCCTGGTGATGAAGTCAACCACTATGCACCCGCGGTCGGGAAATTCGCGGCCCCGGGTCTGCCATACGACGGCCGGCTGGCTGAACGCCAACGGCCTCCAGAATGTTGGCGTCGAGAACGTCATCGACGAGAAGATCCCTTGGCTCCAGGTTAACTACCCCAAGCTACCGGTGATCGCCAGCGTGGCCGGTTTCTCCACCGACGAATACGTAGCGGTCACCGACCGGCTGACGACTGGCGGCGGGGTCAACGCCCTGGAGCTGAACGTCTCCTGCCCTAACGTCAAGCATGGCGGTCTGGCGATGGGCACCGACCCGGCGACTTTGGAGCAATTGACCAAGCAGGTCGTCGCCGCGGCCCACGGGGTGCCGGTTTACGTCAAGCTGACGCCCAACGTGACCGCCATCGTGCCCCTGGCCCAGGCGGCCGAACGTGGTGGGGCCAACGGGCTGACGATGGTCAACACCATAACCGGGTTGAGCATCGACCTCAAGACCCGGCGCCCGGTCCTGGCGAACGTGACTGGTGGCTTGTCCGGCCCAGCCCTGAAGCCGCTGGCCCTACGGATGATCCACCAGGTCCGCAGCGTTTCGAAGATCCCCATTATCGGTGTGGGCGGGATCGAAAGCGCCGAAGATGTCCTGGAGTTTATGATGGCCGGGGCCAACGCGGTTGAGGTCGGTGCGGCCAGTTTCCATGACCCGCTGGCCCTGCCGAAAATTGTGGCGGAACTGCCGATGACAATGGATAAGTACGGGATTGAGAAGCTGACGGACCTATGGGAGGTAAGATTTTGAAACGTTATGTGCCAATGGTTGCAATTGACGTGGCAACCAAGGAAGCAGCGGTCAAGCTGTTTGACGAACTCGATGTGACGCCAAAGCCGATTGTCAAGATCGGCATGGAGATGTACTACGGATTGGGTCAGGAGATCGTCCGTGAGGCCCAGAAGCGCGGCTTCAAGATCTTCCTCGACCTGAAGCTTTACGATATCCCCAACACCGTCCACCGGGCGATGGCCGCGATCGGCCGGCTTGGCATCGACTTCACCACCATCCATGCGGCGGGCGGCACTGAGATGCTGACGGCGGGACTGGCCGGCCTGGAGGAGGGGGCGGTTGCGGCTGGTATTCGTCCGGCCAAGCTCCTGGCGATCACCCAGCTGACCTCGATTGATGACGAAATTCTGCATGAACAACAACACGTCGACCTGTCCCTGATTGAGTCGGTCCAGAACTACGCCCAGCTGGCGGAGAGCGTCGGCCTGGCCGGGGTGATCTGCTCGGCCCACGAGCTGCCGGCCATTCGTCAGGTGACCCGGCCCGACTTTCTCTGCATCACCCCCGGCATCCGGCAATCGCTGAAGGTCCATGATGACCAGAAGCGGGTTGTCACCCCGGCCCAGGCCCGCGAGCTCGGCAGTAACGGCATCGTGGTCGGTCGGCCAATCACCCAGAGTGCCGATCCGGTCGCAGCATACCAACAGATTCAGCAAGCATTTCTCGCAGATTAGGAGGAAAATTTAATCATGACTTATTCACAAAGTGTTGCTAAGGCATTATTAGACATTCACGCGGTGACCCTGAGCCCCGACAAACCCTACACCTGGGCCAGCGGGCTGAAGTCCCCAATCTACACGGACAACCGCCTGACGATCTCCTACCCCGATGTGCGTCAAGCCATTTACAACGGGATGGAGGAACAGATCAACCTCCACTTTGCGGATGCTGACGTGATCGCCGGGACCGCCACGGCTGGGATCCCGCACGCCGCCTGGGTGGCCCAGGAGATGGGGCTGCCAATGGTCTACGTTCGTTCTAAACCGAAGGACCACGGCCAGGGACACCAAGTTGAGGGGGTCCTCAAGCCGGGTCAGAAGGTGGTCGTGGTCGATGACCTGATCTCCACCGGCGGCAGTGTCCTCAATGCCGTCCGCGCCATCGACAATACCGGTGCCCAGGTGGTCGGGGTGGTAGCCGTCTTCACCTACCAGCTCCAGGCTGCCGAGCAGAACTTCCTGGCCAACGACCTTAAGTACTTCGCCGTCACCGACTACACGACGTTGATTGAGGAGGCCAAGGCCAGCAACCAGATCAGCACCGACCATCTCAAGTCCCTTCAGCAGTGGCGACAGGACCCGGTTAAGTGGAGCAATGATCATAAACTCAACGCTGTCGGCTAAGTGTCAACTAGAATTGATCTTCAAAAGTCACCAACGATAGTGGCTTTTTTGCGTTTCGCGCCCCGTAAAGGTGTATACTATGGGGCGTTTGAACGATTCGAACAGATTGCAACGGTTAGGAGATTGAAAAATTGAAAACGAAAAACGACGATGGGAGAGAGGTCACTTACCAGGATGACTACTTCGCCCGGCGGCACTGGGTCCGCAAGGTTTGGCAGACCCTGGTGGCGATCCTCTGCTGGCCCTGCTGGTGCCGTGCGTGGTCACCATCGGCACCTACCTCGCCTACATTACCGACGGGCGGCGGGGCATCTACTTCTGGCACTACCTAGAGGGCTTCAGCGAGTTGGACCTGCTGATCATCCTCCTTTTCATCATTGGCTTGGCAATGGCAATCTTCTGCCTACTGGTCGGGGGCATCCAGAACCGGCGGCGCAAGCGGGTCCTGGAGAAGAAGCCCCAGTATGACTTCCAGGAGAGTAATCGCCAGGTCGTCAAGGCGATGCAGCTGGCGGCCGACCGTTTCGGCTCTCGGCATTTTCGGCACACGGTGCGTTACTACCTGGTCAAGCCGGAGCAGAACTTTAGCCGTGATGATATCAAGGATACGATCAAGCAACGTGGGGAGGGGCAGAAATGATTTCCAACATTGTCAACGGTATCCAGTTGGGGCACGATCCCTGGATGATCGCCCTGCTGGTGGTCAACCTGGTCCTGTGCATCTACCCGATCATTGGGGCGATGTACTGGTTCTGGGGTGCGGTTGCTTACGCTCTTTTTCGTAAGCACGACGATGAGCTGGCTAGCCGGGACGAATTGAAACGACACCCCTTCATCACGATCATGGTGCCGGCCCACAACGAGGAGGTCATCATTGAAAGTACCCTCAACTACCTCCTCCACGACCTGCACTACCATCATTACGAGGTTCTGGTAATGGACGACGGGAGTACCGATCAGACGCCGGCAATCCTGGCCCGCCTCCAGCAGACTAATCCGCGCCTGCGGGTTGTCCGGATCGACGACAACCAGGGGAAGGCCCACGCCTTTAACGTCGGGATGTTCTTCGCCCGGGGTGAGTACATCCTGAGTAACGACGCCGACACGATCCCGGAGCCCGACGCCCTGGTCAAGTACATGCGCTACTTCGAGAGTCCGCGCGGGGTCAACTACGCGGCGGTCACCGCCAACATGGATGTCTATAACCGGACGACCTTGCTGGGTAAATCGCAGACGGTCGAGTTTTCCAGCATCGTCGGCATTATCAAGCGCAGCCAGACAGCGATTAATAACACCATGTACGCCTACAGTGGGGCCAACACGATGTATCGCAAGCGTTTCCTGATCAACGCCGGTGGCTTTCGCCAGGACCGGGCCACTGAGGACATCAGCATCGCCTGGGACCACACCTTCATGAACGTGGTGCCGCGCTTTGCCCCGGACATCGTCTTCCACATGAACGTTCCCGAGACCGTTCGTGACCTCTTCCGTCAGCGCAATCGTTGGGCCCAGGGCGGGACCGAGGTCTGGTTGACCAACTTCACTAAGACCTTTGCCCATTCCTGGCGCAACCGCTACGTCCTACCGATGGTATTGGACTCGACCATGTCCTTGGTCTGGTCCTTCTTCTTCGTCATCACGACAATCGTCTTCATCCTGTTGATGTGCTACTACCTCGGTGTCGGTAACTATGAGCGGATCTACCACGGGATCGTGATGAGTATGATCTTCGTCAATTTCCAGCTAATCGCCGGCCTCTTCCAGGTGCTGGCGGCCCTGATCCTCGACTTCCAGGGAACCAAGCTGAAGTACATCCTTTTCTCACCGCTCTACCTGCTCTTCACCTGGATCGTCAACCCGCTGACGATCATCATTACCTTCCACAAGGCCATCAAGACTATTCTGGGCTTTGGGAAGGGAACATGGAAGAGTCCCAAGCGCCGGACTAACTGAGTATTTAAACCAAAAAACGACCCGTACGGAAAATAGATCCGCACGGGTCGTTATTGGATTTAAAGTAGTTACGGAAAACCTAATAGGCTTGTTTCCCAGCTTTTTTACTTGGTCATGTAGTCACGGGTCATCGGCAGGTTCTTACCGGAAGCCCCCTTGGTGATCAGGTACTGGATGACGTCAATGTTACCGGACTCAAATGAGGCGGCGCAGGCCTGCAGGTAGAGGTCCCACATCCGGGTGAAGCGTTCACCCATCATATCCTGGATCTGGTTGCGGTGAGCGTTGAAGTTGGCGTCCCAGATCTCCAGGGTCCGCTGGTAGTGTCGGCGCAGCATTTCGATGTCGGCAATCTGCATCTGGTTCTCCTCAATATGCTGAACCATTTCGACCAGGCCGGGAACGTAGCCGCCGGGGAAGATGTACTTGCTGATCCAGCCGTTGTAGGCGCCACCCTGTTGCCGGGTGATCCCGTGGATGAGGGCAACCCCGTCATTCGTCAGGTAACGCTGGATGTCCTGGAAGTAGAGGCCCAGGTTTTCCTTGCCGACGTGTTCGAACATCCCGACCGAGGTGATGTAGTCCCACTGCCGGTCGCCAAGCTCCCGGTAGTCGACCAGCTTGACCTCGGCGACGTCTTCCAAGCCGTCCTTCTTGATCTGGTCTTGGACGAAGCGGTACTGTTCCTCACTTAGGGTGACCCCGGTGACCTTCAGCCCGTATTCCTTGGCCGCCGTCAGCATCAACGTCCCCCAGCCACAGCCGATGTCGAGGAAGGTCTTGCCTGGCTTCGGGTTGAGCTTCTTCAGGATGTGGTGGACCTTGTCTTCCTGAGCCTTGGTCAGGTCATCGTGGTTGCCGTCGGTGAAGTAGGCACAGGAGTAAGTCATCGTGTCGTCGAGCCAGAGCTTGTAGAAGTCGTTACCGACGTCGTAGTGGCTCTGGACGTCGGTTTCACTTTCCTTCTCGGAGTGGCCTTGCTTAGGCAGGAACTTGCGGAACTTGGAATTACGCATGAAACCGCCGGCACTCTCGTAGGCGGATTCAATCAGTTTTTGGATGCTGCCCTGGATTTCGATCTTGCCATCCATGTAGGCTTCCCCAAGTGCGATTGAGGCGTTCTTCGTGATGTCACGAATCGGGATCTTCTCCTTGAACGTAATGGTAACCTCGGGTTCGCCGTCACCGTAGACCACGCTTGATCCATCCCAGAAGTTTATCTTGACGGGGATGTTAAAGGAGTGGCTCAACAGTGACTTGTAGAACGTCTTTTCTAACATTAAAGCATCCTTCTTTCTCAAATAATGCAACTATTATAACACTCTGCTTTCAAGCCGGTAATTAATGACGTGCTCAGTTGCCAAAATCACCGCTTTAGATTAAAATCAAATTAGTTTATTAAATTTTTGAAGGGTGATGATTAACGTGACAGATGCCTGGCACCGCTTTATCAAGAACGTGGAGCTGCGCCGCTTCGTTGTCTTGCTTCTGATTATCTTTGTATTGTGGATGATGCGGTCGATGATGAACATGATCCTGTTCACCTTTATCCTGACCTTCATCGTGGTGAGCTGGATCCGCTTTGTTCAGCGCTGGTGGCCGCGGGTGGCGGTCAAGCCGCTGGTGATTTTGACCTACCTGGTATTACTGCTTCTGCTTTACTTTGGGGTGACCAAGTACCTCCCCGTGTTGGTACACCAGGTCGTTAAGATGGTCAACTCGGTCATCAAGTTTTACAGCAGTAAGGACGCGACGATCCTCTACCATTACATTAACCACTACGTCAGCTGGTCGACAATCATGGCCCAGGTCCGCCACGGGGTCAGTTTTGCCATTAGTGCCCTGACCAGCATCGGGGCGATCACGGTCACCTTCGTCCTGTCCTTGATCCTGAGTTTTTTCTTTGCCCTCGACCTGCGGGAGACGGCGACCTTCTCCAAGCTCTTTTTGAACAGCACTTTTGACTGGTTCTTCCAGGACTTGGCCTACTTTGGCAAGAAGTTTGTCAATACCTTTGGGGTTGTCCTCGAGGCCCAGTTCTTCATCGCCATCTGCAACACCGTCATCACGACGGTCTGCCTGCTCTTCATGGAGATGCCGCAGATCCTGGCCCTGGCGCTGGTGGTCTTCGTCTTCAGTCTGGTTCCGGTGGCTGGGGTGATCATTTCGACGATCCCGCTGAGCCTAGTTGCCTACTCGGTCGGCGGGATTCGCGACGTAATTTACATCATCGTGATGGTGATCGTCATCCACACGCTGGAGGCGTACGTTCTCAATCCGAAGTTCATGGCCAGCCAGACCGACCTACCGATCTTCTACACCTTCATCATCCTGCTGGTGGGGGAGCATTTCTGGGGGACCTGGGGGCTGATTGTTGGCGTACCAATCTTCACCTTCCTCTTGGATATCTTGGGGGTCAAATCGATCCGCAAAAAACGCGAATAAGTACTGAGCAGTCGAGCGCGCCGAGGCGTTCGGCTGCTTTTTTGCCTGAGGCTCCCTTTACTATTTGCTTCAAAACGTGTAATGTTAGAATATAGATTAACTTAAATTTGTTTTTAGTAGTTAAAGTTCGTATTTTAGAAAGGAATGACCCTCTATGATGACTGATATTGAGATCGCGGACCAGGCGAAGATGCAACCAATCACTGAGATTGCGGCTAAGATCGGCTTGAGTGAAGACGAGATCGAACAGTACGGTAAGTACAAGGCCAAGATCACCCTGCCAGTCACTGTGCACCCGGACAAGAAGCATAAGCTGGTCCTGGTAACCTCCATCAACCCCACGCCAGCTGGGGAGGGGAAGTCAACGGTCCTGGTCGGCCTCGGTGACGCCATGAACCAGCTTGGCCACCAGACGATCATCGCCATGCGGGAACCATCCATGGGCCCGGTCTTCGGGATCAAGGGCGGGGCAACTGGTGGCGGCTACAGCCAGGTGGTGCCGATGGAAGACATCAACCTCCACTTCACCGGTGACCTTCACGCCCTGACCAGTGCTAACAACACCCTGGCAGCCCTGGTCGACAACTACATCATGCGTGATAACCAGCTGGGTCTCGATCCGCGGCGGATTATCTGGAAACGGGTTGAGGACGTCAACGACCGGGTCCTGCGGAACGTGGTCACCGGTCTCGGTGGCATCATGCAGGGAGTTCCACGCCAGACCGGCTTCGACATCACGGCGGCCTCTGAAATGATGGCCATCCTCTGCCTGTCGACCAACCTGATGGACCTGAAGCGCCGGGTTGGTAAGATTGTTGTCGGCTACACTTACGATAAGCAGCCGGTGACGGTCGCCCAGCTCCACTTTGAGGATGCCATCACGATCCTGCTCAAGGACGCCATCAAGCCGAACCTCGTTCAGACCCTCGACCACACACCGACGATCATCCACGGGGGGCCATTTGCCAACATCGCCCACGGTTGTAACAGTGTTCTGGCCACCAAGACGGCCCTCCAGCTGGCCGATTACACCGTCACCGAGTCCGGCTTCGGTGCCGACCTGGGAGCAGAGAAGTTCATGGACATTAAGCGGCGCGTCCTCGGTAAGAACCCGGATGCCGTGGTCATCGTCGCTACAGTACGGGCCCTCGAATACAATGGGGGCGCCGAGTTGGCTGACCTGAAGGAGAAACACCTGCCGGAACTGAAGAAGGGGATGGCGAACCTTAACCGCCACATCAAGAACATGCAACGCTACGGGGTTCCGTTGGTCGTTGCCATCAACCACTTTGTGACCGACACCGACGCCGAGGTTCAGATGATCGCGGATAATTGTCGCCAGCTCGGCGTAAACGTGGTTACAGCAGATGCCTGGGCCAAGGGTGGCGCCGGTACCCAGGACCTGGCCCGTGAGGTTGTCTCCCTGACTGAGCAAAAGAGCGACTTTCACGAGCTCTACAGTCTGGACGCCAGCCCAGCGGAGAAGGTCGAGACCGTTGCTACTAAGATCTACGGGGCTCAGGACGTCGAATTCAGTCGTAAGGCCCAACGCCAGCTCAAGCAGTTTGCTGACCTCGGCTGGGACAAGCTGCCGGTCTGCATCGCCAAGACCCAGTACTCCTTCACCGACGATCAGACTCAGCTGGGGGCCCCAAGTGACTTCACCTTCCACATCCGTGAGTTTGTACCGAAGCTGGGGGCTGGTTTCATCGTCGCCCTGGCTGGCAACATGATGACGATGCCGGGCCTGTCCAAGGTTCCGGCGGCCGTCAACATGACGATCGACAAGGATGGCAAGATTACCGGATTGTTCTGATAATGTGAATCAAGAGTGGCTGATCAGGCCGCTCTTTTTCTTTTTTCCACGATTAAAACGAACAATAAGTAAAAAAATATAATTAAAGTTCGATAAAATAGTTGAAGTCGCCGGTGAGCTCTGCTATCTTTAAAGCAGTTTTAAGGAGGGACTAAGCATGAGTCAGATCAGTGTTGTAATGGGTAGTATGTCGGACTGGCCAACTGTCAAAGCAGCCTGTCAGATTCTCGACGAGTTTGGGGTCGACTATGATAAGCAGGTAATTTCTGCCCACCGGATGCCGGACGAAATGTTCGCCTTTGCTAAGGGCGCGGTGGCCAGGGGGACCAAGGTAATCATCGCCTGTGCCGGTGGGGCTGCCCACCTGCCAGGGATGATTGCCGCTAATACACCGTTGCCGGTGGTCGGTATTCCCGGGCAGACCAAGGCTCTCGGTGGGCTGGACTCCCTGCTGTCGATCGTTCAGATGCCGGCTGGAATCCCGGTGGCCACGACCGCAATCGGGGTGGCTGGGGCCAAGAACGCGGCCCTGTTGGCCCTGCAGATCCTCGGTATCAATGATGCTAAGATTCAGCAGGGGATCGTTGACTACCGGCAGCAGATGCACGACCGGGCGGTAGAAAGTGGGGCGCACCTTGACTAGGATGATTCAACAGGGAAAAACGATTGGGATCATTGGCGGTGGCCAGCTTGGGCAGATGATGGCCCTGGACGCCAAGCAGACGGGGATGAAGGTGCTCGTTCTCGATCCAACCCCGGCGTGTCCGGCCAGTCAGGTGGCGGACGACCAGATTGTGGCCCCTTACGCCGACGTCCAAGCGATTGAGGAGCTGGCTCGGCGGTCGGACGTTTTGACCTACGAGTTTGAAAATGTCGACCTCAAGGCCCTGGAGGATGTGGCGGATAGGGTCTACGTGCCCCAGGGGACCCACCTCCTCTACACGACCAAGAACCGGATCCGGGAGAAGACCTTCCTCCGCAACGCCGGCCTGCAGACGGCCCCCTTCATGGCCGTTAAGGACGCCGGTGACCTAAAGCGGGCGGTGGCCAAGATCGGCTACCCGAGCGTCCTTAAGACCTGCGAGGGTGGCTACGATGGTCATGGCCAGGAGGCCCTCCAGAGCGCCGCTGACCTAGCCAAGTGCGATGGCATCCTGTCGACCGGGGACGCCATCCTCGAGGGCTGGGTACCATTTAAGCTGGAGTGCTCCGTGATGGTGGCCCGCAACGAAAACGGCGAAGTGACCGTCTTCCCCGTTTCTGAGAACATTCACCACGATGAGATCCTCCACCTCAGCATCGTCCCGGCCCGGATTTCACCCGAACTGCGGGAACGTGCCCGGCAGATGGCTGCCCAGATTGCCGATGCTATCGACCTTCGCGGGATCCTGGGCGTTGAGATGTTCGTGACCGCTGATGGCCAGATCTACGTCAATGAGCTGGCGCCGCGGCCGCACAACTCGGGTCACTACTCGATCGAGGCCTGCAACTTCTCCCAGTTTGCTATTCACAACCGGGCGATCTGCAACTGGCCGCTGCCCAAGATTGACCTCCTCCAGCCGGTCGTGATGGTCAACGTCCTGGGCCAACACGTCGCCGGGGTGCGTGAGCAGATTACCCACCGGCCAAACTGGCATTTCCATGACTATGGGAAGGCTGAGGTCCGTCACAATCGGAAGATGGGCCACGTCACGATCCTAACCGACGATATTGATACTACCCTGGCAGAAATTGACAATACTGGTATCTGGCGGGAATAAAGTTCGCCTTTACGCCGAATGGTCACCTGTGCGATAATGATGGAGAATAAGAATTAGAGAGGGTTTTAACTGATGATTGATCGCTATACTAGTCCAGAGATGAAGAAGATTTGGAGCCTTGAGACCCAGTACCAGTGCTGGCTGGAGGTCGAGATTGCCGCTGACGAGGCCTGGAGTAAGCTTGGTCACATCCCGGCCGAAGATGTGGAGAAGATCAAGAAAAACGCCAAGTTCAGCGTGGACGGGATTGCCGAAATCGAGGCCGTCACTCACCATGATGTGATTGCCTTCACCCGTGACGTCTCCAAGTCCCTCGGTCCCGAACGCAAGTGGGTTCACTATGGGATGACCAGTACCGACGTGGTCGACACTGCCCAGGGGCTGCGTTTGAAAAAGGCGAACGATATCATCCGTCAGGACATCGTCGACTTCATGGCCGTATTGAAGGAACTGGCCGAGAAGTATAAGTACACCGTCTGCATGGGCCGGACCCACGGTGTGCACGCGGAACCAACCACCTTTGGCCTGAAGGCGGCCCGTTGGTACTCTGAGATGAAGCGTAACCAGGAACGGTTCGAGCACGTGGCCCGTGGTGTCGAGGCTGGTAAGATCTCCGGAGCGGTGGGGACCTTCGCCGAGATCGACCCCTTCGTCGAGAAGTACGTCTGTGACCGCCTCGGCCTGCGCGCCCAGGAGATCTCCACCCAAGTCCTGCCGCGTGACCTCCACGCCGAATACATCGCCACGATTGCCCTGATTGGGACCAGCATGGAGGAGATGGCCACCGAGATCCGTTCCCTCCAAAGAACTGAGATCCACGAGGTCGAGGAGCACTTTGCTAAGGGACAAAAGGGTTCTTCCGCTATGCCGCACAAGCGCAACCCGATCGGCTCAGAAAACATCTGCGGTTGTGCCCGGATGTTGCGGGGGTACATGGTCCCGGCCTACGAGGACGTGTCACTTTGGCATGAACGGGACATTTCCCATTCCAGCGCGGAACGGATGATCCTGCCGGACGCCACCTCCCTGATCGACTACATGCTGCGGCGTTTTGGCCGGATCCTCAAGAACCTTGACGTCTTCCCCGAGACGATGAAGAAGAATATGGACAAGACCCTGGGCCTGATTTACTCCGGCCGGGTCCTGCTCAAGTTGGTCAACTCCGGAATGACTCGGGAGGCTGCTTACGACCTAATCCAGCCTTACACTGCCAAGTGCTGGGCCGAACAGATTCCGTTCCGGCCACTCCTGGAGGCGGACCCGACGATCAAAAAACAGCTCACCAAGCAGGACCTTGACGGCGCCTTCGACTACCATTGGCACCTCCGCCACGTCGACGACATCTTTAATCGGGTTGGCTTAGAATAAGGATTAGAAAATGAGGCTGGGAAATAAGCTTCTCGGCGCCCTGTACGGCTAGGCCAGGACGGAGGTTGACGCTGA
>NZ_AZGO01000039.1:0-15858 GCF_001435345.1 Limosilactobacillus pontis DSM 8475 | reverse complement strand
AATTTTTTCCCCCAGCCACTTTTTTTTGGTAACTAAATTATCGTTTTACGATAATTAATTATCGTAGTATAATAATTGCGGAAACTGAGGGAGGGTGAAGAACAATGAAAAAGCGACTGACTAGCTGGCTACTGACGATCATCCAGGCGGTGGTTGACCTTGAGATTGCAATTGTCGCGGTGGGTGCCTTCGGGGGTCTGATCGCCGCCCCGTTCACCGAGATCGGCCACGCGTTCTTCGACTACCGCAGCGGTTTTGGTCTGCTGGTTCAGGTTCTTGACGTGGTGTTGGAAGTAGGCCTGCTGGTTATTTCCCTGCTGGGGACCCGAAACTTGCTGTCCAACATCAATGACGGCCAGTACTTCGTCAGCCAGAACATGCTGGCGGTCTGGCAGATCCTGTGGTCAACCCTGCTGGCCCTGGTGCTCGGCGGTCTCAATACGGTGATCTACCACCTGCTCCATCTTCGAGACAAGTTAGGCTTGTTGACCATGAGCGGGGATGACTTCACTAACGGCCTCGGATTCGTGACGGTGATCTTTTTGATCTATTTAATTTTCAGACGGGGTGTTGCCCTGCAGCAGGAAGCAGACGAGATTATCTGAGGAGGTGGTAACGGGTGATTAGGGTGAACCTGGATGTCGTGTTGAGCGAACGTAAGATGACCTCAAAGGAACTGGCTCAGCGGATCGGCATCACCCCGGCCAACCTCTCCATCCTGAAGACGGGGAAGGCCCGAGGAATTCGCTTTGAGACGTTGGACAAGATCTGCCGGGCCCTAAACTGCCAGCCTGGTGATATTCTTGAGTATCAGGGGGGATAATGATGAGACTAAATAAGCACTTCTACAAGACGACCGACTTTTACTTCGGCCTGGTGATGACCGCAGTGCCCATGGTGGGGATCGTGGTTAATCGGAATCCTTACGACAACATCCTCTTGGGGTTGTTTGTCATCATCGGCCTGGTCTTTTTCGGCCACGCCCTGTTGAGCGCCGAGGCAACAGACTGGCTGATCAGCGGACAGGGACGCCGGCTGGGGTTCAATCGTCACTTCTATCGGACCGTGAATTTTTACTTGGGCTGGTTCCTAATCCTCACTGACTTACCGGGATCCGGGCCGCTCCAGTGGGACAATCTTACCTTCCTGGTCCTCGGGGTGGTCATGGCATTTTGCTCCCTACTTTATTGGCACAACTAAATCGAATTCGACCGACCGGCGTACGAATACGTGCGTCGGTTTTTTAATTCTCCAAATAAACACGAACTTTATTGCTTAATAATCAAATTTCGTTCCGAAAAACTATTGAAAAGGGAGCGGCACTTTGTTATACTGTCCACATAAATTGGCGAATAGTAACCTGTATTTTTAAATTATAGTTCGTGTTTTACCCACAAAGGAGTCGACTGAGTAATGGAAAAGTTACTGTATACCGGAAAAGCAAAGCAGATGTGGCAGACTGACGACCCTGACGTCCTGCGGGTGGTCTACATGGATCAGGCGACCGCACTGAACGGCAAGCAGAAGGACCACTTCACTGGCAAGGGAGCCGCCGCCAAGGCCATCTCCGACCTGGTCTTTCGCTACCTGATTGATCACGGGATCCAAACTCACTTTATCAAACAGGTTTCTCCAACCGCGGACCTAGTCAAGAAGTGCCAGATGTTCCCGCTGGAGTTTGTCACCCGCAACGTCATCGCCGGGCACTTCGCCAGCCGTTATGGACTCGACGAAGGTCAGGTCCTGGACGAACCGGTCGAGGAAACCTTCTACAAGAGTGACCAGCTTGATGACCCCTTCATTAATGAATCGGCCACCATTGCCCTGGAGATCGCCAGTCATGCCGACCTGGCGAAGATGTGGGGCCTCTGCCGGGAGGTCAACGGCCTGCTCAAGCCGCTCTTTGAGAAGGCTGGAATGCGGCTGGTCGACTTCAAGCTCGAGTTTGGTCGTCTCAGTGACGGGCAAATCGTCCTGGCCGATGAGTTCTCCCCGGACAATTGCCGGCTCTGGGACCTCGAGACCGATCAGCACCTGGACAAGGATGTCTACCGACGTAAGCTCGCCGACCTGACCCAGACCTACGACGAGGTACTGGATCGCCTGCAGGGTGTTTTGACAGAGGAGGACTAACCATGACGAATGTTCGGATTTTTGTAACCTATAAACAATCGGTGTTTGACCCTCAAGGTGAGACTATCAAGGATGCCATCCACACCCTGGGTCACGATGAGGTCACCGCGGTCAAGGTCGGTAAGTTCTTCGACGTCACCATCGACGCGACCGGAGCCGCCGTCGACCAGTCCGTCAAGGAGATTGCCGACCAGCTGTTGGTCAACTTCAACATGGAAACCTATCATTACCAAGTACTGGAGGAAGCAGAATGAGAATCGCCGTAATCGTTTTTCCAGGTTCCAACTGTGACGTCGACCTGTACGAGGCCCTGGGCACAGTCTGTGGTGCGGACGTCGCCTACGTTTCCCACCATGAACACAGTCTAGTTGGCTTTGACGCGGTGATGCTGCCGGGGGGCTTTTCCTATGGTGACTACCTGCGGGCCGGGGCGATTGCCCGTTTTACCAACATCATGCCGGCGATCATCAAGATGGCTGAGGAAGGCAAGCCGGTCTTTGGCACCTGCAACGGCTTCCAGATCCTGACGGAGGCCGGGCTGCTGCCGGGGGCCCTGAAGCGCAACGACAGCCAGCGTTTCGTCTGCAAGGCCGTCCCACTCGAGGTCGTCAACAACCAGACCCTGTTCACGAGTCGGTACCGGCCGCACGAACGGATCAGCCTGCCGATCGCCCACGCCGACGGTAGTTTCTACGCCGATCAGAAAACCTTGGACCGCCTGGAGGCCAATCACCAGGTCGTCTTTCGTTATGCAGAGGAGAATCCAAATGGTAGTTTGCGAAATATTGCTGGAATTACTAACCAGCGTGGCAACGTTTTGGGAATGATGCCGCATCCGGAACGGGCAGTGGAGGCAATCCTAGGCAACACGGATGGCCTGCGACTGTTCAAGTCCCTATTGACCAACGGTAGTGTGAAAGTGGGGGAATAAGTAATGAAGCAGGCAATGACGCCCGAAGAGATCAAAGAACAGAAGCCATACCTGGACTGGAGCCTAAGTGAGGACGAGTACAACTACATCAGCGATACTCTGCTTGGTCGGCTCCCAAACTACACGGAGGCCGGCCTCTTCGCCGCGATGTGGAGTGAACACTGCTCCTACAAGAAGTCCAAGCCGGTCCTCCGCCTCTTCCCCAACAAGAACGACCGGGTCATCCAGGGCCCGGGCGAGGGGGCTGGGGTTGTCGACATTGATGATGGCCAGGCGGTCGTCTTCAAGGCCGAGAGCCACAACCACCCGACGACGGTTGAGCCCTACCAGGGGGCAGCAACCGGGGTCGGGGGGATCCTTCGCGACATCTTTAGCATGGGGGCCCGCCCGGTAGCCTCGCTGGACTCCCTCCACTTTGGTGAACTCGATGACTCGACGACCCGGATGAAGGTCGACGGGACGGTTCGTGGAATCGGCGACTACGGCAACTGCATGGGAATCCCGACGATTGCCGGTGAGACCACCTTTGACCCCTGCTACCAGGGCAACGTCCTTTGCAACGCGATGAGCGTCGGCCTGATGGACCAGAAGGATATCCAGCAGGGGAAGGCCGCCGGGGTTGGTAACGCGGTGATGTACGTCGGCGCCAAGACCGGGCGTGACGGCATCCACGGTGCGACTTTCGCCTCAGCGGACTTCAGTGATGAAAATGCCACCCAACGGTCCGCCGTCCAGGTCGGTAATCCCTTCATGGAGAAGCTCCTTCTCGAAGCCTGCCTGGAACTGATCTCTAAGCACCCCGACTGGCTGGTCGGTATCCAAGACATGGGGGCCGCCGGAATCGTCTCCTCCAGCGCCGAAATGGCCGCGGAAGGGAAGAGCGGGATGGACCTCGACCTCGACCTGGTTCCCCAGCGCGAGACCGGAATGTCGGCCTACGAGATCATGCTCAGCGAGTCCCAGGAACGGATGCTCCTCTGTGTCAACAAGGGCCACGAGGACGACGTCAGGAAGATTTTTGACTTTTACGACCTCGACGCCGTCACGATCGGCCGGATCACGGCGGGTCATCAGTACGTCCTCCGCCACGACGGCCAGGTCGTCTGTGATATTCCTGTCTCCAGCCTGACCGACGATGTTTTGGAGGAAGAAAGCACGGAGCACAAGCCAGTCCGGATCACGGTTGCCGAACAGGAACCCGTTTGGCGGCCTAAAATTGACGATCCGGCCGCCACGCTTCGTTGTCTGCTCGCTCAGTCGACCATCGCCGACAAGAGCAGCTTCTACCAGCAATATGACTCCCAGGTGCGCACCTCAACCGTGGTCGGCCCCGGCAGTGATGCCGGTGTCCTCCGCGTTCGGGGTACACACAAGGGCCTGGCGATGACCACCGATGGTAACGGTCGCTTTGTCTACCTTAATCCTGAAGTTGGTGGTCAGATGGCCTTGGTCGAGGCCGCTGCCAACATCGTATCTTCGGGGGCCGAACCGTTGGCGATCACCGACTGCCTGAACTACGGTGATCCGAACGATCCCGAAATCTTCTGGGAGCTCCACCAGTCGGTCAAGGGAATGGCGGCTGCCTGCCGGATCTTTGATACTCCGGTAATCTCCGGGAACGTTTCCCTATATAACGAAAATAACGGTCAGGCCATCCACCCGACGCCAATGGTGGGGATGGTCGGCCTGGTCAAGAATATCGATCGGGTGGTCCCAAGCTTTGTCCAGCAAGCTGGTGACCAGGTCTACCTGGTCGGTGCGACCCGTGACGATTATGCTGGATCCGAGCTACAGAAGATGCTGACCGGAAAGATCAGCGGGGTGGTGCGGCCCTTTGACCTTGACGGCGTTCACACCACCATGCGGCACCTCCTTCACGCGATGGAAAACGGGCATGTGGCCAGCTGCCATGACCTTAGCGAGGGCGGCCTGGGAGTGGCCTTGGCCGAGACCCTCTTCAAGACCGACCGGGGGATGAACCTCGACCTTCGCAATCTGACGGGGGCCCAATTGTTCAGTGAGACCCCAGGTCGCTTTGTGGTGACCGTCCAGCCGGACCACGTGCCCGCCTTTGAACAGGACCTCGGCGACGCTGCCCAGCTGGTGGGGACGGTTACCAACGCCCATTGGCTGGAGGCCCACCTGGCCGACAGCGACTTGAACTTGAGCGTTGGTGAGCTGCAACAGATCTGGGAGGAGGCAATCCCATGCCAAATGAAATCAAAGGACTAAATGAGGAATGTGGGGTCTTCGGGGTGTTTGGCGCCCCGGATGCTGCCCAGCTGACCTACTACGGCCTCCACACCCTACAGCACCGCGGGCAGGAGGGGGCCGGGATTGTGTCCAGTGATGGTGCCAGCCTTTACCAGCATCGTGACCGGGGGCTGCTCGCCCAGGTGTTTGCCGACCAGGCCGAACTCAAGCGGCTGGTCGGGAATGCTGCGATCGGCCACGTTCGTTACGGTACCAGTGGCCACAATTCAATTGCCAACGTCCAGCCATTTTTGTTTCACTTCCACGATGGTGATATCGCCCTGGCCCACAACGGCAACCTGACCAACGCGGTAACCCTTCGCCGCCAGCTTGAGGACGACGGGGCGGTCTTCCAATCGGACTCGGATACCGAGATTCTGATCCACTTGATCCGCAAACACATTCGAGAAGGCTTCATTCCCGCCCTCAAGCAGAGCCTCAACCAGGTTCACGGTGGATTTGCCTTCCTCCTCCTCCAGAAGAATCGCCTGGTGGCGGCCCTTGACCCGAACGGCATTCGTCCGCTCTGTATTGGTCAGCTAGCCAACGGTGCCTATGTGGTGGCCAGCGAGACCTGCGCCCTCGATATCGTCAACGCCCGCTTCGTCCGTGATGTCCAACCGGGGGAGCTGATCGTGATTGATCGCGATGGCCTCCACATCGACCACTACACCACCAAGACCCGGCTGGCGATCTGCTCAATGGAGTATATCTATTTCGCCCGGCCGGACTCGATTATCCACGGGGTAACGGTGCATAATGCCCGCAAGCAGATGGGCCGCCTCTTGGCCCGGGAACATCCGGTTGATGCCGATATGGTGATCGGGGTACCGAACTCCTCACTCTCCGCGGCCAGCGGTTATGCCGAGGAATCCGGACTCCCCTATGAGATGGGGCTGATCAAGAGTCAGTACGTTGCCCGGACTTTTATCCAGCCGACCCAGATCCTTCGCGAGCAGGGGGTCCACATGAAGCTTTCCGCCGTCCGTGGGGTCGTCAGCGGCAAACGAGTGGCGGTGGTCGATGACTCGATTGTCCGGGGCACGACCTCCAAGCAGATCGTCAAGATGCTTCGTGATGCCGGGGCCAAAGAGGTGCACCTCCTGATCTCGTCGCCGCCGTTTCGCTTTCCGTGTTTCTACGGGATCGACATCTCGACCCGTTCGGAGCTGATGGCGGCCCGCTACTCGGTTGAGCAGATGCGCCAACGGATCGGGGCGGACTCCCTCCACTTCCTGAGCGTCGATAGTTTGATCAGGGCGATCAATGTGCCGGACGCCGGAGATGCACCGGATGGGGGCCTGACGGTGGCCTACTTTACCGGGAAATACCCAACCCCGCTCTATGACTACGAGGCGGGTTACCTGAAGTCGCTGAATGAACAGGAACGTCGCGCGCAAGGGAGGTTAATCAAATGAATCGCTACCAAGAAGCTGGGGTCGATGTCAACGCGGGCTATGAGCTGGTCCGCCGTATCAGAGACGCCGCCAGCTCCACCGCCCGGCCCGGGATGATGACTGGGATCGGTAGTTTCGGGGGGATGTTCGACCTGGGTGAGTTACACGTGAAACATCCCGTGTTGGTTTCCGGCACCGATGGGGTGGGGACCAAGCTCCTGATCGCCCAACAAATGGGAAAACACGATACAATTGGCATCGACGTCGTGGCGATGTGCGTCAACGACGTTCTCGCCCAGGGTGCCGAGCCACTCTTCTTCTTGGACTATATTGCCACCGGCCACAATGACCCAGCCAAGATGGCAGCAATTGTCCAAGGAGTCGCCGCCGGTTGCTGGGATGCTCACGTCGCCCTGGTCGGTGGTGAGACCGCCGAGATGCCCGACATGTATGCCCGTGATGAGTATGACCTGGCCGGGGCCGTCACTGGGGTCGCTGAGAAGGACCAGTTGCTGACGGCTGACCTCCCTAAGGATGGTGACGTCCTGATCGGTCTGCCGTCCAGTGGCCTTCACTCTAACGGTTTCTCCCTGGTTCGTCAAATCCTCTTTAAGGATCACAATGTCCAGTTGACGGATCGGCCCGCGGCTCTGAACGGTCAGACGGTGGGGGATGCCCTACTGACCCCGACACGGATCTATGTCCGCCAGGTCCTGCCCCTGGTTCGGTCCGGTCTCGTCCGCGGAATCGGTCACGTCACGGGTGGCGGTCTGGTTGAAAACGTGCCAAGGCTGTTTGGCGACCGGCTACAGGCCGTGATTGACCACCAGGCCTGGCCAACCCGACCGATATTCGACTACCTACGCGACCTGGGTCAGCTAGCGCTAGAGGACTGTTATCAGACCTTCAACATGGGGATCGGGCTTGTCCTAGCGGTGGCCCCAGACAAGATAGCCGCCGTCCAGCAACACCTGGTAGCGGCCGGTGAGACCAGCTACCGGATCGGTCACCTGCATCCCCGGCCGGCTGGTGAAGAAAAGATTGTCATTAAGTGAGGCGTTTGAGATGAGAACCGCAATTCTAGCATCTGGCAACGGGACCAATTTTGAGGTTCTTGCTAAACATTTCCAATCCGGTGACCTGCCTGGTGAGCTGGCCCTGCTCTTCTGCAACCACCCGGACGCACCAGTGATGGCCCGGGCCCACCGTCTTGGCGTCCCGGCCGTCAGTTTCACCGTCAAGTCCTGTGGTGGTAAGGTGGCCTACGAAAAACGGCTACTTGCCGTCCTTCAAGAGTATCGAATCGATTTCGTTGCCCTGGCCGGCTACCTCCGGGTGGTGGGGCCGACGATCCTTGATCACTATGACCACCGGATCATCAACCTTCACCCGGCCTGGTTGCCCGAATACCCAGGTCTGCACTCGATTGAACGGGCCTTCGCTGACCGCCGTGCCCAGACCGGGGTGACGGTCCACTACATTGATGCCGGCTTGGATTCTGGCCCAATCATTGCCCAGTGTCACGTGCCAATCCTGACGACGGACACGGAAGATACTCTGGAGGCCCGGGTCCATGCCACTGAACACCAGCTGTACCCGCTGGCTATGAAACAAGCGTTGACTGCATTGAACGAAAAGGAGAATTAATTCATGAAACGTGCATTGGTAAGTGTATCTGACAAGACCAACCTGGTGCCCTTCGTCAAGGGCCTAGTTGCCAACGACTACGAGATTGTTTCGACGGGTGGGACGAAGAAGGTCCTCGACGATGCTGGCGTGCAGACGATCAGCATCGAGGACGTCACCCACTTCCCAGAGATTCTCGACGGCCGGGTCAAGACCCTCAACCCCTATGTCCATGGTGGCCTGCTGGCCCGGCGTGACCTGCCTGAGCACATGGCAACGTTGGAAGAGCTCAACATTACCCCCATCGACCTTGTCTGTGTTAACCTCTATCCATTCAAGGAGACAATCGAGCAGCCGGACGTTAAGCTGGCCGACGCAATCGAAAATATCGATATCGGTGGTCCGTCGATGGTGCGGTCCGCTGCCAAGAATTACCACGACGTTACCGTGGTGGTCGATAAGGGTGACTATGATCAGGTTCTGAGTGAGATTGAAGATGGCGGGGACACCATCCTGACCACCCGGGCGCAACTGGCGGCCAAGGCCTTCCGCCACACCGCGGCCTACGATACCCTGATCTCCCAATACCTGACCAAGCAGACTGGCCTGGCGGATCCCGAGCAGCTGACCTTGACCTGGAACCTGAAGGAGACGATGCGTTACGGTGAAAATTCTCACCAACAGGCCTGGCTCTATGAGGATGCCATCCCGAAGCGTTTCTCCATTCTGAGTGCCAAGCAGCTGCACGGTAAGCAGCTCTCCTACAACAACATCAAGGACGCCGACGAAGCCCTGCGCTGCATTCGTGAGTTTGATGAGCCGACCGTGGTAGCCATGAAGCACATGAACCCGTGTGGCATCGGTCGCGGCCAGAACCTAAAAGAGGCCTGGGACCGAGCCTATGCGGCAGATTCCGTCTCGATCTTCGGCGGGGTAATTGCCCTCAACCGCCGTGTCGACTTGGCCACCGCCACCAAGATGCACAAGATCTTTCTGGAGATCGTGATCGCGCCCGGCTTTGACGATGACGCCTATGCGGTCCTGGCCAAGAAGAAGAACATCCGCCTACTCACCCTCGACTTTACCCACAAGGACGAGCCAACCAGGCACGAGGTCGTCTCCGTCATGGGCGGGATGCTGATGCAGGAACAGGATACCCTAAAGGAGGATTATCATGACTGGCACTGTGTTACCGAAGTCCAGCCGACTGAAAGCCAGCTCAAGAGTCTGATGTTTGCCTGGAAGGCGGTCAAGCACGCCAAGTCGAATGCCATCGTCCTCGCCAACGATGAGCGGACCCTCGGTGTCGGCGAGGGGCAACCGAACCGGATCGACTCCCTGAAGATCGCCGTCAAGCACGCTGGGGATGCCATTGATGACCGGACCGTGATGGCCTCCGATGCTTTCTTCCCGTTCGGTGACTGTGTCGAATATGCCGGCCAGCACGGCATCAGGGCGATCGTCCAGCCCGGTGGCTCAATTCGCGACCAGGAATCAATCGACATGGCGAACAGGTATGGAATTGCGATGGTGACGACCGGAATCCGTCACTTCCGTCACTAAAAATGGGGTGTCGTAATGGGAGAACAAGTAAATGTACTGGTGGTCGGTGAGGGTGGCCGTGAGTTTGCGATTGCCCGCAAGTTGCAGGCTAGTCCCCGGGTCAAGCAGGTCTACTGCGCTCCCGGTAATGTAGGGATGACCACGATCGGCGTTCAGCCGGTGGACATCGCCGAAACCGACTTCGCAGGCCTGATCCGCTTTGCCAAGGAACATCAGGTGGCCTGGACCTTCGTTGGGCCCGAAGATTGCCTGGTCGACGGGATCGTCGATGACTTTCAGGCGGCTGGCCTGCAGGCGTTTGGCCCGACTGCCCGGGCCGCCCAGCTAGAGGGGTCGAAGGACTATGCCCTCAGTTTCATGGATAACTACGAGGTCCCGACCGCCCAACATGCCTCCTACCGGGATCAAACCAGTGCGATTGCCAACGTCGACCAGTTCGGCTTCCCGGTGGTCATCAAGGAGAACGGTCTGGCCGGGGGTAAGGGGGTTGTGATTGCCCCGGACCGGATAACGGCGGTTCGAACCATCAAGGAGATGTTTGACCAGGGACAATCCCGCTTGGTGCTGGAGGAATGTCTCCAGGGCCCTGAATATTCGATGTTCGTCCTGCTCAGTGATGACCAGTATCGAATCTTGCCGATGGCTCAGGACCATAAGCGGGCCCTCGACGGTGACCGGGGCCCGAATACCGGGGGGATGGGCGCCTACAGCCCGCTGCCCCAGCTCGATCCGACCGACCGGCAAGCGATGATTGATACTGTGGTGGTCCCGACTGTCCACGGTCTGGTGGCGGGAAACTACCATTACCATGGCATCCTCTACGTCGGCCTGATTCTGACTGCCGATGGGCCCAAGGTGATTGAGTACAATGTTCGGCTGGGTGATCCGGAGACTCAGGTGATTCTGCCACGCCTGGCAACCGACCTCTTTGACCTGGTCGACGCCGCCCTCAATGACCAGCCCCTCCCGGCGGTGAAGGTCAAGGACACCGCCTGCCTAGGCGTTGTCCTGGCATCCAAGGGTTACCCGAATAATCCGCTACACGGCCAGTCCCTTGGCCAGTTGCCCCAGAAGACGGGAATCAGTATCGACTACGCCAACGTCAGCGGTGACATGTCCGACCTGCACGGGGCCGGTGGTCGTCTTCTGATGGTCCTGGCCCAGGATAGCAGCCTAAAGGACGCTCACGACCGAGTCTATGAATACCTGGCCCACCTAGATGAACCGGAATGTTTCTACCGGCACGACATCGGTGCTAAGGCCGGCTTAAATTAGTGATAAGAACGCGCCCAACTGCTATTGGTGAGGCGCGTTCTTTGCTATAATTAATCTACCAAAAACGAAACGAGGAGATGACAATGAAGAAGAACAATAACCACCTGATCGGCCTGACCGTCCTAGCAGTGGTGGTCCTCTATATCCTGGCCAAGAGCAGTCTTTTTACCCCATTCTGGTCGCGAGCCCTGGCCACCGGCGCAATTCTGATAGCAGTCAGCGCGGTTGCCTACCTGGCCCTGGGCCGGGGTGCCAACGTGAGCATCCTCAGCGGCTCCCAGCGAGAACTGGATTCCCGCAGCCAGCAGGTGACCAGTGTGAACTTGCTTGGGGGCACCAAGCTTTTCCTCAGCCAAGGGGATGGGAAAGTAGTGGTCGACGCTAGCTTCATCAACATTCTGGGCGGTGGCGATATCTTCCTGCCGGCTGGTTGGCGGGTTGAGGACCACTCCCTGAAGTTGCTCGCCGGGATCACCGACAAGCGGCAGACCCACGTGGCGGGCCCGGCGCCGACCGTCCGGATCACCGGCTTCATGCTCCTGGGTGGGTTGACAATCCGTGAGCTTCCACAGACGGCGGTCAGCATGGCATCGTGATGGATTTCACGAAAAGCCAACATTTTGCGAGCCTCCCTATTGGCATTTATCCAGGATTGGATTAAAATAGTAGAGAAATGCAATTGCATGGTATTTTAAGAAGAAAGAGGTCAAAAACAATATGGCTAAATTAGTACTGATTCGTCACGGTCAAAGTGAATGGAACCTGGCTAACAAGTTCACCGGTTGGATTGACGTTGACTTGAGCGAAAAGGGCGTTGAACAAGCTAAGGAAGCTGGTAAGGCCCTTAAGGAACACGGCATCGAATTCGACTACGCTTACACTTCTGTTCTGAAGCGTGCCATCAAGACGTTACACTACGCCCTTGAAGAATGTGACCAACTCTGGATCCCTGAAACCAAGACCTGGCGTCTGAACGAACGTCACTACGGCGCTCTGCAAGGTCTGAACAAGAAGGATACTGCTGAAAAGTACGGAGACGAACAAGTTCACATTTGGCGTCGTTCATACGATGTTCTGCCACCATTGCTGAAGGCAACTGACGAAGGCTCTGCTCTGCACGATCGTCGTTACGCAAACCTGGACCCACGCACGGTTCCTGGTGGTGAAAACTTGAAGGTTACCCTGGAACGGGTTATCCCATTGTGGCAAGATGAAATTGCACCAAAGCTCTTGGATGGCAAGAACGTCATCATCGCTGCCCACGGTAACTCCCTCCGTGCTTTGAGCAAGTACATCGAAAACATCTCTGATGACGACATCATGAACCTGGAAATGGCTACTGGTCAACCAGTTGTTTATGACTTCGATGACAAGTTGAACGTTCTTAGCAAGGAAAAGTACTAATTAATAGTGACTTCTGCTAATATAATTGCTGCCAGTCTGTTTGCCCAACCCGCAACTGGCGGCCTGAAATTCCCGACCATCGTCCTGATGACCGGGAATTTCTTCTGTTTAAAAGTTTTGAAAAGATTGCGAAGATCTAACCGAATGAATTGTGGACCGTCACAATTGTGTTATGATGGAAAATAAATCAAATGTAGATGGAGTCGATTTTTTAAGATGAAAAAGCAACATAGTTTACCATTAAAGAGCTTCATTACGGAGCTCAAGGCCCTGGTAAAGCCTGATTATCTCAAGACAATGTGGCCCGTTGGCGGGATTACCATTATCTTCATTGCCCTGACTTGCATCCTTAGTTTCCTTACCACCAGCATAATGTCATCCATGATGATGAGCGTCATGATGATTATGTACGGGATGGCTTCACCACTGGCCCTCTTGATGGGCTTATTGGAGATCCTTGGTGCGGCCGCCATTTCGATTGCCCTGTCCTTCTTCTTCAACTTCTTCATGGTAGCCATCCAGTACACCTACTGGGATCGTCTGGCTCATCCTGAACAACCGGTCAGTGCCGGTTCAATCTGGATGCACTACAAGCACCTGCGGAAGAACCAGGTTTGGCGAATTGCCCTCTACATCGGCCTGTTCCTTTTCCAGTGGAGCCTGCCGTTGGATATCGTCGGCGGTCTGGTTGGTGGGATGACTAAGAACACCATTTGGCCACTGGTTATCCGGATCATCAATGACATTGTGATCCTTTGGAAGTCCCTGGAATACTCCCAGTCATACTTCCTCTACCGGGAGAAGCAACCGCAGTTCCTCGGCCAGTCAATGCGGCACGCCCTGACGGCCAGCCGGCGGTTCATGGATAGCCGGAAGTGGAACTACCTGCTGATCAACGTGGTTTGTGAAGTGCTGCCGGTCCTGATCTGGACGCTGATTTTCGGTGGCCTGGCCTTCTACGGTAACTACACTGCAACCTACGTTTTGACCTACGTCGGCATCGCCCTAGTGATCATCGGGATTGCTTGCTATATGCCGGTGATCTTGGCTACTGGGACTTTGTACTTTGTTAAGAGTAAGAACGCCCCGGACCCGGTTGATATTGATGCCACCTTCAAGGATACCTTCAAGCCGGTTGCTGAACTGACCGGTGAGGCTTACGTCCACGAAATTTACACTCCGGCCAAGCCAAAGAAGCATTCAACACCGGTTGCCAAGCTGGATAACGAACCCAAACGGGAAGCCAAGAAAGACGAATAGTATAAAGTAAGAAGCGACCACGATTGGCCGTTTCTTTTTGTTAGGAGAACTTGACACGTTGCCCCGCTGACTAGTACAATAACGGCAATTATGAAAGGGCATCGACGCGAGACCCAGTAGTTGTCAGTGGGACAATCAGAGAGCAGGCGGTTATTGTAAGCCTGCCGAAGCTGAACAACGAATTACACTTGCTGAGCCCGTTTACCTGAACGGATCGCCCCGTTATCGGCGAAGAGTGGTAGCCAACTTGGCTGCAATTCAAGGTGGTAACGCGGTTAAATCGTCCCTGACTTCTGTTTTGAAGTTGGGGCTTTTTTTATCCGCGGCTTAAGACTTAGGAGGAATAGCAGATGAACATTATTGATGACCTGAAGTGGCGCGGTGCGATCAACCAAGCCACCGACCTCGATGCGTTGAAGGAACTGACGGAGAATAACAAGATCGCTCTCTACTGCGGGACCGATCCGACGGGAGACAGTCTGCATATCGGACACCTGATTCCGTTTATGATCCTCAAACGATTCCAGCTGGCTGGACACCATCCGGTAATCATCATTGGTGGGGGAACCGGTGCAATTGGTGACCCATCCGGCCGGAAGTCTGAACGGCAGTTGCAGACGATGGACCAGGTCCACCACAACGAGGCAGCACTGACCGCCCAGATGAAGAAGCTCTTTGGTACGGAGAACTTCACGATTGTCAACAACTACGACTGGCTTTCCAAGATTAGCCTATTGGACTTCCTACGTGACTACGGGAAGCTGTTTAACATCAACACGATGCTGAACAAGGAAGTCGTTGCTAGCCGGCTGGAAGTGGGGATCTCCTTCACCGAGTTTACCTACCAGATCCTCCAGTCCGTTGACTTCCTGCACCTCTACCGGCACAACGATGTTCAGCTGCAGATCGGTGGTTCCGACCAGTGGGGGAACATCACGGCCGGTATCGACCTGATCCATAAGGTAGAGGGTCCGGACACCAAGGTATATGGCTTGACCATTCCGCTGATGCTGAAGGCTGACGGGACCAAGTTTGGTAAGACTGCCGGTGGGGCCGTCTGGTTGGATCCAAAGAAGACTTCTCCGTACGAGTTCTACCAATTCTGGATCAACCAGGATGACCGCGACGTGGTTAAATACCTGAAGTACTTCACCTTCCTCTCCAAGGACGAGATCGACGCCCTGGCCGAGAAGGTCGAAAAGGAACCATGGAAGCGGGAGGCTCAACGCCGTCTGGCTGAAGAAGTGACGAAGTTCGTTCATGGTGAAGCCGCGGTTGAAGAAGCTGAACGGATCAGCAAGGCTCTCTTCTCCGGTGACGTTGCCGACTTGTCCGTTGATGAGATCGAACAGGGCTTCAAGAACATGCCTTCTGTTGATGTTGAGAACAAGAAGGAGAATATCGTCATTTGGCTGACTGACAACGGGATTGAACCATCCCGTCGCCAGGCACGGCAGGATGTGTCTAACGGGGCCATCCGGATTAACGGTGAGAAGGTTGACAATGTTGATGCTGAAATCGACCCAAGCACCCACTTTGATGGCAAGTTTGTGATTGTCCGCAAGGGTAAGAAGCACTACTTCCTGGCGCGGGTAAAATAGTTAAGAAAATAAATAGTTAGTGAAAACCGGTTATTTTTTGCCCTGGGCAGCGGAGGATAACCGGGTTTTGCTTATGAACCGAACTATTTCTTCGATATGGCAGAAAATGTTTAGACTGGCGCTGCGACTAGTTTGAAAGTGAGAATTTAGCAGTTGACGGCGGCAATAATTCACGGTATAGTAATTAACGTTGTCACGGGGATTGCGTAATCAGTCCGTTATAGTTAACAAATTAGTTGTTGACCAGACGCTGGCAACGTGATATATTATTTTAGTCGCTTGTTGCTAAATGGTTATGAAATTCATTCTTGACTTATTAATGTGACGGTGATAAAATAATTTTGTTGGCTATTTGCCAACGTGGTAGACCTTTGAAAACTGAACAAAGTTTTTGACGAACTAAATGTGTAGGGTC
>NZ_AZGO01000038.1 GCF_001435345.1 Limosilactobacillus pontis DSM 8475 | reverse complement strand
ATCAAGTGTTTAAGGTTTTTAGTGAGCGAAGACTTCCGCCCCCGTTGACCAACCTTTCGTTCGAAGTCAGATTGCGCTAGCTCAGCCTGATACTCACCATTTAGTCGGTGAAGTTCGTTAAAAATCGTGGTCTTACTAAAGCCTAAGTAGTTAGCGATGTATCGCAAGGAACGTCCTTCATTATGAAGCGTTTCAATGACAACGCGGTTCTGGAATGATAA
>NZ_AZGO01000037.1:81427-109730 GCF_001435345.1 Limosilactobacillus pontis DSM 8475 | reverse complement strand
ACGTTGCCACGCCAACAAAAAAAGAGTGATGATCGATTCGGTCATCGCTCTTTTTTTGTCCCGTTTCTCAGGTAATTGGCGTAAACTGGAGGAAAGGAGGCTGAGAAAATGGAAAAGGCCGTGGCGTTTGATTATTCACCCGAGAAAGAAAGTCAGTTGGGGATCACCTCGGTAGGGCGGTCGGATACAATGGCGGGTCACCGCTTCGGTCCCGCTGTGCGGCCGTATTATCTGATCCATTATATTCTGGCTGGTTCAGGGACGTTTCAGGTGAATGGCGTCGACTATCACCTACATTCTGGACAGGGATTCTTTATTGAGCCGAACTATCAGACCTACTATATTGCTGATGAACTGACACCCTGGTCGTATGTCTGGCTAGGTTTTACTGGCTCTTATGCAACCGCGCTGATTCAGCAGCTAGCGATCTCGGAACAGACCCCAATCTTCAATAACGATCATTATTATGAGCTGGCCAACTGCGTTAATCAGATTATCCAACATCCATTGATGAACACTGCTACCGAGTTGCGGGCCAATAGCAACCTCCTCCGTTTCCTTAGTCTGATTGCTGACTCAACGGTGGTCAGCGGGCACCGAGCCACGCAGCGGAGTCCCTATGTCGACCGGTCGATCGCCTATCTGGCGCAGCACGTCACGACGGCTTCGGCTGACCAGCTTGCTCAGGCCGTTAATTTGGACCGCAGTTACCTCAGCATCCTCTTTAAGCAGGCAACCGACCTGACGCCGGGGCAGTATATTCGAAATTTTCGGATTACCAAGGCTCGACACCTGCTTGAGTCCTCAATGCTACCGATCGAGAAGGTGGCACAACAGTGTGGCTATGACCACGCCAACTCCTGTACCCGCATCTTCAAGCAAACCTATGGAATGACGCCGCGCAAGTATCGGCGGCAGGTTCGTGAGCAGAACCCAAAATAGCAAACGGCACTCCAATATAGTAACGGGCCTCCAGCGTTTAATTTTTGAACGTTGGAGGCTCGTCGTGCTTACGGATCCATCAATAATAATTCTTACGCTACAGCACCTTGCCTATGGGTTAGCATGGGCTCCGCCAGGTGGGTACGGAACCATTGGGTGAGTGGTCCCATGAAGAGGGCGGTGATGATCGTTCCCACGCCGAGGGTGACGTTGAAGAGAAAGCCGACCAGGACACAGAGGCCATCGGTGATCATCCGGCAGTACTTGAAGGGGAGGAGCCGGTATTGGTAGGCGGCGATCAGGGCGATGGCATCGTAGGCCGAGACGCCCAGGTCAGCGGTGAAGTAGAGGGCGGCGGCCAGGCAGGTGAAAACGATCGCTACCGCCATCAGAGTACCTCGCATAACCAGGCTGGGATGAGACAACATTAGGTCGAGAAGGTGGTGCATGGCATCCGCTGCCACCCCGGTGAAGAAGAGGTTAATCACGGTGGCTACACCGATGTAGTGCCTCTTCAGGATGAAGACCAGAATGAGGAGTACCCCCGTCAGGATCAGGTAGAAGGTCGAGTAGGTTGAACTGAAGATGTTGGCGATTCCGGTCACAAAGCAGGTGAAGGGGTCAACGCCGAGGTTTGCCTTCTGCAACATCCCAACGCAGAAACCGCAGAGGATCACGCCGCAAAAAGCCATAATGATTCGACTTAATTGATACATACTTGCACCTCAATTCTTCCTTGCTTCAAATATGAACAGTCGACTATAGAAGTCGGGAACGTCACGGGTAGCCGCAGACTGCTCGGATTCGGCATCTGAGGTGACCAAGCCGATGTTGGCCAACTCGCTACCGGTGTAGGTGCCGCAGTCCTGACCGGCCTCCTCGTGAACCCGGTATTCCTGGTCCGCTATCAGGCCGGGAATCCTTTGCAGGCGGTATGGAGCGTTGACGTCGTTGAGGACCTTGAAGTAGCCCATCGCCGCCTGTTGCTGGTCGGGACTCACCACTAGCCAGGCGGTGATGTTACCGTCGAAGGGGCTCTTAAGTCGGTAGAAGCGTCCGAACTGAAAGAGGGCCCGGTAGTGTTTCATCAGTTTGACCTGGTCCTTAATCTGGGCTAACTCGTCAGTGCTTAGCTTGGTCAGGTCAAGTTCGTAGCCGAGGTCGCCGAAGAAGGCCACATCGCCACGGGTCTTCAGCGGGGTGTTGCGGTTGACCTGCTCGTTGGGGCAGACGGAGACGTGGGCACCCATCGCGCTGACCGGGTAACAGTATGACGTCCCAGTCTGAATCTTGAGCCGCTCGATGGCGTCGGAGTCGTCACTTGTCCAGGCCTGTGGGGCGTAATATAATATTCCGGCGTCAAAACGCCCACCACCTGAGGCACAGGACTCAAAGAGGATCTTTGGAAACTCCTGGATCAGCTGTTCGTACAGGTGGTAAACGCCGAGAATGTAGCGGTGGAAGATCTCCCCCTGCTGGTCCGCCGGGAAGGCCGCGGAGAAGCACTCGGTGATGTTGCGGTTCATGTCCCACTTGACGTAATCGACATTCCCTTCGCGGAGGACCTTAGCGATCAGGTCGTGAACGTAATCAACAACTTCCGGCTGCGAAAAGTCGAGGACGTATTGGCGCCGCCCCTGGGATGGGTGCCGGTCGGGAGTCTGGATGATGTAGTCCGGGTGGTTACGGTAGAGGTCGCTGTCCTTATTAGTCATCTCTGGTTCAAACCAGAGGCCAAACATCATGCCCAGTTGGTGGATTCGCTCGGCCAGGCCACTGATGCCGTTGGGGAGGCGGTCGCGATTGGCCCACCAGTCACCGAGCCCGGCCGTTTCCTTGGTCCGTTTGCCGAACCAACCATCGTCGAGGACGAAGAGTTCGATGCCGAGGTCGTGGGCCTGTTTGGCTAGTTGGACCAGCTTGTCCTCGGTGAAGTCGAAGTAGGTGGCCTCCCAGTTGTTGACCAGGATCGGCCGTGGCCGGTCGCGCCAGTAGCCACGGGCTAGGCGCTGCCGGTAGAGTTGGTGGTAGGTCTGGCTGAGCCGGTTGAGCCCGTCACTGGTGTAGACCATCACGACCTCGGGAGTCTGGAATTCGGTCCCGGGAGCCAGCTTCCAGGAGAAGTGGAAGGGTTTGATCCCCAGCTGGACCCGGGTAACCTGGTAGGCGTCGACCTGGGCCTGGGCGAGGAAGTTCCCGCTGTAGACGAGTGAGAAGCCGTACGCCTCCCCCTGGAATTCATCGGTGTGGGGCCGTTTCAAAATAACGAACGGGTTCTGCATGTGGCTGGAGGCACCCCGGGTACTGCTGACGGCTTGGATACCGGGCCGCAGGTGGGCAGACTTTAGTTGCCGTTCCCGGCCCCAGGCACCGGAAAACTGTAGCCAATCATAATCATCGTCGGGCAGGTCGAGGTTCATGCTCATCGCGGTGGATAACTGGTAGTCCTGGTCGCTGTGGTTGGCGAAGCGGACGCTACGGGCAATCGCGTCGAAGTCGTTGAAGATCGTGTAGGTAAGGGTCAATTCGACGTCGATCACGTCATCTTGGAGGAGGATCTCCAAGGTGGTGGCCTCACCATCGTCCTCGACGTAGGTGGCCGGGAGACCGGCTAGGCGGGGCTTACCGGCGTAGATCCGGTGGGACCGGTAGCGGAAGTTGGTTACCGTGCTGCCGTTGGGCTGTTTGACCTCGACAGCTGGCATACGGTAGTCGGTGGTCCCGTAGGCCGGGTACTCCTGCTTGACGTTACCGAGCGAAAAGTCGTAGTCGTTATCGTAAACGTAGCTCATCACCGGCCGGTAGCCGTTCTCGACCAGGTAGGAATGGTCGGCGCGATCGGGAACCCGACGGCCGAAGTAGAGTTGGCCGAGCTGGTCGTTGCGCAGGACCCTGATGATGTAGCTGATTCGGTTGTTGAATAGGTGGAATCCTGACTGTCTTGATGGAACTTGATTGGCATAACGATGACACTCCTTTGCGTTGATTCAACCTGATTGTAGCGCTTTCATTCGCTGGCAAAAATAGGTGAGTGTGGGAAGAAGTGCACATTTTGTGGGATCATGAAAACGGCTGCCGACGCGAGAATGTCAGTAGCCGTTTGAACTAGTGGTGGTGTTTTTGACGGGTAAAGAGGGCCAGAACCTTCTGCAGCGGGATGGCCTGGAGAAAGGTGGTCAGGAGGATCAGTAGGGATCCCACGACGGCCGCCGGGGTCATCCAGGTACCGAGGAGGGTGACCGCCAGCAGGGTTGCCACGAGGGGCTCAAAGGCGCTAAGGATCCCGGTGACCGACGGCGAGATGTAGCGGATGCTCTGCAGAAACATTGTGTAGGAGAACATTGTCCCCCCAACGACGATGTAGCCGACCAGCCACCAGTCACCACTGGATAGGTGGGGAGTGGGATGGTGAACAGGAACGGGGTGAGGATGATCCCGCTGACTAGCATGGCGAGCCCGCAGACGGCCAATGCGTCGTAGTGCTCCAGCAGGGGGCGGGGGAGTAGTGTGTAGAGGGCGGCGGCCCCGGCACACCAGAGTCCCCAGAAGAGGGCGGTCGGCGTCAATGTCAGGGTATTGAGGTGACCACCCGTCACCAGGTAGAAGGTCCCGACCAGGGCAATTGCGATTGAGATACAGTCGATCCGCCGGGGCCACTGGCGCTGGGATAGGGCCAACCAGATGATGATGATCACCGGCTGGAGGTACTGGATTACGGTCGCCGTGGGGGCATTGCTGAACTTGACCGCCAGGAAGTAGGTCAGCTGCGAGTTCAGCATGCCCAGGATGGCGAAGGCCAGTAGGTAGCCCAGGTTACGGCGCCGGTGGGTCAGGGCTCGGACCTGCTGGGGCGCCCGGATGATTGAGATGGCGGTCAAGAGGATCCCCGCCGTCAGTAGGCGGACGGCAACCAGCCAGGTTGTTGAGATGGTGGTGGTGGAAAAGAGGTACTGGGCGGCGGCCCCGGAGCCACCCCAAAGTGAGGCCCCGCCCGCTGCCAGCAGCACGCCCTTGGTTTGTCGGTTCATATAGTTACTCCTTCTAATTTGATTATTCTAAATTAACACAGGTTAAGGGGTGTAACCAGGGGCTAGGATCTTTACCTAGTAAAATTTCCGGAAAACGCTTAAAATTATTAATAATATTAATCAAAAAATTGGAGGAGGAAAAGAAAATGAAGACAGTCAAGATTGGCAACAGCAATTGGCGGACCTCAAACGTGGCGCTCGGTATCATGCGGATGGGGACGCTACCGGTGCCTCGGGCAGTGGAAGCTCTCCAAGCGGCCCATGAAGCGGGGATTAACTTCATTGACTCGGCCGACATCTATGGTAATGACCCGCAGTTGGGGCGGGGGTCCTCGGAGATTCACTTCGGCCAGGCATTCAAGCAGAGCGGCCTGCAGCGGGAGGACTTCTACATCCAGTCCAAAGGGGGCCTATATGCCAACCTGGATAACAAGATTACCCGTTACGACTCCTCCAAGCACCAGCTAATCAGCGCCGTGGACGGGATCCTCAAGCGAATGGGGATCGACTACCTGGATTCGTTTTTGATCCACCGGCCCGACCCGTTGATGGAACCCGCCGAGATTGCGGCGGCCTTTGACGAGCTCCAGGCGGCCGGCAAGGTGCGGCACTTCGGGGTTTCCAACTTCAACCCCCAGCAGATCGCCATGCTCCAGGAAGCCGTTGACCAGAAGTTGCTGGTTGACCAGGTCCAGTTCGGTCTGTGTCACACCGGGATGATCGACTTCGGCCTCCACACCAACATGACTGACACGGGAGCCATCAACCACGACGGCGGGCTGATTGAGTACACCCGGCGCGTCGGCATGACGATTCAGACCTGGTCACCGTTCCAGTACGGGACCTTCGCGGGAACCTTCATCAACAATGTCAAGTTCCCCGAACTAAATACAGCGCTGGCTAAGCTGGCCGACAAGTACGGCGTCAGCAAGAACGCCATTGCGGTGGCCTGGATTCTCCGCCATCCGGCCCACATGCAGGTCCTCCTGGGGACGATGAACCCCGACCACATCAAGGACAGCGCGGCGGGGAGCGACGTGACCCTCACCCGCCAGGAGTGGTACGACCTCTACCTGACCGCCGGGCACGACCTGCCATAATGGCCCGGGATTACGCGGCCTCCTACCACCGGTTGAGTGCGCCCTTCCGTCGCCACCCGCGGTGGGTCACGGCCCTGCGCCTCACTAACCGGGGAATTGAGGTCGTCATGTACGGGGCCTACCTGGTCATGGTTGCTGGTTTGGCCTGGCGAGGCTTCACCGCTAGCGGGTCCTGGAGCCACCTCCTCCGGCTGGTACTGATTCCCGGGGGCGGGTTTGTTCTCCTCTCCCTGGTTCGCCGGTATCTCAATGCCCCGCGGCCCTATGAGCAGTGGCCAATCGACCCGCTAATCACCCGTGAGAAGACTGGCAATTCTTTTCCAAGCCGCCATGTCTTCTCGGCGACGGTGATCGCAATGGCCGCCCTGTGGCTCGACTGGCGCTTTGGCCTGCCGCTTTTGGTACTGGCGGTCCTGCTGGCGGTTATCCGGGTGGTCGGCGGTGTCCACTACCCCCGCGATGTGGTGGTCGGTGCCCTCTGCGGCCTGGCGGTGGGTAGTCTGTTGTTTATCTAAAATAAGGGTCTGGTGCTGGCCGGGCCTTTTTGTTTCTGAAGGAAGGGGAGTCAAACGTGGAGACACTAAAGAATGCCATTCTCAGCGGCCTGTATGACCAACGCTACCGGGGCCATGAACTACTGGGCCCGGCCCTGTTGGATAACCAATCCGGTGATCCGCTCTGGCTGAGCCTGCGCCGTGAACTGCTAACTTGCCGAAGCTTTACTTGGGCGGTGGCCTTCATCACCCAGAACATGCTGGCGCCCTTCAAGGTCGTGATGGCTGACCTGGCCGCCAAGGGGGTGTCTGGGACGATCATCACCGGAGATTACTTGGGCTTCAACTCGCCGACCGTCTTTAGCGAGCTGGTGAAGATTCCCAACCTGACTGTCCGGATTGCCCAGGCGACGGGTTTCCACGCCAAGGGCTACCTCTTCGACCATGGCGACTACCAGACGGCCTACGTCGGCAGTGCCAATTTCACCCGGTCGGCCCTGCTGGAAAATGCCGAATGGGTGCTCCGGGTGAGCTCGGCGACCGATGCGACCCTGACAAAGCAGGTTGAAAGGCAACTGGCGGCGCTGGAGCAGGCCAGTCAACCGCTTGATGATCATTGGCTGGCTGACTATCGGGCCAAGTGGGTGCCGCCGGTTCGCCCGCCGGCTAAGTACACCTCGCCAGCTCCGGTCGCGCCAAATGCCATGCAGGTAGCGGCGCTCCGGGAGCTCCACGCCCTGGTGGCGGCCGGTGCTCACCGTGGTCTGGTGGTTTCGGCCACTGGGACGGGGAAAACCTACCTGGGGGCCTTTGCCGTCAGAGACTTTCGGCCCCGGCGCTTCCTCTACGTGGTTCACCGGGAACAGATTGCCCGCAAGTCACTGGCGAGTTTTCGCCGGGTGATCGGTGGACTGGACAGCGACTACGGGATGCTGACCGGGGACCGGCACGATTGGAACGCCAAGTACCTGTTTGCAACTATTCAGACCCTCAGCCAACCCGCCGTCCTGAAGAATTTGGCCCCAACGGCCTTTGACTACGTTCTGGTTGATGAGGCCCACCGGGTGGCGGCACCAAGCTATCGGCGGGTGCTGGACCACTTTCGGCCACAATTCTGGCTGGGGATGACCGCCACCCCGGACCGGCCGGATAATCAGGATGTTTATGCGGCCTTCGACTACCACTTGGCTTATGAGATCCGTCTCCAGGATGCCCTGGAAGCGGGGATGCTGGCACCCTTTCACTACGTCGGTGTTCAGGATTACGTTACACCTGGTGGTGAGCAAATCAACGATACTAGCAGCCTCCGCCGTCTGGTGGCTGCCGACCGGGTTCGCTACGTCCTTCAGCAAATGGATTACTACGGCTATTGTGGAAGTCAGCCACGGGGGCTCGTCTTCTGTTCCCGGCAGGACGAGGCCCACGAGTTGGCGGCGATGTTCTCTGCTGCCGGGCATCCGGCGGTGGCCCTGACCAATACGGACAGTCCATCTCGCCGCCGTGATGCGGTTGATCGGCTGGAGGCGGGAAAGTTGGAGTATATTATCACGGTGGACCTCTTCAACGAGGGGATCGACATTCCCTCGTTGAACCAGATCGTGATGTTGCGCAACACCCAGTCGGCAATTGTCTTCCTCCAGCAGCTTGGCCGGGGGCTGCGGAAGTATCCGGGCAAGGATTACGTGACTGTCCTGGACTTCATTGGTAATTACAAGAACAACTACCTGATCCCGCTGGCCCTCAACCACGACACCAGCCGGGACATTGACCGGGCCCGGGCGGAAACCCGCCTGCCGGGAATTATCGGGGTGTCGACGATCAACTTCGACCGGGTCGCCACCGCCCGGATTCTGACCTCCCTAGCCCAGACTAAGCTGGATTCGATGCGGGTCCTGCGACAGTCCTACCAGGAACTAAAGAATCGGCTCGGTCGGGTGCCCTACCTTGCCGACTTCTATCGCTACGGGTCGACGGCGCCCCAGGTCTTTGCTGGTAATCCGCGGTTAGCGCACTACGGAAGCTTCCTGAATAAGGTGGGCGAACGGGTGGCTCTGCAGTCCAATGAGAACAAGGTCCTCTCCTTTGTCACTAAGGAACTGCTGAACGGCAAGCGCCCCCACGAGCTCCTCCTGCTGGACGAGTTACTCAAACATGGTGAGTGTTCAACTGCCCGATTGGCAGAACGCTGGCGGACGGCCGGGGCCTATGACACCCCGGCGGTCCGGCAGTCGGTGGCCGATATCTTGAGCCTTAGTTTCTTCGACGTGAAGGCAGGGAAGGAGACCAAGAAGGCGCGCTACGGTGGCCGGGCGTTGGTGGACGTGACCCCAGACGGTTACCGCTGGCATGCGCCGGTCGCCGCGGCCCTGGACAACCATCAGGACTTTCGCCGCCTGCTGACGGACGCGATCAAAACGGGGCTGGCCCTCAGTCAGACTTATGATCCGGGGCAGCCCTTCACCCGCGGCCAGCGCTACGACCGCCGGGACGTCTGCCGCCTGCTGAACTGGCCCCAGGACGTCAGCGCGCCCATGTACGGCTACCGGGTAGCAGATGATGAGTGCCCAATCTTCATCACCTATCACAAGACAGATCAGGAACGGCGTAACGCGGTTTACGATAACGAGCTCCGTGACGGTCAGTCCCTGCGCTGGTACACCCGGAGTCCTCGCCATTTAAATTCTCCCGAGGTTCAGCAGCTCCTGGCGGGGGTGGATACCGGCCATCCCGCGGTGACTCTCCGGCTCTTTGTGAAACGCAGCGATGCGGCTGGCAAACAGTTTTACTACCTCGGCACCGCCAAGATCGACCCGGCTTCGGTGCGCGAGGAACAGCTCGGTCCGAAGAAGAAGGCGGCCGTGGGGATGGACCTTATCCTTGATCGGCCCCTGACACCGCGGCTGTATGGGTTGTTATTTGATTAATAAAAGATCTCGTGAACGATGAACCAATCAACTCACGAGATCTTTTCATTTTAAACTTGCATTTCCGCCTCCCTGCCTATATACTTAGTTACATAAGTAATTAACCAAATAACTATCGAGGGGTGATCCTGTGCAATTCGATTTTGACGGTTCGGCGCCGCTGTACCAGCAGTTGGCGGCCCAGATCGAGGAGATGATCTTCACCGGCGGCTTCGACGAGGGGGCCCAGGTGCCATCAACGACCCAGCTGTCACAGCAACTCCATATCAACCCGGCTACGGTCCTCAAGGGGATGAACATGCTGGTCGATGAGGGCTTGCTGGAGAAGCGGCGGGGGCTGGGGATGTTTGTTCGTCCCGGGGCCCGGCAGAAGATCATGGAACGTCGCAAGGATAATTTTTACAACGACTACGTCAAGAAGCTCCTGGTGGAGGCCGCCAAGCTCGGCATCACCAAGGAGCACCTGATTGAACTGATTGAACGGGGGGAACACGATGGAACAATTAAGCATTAACCACATTTCAAAGCGGTTTGGCCGTCAGCTGGTCTTGGACGACGTCTCGTTCACCCTGGCG
This sequence comes from Limosilactobacillus pontis DSM 8475, assembly GCF_001435345.1. Lineage (GTDB taxonomy): Bacteria > Bacillota > Bacilli > Lactobacillales > Lactobacillaceae > Limosilactobacillus > Limosilactobacillus pontis. The sequence continues at coordinate 99,667 of NZ_AZGO01000037.1, read as the reverse complement.
CCGGCCAAGATCTACGGCCTGCTGGGGCGTAACGGGGCCGGGAAGTCAACCCTGCTGAACATCATTACTAACCGGATCTTTCCGACGTCTGGGACGGTCAAGCTGGGTGATCTGGACACTAATAATAACGATGACGCCCTCGGCAAGATGTTCTTGATGGGTGAGGCCAACCTCTATCCCAAGCGGACCAGCATTCGACGGACCTTTGACCTGGCCAACGAGGCATACGGGCAGTTCAACTACCAGACCGCGGCCCGCCAGCTCCAGGAGTTTGGTCTTGACGACCAGCAGCATGTCAATGACCTGTCGACCGGTCAGCGGACCATCGCCAAGTTGGTCCTGGCCCTCAACGTCGATGCGGACTACATCCTGATGGACGAGCCGGTCCTCGGCCTCGATGCCACCCACCGTGATCTCTTCTACAAGGAACTGCTAAAGTCCTACCAGGCCAAGCCACGGACCTTCGTCCTGTCGACCCACCTGATCGAGGAGGTTGCGCAACTGGTGGAGCACGTGGTCATCATCGACCAACATAAGGTGATTGCCGACGACCAGGTCCAACACCTGCTCGATTTGGCCCACACCGTCAGCGGCCCGGCCAAGCTGGTCGACGAGTACACGGCTGGCCTGCGGGTCCTGGCCAGTGAGAACCTGGGCAACATCAAGACGGCCTACCTCTTAGATGACTTGGATGACCAGCGGGTAATCCCCGACCAGGTCAAACTCGGTCACTATGACTTACAGCACTTATTCATCTATTTAACGAGCGGAGGCGAACACAACAATGATTAACACGAAACAGAAAATGGTTGCCAGCAACGCCTTTCATCGCCTGGGCTTGGCGGCCCTGATTACAGTGGGGTGGATTGTCGGATTCGAGCTGGTCACCTACCTGCTTGGTCTGGCCTTCAATCACAACCTAACTTCCTTCTTGGTCAGCCTGCAGGGGATCCCGGAAACCCTGGTGGCCTTCCTGCCGATCGTCCTAGCGGCTTACTTCCTGATGACTGCCTACGTTGACTTCAAGTGGGCAATCCAGAATGGCATTTCCCGGTCGACCCTCTGGCAGGGACGGTTAATTGCCCTCCTGCTTAGTTCGGTTCTGGTTTACCTGGTGGATGAACTACTGACCATGGCGTACCGACCGCTCGGTGACTGGCGGGAAATCCTGATCAACTTTGGCGGCCTTTTGACGACCGTCCTGACCTGTCAGGCGATCGGCAACGGCTTCAGCCTCTTGAACCGGAAGTGGAAGGTAATCGTCGGCATCGGCCTGCCGGTGATGGCGATTATCCTACTGATGATGATGCTGAGTGGGTTGGAACACCTGAGTACGGGGATGCTGCCGACCTACCAGGATGACCATTTTGTCGGTCCCCTGGCCTGGGTCTTCAACTTGACACTGTCTCCGGTAACCCCTTGGATCATCTGGGCCATCTACCTAGTCATTGTCGTCTACCTGACCAAACTATTCAACGACCGCCTGCAACTACGGCGGGACTAACGAAAAGACCAGCGCGTTCATTATTGCGCTGGCCTTTTTACTTGTATTAACAATGTTGCCCGCTTCCCTTGTTATGTGACTTCTTTTTCCTTCTTGTTGTCGTTGGTCAGTTCTTCACGCGTCTTGACGTCGTTGATGTGCAGCTCAAACTTGACCAGCTTCAGCCCGGTCATCTGTTCCAGGGCCGTGGCAACTTCTTGGCAGGCGGCCTTGAAGATCTCAGGTGCGGACTTGCCGTATTCAATGGTGGCGTCCATCTTGACAGCGGCTTGTTTCTCGCCGGCATCGACCTTGATTCCCTTGGTGACACTGGTTCCAGACGTTACCTTGTCAGCAAATTCGCTAAACATGTTGCCGTCGAGGGAGACAATCCCGGGAACCCGGCTGACGGTGATCCCAGCGATTTTCTCGATTACCTGGTCGTCAAAAGTCAGTTGTTGGTCAACAGCGTTTTTAGTAGTTTGGTTAGTGGTTGTCATTATAGTGCCTCCTGTGGGTGCTTAGTTGCTGATTTTTTCGAGCATCTTGCTCGTAAACTTGTTGAGAGAGTAACCCATGATATCGAGCACGTAGCCAATGGCGCCGAGAATCAGGGTGGTTAAGAGGATCGCCAGCATGGGGAGAAAGCCCCAGGCGACCCAGCTGACACTGATGATCAGACCGACCACCATGAAGATTATTGCGAGTTTCATTGTGCACCTCCTAGACGATCGCGACGGATTGCTTGTGACTATAAGGCTTCAGGTTGACCTTGAGCTTACGTAGTTCGATGTCAAACTGTTGCTTCAGGTTCTGAGCAACCGTGCGCTGGATGTTGCGTTGCAGGAGCTGCGGGTTGGAACGCTGGGAGAGCATTCCGCCCACGGTGACGTCTGCCTGCTGACTGTTGCGGTGCATCTTGACCTTGACGTCGGTGTTGTAGAGGTCATAGTCGGCCAGGGCGAGGCAGAGATTCTTCTCCACCGCTGTCTGGTCAACGCGCATCTGGTAGGGACCATCGTGAACAATTGTCATCTTCTTGGTTGTGGTTGGCCTAAAGACGGCGATTCTGATCGTCACCAGGGCGAGGATCACCAGGTAGGCGGCAATCACAACCATGGTGATCTGGCCCGGCTCGGTTGCCAGCCAGCCGAGGGCAACTTGTGCCCAGGCCTGGTCTTGGAAATACCAGAGGAGGATTCCCCCGCCGGCCACCAATGCCTGAATTAGGAAGGCCCAGAATGCCCACCATTTTTTTCATGCTGCCATCCGCATCACTCCTTTCATTTGAATTGCTGTTGCTGTTTTTGCTATGTCTTAACTATACCAGGTCCGAGACCTAATTAGGTAATTTTCATATCTTCTAAAGGTGTTCTTAATTATGTCATGGCGTAATCCTGACAACTACATAGATAAGAGGGACTAAACATACATTTATTAATGATTAGTATATTAATTACGGGGATAGGTAAACAAAAACACCCACGATGAACCGTAGACGTTGGATAATGATTAGTGTTTTTTAGTTCTTAATTGTGCATCTGCCGGGCCTTCAGTGCCCACAGGATCGAGACGGTATCAATGACCTCCTGGAGCATGGCGCCGACGAAGGCCGGGATAATCCCGGTGGTGGCGATGAGCATCAGGATGGTACAGATCGCGATCCCGATCAGGACGGCCTGCTTGGCGATCTTGATCGTATCCATTGAGATGGCGACCGCCTTAGCGACCTTATAGAGGTCATCCTTCAAGATCACAACCGCCGCTGACTCGCTGGCGGCCGATGAACCGTGGGCCCCCATGGCAATCCCGACGTCGGCCGTTACCAGGGATGGAGCGTCATTGACCCCGTCACCGACCATGAAGACCGGGTGAAGGTTGGCTGGGACGTTCCTGAGGGCTGCAATCTTGTCCTGGGGCAGGAGGTCGGCCTTGACGTTGGTGATTCCGACTTGGCTAGCAATCCGTTCGGCGATGGCCCGCTGGTCACCAGTCAGCATCATTAGGTTAGTGACACCAAGCTTACGCAGGGTGGCCATCGTCCGTTCGGCTTCCGGCCGGATATGGTCGGTGAAGGTGATGGCCCCGTAGTAGTGGCCGTCGATACCGACGTAGATTGCGGTGGCCTTCAGTAGTGGCTGATCACTCTGGGGAGCAACGTACTTGAGCTTGCCAACCTTGACCTGGTGCCCAGTGATGGTGGCGACCACGCCCTTTCCGGTGGTTTCGACCAGGTCGCTGACCGGCAGGAGATTGACCGTTCGTTGGCTGGCGTAGGCTAGCAGGGAACGGGCCAGGATGTGGGATGATTCCTGCTTGGCACTAGCGGCGAACTGGAGGAGCTGATCCCGGTCAGCAGTGTTGGCGGGGCGCACCTCATCGACTGTCAGCTGACCACTGGTGATCGTTCCGGTCTTGTCAAAGGCCCCAGTCTTGGCGCCAGCCAGCTTCTCCAGGACACTCCCGGTCTTGACGATGATCCCGTTCCGCGAGGCCCGGCTCATCCCCGAGACCATTGCCACCGGGGCGGCCAGGATCAGGGGACACGGTGAGGCGACGACCAGGACCTCCGCAAACCGCCGCGGGTCCTTGGAGAGCCACCAGGCGGCTAGTGAGATCAGGACGGCGATGATGGTGAAGGGGTACCGCGTACCGGTCAGCCAGCCGGACAAAGTGAGCCGGGGTACTCTCGGCCTCCTTGACCAGCCTTGACCAACTGCTGGTACTGGCTGTCCTTGGCGAGCTTGGTGACGGCGATCGTGACGGCACTGTCCCCGTTGACCGATCCGGACATCACCGCATCGCCGACCCCCTTATCAACCGGCTTGGATTCCCCGGTCAGCGAGGCCTCGTTGAACAGGCCGGCTCCCTTGACGATCTTACCGTCGACGGGGACCAGTTCCCCGGGTTTAACCAAGACCTGCTGGCCGACCTGGACGGCGTCGACCTTGACGTCCTTGGTGCCGTCGTCGGTGATGACGTGGGCCACCTGGGGCGAGTTGTCGAGCAGGGCCTTGAGCTCCGTGTTGGCCTTCTTGGCGGCGTAGTCCTCAAGGGCGTCACCCCCGGTCAGCATAACCAGGATGACCATCGCGGCCCAGTATTCGCTGACGGCTAGGGTGGCAACCACGGCCAGAATCGCTAGCAGGTCGACTCCGTACTTACCGGAGCGCAGCGTCTTGATCATGCCGATGAACATGGTCAGCGCCACCACGGCCCCGACGACGGTGACCAGGACCTGGGCAAAAAACGGTTGGTGAGCACCGTACTGGAGCAGGAGGGCCACTGCCGCAATCACAAGGATCAGGATCAGCTTCTGCTTATTTGACAGGCGTTTCATTATAAACATCCCCATAAAAACTTATTATCTCCATTATAGGTGATGTATGGACTTATAACAGGCGTTGTCAGAAAAGTCGTGAAAAAACGCCGCCCATTGACAAAATAGTTGTCACCGGACGGCGGATTCGTTAAGGTTAGGGTAGGTCTAAAAGGAAAGGGTGAGACTAATGAAGATTATCGTAATTTCGGGTAGCGCTCACGCCAACGGGGCCTCGATCTACCTGGCCGATCGCTTCGTTGCCGGATCCACGGCGGCCGGGCACCAGGTTGAACGCTACAATGTGGTTGACCACCAGACCAACTTCGTCATGGTGGCAGAAAACGAGGACCCAATTCCCCAGGATGACGACGGGGCTCAGCTGCTAAACAAGGTGGTCGCCGCCGACCTAGTGGTTCTGGTGACCCCGGTTTACTACTACGCGATGAGTTCCCTGCTCAAGACCGTCATCGACCGTTTCTATGAGGTCAATGAGGAACTGAAACAGGCCGATAAGCGGATTATGATGATGGCGACGGCCTATGACCCGGACGAGCACGTCTTTGATTCAATGAAGATCAACTACCGCCAACTGGTAAATTATCTCGGCTGGCACGATGCCGGGACCGTCTGGGATCACGGTGCTCTGACTCATCCCCAGATTGATCAATATGGTCAGCAGGCCTATGATCTGGGGGCGCGACTGCGAGACTAGCGGCGGTTATTGAGGTAGAAGGCCAGGGCAATCAACAATGCGAGGACGATGATCGCCAGGCGGGGGTCGGCCTTGAAGAGCTCATGCATGGCGTGGACCTGGCCGATACCGAGGGGTAGATTGAACATAATTAACAACTCCTTTTCCCTTAATTATGCCGGGGCCACTGACTGAGGGCAAGCAAAAAGATTTCTTTATGTTTGGGCAAAACGGTTGGCTTTACCGGCTAATTCCGGGATAATAGTCGTGAGGAAGAATTACCCTCACGATGCTAGTTGCTGCACAACGAAATGGAGGAACACCAATGACCAAGATTTACGCTTACAGTATTCGTAAGGACGAGGAACCGTACCTGAAGGAGTGGGCCGCCGCCCATCCGGAGGTCGATGTCGACTACACCAGCGACCTATTGACTCCGGAAACCGCCAAGCAGGCGGCCGGAGCCGATGGGGTGGTGGTCTACCAGCAGCTGGATTACACGCCGGAGACCCTGCGTGCCCTGGCTGACGAGGGGATCACCAAGATGTCCCTGCGAAACGTCGGGGTTGACAACATCGACATGGCGACCGCCAAGGAGCTGGGCTTTGAGATCACCAACGTCCCAGTCTACTCGCCGAACGCGATTGCCGAGCACGCCGCCATTCAGACAGCCCGGATCCTGCGACAGACCAAGGCCTTGGACCGTAAGATTGCCAGCGGTGACCTGCGCTGGGCCCCGACGATCGGGCGCGAGGTTCGGGACCAGACGGTGGGGGTCATCGGGACCGGTCACATCGGTCAGGTCTACATGCAGATTATGGAGGGTTTCGGCGCCAAGGTGATTGCCTACGACGTCTTCCACGACCCGAAGTTGGAGGCAGCCGGCTACTACGTTGACTCCCTGGATGACATTTATGCCCAATCTGACGTGGTGTCCCTCCACGTGCCAGCCCTGAAGAACACCATCAAGATGATCAACGACTCGACGCTGGCGAAGATGAAGGACGATGCGGTCCTGGTCAACGTCTCCCGTGGCGCCCTGGTGGACACGGACGCGGTAGTTCGGGCCCTGGACAGTGGTAAGCTCTTTGGCTTCGTGATGGATACCTACGAGGACGAGGTCGGCGTCTTTAACGTTGACTGGCGGGGAAAGGACTTCCCGGACGCCCGGCTCAAGGACCTGATCGACCGGCCAAATGTCCTAGTCACGCCGCATACCGCCTTCTACACTACCCATGCCGTCCGCAACATGGTGGTGAAGGCCTTCGACAACAACCTAGCCCTGGTTAACGGTGAAGCGCCAGCCACGCCAGTTAAGGTTGAACCATAGTAACGATGGGATCCCAGCATGACTGGGGTCTTTTTTGATTAAGAAGGGAAGATTAGATGACAGACAAGGATAAGGAGAAACTTCGTCAACGCCTGACGCCGACCCAGTATGCGGTCACCCAGGATGCCGCCACGGAGCGCCCATTCACTGGTCGCTACGACCACTTTGACCAGCCGGGAATCTACGTCGACGTGGTCAGTGGGGAGCCACTGTTCTCGTCTTTGGACAAGTACGACGCCGGTTGCGGCTGGCCGTCATTCACCAAGCCAATTGCCAAGCGGGTCGTCAAGGAGAAACGCGACCAGTCGTTTGGGATTGAGCGTACCGAGGTCCGCAGCAGGCAGGCGGACTCCCACTTGGGCCACGTCTTCACTGATGGGCCGACCGATCGGGGTGGGCTGCGCTACTGCATCAACTCCGCGGCCCTCCAGTTTATCCCGGTTGCGGAACTAGAACGGGCCGGTTACGGTGAATACCGCCAGCTCTTTGAATAGTAAGCAAAACGACCACAGTAATGATCCCGGAAATCATGACTGTGGTCGTTTTCGTTATAAAAGAATAATTGCTTAATTTAGATTATTGTTGGGGTTTACCACCTACAAACATCCCGGCAGCAGAAGCTATAATAATTCCAACAAAACTTACAACAGCAATCATGTTACTTAAAGCTGACATCATGGTAAACACCCTTCCTTTTCTAAAAAGCTTTGTTACCTCTCAACACCTTTATTATAGCAATCTTCGGCCATCATGCTGATAATAATTGGCTAATTTTTCAATAAGTAAAACTGGGACAGAACTTATTGAATGCTTAGGAATGGTTAATGATTTATCATAATGTTCTCTGTAAAAACAGGGAGGGGATTTTGACTCATTTTCGAATAGTGAACGATCCTGGGAAACGGCCGAAACAATCTTCACCTTTTCTTAAACAATTGGCAATTCCTCTAAAAAATTATCAACCAATAATAAAAAGGCCGCCTTCTCAGCGACCTTTAGGGAGTTTATTAAATTCTAATTGAAGAAGTCACGGGCGATCTGCTTGTAGGCCTTGATCGCTGCCAGGTAACTCGGAATCGTGGTGCACTCATCAGTCTGGTGGGCCATGTTCCAAGAGTCACAGCCGAGGACAACCACGGGGAGGTCTGGTCGGTTGAGCGTGAAGACACTGGCGTCGGTGGCCCCGTTAATCGTTTTGAGTTCCACGTCATTTGGATAGTTCCGCTGGGCAGCGTGGAGGGCCAATTGAACAAAGTCGTTGTCCGGCTTGGTCAAAATCGGCCCGAAGCTCTGAGTAACCTTTAGTTCCAGCTGGAACGGAGTCTGGTGGTTGACTTGGTCCACCAGGTCATTCAACCGGTCCGTAACCGCCTGGTTGTTGAAGGCCGCGGTTGGCCGGATGTTGCCGAAGAGTTGGGCCTGGTCGGGGATCGTGTTGGCCTGCTTACCACCCTCGATGATGGTGATGCTGTGTTGGACCTTGCCCAGGTACTGGTCATCGGCCACGTCGCCAAAGAGGGCCCGTTCCTGCTCAATGAAGTGGAGCAGGCCGTCGATGGCGTTGATTCCCTGGTCGGGATGTGAACTATGGACGGACTTACCGATGCTGGTAATCCGGTAGGTGATGCTGCCGGAGTGGGCAAATACCACGTTTCCGCCGGTTGGTTCCCCGACCACCAGGGCGTCCAGACCATCGGCCACGCCCTGTTTCTCCAGTCGCCAGGCCCCCGGGGTGCCCAATTTTTCACCCGCCGTGGCGATAAACTTGAGGGTCCCGGCCGGCAGGTGCCCGGCCTCCTTTAATTCAATCAGGGCAATTGCCTGAGCGGCCAGGCCGGATTTCATGTCGGCGGCCCCCCGTCCGTAGATGTGGCCGCTGACGACCTCACCGCCGAAGGGATCGTGCTGCCAGCGGGTCGGGTCCGGGACCGCCACTGTGTCCATGTGGCCGGTGAAACCGAGGATGCGGGGATCGGTACCGTCACCGATCTGGGCAATCAGGTTAGCCCGGCGGTCACCGAAGGCATCGACAGTAACGTCAATGTCGTGGGATCGTAGCAGTTTTTCCAGGTAATCCGCCACTGCAATCTCATTGCCGTTGACGGAGTGGATTCTGATCAGGTCTTGCAGGATGCGGACTTGTTCGTTGGTTTCCATAGTAGTAGCCTCCTTTTGCCGGGGGTCGAATTAGAATGGATTAGCGTGTCTGGTGATCGAGCTTTTTGGCGATAAAGTCACCAACCACCTGGATGATCAGGACAAAGAGCAGCACGAGCAGGGTGGCAACCAGGGTCACATCATTGTTGAAGCGGTTGTAACCGTAAGAAATGGCGGTGTTACCAAGGCCACCAGCCCCGATGGCCCCGGCCATGGCGGTCAGGCCCACCAGACTGATCAGGGTCACCGTGGAGACCCGGGTCAGTTCGGAACGGGCCTCACGCAGGTAGACGTCCTTAATGATGTCCCAGTTGGTTGCGCCGATGGCTTCGGCCGCCTCGATCTTACCGTGGTCGACGCTCTCCAGTGCCACCTGGACCTGCCGGGCGTAGAAGCCGAATACCCCAATGGTCAGGGGAACAAGGGCCGCGGTCGTCCCAATCTGGGTTCCAACCAGCAGCTGGGTGAATGGGGCGATGAAGGCCAGCAGGATGATGAACGGGATGGCCCGGAAGATTGATACAATTTTATCACAGACGTTAAACCAAAATCTATTCTCAAGGATGCCGCCGGGTTCGGTGACCACCAGGGCGACCCCGAAGAGGAGGCCGAGGATGCCACCGAAGATTGCCGGCCAGAAGGTCATGTAGATGGTCTGAATGATTGAGGTACCCCAACCGTTATCACCACCCCAGCCGAGCTGAATAACGTTTGGTAAAAAGTTACTCATTCCAAATCCTCCTATCATCAATCTTAGTTACGGTTACGTTGCTTTGCTTGAGGAAGTCGACGGCCTGGTCACGCTGGCCTTTGTCGCCCTTGACGACGATGAACAGGGTCCCGACCGGCTGGTCACTTAAGACCTCGACGTTCCCGTAGAGGATGCTGGCCTCGACGTTGAGCCGCTTGTAGAGCTCGACGATAATCGACTGGGTCACGTTGTTACCGTTGTAAACTAGCTGGAAGAGCTCCTCGTTATCGTTGAGGTGGTCGAGGTTGAAGGCCTTGAGAGTGTCGATGGCAGCCAGGGAACCACCGACAAACTGCCGGGTCAGCTCCTCCTTTGGCCGCAGGAAGACGTCCTGGAGGGCGCCCTTCTCGATGATCTTACCGTGTTCCATGACGGCGATCTTATTGGCTACCCGCTTGACGGCGTCCATTTCGTGGGTGATCAAGACGACAGTTAGACCAATCTTCTGGTTGAGGCGCTTCAGGAGGTCAAGGATCTGGTTGGTGTTCTGCGGGTCCAGGGCCGAGGTTGCCTCGTCGGAGATCAGGATCTGCGGGTCGTTAGCCAGCGCCCGGGCGATGGAAACCCGCTGCTGCTCACCACCGGAGAGCTGGACCGGGTAGAATTCGGCCTTGTCCTTTAGCCCAACCAGGTCGAGCAGTTCCAGGACCTTCTTCTCCTGGGCATCATCGTCGAGGTCGCTGTGCTTGAGGGCGAAGAGGACGTTTTCGATCACTGAGGTCTCGTTGAGCAGGTTGAAGTGCTGAAAGATCATACCGATCTTGCGGCGCTTGCTCTGGAGCTCCTTGTTGGAAATCTGCTGCCGGTGGTCACTGAAGAAGGTGTCACCAGCAACGGTCACCGTGCCGTCCGTCGGCTTCTGGAGGAGGTTGATTGTCCGCACCAGGGTCGACTTCCCAGCCCCGGAGTAACCAACAATTCCGTAGATGTCGCCGGGTTGAATCGCTAAGGAGACGTCTTGGACGGCGCGAACCACCTTCTTACCCTGCTTAAAGGTTACATTAATGTCTTGTAGGTTAATGATTGGGTCTGCCATGCAAAGTCCTCCTATTACTTATTGAAGTTCAGGTCCCAGGCTGGTAATTCAGCGGTACCGTAGTGCTTCTTGATGAATTGCTTCGTCTTTTCGGTCTGGTATGCCTTGACCACGTCTTGGTAGGTCTGCTTGTCCTTGTTGCTCTTCTTGGCGGCAATGATGTTGACCCACTGTTCGGAATCCTTGTTGATTGGTTCAACGAAGATTGCGGACTTGTAGTTGATTCCGGCGGCCTGGGCGTAGTTGGTGTTAACCACCGCGGCGCCAACGTCCTTTAAGGAACGGGCGGTCTGCTCAGCAGCTAATTCCTTGAATTGAATGTTCTTCGGGTTCTTGGCAACGGAATTGGCGCTGGCCAGGGTCGTCCCCTTCTTGAGGGTGATCAGTCCGGCGTTCTTCAGTGCGAAGAGGGCCCGGGATTCGTTGGTGGCGTCGTTTGGCACGGCGACCGTGGCGTCATCCGGCAGGTCCTTTAAGCTCTTGTACTTGTCGGAGTAAACCCGGATTGGGGTGATGTAAGTATCACCAATGGAGACGATGTCGGTGTGGTGCGCCTTGTTCCAACTCCGCAGGAAAAGTTTGTGCTGGAAGGCGTTCAGGTCAATATCACCGTTTTCCAGGGCCTTGTTCGGCTGGTTGTAGTCGGTGAAGTCCTTGGTCTTGACCGTGACGTGATACTTGTCCTTAGCGGTCTTGGCAACGGACTGCCACAGCTTGGCCTCGTTCTTGTCACCGGCCATGATTCCCACGGTCACCGTCCGTTGGCTCTCCTGTTTGGGCCGGACAAAACTAAAGTAACCGGCGATGATAACCAGGATGGCTACGACCACCCAGATGATTGTTCTCTTCTTCTTTCGATTCCGCATAGTAATAACTCCCTTTCATATTATCTTGCTGCATTTAATTAACCGAAGTCGGTGTGGGGATGAAAAAAAGCACCCGTCCCCTAAACTAAAGGACGAGTGCTTCGCGTTACCACCCTTATTCGCTGCGCCGTCACCGACCCAGCCTCAGTAGGTTACTCTAACCACGGTTAGAATTACCTAGCACGAATAACGTGTGCTAACCCGTTACTGGCTAATCACGATCGCCAGTACCATTCCAAGCCCATCTTCGGCAACGACACCTGCTTCCTTCCACCAACCGGAAGCTCTCTTGAAGGCTTTGTTGCTTACTCTGCTTTTCGATATGTTTAACTTCGATTAATTGATTATGGCTTTATTATAATAAGTTTCTCATTCTTGTCAACACTTTTTATGGCGAAATTTAATTTGAAAAGATATCTACTATAAACTAATTGTCAGAAAATCCTTGCTGGTGACCGGGAGATAAACTGATCGCCCAAAGCTAGTGATGGGGCTGGCGTTTAATGGTAAAGCGTGTTATATTAAAATTCAATGAGACAAGTTAGACGAAAGGGGTCTTAATAATGGCACGAAAAGTTGCAGTAATCGGAATGGGGCATGTCGGCTCGACCGTTGCCCACTACATCGTCGCGAATGGTTTTGCGGATGACCTGGTCCTGATCGACACGAACGAGGCGAAGGCAAAGGCCGATGCCCTGGACTTCAAGGATGCGATGGCCAACCTGCCCTTCCATACCAACATCATCGTCAACGATTATGCGGCGTTGAAAGACACCGATGTGATTGTTTCCGCCGTTGGTAACATTAAGCTCCAGGACAACCCGAACGCGGACCGGTTCGCTGAGCTGCCGTTTACCCGTGACGCCGTTGCCGATGTGGCACAGCAGATCAAGGATAGCGGCTTCCACAGCAAGATTGTGGTCATCACTAACCCGGTCGACGTAATTACCTCCCTCTACCAGAAGATCACCGGCCTGCCGAAGGGCCACGTCATCGGGACCGGGACCCTGCTAGATTCTGCCCGGATGAAGCGGGCGGTGGCTGACCGCCTGCACGTCGATCCTCGTTCCGTGGCTGGCTATAACCTCGGTGAACACGGAAACTCCCAGTTCACGGCCTGGTCGACGGTCAAGGTACTTGACCAGCCGATCACCAAGCTGGCTCAGGAGAAGGGCCTCGACTTAGACGAGTTGGATAAGGAGACCAAGATGGGCGGTTGGACCGTCTTCCAGGGCAAGAAGTACACCAGTTATGGGGTTGCCACCGCGGCGGTTCGCCTGGTCAATGTCATCCTGTCTGATTCACTGACGGAGCTACCGGTCTCCAACTACCGGGCCGAATACGGGGTCTACCTGTCATACCCAGCGGTGGTTGGCCGTGACGGGATTGTCACTCAATCACAGCTGGACCTGACGGAGGAAGAACTTAAGAAGCTCCAGACCTCAGCGGACTTCATCAAGGAAAAGTATGCGGAGAGCCTGGCCGCCACGAAAAAGTAGCCAAGCAGCTTAAAAGATGATAGAGTAAACAGTAAATTCATTAAGGGACTATGACGGTTGTCGTGGTCCCTTTTCGTCTGAAAGGAAAACTAACAATGACTAAAGAAGTTAAAAAGATCATTGCCACTGTCATCTTTTGCGAGTTCCTGATCTGCTTGGGGATGAGCCTGATCTTTCCGGTGATGCCCTTCATCAAGAATGAGTATGGCTTCTCGGCCTTCGACATGGGGATGATGTCCTCCCTGTTTGCCTTCGTTCAGTTTGTGGCCTCACCAATCGTCGGTCGGATCTCCGACAAAATTGGGCGAAAGCCGATGTTGGTGTGGGGGCTTTTGATCTTCTCTCTTGCCGAGTTTCTGTTTGCGATCGCCCAGCACCTCTGGGTCTTCGATGTCTCACGCGCGGTTGACGGCCTGTCGGCAGCGATGTTTGTGCCCACCTCGATGGCACTAGCTGCTGACCTGACGACCGCCCGTCAGCGGGCCAAGGTGATTGGCTGGCTCTCGGCGGCCTTCAGCGGGGGTCTGATCCTGGGTCCCGGCCTGGGCGGCATCCTGGCCAACGTCAGTTACAAGTTTCCATTCTGGGTGGCTGGCGTCCTGGGCCTGATCAGCACCGTGGTGGCCTGGAGCCTCTTACCGCGCGATGACGATGAGCGTTTCCAGAGTACGACCAAGCACCCGGAAAACCAGTTATTGGGCAGTACTCGATCCCAGCTCAGGCAGCTCATGACCCCGGCCCTGATCACCTTGTTTATGATGATCTTCGTGGCCGCCTTTGGCCTAGCGGGCTTTGAGAGTATCTACAGCCTCTACGTCAACGAGGTGCACCACTTTGACCTGGCGACGATTGCCCTGGTTTTGACCCTGAACGGGATCATCTCCCTAGTTCTCCAGGTCTTCTTCTTCGAGGGCCTGGTCCACTGGCTAGGGGAGGTTCGCTTGATCCGGTACAGCTTTTTTCTCAGCGTTGTGGGAACGGTCTTCGTAATCTATGACCACTCCCATTGGCAGCTGGTGGTGGCGACCCTGGTTGTCTTCGAGGCCTTTGACATGTTGCGGCCAGCGATCACGACCCTGCTGACCAAGATGAGTAAGAGCAACCAGGGGCTATTGAACGGGATCAACATGTCCCTGACCAGTGTCGGGAACATCATTGGCCCGCTGATCTCGGGGGCCCTGCTGGACATGAACTACCAGTACCCGTACTGGGTGGTCATCGTCTTCCTGGCGGTGGCCTTCGTCATCACCTTTGGCATGAACCGCCTGGTCGTGCGGGATTGAAAAATAGGTTTGGTGAGCAATCTGATTTTATTAATCGTGGTTGGCTTCTTAGTAGTGGCACCCACGACGGAGATCAGGCCTGCCATCTAATAATAAAGGCGTCGTTAGTGAGCGATCACTAGCGGCGCCTTTTGCTTACATCACGTTATTCCGACCGTACTTACACATTGCCAGCAGGGGACAGTGTGCGCACTGGGGATTACGGGCCGTGCACTGGTAGCGGCCCCAGAAGATCATGCTGTGGTGGGCATCTAGCCACTGCCGTTCGGGCACGGCGGCCATCAGCCGGTGCTCAATCTGGAGGAGGGTGGCCTTTGGTTCGACCATGGCTAATCGGCGAGCAACCCGGCTGACGTGGGTGTCGACGGCGAAGGCCGGAATCTTGAAACACTCGGCCAGCACCACGTCGGCTACCTTACGCCCGACGCCAGGCAGACTCATCAGTTCCTTACGGGTGTGGGGGACCGTCCCACCAAAGTCGTCGATGATCGCCCGGGAGCAGTTGACCAGGTACTTGGCCTTGTTGCGGTAGAGGCCAAGGCGCTTGATGTAGGGTTCGACGTCTGCTGGTTCCACCGCCGCCAGGTCGCGGGGACCCGGAAAACGCTGGAAGAGGGCCGGGGTGATCAGGTTAACGGACTTGTCGGTCGCCTGGGCACTGAGGATGGTGGCCAGGAGGAAGTGGAAGGTGGTATCAGCCTCTAGGGTGGTACCGGCATCGGGGAAGGTATGACGCATGACCTTGATGGCGCGCCGGATTTCGTGGTCGGTTAGCATGGGAAGACTTCTTTCTATAGTAATCTTAGCTAAATTGTCGGTGGTCCGTGAATGTAAGTCAAGTCTGGTTAATATGTACATTAAAATATTTTCATTTTACAATACGCTATTACCGATGCTCCTTTCATCGAATAAAACATTAGTAGCTAATAAATGAAAGCGATTTCTCTTGACGGCTACCCCTTAAGTTATTTAAAATTAATTAAATAAACATTTGACCTTAAGGAACGGACTTGGTAGAATAAATTAAAGTTTTTCTTATGATTCTAATAAAATTCTAATGAAGGAGGAAGAGTTATGAGTTTTTGGAAAACGATCACGCGGAAAGAAGATCCGCATGTTTACGAAAGCAAAGACAGCCATCTGGTCCGATCGCTGCGGGTGCGGGACTTTCTAGCACTGGGTGTCGGAACCATTGTGTCGACTTCGATCTTCACTCTTCCCGGTGAAGTTGCTGCGATGCATACCGGTCCGGCGGTTGCCATCTCGTTTCTGGTGGCGGCCGTAGTTGCCGGGCTGGTTGCGTTTGCGTATGCCGAAATGGCGGCGGCGATGCCGTTTGCCGGGTCTGCATACTCGTGGATCAACGTTGTCTTTGGTGAGTTCTTTGGCTGGATTGCCGGGTGGGCACTGCTGGCCGAGTACTTTATTGCCCTAGCCTTCGTTGGTTCTGGTCTATCGGCCAACTTTCGGGCGCTAATCGCCCCCATGGGGTTGAAACTGCCGGCTTCACTATCTAACGCCTTTGGGACCGATGGCGGGGTCGTGGACCTGGTTTCCGTTATTGTCATTGCCCTGGTGGCCCTCCTCGTTTCCCGCGGGGTCTCCCGGGCGGCCCGGGTGGAGAACATCCTGGTGGTCCTGAAGGTCTTTGCAGTCCTGCTCTTTATCGTGGTCGGCCTGTTTGCCATCAAGGCGACCAACTACGTTCCCTTCGTCCCGAAGTATCATGAAACTGCCAACGGTCCGTTTGGTGGTTGGCAGGGGATCTATGCTGGGGTCTCCATGATCTTCCTTTCCTACATCGGCTTTGACTCGATCGCCGCTAACTCAGCCGAGGCGGTCAACCCGCAGAAGACGATGCCACGGGGGATCCTTGGTTCCCTGGCGATCGCCGTGGTCCTTTTCGTCGCTGTCAGTTTGGTCCTGGTCGGGATGCTTCCATACCAGAAGTATGCCAACAGTGCCGAACCAGTCGGCCTGGCACTGCGGGCCGCTGGTCATGGCGGTGTGGCCGTAGTTGTTCAAACCATTGCCGTTGTGGGGATGTTCACCGCATTGATCGGGATGAGCATGGCCGGTTCGCGGCTGATCTACTCCTTCGGTCGTGACGGCATGTTACCGAAGTGGCTCGGGGGCCTCGACAAGAGTAAGCGGCCGAACCGGGCACTGTGGACGCTGACCATCGGGGGAATCCTGATCGGGGCCTTCTTCCCGTTCGCCTTCCTCTCCCAGCTGATTTCCGCGGGGACCCTGATCGCCTTCATGTTCGTTTCCCTGGGGATCTATGCCTTGCGGAAGCGTGAGGGTAAGGACATTGCCAACCCAGCCTTCAAGATGCCGCTCTACCCGGTTCTGCCAGCGTTGGGCTTCCTGGCCTCCCTGTTTGTCTTCCTCGGCCTGGACTACCAGGCCAAGTTGTATGCGGGGATCTGGTTTGTCCTCGGCTTGGTCATCTACTTTGCCTACGGGATGCGCCATTCCTACCTAAACAATAAGGGGGCGGATGATCATGAGTGAGGAAAGTAATCGTCAGATTCTGGAAAAGGAACAGGCGGCCTTCGCGACGGCGGCCCGCATCAAGTACTATGACATCGTGATTGACCATGGGCACGGGGCTATTATCACGGATGTTGAGGGCAACGACTACATCGACCTCCTGGCTAGTGCCAGTTCGACCAACACCGGGCACGCCCATCCTAAGGTCGTCAAGGCTATCCAGGACCAGGCCGCTAAGATCATTCAGTATACGCCGGCCTACTTTGCTAACTCCCAGGCGGCTCGCCTGGCACCGCGCTTGGCAGCTCTGGCCCCAATGAGCGGCCCAGTCGAGGTTGCCTGGGGGAACTCAGGCTCGGATGCCAACGACGCCATCATCAAGTTCGCCCGGGCCTACACCGGCCGCTCCTACATGGTCTCCTTCACTGAGGCCTATCACGGGTCGACCTTTGGCTCTATAACCCTCTCTTCGGTTACCCTGAATATGAGCCGGAAGATGGGGCCGCTCCTTCCTGGTGTGGTCAAGGTGCCGTTCCCGTCGCCGTGGGACCGTCTGCCCGCCGAGAGTGAGGGCCAGTTCGTCGACCGGATGTTTGCGGCCTTCAAGCAGCCGTTTGAGACCTACCTGCCGGCCGAGGAGACCGCGGCCATCCTGATCGAACCGATCCAGGGCGACGGGGGGATCGTCAAGACCCCACCGGCTTTCATGCAGAAGATCTATGACTTCGCCAAGGAGCACGGGATTCTCTTTGCCATCGACGAGGTCAACCAGGGGATGGGGCGGACCGGTAAGTGGTGGTCCATTCAGAACTTCCCCGGCATCGAACCCGACCTGATGTCCGTCGGCAAGTCCCTGGCTTCCGGGATACCGCTGAGTGCGATCGTCGGCCGTAAAGAGATCATGGAGTCTCTGGGTTCCGCCGCCAACATCTACACGACGGCGGGAAACCCAGTCACGACCGCGGCGGCCAACGCCACCCTGGACGTGATCAAGGATGAACACCTGCTGGAGCGCTCGACGCGACTCGGCAAGAAGGCGGCGGACTTCTTCAACCAGGAGAAGGCCAAATACGACTTCATCGGCGACGTCCGGATGTACGGCCTCGACGGTGGTATCGACATCGTTGATCCGGCTACTGGTAAGGGTGACGTCGTAGCGACTACCAAGCTGATGTATCGGATCTTTGAGCTCGGCGCGATCATTATCAGCCTGCGGGGGAGCATCCTGCGTTTCCAACCGCCGCTGGTAATCACCGATGACCAGCTCGACCAGGCCTTTGGGATGATTGACCAGGCCTTTAGCGAGCTGGCGGCCGGTAAGCTCGA
>NZ_AZGO01000037.1:29809-81340 GCF_001435345.1 Limosilactobacillus pontis DSM 8475 | reverse complement strand
GTCAACCTCCGTTCTAGGCTAGCCGTACAGGGCGCCGAGAAGCTTATTTCCCAGCCCCTTTCGTCGTCCTTAAGCTATCGTGCGGGGTGGCTAAACTATGAACAATTAAAGGGGAGAAGATGTCGCCAGGACGGACGCCTGCTCAAGCTGATGGACAGGCAGGAGAACGTCGAATTGACCAACCATACCATAACGCAATAATCACCTACAATTTGCCTTTTAACCATTGCTTCAGTTATACTTTAAACGCCGCCTTAGCTCAGATAGGTAGAAGCACATCCATGGTAAGGGTGACACGGCAGTTCAATTCTGCCAGGCGGCTTGGCAGTGGGAGAAACGTCGGTACTGGCGCTTCTCCCTTTTTAATAATTCCAATGAAGGGATCTGACAACAATCACAACATTATACGAACACGGTACGTTGGCCGCGTTGATGGCCGGAAACTTTGCCGGCACGATCACCGTGGGCGACCTGCTAAAGCACGGATCAACCGGGATCGGTACCTTTGATGGTCTCGATGGCGAGGTGGTTATCCTGGATAATGAGGTGTATCAGGCAGTCGCCAGCGGCCGGGTAAACCACATCACCGATCTGGACGCGACGATGCCGTTTGCCGCCGTCCATTTTCCAAAAGATCTGCAGCCCCTAACGCTGAAGGATGTTAATTTTACCCGGGTGAACCACGACCTGGTGGCAGCCCGCCAGCTCGACAACGTCTTTGCCTTCCTGCAGCTGCATGGAACCTTCATGCGAGTGCGGATCCGGATTGCCCCCAAGCAGCAGCGACCGTACCCGACCCTGCTGGCAGTCGCCCAGCACCAGCCCGAGTTTAGCGCGATAGACATCACTGGAACCATCCTCGGCTACTACGCCCCGGCGATCTTCGGCACGATTACCGCGGCGGGTTGGCACCTCCACTTCATCAGTGATAACCGCCAGTTTGCTGGCCACCTCCTGGACTTTGCCGCCCCGCAGCTGACGGGGAGCCTGGAGGTGTTCGACAGCCTAGAGCAGCATCTGCCGATCGAAAATCACGCCTTCCGGGAGAGCACGGTCGATATGCGGACCTTGCGCGAGGGAATCGCCAGGTCCGAGGGGAGCGCAGAGTGAAACATTGAATACAAAAAGGAGAAGCGTCGTTGGGCGCTTCTCCTTTTGTATTGACTATGGCCGCTGGCCGAGGCCACCTTCCAGGGTGATCGTCTCCCCGGTCATGTACTTGAAGTCCGGTGAGGCCAACTGGACACAGACCCGACCGATCTCCTTCTCGGCATCGCCAAAGTGGCCCATTGGTGGGACGTGGACGTTGGCCTTGAAGGCGTCCGGGAAGGCTTCCTTGAACTGTTCCAGCTTGGCCGTCCAGGCAAGCGGGCAGACAACGTTGGCGTTGACATTATCCTTGGCCCATTCCGTGGCGGCCACCCGGCTCATCCCCCGAATGCCCTCCTTGGCGGCAGCATATGCGCACTGCCCGTAGTTGCCGAAGAGCCCGGCACCGGATGCGAAGTTGATCACGCTTCCCTGGCTCTTCTTGAGGTGGGGGTAGCAGGCCCGCATGTAGTAGAAGGCGGCGTACAGGCCGGAGTAGATGGCGAGGTCAAACTGGTCGGTGGTGTGATCGGCCAGGGTTACTCCGGAGGCCGAGGCCTGGGCGTTATTGATCAGGACGTCCAGTTGGCCAAATTTCTGGATGGCCTGGTCGACGACGTTTTGCACGACTGCCGCGTTGTTTGCGTGGGCGTTGATGTCGGCAACCATCGGCAGAACCCGGATTCCGTATTCCTTCTCCAGTTCCTCCTGGGCGGCCGTCAGCTTGGCCTCATTGCGGCCGGTGATGACCAGGTTAGCCCCCTCCTTGGCGTAGGCAGTTGCGATCCCGTACCCGATTGAACCACTCTGGCCGTTGCTGAGGACGACCCGACCGGCTCCGGTGGCCAGGGCTACCTTATCTTTTAGAAAACTCATCTGTTCTGCCTCCGTATAAAATTATTTGTACCATTATTTTACCATTGGCAGGCCGATGGAGTGGTTAAACCTTTGTTAACTTTTCCGGTGGCGCCGGACGACCGCCTGCCGGATCTTCGGGTATCTGACCAGCAGGGTGATGCCATAGGCAAAACTGGTGGCGACGGTCAGCACCCAGACGAACCACTCGTTGCTGAAGCTAAAGAAGGCAATCGAGGAGAGGTCCTTCAGGATTTCCTTGATCAACTCCTGAAAGACCGCGTCCCCACTGATGCTGGCCTGGTCGGCGAACTCGATGGCAATGTCGATGACGAAGACGATGATCCAACCGAACAGGTAGGGCCAGTTGCACTTGACCTTGATGATCTGGCGCCCGTAAGGATCCTGTTCGTGGGTGTCGGTGACGGTCACCCGCGAGGCCTGGAAGAGCCCGATTAGGATCCCGACGACCAGGAGAAGGGTGGTCAGCAGTAGCTTATGGTTGAAGTCTTCTTCGGCCAGGGAGCAGATCATCATGACGAGCGCGTAGCCGGGGATAATCACCAGATTCTTCCGGGTGACGGGCTCGTCTTCAAAGGTCCCGCGAACAAACGAATAGATTAATAAGGCAAGTAGGATACTCATCCACATGGCGATTCCCTCCTTAGCTCTTGAATACCATCTGCTGGCGGAGGGCATTGTAGATCGACGGCCGGGCGCCGAGCAACATGCTAACGTAGTAGGCGATGAAGGTCAGCATCATCATTGGGAAGATCTGCTGGATTGACCCCACCATCTCGGTAACCAGCAGAATCGCAGAGAACGGCGCCCCCTCGGCAGCCCCGAAGTAGGCGGCCATGCTGATAGCGATGATGTTTAAATAGCAGCTGGCGGGGATGATGCCGGCGTGGATCATGATGATTCCGGCGATCGCCCCCAGGACGCTGCCAAGGACGAAGATCGGCATGAAGATTCATCCGGGCACCGTCGACCCGTAGGCCAGCATGGTGCCGCAGGACGAAGAAGAAGGTCATCATTTCCATGAGCGGCGCCCAGTCAGTATGCAAGCTCGTGTCGGCCACGTACATGATGAAGTTGTGGTTTCCGCCGAGAATGTGGGGGTTCCAGAGGCCGACGGGATAACCAACAGGAGGGGCAGGATGCTGTGGTAGTAGTTGGGCAGCAGGGGGAACTTCCGGTACCAGTACTTGAGACTAAAAATGAAGTACTGGAAGGGAAAGGCTAAGCCCCCTAGGACGAGACCGAGCACGATCAGCCAGGGGTAGGCCCGCACTGGCAGCTCCAGCTTGATCGGCAGGTAGAGGCAGGGCTTGGTACCGAAGAAAAGGAAGGTGACGGCATCGGCTGCGATTGCCGCGATGAAGGCGGTTACCCAGACCTTGTTCTTGAAGTGGTGGGTAATCTCTTCAAGTAGGAAAACCGTTCCAGCTAATGGAGCACTGAAGGCGGCGGACAGGCCAGCCGCCACGCCGCATTGGAGCAAGAGGTGTTCATCCTCCTTACTCAGCCTGAAGACTTTCTCGGACATCCCCTGGCCAATGCCAGGCGCCAATTTGGATGCAGGGGCCCCTCCCGACCGAGGAAGAGACCCGGACAGATGGTCAGCAGGCCGCTGACGAACTTGCGCCAGAGGACGGTCCACCACTTCATCCTGTGCTGGCCGAGCAAGATTGCTTCGATCTGGGGTACCCCGGAGCCGACCAGGTCGGTGAGGTCGATTTTAATCAGTTGACCGATCAGCCATGAGACAAGGATGGTACCCCAGGACATAGGGAATCAGCCAGACTGGGTGATGGTTGAGAAAGGGATAAACGACGGTCAGTAGGTGGAGGGCCTGGTCGATGATCCAGCGAAAAACGCTGACCACGAGGCCGGTAGCCAGCCCGACCGCGATGCCGGCCCAGATATACTTGAGAAACGGGGCCGAGAATGGCTTGGCAAGGACATCCGTGGCCCGGTGATAGTGCGTATGTGAATTATTCAATGGATTCACCTTTCCTTAGTATAAAGTTGCAATCCCATTATAGTTCACCCGACGCGCCATGGGCGGCTATGTTAAAATGAAAGTTAAATTATTTATAGGAGGTATCTTATGGAGTTTATCGCGACCTTAGCGGGTCTGCTACTGGCAACCCAGGTAGTGGCCCACCTCTGCCGACGGGTAGAGATCCCCGAGGTGATCGGCCAGATCCTGGTGGGGATCATCGTCGGTCCGGCCCTCCTCAACTGGGTGCACCTCGACGGGATGATGAATGAGTTTCAGGAGATTGGGGTCATTATCCTGATGTTTATCGCGGGGCTAGAGAGTGACCTGTCCCTGCTCAAGAAGTATCTGCGCCCGGCCGTGATCGTTGCGGTTATCGGGGTCATTGTACCGGTGCTCGTGATGGGCGGCGCCAGCTACCTGTTTGGCTTTACCAAGATGGAGTCCCTCTTCATCGGGGTGATCTTCTCGGCCACCTCGGTCAGCATCTCGGTGGCGGTCCTGCGGGAGTTCAAACGCCTCGATAGCCGTGAGGGGGCCACGATCCTGGGGGCCGCGGTTGCTGATGATATCATCGGTGTGATCATGCTGAGTATCATGATCAGCATGATCAATGGGAGCCAGGGCGGTCACACCAATATGCCGCTGGGGATGGCCCTCCTCCTCCAGGTCCTCTTCTTTGGTGGGACCTACCTGGTGGTTCGCTGGTTAGCACCGTACCTGATGCACCTCAGCGAACGCCTACTGACCGTGGCCGCGCCCTCGGTGATGGCGATGATCATTTGCTTGGGAATGGCGGCGCTGGCCGATTACGTTGGCCTCAGTGGGGCGGTCGGCTCCTTCTTCGCCGGGATTGCTGTGGCTAATACCCACCGCAAGGAGACGATTGACCGGAGCTTTATTCCGATCGGCTACGCCCTGTTTATCCCGCTTTTCTTCGTCAGCGTTGGCCTCAACATGCGCTTTGATAACCTGCAGCGCTCCTTTGTCTTCGTGATCGTGATGACGATCCTGGCCTGCCTGACCAAGCTGGTCGGCTGCGGGGCGGGGGCCAAGTTGTCCGGCTTCAACCTGCCGAGCTCCTATGTTGTCGGCAGTGGGATGGTGGCCCGGGGTGAGATGGCCCTGATCACCGCCCAGATTGGTTACGAGGCCCACCTGATGTCATCGATGTACTACTCGGACGTGATCACCGTGATCATTCTGGCCACGGTTCTGGCCCCGTTCATGCTCAAACACGCTTTGAAATCTGCCCATGAAGAATAACGAATCAAAGAGACTGCGCAAAAATCGCCAGTCTCTTTTTATGTTATGTGGGTGAGGGCGTCGTCGGCGACGGAACAGTAACGAGATGTTACAATATAATATTGCAAATAAGGAGAAAAGAGGCTAAGCATGGGAGAACGAGAAGAAAGACAACAGGAACAAAGCCGTGTCGACCGGGTAGTTAGAGAGATCAAACGCCAGGTGGCTGAGACGACCACTGCCGTTGAGGCCGCCCACAAGGAAACCCGGGCGGTCGAACGCAACTACAGTGAAAACGCCTCGATTAACCGTTACGAGGTTGATGACATTGCCGAGTCGCGGTCGATGCTGGAGCAACAGCGGCAACTGGTCTCCCGGGCCGCCGAGAGTGAGACGATCCTGAAACACCAGTTGGCAACACTAAAGGGCCTGCAGGGGTCGCCGTACTTCGGCCGGATCGACATTGTAGATCCTGGTGAAAGCGAGCCGGAGTCACTCTACATCGGGACCGCTTCACTGATGAACGACGACAAGACCGACTTCTTGGTCTACGATTGGCGGGCCCCGATCGCGGGGGTCTACTACAACGGGACCCTCGGCAAGGTCAGCTACAAGACGCCAGCCGGCACTCAGCAGACTGAGTTGGTCAAGAAGCGGCAATTTACCATCAAGGACGGCCAAATCACCAACATGTTCGACACCAATGAGACGGTCGGTGATGAGCTCCTCCAGGCGGCCCTGGGTGAACAGAACGACCAGTACATGCATAACATCGTGGCCACGATTCAACAGGAGCAAAACGATATCATCCGCGACACCCACAGTGACCTCCTCCTGGTCCAGGGGGTTGCGGGGTCCGGGAAGACCTCGGCCATCCTACAACGAATCGCCTACCTCCTCTACCACAGCCGGGCCGTCCTAAACGCCGACCAGATCGTTCTTTTTAGTCCCAACAACCTCTTCAGTCATTACATCTCCGAGGTCCTACCCAGCCTGGGTGAGCGCAACATGCGTCAGGTGACCCTGGAGGGCTTCGTGCGTCGGCGCTTCGAGGGCTTGAAGGTCGAAGGTCTATTTGAACGTTACGAGACGCGCCAGGCTCACCCGGATGCCGACCAGACAATCGCCAACTTCATGGAGGGAACGGCCGTGATGGACCAGGTCCGCCAGTACGTGGCCAAGCTGACCGATGCCGACCTCCAGTTTGCAGACTTGCGCTTCAATGGCCGGGCCTTCTTCAGCGCCGACCATATTCGGGAGGTCTACGAGGCCCTGCCGTCTGCCATGCATCTCGCCGACCGGATGGTACAATTGAAAAATAAGCTGATTCGCGAGCTCCAGCACCGGGTACGGACCGAGGCCAAGCAGGATTGGGTGGCTAAGGAGCTCGACGACCTGACCACCCAGCAGCTCCACCGTCTTTACGGCAAGAAGACGGTTGATGACTTTGCCGACGAGGATGCCCAGTACACCTACCTGTCCCGGCGGTGGGCCAAGCGTAGGCTGCGGATCATTGCGGATGCCATCTACAATAACTACTTCCTCGACTTTTACAACCAGTACGAACGTTTTCTCCGTCGGGTGGAGGTGCCGGATTCGATCAGCACCCGGGACTGGACAAACATGATTCTGACCTACCAGGACGAGATCGAGTTTCACCGGCTAGAACTGATGCACGCCGCCCCGCTGATGTACCTGCGTGACCTGATCACCGGCAGCGGGCAGAACCGGTCCTTCCAGTACGTCTTCATCGACGAGATGCAGGACTACTCCCTGGCGATGATGGTTTATCTGCGTCACGCCTTCCCCCAGGCCTGCTTCACCGTCCTTGGTGATAGTGAGCAGGCCCTCTTCAAGCCCCTCCAGCTACCGGAGACGATGCTCAAGGAGCTTAGCAGCGTTCTTGACGCCAAGCACCCGAACCTGATCGCCCTGCGGCGGAGCTACCGGTCAACCAAGGAGATCGCCGACTTCGCCAAGGCCCTCCTGCCCGATGGTGATCAGATCATCTCCTTCACCCGGCACGGCGCCACGCCACATCTGCTGGTTCGCTACTCGGCGGAGAGCACCCGGCAGGCCCTGCTTGATGAGGTGGCCACACTCCGCCAGGACAACGAGACAGTGGCGATCCTGACCAAGAATCGCCAGCAGGCCCAAGAGGTCTACCAGACCCTCCACCGGCAGAAGGTGGCGGATCTTCACCTACTCAGTGAGCGAGACAGTGCTCTGCCGACCGGGATCCTGGTCCTGCCGATTTACCTGGCCAAGGGGCTAGAATTTGATGCTGTCATGGCCTACGATGTCTCGGCTGCCAATCTGGCTAACACCGATGCGGTCGGGATGGTTTACACGATGGCCTCACGGGCGATGCACCAGCTGACCCTGCTGAGCAACGGTCCGGTCAGTCCGGCTTTGAACGCTAAGGCCTGTCAGAAGCTGGTAATTGAGCACGAAATTGTCAAATAAAGTAGCTGAAAGTGCTTTCAACCGTGGATGGGATATGATAATCTAGTGATAGTGATTTGAAAAGGAGAGGTTCGTTATGGTTAAAGACGAATACACATTGGTTTTAGTAAAGCCTGATGGTGTCAAGACCCGGCACATCGGCGAGATTATCACGCGGATTGAACGCAAGGGTTGCAAGATCGAAGCCCTGAAGATGATCCAACCAACCGAAGAACTGCTGCGCCAGCACTACGCTGACAAGGTCGATAAGCCATTCTTCCCCGAACTACTCG
This sequence comes from Limosilactobacillus pontis DSM 8475, assembly GCF_001435345.1. Classification (GTDB taxonomy): domain Bacteria; phylum Bacillota; class Bacilli; order Lactobacillales; family Lactobacillaceae; genus Limosilactobacillus; species Limosilactobacillus pontis. The sequence goes on along the minus strand of NZ_AZGO01000037.1, from coordinate 73,408 downwards.
AGTACATGACTGAGGGACCGATCGTCGGCATCGTCGTTTCCGGGACCAACGTCATCAAAGCCATCCATAACATGGCCGGGGCTACTAACCCGGTTGAGGCCGAGTGGGGGACCATTCGTGGGGACTACGGTCGTGAGTGGCCAGATGGCAACCTGCGGAATATCGTCCACACGTCCGATGAACCGGCCAGCGCTACCAAGGAGATCAAGATCTGGTTCCCAGAATTTAAGTTTACTCAGCCAGACTGATCCTGGTGATGAGTTGGCGCCGAACCATTTAGAACAATTATTTCCATCAGAGGCGCTTTACAGCGTCTTTTTGTTTATCAAGGGGGACTTAGAAAATGAGTATTCATGTCAACGAAGAACAGCAGCTTTTTCACCTGCAGACGGCCAAGACCAGCTACATCTTTAAGATCTTAGAGAATGGGGCGGCCGGTCAGCTCTACTACGGGCCACGGATTCCGGTCAAAACTGACTATGCCAACCTGGCCAGCCGGGAGGAGCACGACTGCACCAGCACCTTGACCGTTGAGCAGGGGGATTTCCAGCTGGAGTTGATCAAGCAGGAATATGCTGGTCTGGGCAAGGGGGACTACCGCTATCCGGCTTATCAGATCACCTACCTGAACGGCTCACGGACCTCGGAGTTTGTCTACCAGGGCTATGAGATTACGGACGGCAAGCAGCGGCTCGCCGACCTGCCATCCAGCTTCGATGACCAGGGCGATGATGCCCAGACCCTGACCGTCAAGTTCAAGGATGAGCTGGCCAACGTATTGCTCGACCTGCATTACACAATCTTTGAAAAGGAAGATGTGATCGTCCGCAGCGCCACCTATACTAACCATGGTGAGCCGGTCACCCTCAACCGGGCCCTGAGTACTCAGCTGGACCTGCCAGACAGTGACTACGACCTCTTGCAATTCTCCGGGTCCTGGGCACGGGAACGCCACCTCATCCGAACCCACCTGCGTTCCGGTATCCAGAGCATCAGCAGTCTGCGGGATGCCTCCAGCCACCAGCAGAATCCGTTCTTCATCCTGGCCCGGCCCCACACCGACAACAACCAGGGTGCCGCGATCGGCTTTAACTTGATCTACTCGGGTAACTTCCTCGATTCCGTCGAGGTCGACCAGTTTGACACCACCCGGGTTCTGGTGGGGATTAACCCGGACGAGTTTGCCTGGCACCTGGACGACGGTGAAAGTTTCCAGACGCCGGAAGCCGTGATGTCCTACACGACCGCCGGGCTGAACCAGTTGAGTCAACAGATGGGGGCCTTCTACCGGGACCACCTGGTCAACCCCCGCTTTGCCCATGAGGATCGGCCAATTCTGATCAATAACTGGGAGGCCACCTTCATGGACTTTACTGAGCAGAAGCTAATGCCAATCGTCGACAAGGCCCACGAGCTTGGCATTGAGATGTTCGTCCTCGATGATGGTTGGTTTGGCCACCGGGACGACGATAAGTCCAGCCTCGGGGACTGGTTCGTCGACGAGAAGAAGTTCGCTGACGGGATTGACGGCTTCGCGGATGCAGTCCATGCCAAGGGAATGAAGTTCGGCCTCTGGTTTGAACCCGAGATGATCTCGATTGACAGCCAGTTGTACGAGGATCACCCGGACTGGATGATCGCTACGCCGGGACGGCAGAGCACCCCGGCCCGGAACCAGTTTGTCCTCGACATGAGTCGGCCCGAGGTGGTTGACTACCTGTTCGACCACATCAGTGCCATCATCAAGAAGACCAAGCTAGACTACATCAAGTGGGACATGAACCGGAACATCACCGAGATGTACGGCGACCGGCTGCCAGCTGACCGCCAGCTGGAGTTTGCCCACCGCTACATCCTCGGCGTTTACCAGCTATATGCCCGGCTGATTAAGGCCTTCCCGGACGTCCTGTTTGAATCCTGTGCCTCCGGTGGTGGCCGTTTTGACCTCGGGATGATGTACTACGCTCCCCAGGCCTGGTGCAGTGATGACACCGACGCCATTGAGCGGATCAAGATCCAGGACGGGACCTCGTACGGCTACACCCAGTCGATGTGGGGTGCTCACGTCTCGGCCGTGCCGAACGACCAGGTTGGCCGGCTGACCTCACTTGATACCCGGGCCACGGTGGCCTACTTTGGTGACTTCGGCTATGAGCTGGACATCACCAAGCTGCCGGAAGACCAACTGGCAACGATCAAGAAGCAGGTGGCCTTCTACAAACAGTACCGGCACCTCTTCCAGTTCGGTAAGTTCTACCGGCTGGAAAACCCGGACACCAACAACGCCAACGTTTACGGCTGGCAAGTGGTCAACGATGACCAGAGCGAGGCGATCGCCGCCCGCTTCCAGATCTTAAACGGTGCCAATCCGGCCTACATCCGGGTCTACTTCGCTGGTCTCGACCCCGAAAAGACTTACACGGTTAACGGTGGTCAGGAGAAGTTCTCCGGTGCCGAGTTGATGCACGCTGGTTACTTTGTGCCGCGGATCATGGACCGGACCAAGCCGGAGAAGGATCCATCCGACTCCAGCAGCCGTCTGTTCGTGGTCAAGGAAGCCTAATTGAATAGTAAAAGGCCCAAGCTGGTTTTGCGCCAGATTGGGCCTTTCTTATCCATTATGCAAATCGCTTGAATACGTTTTTGAGTGGGCTTATGAAAGTCTGCTCAGGGACCAGGGCGAGGCCGACCTCATTTTGCCACAATCAAAGGAGGTGACAACCACCAAGCGTTAACCCTGAATGTTCGCCTTGGTTGCCTACTTGTAGCGGCGAACGATGTCGTCGCGGATAATCCGGCTACCATACTGAGAACGAAGGTTAGCGAGGCGGCGCCGGGAGAAGGCATGACAGAGGACGGGGATATCCCACTCCTTTTGCAGGCTCATCAGGACCTGCAGGTAGTCGTCGTCATCGTACCGGTCGAAGGAGAGGTGACCAACGATTGCGGTGGTGATCCCGGTGCCGACCCGCTTCTGGGCCTCGATAGTGATCACGTAGTTGCGGCTGGGGGTGACGATTGATGTCCAGAGGTTGAGCCGACCGGATGAGTGTTGTTGGAAGTCGGCGATGACCTGGTTACCCTGCTTGATCGCTGCCCTAATCTCGTTGTCAGTTGCCATGGGAATCCTCCTCCCGGGAGACGTCACGGATATTGCGGAGGGGAATGCGGGGCCCTTCCGTAAAGTAAGCCACCTGCTGAGCCCAGTCGACCCGGGATAAGGCACCCCGGTAGTGATCATAGTAGCCGCTCTCCCCGTTAAAGTAGGTGAGACTCAGCGTTACGGCCTCGTCCACCGGTAGCTCACGGAAGAAGTCAAAGACCGCCTGGACCTCTTCCCCGGTTGGGTAACGCTTGTTAGCGTAACGCTGGGCCGTCTGATCGAGCAACTCCCGGTAGCCGGTGAGGGCCGCAAAGGGGGCAAACTGACCGGCCCGGTCCTGCTTGGTCATCGCTATGTGGGCCCGGGAAACGTGGCGAGGTACATTCATGATGTCATTGTAACGGCTGGTGTCATTGAACTGGGCCTGTTCGGCTGCCCACTGTTGCCTGTCTGTCATGCCTGATGCCCTCCAATCTCCTTGTTGCGTTTCTTGGCCACGGCCCCGTCCTTGAGGTCCGCAGCCCGGATGATGGCGTTCTTACCAAAGCCCTGCTGCATCTTCAGAATCAGTTTCTGCAGCTTATAGTCCTGGTCACGCTGGGCTTGTTGTTTTTCGGCCGCCTGAACCGCCTGCTCGGGGTCGGCAAAAAGATCAAGCTGCTCGGTATAGGTCCGCTCCTGGGCCTGCTGGCGGTTGACTAGGTGGTTGGCGGTGACGGTGACCCGGCGGATGGTGAGCTGGTGGTGGAAAGATTGGTCGTAGGCGGCAAGGAAGTGGTCGACCAGCTCGCTGGGCGCGGCGGTTGGGACCTTGAAGCTGATTTTGGCGTGGTCGGGGTGGGGGACGTCCCGGCCGTAGAAGTCCTTACTGACGGCGCCGTGGTAATCATGTCCGTCCTGCAGGTTCTGGGCGTCGTAGTTGGCGGTTAGGGAAAACTCGTCAGCCACCAGGTCCCGCTTGACCATCTGCAGGCAGAGCATATTGGCCATCTCCCGGACAACGATTCGTCCCTCTGCGAAGGTGTAGGGGCGGGGGAGGACGATGCTGGAATAGAGGCCGTGGTTGGTGGAGTGGTAGTGCTTGATATCGTCGATGGTTGCTGACTCGTGCCCCCAGGCGTGGTCGATCAGCAGCTCGGCGTTCTTGCCAAACTCCCGGTAAAGGGTCTCCTCGTTCTGCGGTTCGGAGAGGGTACCCAAGGAGCAGCGGGCAATGTCACCCATCGTGTGCAGACCGAGCTTGGCTAGGCGCTTGGCATAGCCGCGGCCGACCCGCCAGAAGTCGGTGATCGGCTGGTGGGCCCAGAGGTAGTGGCGGTATTTCTGCTCGTCCATCTCAGCGATCCGGACCCCGTCGCGGTCGGCCGGAATCCGTTTGGCGACGATATCCATGGCCATCTTGGCCAGGTAGAGGTTGTCACCAATTCCCGCGGTTGCCGTGATCCTGGTCTCGGCCTGAATTACCTGGATGATCTCTTTGGCGAGGTCGTGTGCGGTCGTGTGGTGGCTGGCCAGGTAGTCGGTGACGTCCATCATGACCTCATCAATCGAGTAGGGATGGATCTTGGCCGGTGGCAGGTAACGGAGGTAGATCTCGTAGACCTTGGCACTGCGTTGGAGGTAGAAGGCCATTCGGGGTGGGACGACCTTGTACTCGATCTTGAGGCTGGGGGAACGGAGGAGTTCGTCGCGGTAAATTGATCCCCAGGGGGCCAGGCGGTGGTCGCTAGCTTCCTGAGCCCGTTGACGGTTGAGTGCGGCCACCCGTTGTTCGACCTCAAATAATCGCGGCCGGCCGGGTAGACCGAACTTCTTAAGGGCCGGAGAAACGGCCAGGCAGATTGTCTTGCTGGTCCGGCTGGCATCTGCCACTACCAGGTTGGTGTTGAGCGGGTCATAGCCCAGGTCAGCACACTCCGCGGAGGCGTAGAATGATTTAAGATCAATTGCCAGGTAGGTTGCCATTGTCAGTCGTCCTTTCCGTGAAACGCTGTTTTCATTATACCGGACGAACCGTCGTCGAACAAGTGTTTGTGATCCTGGCTTGCCTTTTATGGAGAAAGTCGCTAGAATATAGACATTAAGTAGCACGAGTTTCAGCGAGGGACGGCAGGTGAAAAGGTCCCCAGGGTGCGAACTGGATTTCAACGAGAATCAAATTCAAGTGGCAATTTATTTGCAATTTAGGTGGCACCGCGCGCAAGCGTCCTATTAGTCAATGGCTAATGGGGCGCTTTTAATTCAAGGAGGAAATAACGATGACGGAAAAGAAACACGTAATTTTGACTGGTGACCGGCCAACAGGGAAGCTCCACATCGGACATTACGTTGGCTCCCTCAAGAACCGGGTGGCCCTACAAAATACCGGCAAGTACGATACCTACATCATGATCGCCGACCAGCAGGCCCTGACCGATAACGCCCGCGACCCGGAGAAGATCCGGCACAGTCTCCACCAGGTGGCCCTGGATTACCTAGCCGTCGGGATCGACCCGAAGAAGTCAACGATCCTGGTCCAGTCCCAGATTCCGGCCCTGAGCGAACTGACGATGCACTACCTGAACCTGGTCACGGTTTCTCGCCTGAAGCGGAACCCGACCGTTAAGACCGAGATCAAGCAGAAGAAGTTCGGTGAGAGCGTTCCGGCCGGTTTCTTCATCTACCCGGTCAGCCAGGCGGCCGATATCACCGCCTTCAAGGCCGATACGGTGCCGGTTGGTGATGACCAGGAGCCGATGCTGGAACAGACCCGGGAGATCGTTCGGACCTTCAACCGGATCTACCAGCAAGACATTCTGGTAGAACCAGAGGGTGTCTTCCCGCCAAAGGGTGAGGGCCGGATTCCAGGCCTCGACGGCAACGCCAAGATGAGTAAGTCCCTGGGCAACTGCATCTACCTGTCTGACGATGCTGACACTATTCAAAAGAAGGTCATGTCCATGTACACCGACCCAACCCACATCAAGGTCAGTGATCCTGGCCACGTTGAGGGTAACACGGTCTTCACCTACCTGGACATCTTTGACCCGGACAAGGACCACGTGGCCGAGCTGAAGGAGCAGTATCAAGCTGGGGGCCTCGGTGACGTTAAGATCAAGCGCTACTTAAACGATGTTCTCCAGGCCGTCCTGGAGCCGATCCGCAAGCGGCGTGAGGAATACGCGGCTAACTTGGACTACGTCGATCAGGTCCTGACGGCGGGCTCCGCCAAGGCCAACCGGGTGGCTAACCAAACCCTAAAGGAGGTCCGGGACGCCATCGGGATCAACTATTTTGACTAATTAAAATGATTATGGGCTGTTCCGGTATTTATTTGCCGGGACAGCCCTTTAATGTAAAGAAAATTTCTTACCGCGGGCCACTTATTAGTGTTTCACGGCGCGGAACATGGTAACATAAAGAGGATGTTTTCTAAGAAAAAATAAAATGAAAAGCGGAGGTGAAAATAGTGGAAAACCTCGCGATTGTTGACCTCGGCTCTAACTCGGCCCGGATGGCGATCACCGAAATCGCCCCGGATGGCCGTTTTCGCGAAATCAAGCGGGTCAAGGAGAATACCCGCCTGTCCGAGGGGATGGGCCGCGAAAAGATGCTACAAGAGGACGCCATGAACCGGACCATTGCCGCCCTAAAGCGCTTCAAGCAGATCTACGAGTTCATGCCCCATATTCAGGTAAGGGCGATTACGACGGCGGCGGTACGTCAGGCCCAGAACCGGCAGGAATTTCTCAACCGGGTCCAAAAGGAAGTGGGAATCCGTCTTCAGGTCCTTTCGGGCAAGAAGGAAGCCTATTATGACTACTTAGGCGTGATTCGGACGATGAAGTTGAACCACTGTTTGATTCTGGATGTCGGTGGTGCAAGTTGTGAACTGGTCCTGGTCCAGCAGCGGCGGGCGCGGGACCTAATTTCGATCCCGGTCGGCGCTGTCACGTTGTCGGAGCAGTTCCACCTCAACGGCTACGTCCGTTCAGCTGACCTGTTCCGGGCTCAGGTAGCGATGAACGAACGTCTAACTAAGATTCCCTGGCTACGGTATGCAACCCGGGTGCCAATTGTCCTCCTGGGCGGGGCCAACCGGACCCTGGCCCGGATGACCTGGTCCTACCACCATCGTCACCGGTGCCAGCGATCGATCCACGGTTACCAGCTCTCCTCCCGGGTGGTCTTTGCCACCTACCGGGAGCTGTTGAACCGCAACCTGGCTCAGCGCAAGCGGATGCCCGGCTTGGAGCCGGAGCGGGCGGACATCATTGTCGGGGGAATGCTCCCCCTGGTCAGCCTGCTCCAACGCAACAGTGACGGTCGGGTGATCTTCTCAGAGAGTGGGGTCCGGGAAGGAATCATCACGGAATACGTCAACCAAAGGAAGCGAGACCACAATGAGTAATTGGCAACACGGCTTTTACAAGGTCGATCCCCAGATGCGGCGCCAGCGGCTGGCCCAGGGATTACACCTGCCCCAGTCGGTGACCGCCCTGTTAGCTGATCACGCGAGTGCCCTGGGTAACGAGCTGGTAGAAAACTACCTGACCGACTATGGCCTGCCGGAGGGGGTCGGGCTCAATCTGACCGTCAACGGCCATGAGTATGTCGTCCCGATGGTGGTCGAGGAACCATCCGTCATCGCCGCCGCCAGCAATGGCGCTAAACGGGTACAGGCCTCTGGCGGCTTCACGGCGCCCCATCAGCACCGGGAGCTGGTCGGCCAGGTGGTCCTGACCGACGTCGCTGATGTGTCCGAGACGGTAGCCAAGCTGACGGCCCAGCGTGACCACCTGCTGGCTTTCGCCAACGCGGCTCACCCGTCGATGCAGCGGCGGGGCGGTGGTGCCCAGTCGCTGACGGTCCGGACCCCCGGCGACTTTGTCAGTGTCGACCTGGGAATCAATGTCTGTCAGGCAATGGGGGCCAACAGTGTCAATACGATGGCCGAGGCGGTCGGCCGTGAACTGAGTGCCCAGGGCTACCACGTTCTGGTGGCGATTCTCAGCAACCTGGCGACCAATAGTCTACAGACGGTTAGCTGTGACGTCGATTTCAACCAGCTGGCCACCAAGCAGCTACCCGGGGATCGGGTGGCCGAACGGATTGCCAAACTCAGTGACCTTGCCCAGGTTGATCCCTACCGTGCCGCCACCCATAACAAGGGGATCATGAACGGAATTGATGCCGTCATGATCGCCAGCGGTAATGATTGGCGGGCCATCGAGAGCGGCGCCCATGCCTACGCCACCCGCGACGGCCACTACCGGGGATTGAGCACCTGGACCGTCCGTGATGGGCACCTCCACGGTGAGTTGACCCTACCGCTACCGGTCGGAGTGGTCGGTGGCTCGATCGGGTTAAACCCGTTGACCAAGGCTAATTACCAGATCAGCAAGATCCAAACGGCCGAAGAGTTGGCAGCCGTGACTGCTAGCATCGGCCTAGCCCAAAACCTGGCCGCGCTACGGGCCCTGGCGACGACCGGGATCCAGGCGGGCCACATGAAGCTCCAGTACCGGTCACTGGCGGTCAGCGTTGGTGCTACCCCAGCGGAGGTCCCGCTGGTCGTGGCCCAGCTGGCCCAACAGAGCCACGTTGACCAGGAAACGGCCCGTCAGGTACTAGCCAAGATTAGAAAGGATAAATAATGAGCGAAGAAGAAATCAAGTTAAACGCGACCAACCAAGCCCTGCTGGATGAGGTCAACGCCCTCTATCCGGAAGGGACGGTCTTTGTACAGTTCCACGGTAAGAAGTCCGGTTACGTCCGGCACGACCAGGCGACCCAGAAGACGTTGCCCGGCGGCCTCTTCATCATTGTGACCGACCTGACGGCGCCGAACTACACCGCCTCCCATGAACTGCTCCACCTATTAATGCTGCTCAAGGGCTTCCCCCAGATCTTCTTCCAGCTGTCGCTTGGTGACAAGGAACTCGATGAGCAGATGATGATCATGTCTACGGACCTCTACAACGTGGCTATTCACCGGGTCGTGGTCGCCGAACAGCGCAAGCACGGCCTGATCGATGACCAGATCGAAGAGGAATACTGGAGGGGTGTTGAGCACACCCTGACCAAGGAGGGGGCGAAGGATGATGACGAACGGACCCTGCGCCTGCTGACGGGCCTTGACGCCCTGGTCTTCTATGGTGATCACTTCGCTAAGTTTGCCGACCGTTTTGAGGAAAACTACCCGGTAGCCCTGGAGGCGGCCCAGAAGATCTACAAGCAGATTACGGCTAAGCCGATCAAGTCGCCATTTGACATGCGGCGGACGATCATCAAGATCTATTCACTATTCGACGCCCAGATGCAGGAATGGGGACTGCCGGCCCTGCACAACAACGAGTACACGACCGTCTCCCCAGTGCTGAGTGAACGCCAGCTCCGCCTCGAGATGCGGCAGGTCTTCGAGATCTTCCACTCCGACATGAAGGAGCGGGGGACGACCAAGCGGGCCTACGTCGGTTTACGGCGCAGCGACCGCCAGAACTCCTTTACCCTGGCAACCCCGGCTGGCAACAGCCCTGAGTACTTCAAGCGGGTCTATGACATGCCGGTCAAGAAGTTCCTGGAAGAACACAGCGTGCCATATATTGTAAGGAAGTGAGCTCATGGACGCGCAAATTCAGCAAATGTTTGATGATGCCAAGCGGATCGTCTTCCTGACGGGGGCCGGGGTATCGACCGCTTCGGGGATTCCCGACTTCCGTTCGGCTAACGGGCTCTATACCCAGGACAAGAACGCCGAGTACTACCTGAGTCACCGCTACTTCAGCAGCGACCCGGAAGGTTTCTATGAATTCTGCAAGAAGAACCTCTACTTCCCGGATGCCAAGCCGAACGTGATTCACCAAAAGCAGGCGGCCCTGACTAACCAGGACCGGGCGACGGTGATCACCCAGAACATCGATAACCTCTATGAGGAGGCGGGGGCGACTCACCTGATCGACTTCCACGGCAACCTTTACCACGTCTACTGCGAGCAGTGCGGTGAGACGGTGCCGGTGGCCGATTACCTGAAGAGCCGGCTCCACGAAAAGGACGGCGGCCCCCTGCGGCCCGACATCGTCCTCTACGATGAGGGAATCAAGCAGGATGACATCATGAACTCGGTCCGGGCGCTGCAGGCGGCCGACCTGGTGGTCATCGTCGGCACCTCGATGAAGGTCTACCCCTTTGCCGGCCTGCTCGAATACCGGAACCGGGATGCCCAGGTCCTGGCGATCAACCAGCAGGAGCTGCACCTGCCGTGCGATTTCACGATGGTCCAGACTGACGCGACGAAGTTCTTTGACGAGCTGCGGGTTTAAAATGATAAAAATCGGGACATGAATCTGTTGAAGGCTCATGTCCCGATTTTTCATATCTGCTGGGATGCTTTATTAACTTTGGCGTTTGGACGTTTAGTGATTTTTAGTTATGGGCGTTAAATTCCTTCTGGGCACCCGGCAGCTTGAAGGTGTTTTCGTAGAGGTACTTCTTGGTCAGTTTCTTCAGGTAACCATCGTCGTGGAGCTTCTTGAGTTCCTTGTTCATGGCCGCCGTTAGCTTCTTGTTGGCCGGACTCTTGTGAAGGAGGAAGTAGGAGCTCTCTAGGCCGATCGACTTGGAGGCGGTCAGGTTCTTGCCAGCCGCGGTCGTCTGGACGGACTTGTAGGCGGCGTACGGGTAGACGGCGACATCGTACTTCCCGGATGCGACCTGCTTGAGGGCATCCCCGGTCGTCTGGTCACCGATCCCCTTGAGGTTGAGCTTGTTGTTGGGGTGTTGCTGGTTGTAATTCTCAAGCAGGCTATAGCGGGCGTCACTGGTTGAAACGGGAACCACGGTCAGCTTCTTCTTGGCCACCTCGGCCAGAGAGTTGGCATGCTTGCCGTTTTTGCGCTCGACCAGGCGGAGGTCATCGAGGCCGTTTGCCCGGGTGTGGTAGTAGTTGTTGAACCGTTGCTTGTTGTACCAGAAGTTGGACATGGCGACGTCGTACTTCCCGGATTGGAGGCCGGCGAAGACCGCGTTCTGGGAGGTAAAGGTCGTCTTAAACTTGTATTGCGGTAGGTCGCGGTCAATCTTCTTGATCAACGCGCCGTAGTAACCGCCGGCCCCGTGGTCGGTGTTGATGATATAGGGGAAATTGCCGTTCGGGGCAGCGACGGTGACGGTGGTGGCAGCAGATGCGGACCCGGCGGCAGTGAAGAGACCGAGGATGGTCAGACCAGCCAGGGCGGCCCGGCTAATAAAATGGGATAATTGCATGATTAAAGACTCCTTTACTTGTTGAATTCTGCGTTATAGGCTTTCTTGGCATTTGGGAAGGCGAAGGTGTTCTCGTGGATGTACTTCTTGGTCAGGTGCTCGAGGTAGCCGTCACGGTAGAGGTGGTCAATCTCCTTGTTCAGGGCTGCGGTCAGCTTCTTATTCTGTGGACTCTTGTGGACCAGGAGGTAGGCACTCTTGAGGTAAATTGACTTAGAAACCGCCAACTTCTTGCCGTCCTTGGTGTTTTGGACCTCACGGAAGGCAGCGTAGGGGTACATGGTGACGTCGTACTTGCCCGAGGCGACTTGGCCGAGGGCGTCGGCCGTTGACTGGTCACCGAACGGCTTTAGGTCAACCTTGGGACTGTGGGTATCATTGTAGGTCTTGACGACGGAGTAGAGAGCGTCGTCGGTGGCCAGTGGTACCATCGAGAGCTTGTGTTCGGCGACCGGCTTCAGTGAGGTGGCGTTCTTCAAGTACTTGGCCTGGGGACTGTTCTTCCGGTAGATGATCCGGACGTCATCCAGACTGGTGGCCCGGGTGTGATAGTAGTTCTTAAACCGGGATGCGTTGTACCAGGAGTTGTTCAGGGCAACGTCATACTTGCCCGACTGGAGACCGGAGAAGACGGCGTTCTGGGAGGTAAAGGTCGTCTTGAACTTATATTGAGGCAGGTCGTGGTCAATCCGCTTGATCAGTTCTCCGTAGTAACCTTCGGGGCCGTGGTCGGTATTGACGATGAACTCGGGGTTGCCATTGGGGGCGGCGACGTTGACGGTGGTTTCCTTGGCGGCGTGTGCTGTGACTGGGGCTAAGAGGGTCCCGGCAGCCAGGCCGAGGACGGACAGAGTCGTGATGAGTTTACTTATCTTCATAATCAATTCTTCTTTCTTTAGTTCGGGACGTAACGACGACGGAGCTGGCTCTCAATCAGCTGGAAGATCTTGGCGAAGATCCAGCAGATGACGATGTAGATGACCAGGGCGTCGGTGTAGGTCTCCAGGTACTTGAAACCGATCGAAGAGACGATGTTGGCCTGGCCCATGATCTCTACCAGGCCGATGTTGTAGATCAGGGCGGTATCCTTAATCAGGTCGAGGAAGATGTTGGTGAAGTTGGGGATCAGGTTGGTGATCAGCTGCGGGACCACGATCTGGGTCATGGTCTTAAAGGGGGGCATGCCGACCGCGATCCCAGCCTCGTATTGGCGGGGGTCCACCGAATGGTAGGCTGATCGGATGCTCTCCGAGAGGTTAGCCATTGCGTTCAGTCCGTAGGCGGAAAAGGCGATAACGATGGCGGGGAGACCATCTGGGTTAGTGTTCCAGCCCCAGCTGCGCATCAGGACCAGGAGTTGGGGCAGCCCGTAGTAAACCACGTAGAGTTGGACCAGGATCGGGGTTCCCCGGATAAACGAGACCAGGACGGCTAGAACCTGGGCGAGGACCGGAATCTTCTTCTCCCGGGCGATGGCGACGAGAATTGCCAGGATCAACCCGACCAGGGTGGCCACCACCGCAACCAGGAGGGTAAGCGGGGCGGCTGCCAGGATCTGGCCGAACGACGCGCGGGCAAAGTTTAAATCGAACAAGTTGCGTTCCTCCTTTCAGTTAGGCACGAATGGCGGCGAAGCGGTTCCTGATCAAGCGAAAGAGCCCCTCAATGATCAGGACGATGACCCAGTAGGTGAGGGCCAGCAGGATGAAGATCCGGAGCTGGTGGATTCCTGCCGTCTGGTTGGACAGGTTGGAAGCCTCATTGTAGAGGTCGTAGAGGCCGAGCACATAGACCAGGGAGGTGGCCTTGAACAGGCCAATCACCAGGTTCTCGATGTTCGGTAGGGCGATCATTGTGGCCTGGGGGATCAAAATCTGCCAGAAGGTGGTCCGATCCGGCAGGCCGATCGACCGGGCGGCCTCCAGCTGGCCGGGGTCCACGGACAGGTAGGCGCTCCGGAAGGCCTCAGACAGGTAGGCGCTCCAGCCCAAGGACAGGCCGAATACCCCGAAGGTTAGCTTGGTCCAGCCGTCGATGTTGATGCCGATGCCCTTCAGGAGAACCGGCAGCCCGTAGTAGGCCAAAAGCAACATCAAGAGTGGTGGGGTCCCCCGGATCAGGCCGAGGTAGACGTGGGCCACGCCCCGGGCGACCCGGTTTTGCCGGAGGTCTAGCCAGGCGAGGAAGATCCCCAGAATGGTCGCAAAGACAAAGGACAGGACCAGGAGGTAGAGGGTGTTGGGAAGGCCACGGAGGATGACGCCGAGAATCTTAGCGTTGTTCATTGGTCACTACCTCCTTAGTTGGCGTCGTTGAGGGCGGTGAGAAACTGGGCCGTCCGTTTATTCTGCGGGTGGTCGAACATTGCCTGTGGGGCACCTTCCTCGATGACCTTTCCTTCATCGAAGAAGACAATCCGGTCGGCCGCCTGACGGGCAAAGCCGAGCTGGTGGGTGACGATGATCATCGTCTGCCCCGCCTCCGCCAGCTTGCGCATGTCACCGAGGACCGATCCGACCAGTTCAGGGTCGAGGGCGGAGGTTGGCTCGTCGAAGAGGATGATCTCTGGGTTTAGGACCGTCGCCCGGGCGATCCCGATTCGCTGCTGCTGCCCACCGGACAGCTGGGCGGGGTAGAGTTGGGCCTCCTGACTGAGCCCCAGACTGGCCAATTCATGTTTGGCGATGGCTTCGGCCTTGTCCTTGGCCATCCCCTGGGCGTAGATCAGGCCCTCAGTGATGTTTTGCAGGGCCGTCTTATTCTTGAAGAGGCTGTAGTTTTGAAAGACCATTGCGGAGTGGCGCCGGACCCATTGACCCTCCTTCTTGTCTGGCTTGGCCAGGTCGATCTGGTGACCGGCGAAGTCCATCTGTCCCTGATCGGCGTGCTCCAGGAAGTTGAGGTTACGCAGGAAGGTTGTCTTCCCGGAACCGGACGGGCCGATCATGACAACGATCTCGCCCTTGTCGATCTGGAAGTCAATCCCCTTCAGGATCTCCCGTCCATTGAATGATTTGTGTAAGTCGTTAACGGTTAGTAGCAAGATGATTCCTCCTCTAGTCGTGTGCTGCTTCAATCGCCCAGCGCAGGTGGTCGTAGTCGATATCCCGTGGCACCGTGCAATCGGCACCGAGTAGGACCCCCTGCTTACCGGCTTCGGCGATCAGGGCGTGGACCTTGTCCTGGATCTGCTGTTTATTGCCGCGGTACAGGACCCCCTTAGTGCTGTTATCAAAGCCTCCCATCACCGGTCGGTCGCCGAAGAGTTTCTTACCCTCTGCCAGGGTATAGCCATCGGTCTCGGTGGCCCAGTTGATTACCTGGAGGGGGTAGTTGACAAACCAGTCCAGGTGGTTGTCGGCCCCGTCAAAGCCGCAGATGTGCAGGATGTTGAGCGGGGAGACGGCGTTGATGGTGTTCTGGACGTCGATGTCGACCGGTTCCATCACCTCTTCGAAGAACTTCGACGTCTGGGTGCGCGGATCCTGGATTTCCTGGGTGCTGTAGTAGATACCGTCGATGTTGGAAGCTGTCATCAGGGCCCGGGCAACCTTCTTTTGGTCGTCACCGAGGACCTTCAGGACGTGGAGGATCAGCTGGGGGTCTGCTTCATACATATCGGCGAAGCGCTTGTCGGCCAGCAGGAGGGGTTCCTTATAGTGTTCGATCAACGCCCACTTCAGGAGGAAGAGTGGGGAGAACATGGTGACGAAGGTTGGCCGCTCGCCGGCGATCTCCTTTTGCTGGTTTGCCAGGGCCACCTGCCCAGTCAACCAGGGGTCGTCGTCTGCGATGGGCCGCAGGTTGTGGAGGTCGGACATGTCTTTTGGATCCTTGACCCCGTGGAACGGGTAGGGGAAGTAGCCGTCGAGCATCGTTTTAGCGAAGTCAACGTCTACGGCCTGGTAGTAGCTACGGTGGCCGGTCAGGTTGGTGGTTAAGACGCTGGGGTTGGTGGCCGCATTGGTAAACTCGTTATCGGCGAAGTGACGCCAAAACGAGGTTGGCACTTGGTCAACGGTCTCGTTATGCAGGGCCTTCAGGACAGTTTCACGATTCAAAACCATAAATAATCACTCTTTCTTTTGAATACAAAAACGCCACCGATCACGTGACATGATCGGTGGCGTTTACCTATTTTATGCGGGATCCTCGATGAGGAATATAAAAAAGTCAACCTCAAAGAAGACGGCCAGCTGAACTCATGTCAGTTTGTCCGAATGTACTTGAAGGTTGACAACAAATAGCAGACATAATGGTGGTCAGTGACATGGGCTCAGCTCCTTTCAAACTTGTTGCTCGTATTCTAAACTAATAGATTGACGCCTGTCAACCTATTTTCACTAATTTTTGGTTAGCTAAATTAAAAAGCCCCGCGAATTGCGGAGCTGGGGGCGTTAAATTATTCGAAGAAGACGACCTTACCATCCACCTTGAATGGCAATGCCACTGAGCCCTTTGGGTGGCCATCCTTCTTAAAGTGACGTGTTACGTTACGAATTGCATTGGTGTTTAGTAGCATTGTGATCGCTCCTTTCTTTGTTATTCAACTGTAAAATATCATGTTTTCTAAGACATTTACAGTCAAAAATGCCAGTCTGAGAAAGTCTCTCATCGTTGTTCAACCAAATTTTGTATAATTTGCGTGGGAAACTGGAGACGGTTGCATAAAACCCACCACCTGGGCCCTGAGTCACCCTCCAAAGACTGCATATAAATTTATTTTACCGTGAATAAGAATTCGCTAAGCAAACCGGCCGGCGTGGCTTTTTGATTGCAATGTCATCACGCGGCCCTTAGGATAGAAACGAAGATGGAGGGATGACGATGAAAATAACCATCGGCTTGACGACCTGGACCGAGCACCCGGCCCTGATTAACGATAAAGAGCGTCCGGTTACCCTAAATGAATATGCCCAGCACCTGCCCACGGTAGAAGTGGACACCTTTTTTTACGCGCTGCCGCAGATAGCCACCATTCAGAAATGGCTGGCCCAGGTTCCGGAGTCGTTCCAGTTTATTGTGAAGGCTCATCGGGGGATGACCCTTCACGAACGTGGCCAGGAGAAGGGGGAACTCGAGCAGGTCTTCCACCGTTATAAGCAGATCGTGGCACCCTTGGTAGCGACCGGTCAGTTGAAGACGGTTCTCTTCCAGTTTCCACCGTACTTTGACGCCTCGCCCGAAGACATCGAGTACCTCCGTCTGGTCCGCCTCTGGATGGGGAAGTTGCCGGTAGCCATCGAGCTGCGTAACCAAACCTGGTACCGGCCGGGGACACTGAAATCGTTCTTGTCCTTCTGCCGGGAGCTCCACTTCACCCTGGTGGCCGCCGATGAGCCGCACGGGATTGTTGCCTCGGTGCCCTTTGTCCTAGCGACAACCAATCTAGACCTGGTGATGATGCGCCTACACGGTCAGAACACGGCGGGTTGGACCAACCAGGGGAAGAGCTGGCGCAAGACCCGCACTCTGTATAAGTACTCTGCCGACGAGCTAGCGGCCTTTCGTGACCAGATCAGGGGGCTGGCCCCGCAGCCGGCCGAACTCTGCGTCATCTTTAACAATAACTCGGGCAAGGACGCGGCGCCCAATGCCCTGCAGCTGCAACGGCTACTCGGTGTCCACTTCACCGACCTGGCCCCGCGTTCCCCCGAGCAGATTGACCTCTTTTAGCCTGGCGACGAGCGGCTAATATGCTATACTAAAATGTAAAACTAATCTTAGAAATTCATTAGAGAGAGGGGCCTCATATGGCAACTGAAAAACCGACTTATTACATTACAACACCAATTTACTATCCATCTGGTAAGCTCCACATTGGTAACTCCTACACCACAATTTCCTGTGATGCGGAGGCACGCTTCAAGCGACTGAATGGCTATGATGTTTTCTTCCTGACTGGGACCGATGAACATGGCCTGAAGATCGAACAGAAGGCGGATAAGCTCGGCATGCAGCCACAGGAATACGTTGACCAAATGGCAGCGAGCATCAAGAAGCTCTGGAAGACGCTGAAGATCACCAACGACAAGTTCATTCGGACGACCGACGATTACCACGAAAAGGCCGTTCAGAAGATCTTCCAGAAGTTTGTCGACCAGGGTGACATCTACAAGGGTGAATACACCGGCTGGTACTCCGTAGACGATGAGGAGTACTTCACCGAAAGCCAGCTGGCTGAGGTTTACCGCGATGATAACGGTAAGGTGATCGGTGGGAAGGCCCCGTCCGGCCACGAGGTTCAGCTGGTCAAGGAAGAGTCCTACTTCTTCAAGATGAGTAAGTACGCCGACTGGCTGATGAACTACTACAAGGAGCACCCGGACTTCATCGAGCCCCACACCAGGATGAACGAGATGGTCAACAACTTCTTAAAGCCGGGCCTGGAAGACCTGGCCGTTACCCGGACTTCCTTCAACTGGGGGGTCAAGGTGCCAAACGATCCGAAGCACGTGGTCTATGTCTGGATCGACGCCCTGTCCAACTATATTACCGCCCTCGGCTATGGCAGTGACAATGACGAGCTCTTCAAGAAGTTCTGGCCGGCTGATGTTCACATGGTTGGTAAGGAGATCGTTCGTTTCCACACCATCTACTGGCCAATCATGCTCCATGCCCTGGGGTTGCCCCTGCCTAAGCACGTCATCGGTCACGGTTGGCTGACGATGAAGGACGGCAAGATGTCCAAGTCCAAGGGGAACGTGATCTACCCAGAGACCCTGGTGGACCGCTACGGCCTCGATGCCACTCGCTACTACCTATTGCGGGCAATGCCGTTTGGTAACGATGGGGTCTTCAGTCCCGAAGACTTTGTCGACAAGGTCAACTTCGACCTGGCCAATGATCTGGGGAACCTTCTGAACCGGACGGTGGCCATGATTAACAAGTACCAGGATGGTAAGCTGGTCGCTGACAATGATGCGACGACACCATATGACGCCGACCTAGAACAGACCGCGGCCGACGTGATCGATGAATACAAGGACCTGATGAATAAGACCCACTTTGCTGACGCCCTGGCAGCGGTCTGGAAGCTGGTATCCCGGGCAAACAAGTACATCGACGAGACCGAACCGTGGGTACTGGCTAAGGACGACAGCAAGAAGGCAGAGCTCTCCGACGTGATGACCCACTTGGCTAAGAGCCTACGGGTAATCGCCGCCCTCTTGCAACCGGCAATGCCGGATGCGCCAAAGGAGATCTGTCGGCAACTTGGCCTGTCTGAGGAACCAATTGCCTTGACAAGTCTGGCATTCAATGACTTCCCGGCTACCGCTCAAGTAGTCAAGAAGGGGACGCCGATCTTCCCACGGCGGGACGTCAAGGAAGAGGTCGAGTTCATCAAGAGTAAGATGACAACGAACGAGAAGAAGAAGGGACGTAAAGCAATGGAAGAAGCAAAGCAAAAGGTACAGGCGAGCGCTAAGCAGGAAGAAGAAAGCACCGGTAAGAAGGCCATCCGGATCGACGCCTTCGATAAGGTGGAACTGAAGGTGACCAAGATCACAGCCGCCGACCACGTTGAGGGGGCCGACAAGCTGCTCAAGTTCCAGATGGATGACGGAACCGCGGAAGGCCGTCAGATCCTGTCTGGAATTGCCAAGTGGTACCCAGACCCATCCGTATTGGTCGGCAAGAACGTCGTCATCGTGGCCAACCTGAAGCCACGGAAGATGCGGGGCGAGCTCAGCCAAGGGATGATGCTCTCCGCCGAGAAGGATGGGGACGTCAAGGTGGTCATCGCCCCTGACGACCTGGTTCCGGGCATGAGTGTCGAATAAGGTAATCAATGAGTAAGCATGCAAGCTGGCGTCAGGTCTATGACTCCCACACCCACCTGAACGACGGCCCCTTCTATGATGATGTGGCTGCCTTCATCGCCCGGGCCGACCATTACGGCGTCACAACGATGAACATTGTTGGTTCTAACCGGCAGTTAAACGACCGGGCAATTGATCTGGGACACCGTTACCCCAACCTTCACCCAATCGTTGGCTGGCACCCGGAGGACCTGGCGACCTTCAACGCCGCCGAGGAGGACCACCTAAAGACACAGTTGGGTGATCCAACGGTGGTGGGGGTCGGCGAGATTGGCCTGGACTACTACAATGACCAGCATTCGCCCCATGACCAACAGTGGGCCTTGTTTGAACGGCAGCTCCAGTGGGCCCGCGACCTAGGTCTCCCCGTCTCAATTCACTGTCGGGATGCCCTAGCAGACACCTACGCGATCCTGAAGAATGCCCACCTTGCCGAGTTCGGCGGGGTCATGCACAGCTTCAACGGCAGTCCAGACTGGGCGAATAAGTTCATGGAGTTGGGGATGGCGATCTCCTTCAGCGGGGTGGTCAGCTTCAAGAACGCCACTGACGTCCACGTCGCCGCCCTGGCAACACCACTGGATCGGATGATGGTGGAGACCGACGCTCCTTACCTGACCCCCAAACCATATCGGGGGAAGCAGAATGAGCCAGCCTTCACCAAGTTTGTGGTCGACGCGATCGCCGCGTTGAAGGGTGTCGATGCGGAACGGGTGGCCTACCACACTTACCACAACGCCGCCCGGTTATTTCTCAAGGATGGAGTTCAAGATGAGCAAGATTAAAGAAGTTATTGTTGTTGAAGGCAAGGATGACACTAAGCAGATTCATAAGGCCGTTGATGCCGACACCTACGAGACCAACGGGTCGGCTCTATCAAACGCTGACTTGGCCCGGCTGAGGAAGCTCCAGGCTAGCCGGGGGCTGATCGTCTTCACCGATCCGGACTTCAATGGAGAACGGCTGCGCAAGATGATTAGTGCCGCCGTGCCGGGGGTCAAGCACGCCTTTATCCGCCGTGACCAGGGGGTGCCAGACGAGGCTCACGGCAGTCTGGGGGTGGAGCACGCCACCCCGGCTACTATCAAGGCCGCCCTGGCCCACCTCTATACTCAGACGAGTGAACCACCGGAGGACCCCTTCACGATTCGTGACCTGCAGGCGGCGGGCCTGACGGGAAATTCCCACGCCCGGCACCGGCGGGAACGTCTGGGGGCCATCCTCGGAATTGGCTACGGTAACGGAAAACAGCTAGTTCACCGGTTGAATATGTTTCAGATCACGCCTGCCCAATTTACGCAGGCCATGACAAAGATTAGGCAGGAGGAGAATGGATGAGTCAGTCACCAGAAATCGGTAGTCGTACCCGGACCAGGGCGATCATGGAGAAGTACGGGATCCGGACCAAGAAGAGCTTTGGGCAAAACTTCTTGACGGACCTGAACGTCTTAAACAATATCGTCGCCGCTGCAGACATCACCAAGAATGACAACGTGATCGAGATTGGTCCAGGGATCGGGGCCCTGACGGAGCAGCTGGCCCAGGCGGCCGGGGAGGTCCTGGCCTTAGAGATTGACGCTGACTTGATTCCGGTGCTGGGAGAGGTTCTGGCGCCCTACGATAACGTGACCGTTCTCAACCAGGACGTCCTAGCGGCTAACCTGCCGGAGCTGATTCAGCAGCAGTTCAGTGACCCGACCAGGCCGGTGAAGGTGGTGGCCAACCTGCCATATTACATCACCAGCCCGATCCTGATGAACCTGTTAGCCAGTCCGGTCAATTGGGCAGCTATCTGCGTCATGATGCAGAAGGAGGTTGCCCAGCGACTGACTGCTAAGCCGGGGACCAAGCAATATGGGGCGCTGACCTTAGCAATCGAGTACCAGATGGATGCCAAGATTGCCTTTGAAGTCTCCCGGAAAGTCTTTGTGCCGTCTCCCAACGTTGACTCGGCCATCGTCGTTTTGACCCCGCGTCAACAGCCCCTGGCCGTCCAGCCGTTTGATAAACAGAAACTCTTTGGCTTCATCCGGGGGTGTTTCGCTCACCGGCGCAAGAGCCTCTGGAACAACCTCCAGGGTGTCGTTGGCAAAGATAAAACGACTAAGGACCGGCTAGCTGCAATCCTGGATGACCTACAGATTTCACCCCAGCTTCGGCCCGAACGGCTATCGTTTGCCCAGTTCATTGAGCTGGCCAACGCCCTCCATGCGGCGAAGCTTTTGTGAGATCCGACCTTGACCCACTAGCCACTGTATGATAAAATATTGAATTTTACACATGAATCCGGTATAATGTTCAATACAGTGAGGTGAAAGTCGATGCCAAACAGTATTGCTGAAATCAAAGAATTGCTGAATGCCCGAATTGGCCAGAAGGTAATTGTAAAGGTTCAGGCTGGTCGTAAGCGGGTGAACACCCTTCACGGGACACTCGCTAAAACCTACCCAGCAATTTTTATCGTTCACCTGAATAGTAGTGAGGACGACCTGCAACGGGTCTCATACACGTACACCGATTTATTAACACACAACGTTTCGCTTGCTTTTGAATAAGATTAGTCCGTACCAAACGCGCTTTTTGGTACGGATTTTTTGTTAGCCGTCGGGGCCCGTAGTACTTGTCAGCACCGCGGCACCATTAGTATAATCAAAATAAAATCTTTTACGGGAAGGAGTGCTGTTCACGATGCTTGTTACAGAGAAGGCCCCGGCAAAACTTAACCTGAGCCTGGATACCCCGATGCGGTATTTCGATGGGTCACCGCGCTGGGATATGGTGATGACCTCAGCAGACCTGGCCGATTACGTCACCGTGGAGACGCATCCTCGGCCCGCGGCGATCAAGGTTTACACTGATAGTGGCTTTCTACCCAATGACCAGCGCAACCTGGCCTATCAGGCGGCCCACATCCTGCGGAGCCGCTTTCACCGGCGGGAGGGCGTGACCATTCGAATTAAGAAGAATATTCCCGTGGCAGCGGGACTCGGCGGTGGTTCATCCGACGCGGCAGCAGTCTTGCGGGCCTTGAATCGAATTTGGCGGCTCGGCCTCAGCAAGCAAGAGTTGGCCAAGGTAGCCCTGACGATCGACTCGGACGTCCCTTACTGCGTCTATAGTCAGTTAGCCCACGTGACCGGCCATGGTGAGCAGATCGAACTACTGCCGGCTCATCCCCACTACTGGGTGGTGATCGCAAAGCAGCAGACCAGTGTCTCCACTCCGCAGATTCTTCGCCAGATCAACTACGAGCAGCTGGATCACCTGGATAACGACCGCCTGATCGCCTGCTTGAAGGATCAGGACTGGCAGAACGCCGTCAAGTACATGGGCAACGTCTTAGAACCAGTGACGATGCGGAGCCACCCGGAAATCCGCCGCCTGAAGGATAAGATGGTTAGCCTTGGCGCAGACGTGGCCCAGATGAGTGGGACCGGGCCGACGGTGTTTGCCATCTGTCACACGGAATCGCGGGCGCGGCGAATCCAAAATAGCATTCGCGGTTTCTGCCGGGATGTCCATGTCGTGACCCTGTTATAGATAATTGAAGGTTGGAACCCCATGCGGTAGGCACCAACCTTTTTTGATTGGGGCTTGCACTGTGGCGCGATTTTCGGTAAGATGATTCATGTTGTAAATAGTAGCGATTACTATTTGCTTTGAGAGAAGGGTGAAATTTTATGGGAAGAAAGAAGTATTGGCTGGGGGTTAGCGGCTTGATTGTGGCCCTGCTGGTGATTCTGGGTTTGTCCCTTGTTCCGTGGCGAAACATTCACCGGGAAAGACGGCCGATTCGGGTGATCACCAGCCTGGACTTTTATGGTGAGGTGGCCCAAGAAGTGGCCGGGAAGTATGGTCAGGTGACGGCGTTAATCAACAACGCCTCGATAGACCCACACGACTATCAACCGGGGACCAAGCAGGCTCAGAGGATGGCCCAGGCTAACGTGGTGATTCAAAACGGCCTTGGCTATGACCACTGGCTGACCAAGCTGACCCAGTCAGCGGGGGGACAGCACGACGCGGTGGTTGACGTCGGTCAGGAGGTTGCCGGCAAGTGTCCCGGGGCCAATGAGCATGTCTGGTATGATCCACAGACGATGGGACGGCTAGCCAATACACTGGCGGAGCGCTACGGGAAAATTGACCCTGAGCACCGGGCCTACTACCGGCGCCGTGCCCAGCAGTACCACCGGTCATTGGCACCGCTCAATCATGAAATCGCTAAGGTTAAGGCTCATGTGGGTGCTAAGCGGGCCGTGGCGGTCAGCGAACCGGTTGCCGATTATGCCCTTGAATCGCTGGGCTACCAGGTGATCGACCCCCACTTTGAAAAGGCTATCGAGGATGGTAACGATCCGTCACCTCAGGATATTCAGGAGCTCCAGCGGGCGATTGTTAACCACCGGATCGCCTTCTTTGTCGAGAACAGTCAGGCCAGCGACCGGGTAATCGACAACCTGGTTCACCTGGCACATGAACACGGGGTCCCCGTCCTGAAGGTGACTGAGACCAAGCCTAACGGCGTCAGCTATGTCCAGTGGATGACAAAACAGTATCGGCAACTGGCGCGGATACAGCAGGAAGGAGAATAGGATGGCAGTTATATCAGTAGAAGACCTCAACGTGGCTTATGGCAACCACCAGGTCATTACGGATCTGAGCTTCACGGTCAACGAGGGGGACTTCATGGTCGTGATCGGTGAAAACGGGGTTGGCAAGACCACCCTGGTGCGGGCCCTGCTGGGGCTACTCAAACCGCGCAGTGGGGAGATCGATATTCCCGCTAACACCAAGATCGGCTACGTTCCCCAGTTTCGCAATATTGACGAGGAGTACCCGCTCTCGATCCGTGACTTTGTCTCTCTGAACAGCGGTAAGGGGATCATTCCCTGGCTGAATAAGCGGGAGCGGGCCCGTGTTGATCGGATGATCCGGATGACGGACCTGACGGCAATTGCGGACCGCCCCCTCGGCCTGGCATCCGGAGGGGAGAAGCAGCGGGCTTACCTGGCACAGGCCCTCCTGCAGTCGCCCCAGCTGTTGATTCTCGATGAGTCGACCGCCAGTCTAGATAACGAGATGAAGTACGAACTGCTCGACCTGGTGACCCGCTTCCAGCAGGATAACCTGAGCGTGATGTTCATTACCCACGACTGGGACTTGGCCCGGCACTTCGGCACCCGCTTCCTGCAGATGAAGCCAAATGGCTATAACGAGGGACCGATCAACGAGTTGCCCGAACATGAAGAGGAGGAGTGACAGAATGTTAACATTAGCTTTCATGCGGCATGCCTTCATTGCCAGTGCCTTCATCGCGGTGGTCAGTGGAATTATCGGGGTATTCGTGGTGGCCCGGCAACTGTCGTTTCTGACCCACACCCTGTCCGAGATCGGTTTTGCCGGGGCGTCGTTTGCGGTGTTCGCCGGCTGGCCGGCCCTGGACGGGATGATCCTTTTCACCATGCTCAGCTCGGTCCTGGTCGGTCAGATGAGCATCAAAGAGTCCCGGCGTGAGGCCGTCATCAGTGCGGTCTCGGCCCTGTTTATCGGGCTGGGGATCCTCTTCCTCTCCCTGAGCAGTCAAACCGCCAGTTCGGCCACCAGCATCCTCTTCGGGAGTGTCGTCGGCATCAGCATCAATGAGGTTCACCAGCTGATTGTCCTCTCAATCGTGGTTCTGCTGATCACCCTGGCGATTTATCGCCAGCTAAAGTTCAGCTCCTTTGACCCGATCGGCGCCCGGGTGGTCGGTATCAATGAGACCCTGATCTCGGTGATCTTCCTCCTCTTACTGGCCCTGAGTGTCAGTGTAGCGGCCCAGATTGTCGGCTCGCTTTTGATCTTCATCCTCCTGACCCTACCAGCTGCCAGTGCCAAGTACTTCACTCACGGGGTAGCCAAGATGGTTGTTTTGGCGATCCTCTTCTCCCTGCTGGGCACCTGGCTGGGCTTGCTCCTGGGTTACCTGACCAACTGGCCGGTTAGTTTCTTCATCGCGGTGATCGAGGTTGTGATTTACGTGGTGGCCTTGATCTACCAGAACTACTTTGTCGAGGCCAATTAAATTAGTCATAAGCAGGTCGCTATGCAAAAGTCGGCGGCCTGTTTTTATTTTTAAATAGTTCAGCTAAACACGAACATTTTATGTTAGAATTAACTAGAATTAATACTTTTTGAAAGGCAGAGAAGAATGATGAAAGTACGTCGAAGCAACCGTTTGGTAGATATGACACGTTACCTGATGGAACATCCCCGCACCTTGGTATCCTTGAAGGTCTTTAGCGAACGCTACGGATCCGCTAAGTCCTCAATCAGTGAAGACCTGAGTATCGTCAAGCACACCTTCCATACCTGGGGAGAAGGGCGCCTTGAGACCATCCCGGGAGCCAGTGGTGGGGCCGTTTTGACACCGTTTTACTCCAAGGAGAACGCACAGCGAGCCATTGATAACCTGGTGGCGGCGGTCAACGATGATTCCCGCCTCTTGCCAGGAGGGTATGTCTACCTGTCTGACCTGATCGGTCGGCCGGATATTCTCCGACAGGTTGGGCGCCTGATTGCCACCCAGTATGTGGATAAGGACGTTGACGTGATCATGACGGTCGAGACCAAGGGAATTCCGATTGCCCAGAGTGTGGCCATGTACATGAATAAGCCCTTTGTGATCGTCCGCAATAGCTCGCACATCACCGAGGGACCAACCGTCAGTGTTAACTACGTCTCCGGGTCCGTCCGCCGGATCAAGAAGATGGAACTCTCCCGGCGGACCCTGTCGGCGGGGGCCAATGTGGTGGTCGTCGATGACTTTATGAAGGGTGGCGGTACCCTCAACGGGATGCACTCCCTGATTAAGGAGTTTGATGCTAACCTGGTTGGGATGACCGTCCTGGCCGAGGGAAACGCGACAAACGGTAAGCGGCTGGTTGACAACTGCACGGCATTAATTAAAGTAGATGCTGAAGACGGCGAGACAAAGTCGATTACGGCCCGTCCCGGCAACTTCATGACAACGGTATTTGATTAGGAATGGAGAACGATTAACGATGACAAAACGCAACGCAATTATTTTAGCTGCTGGTAAGGGGACCCGGATGCGGTCCAAACTATACAAGGTCCTGCACCAGGTCTGCGGTAAGACGATGGTCGACCACGTCCTGACCCAACTGGAGAAGGCCCACATTGAAAATATCATTACGGTCGTTGGCTTCGGGGCTAAGACGGTTGAGGAGAGCCTCGGCCACCGGACCCGCTATGTCCTGCAAAAGCAACAGCTGGGGACCGGTCACGCAGTTATGCAGACCAAGGATATTCTCGGTGACATTGATGGTGAGACCATCATCGTTAGTGGTGACACGCCGCTGTTTAAGGCAGAAACCTTCGAGAAGCTGTTCCAATACCATGAACAGCGGCACGCGGCGGCCACCATTCTGACCTCGACCGCCCCGGACCCGACTGGCTATGGCCGGATTGTCCGCAATGATGTCGGCATCGTGGAGCGAATCGTGGAACAAAAGGACGCCAATGCCCAGGAACAGGCGATCAATGAGATCAACACCGGGGTCTACTGCTTCGACAACCAGAAGCTCTTTTCAGCACTGAGCAAGATCAACAACGATAACGCCCAGGGCGAGTACTACCTGACCGACGTTATCGGCATCTTGAAGGGCGAAGACGAGATCGTGACCGCCTACAAGGTGGACGACTTCGACGAGTCGATGGGGGTCAACGACCGGGTTGCCCTCGCCCGGGCTAATCAGGTGATGCGCGACCGGATCAACAAACACTGGATGCGGGAAGGGGTCTCCATGATCGATCCATCAACTACCTACATCGACGCCGATGTTACCCTGGGTAAGGATACCGTCCTGGAAGGCAACGTCGTCCTTAAGGGCAAGACCGTAGTTGGCAACGATTGCTACATCAGTGCCGGCTCCCGGATCATCGACTCCACCATTCATGACGGGGTCAAGATTACCTCCTCGACCCTGGAGAGTGCAGAGATGCACAACGGTAGTGATATTGGTCCTAACAGTCACCTGCGTCCAGAGGCTGAGATCGGCGAGAATGTCCACATCGGAAACTTCTGTGAGGTCAAGAAGGCCTACATCGGTGAGGGGACCAAGGTCGGCCACCTGACCTACATTGGTAACGCCACCTTGGGTAAAAACATCAACATCGGTTGCGGGGTTGTTTTCGTCAACTACGACGGTACCAACAAGCACCATACCAACGTGGGTGACCACGCCTTCATTGGCAGCAACAGCAATCTGGTGGCCCCGGTCAACATCGCTAAGGACGCCTTCATTGCCGCCGGTTCGACGATCACCGACAGTGTTGAACAATACGACATGGCCATCGCACGGGCCCGGCAGGTCAACAAGAAGGACTACGCCAAGAAGCTGCCGTGGTAATCCCCGGCTTTTGCTTGCTTTTTAACAGGTGGCTCTATATGATAGAAAAGGATAGAACATATCTTCATTAATGAGCTGTCAGTAGCTATTTTATATATTGCGGAGGATCTAATGACACAGCATTATTCTGACTCTAACTTAAAAATCTTTGCGTTAAATTCTAACCGCCCGTTGGCAGAGAAGATTGCGGAACACGTCGGCGTTGAACTGGGTAAGTTATCTGTCGACCGGTTCAGCGATGGTGAAATCCAGATCAACATCGAGGAGAGTGTCCGCGGTGACAACGTCTACGTCATCCAGTCCACTTCCGCTCCCGTCAACGATAACCTGATGGAGCTTTTGATCATGGTGGATGCCCTGCGGCGGGCCAGTGCTAAGACCATCAACGTGGTGATCCCATACTATGGTTACGCACGGCAAGATCGGAAGGCGCGGAGCCGGGAACCAATTACGGCTAAGCTGGTTGCTAATATGCTTCAAAACTCCGGGGTCGACCGGGTCATCGCCCTCGACCTGCACGCTGCCCAGATTCAGGGCTTCTTCGATATTCCAGTTGACCACCTGATGGGGGCTCCGCTGCTGGCGGAATACTTCATCAAAGAAGGGGTGGCTGACGATGCCGTTGTCATCTCACCGGACCACGGTGGGGTGACCCGTGCGCGGGCCCTGGCTGAATTTCTGAAGTCGCCAATTGCCATCATCGATAAGCGGCGGCCACGGGCTAACGTTGCCCAGATCATGAACATCATCGGGAACGTCAAGGGTAAGACGTGTATCATGATTGATGATATGATCGACACAGCCGGGACGATCACCCTGGGCGCCCAGGCCCTGATCGACGCGGGGGCCCAGGAGGTCTACGCCTCATGTACCCACGCCGTCCTGTCTGGTCCAGCCATCGAACGTCTGGAGAAATCACCGATCAAGGAGGTCGTGGTGACTGACTCCATCAAGCTGCCGGCAGAGAAGCAGATCAAGAAGATCAAGCAGGTATCCGTGGCACCGTTGATTGCGGATGCCATTAAGCGGATCAACGAGAACCGGCCGGTTAGTCCACTGTTCAAGCGGGTTTTCCAGAGCGCCGAATTAGAAAAGTAAGATATTCAAAGAAGACGCAGCCGTGCGAAGTGGTTGCGTCTTTCTTAAATCTGAGATACTTTGGCTAAGGATTTGACCATCCATGATATAATATCAGTGAGTGAAATTATCCAAATCTGCTAGATTAGGGGAGGATTAATTATGAACAAGGTAGTTAAAAAGACAATTGTGGGGACCGCCGCCCTGACGGTTTCCCTCATGCTGGCGGCCTGTGGTCAGCAGAGCAGCACGGCCAGCTCGCCGTCGAGCAGTTCGTCTTCTAAGGCCCGCTCCGCAGAAAACGAATCAACCAAGGCATACCGGTCAGCTAACCGCCTGATTCGCAACCATGACTACCAGGGTGCTTATGATAAGTTGAACGCCGTCAACAGCCGTTCCGGCCAGGCCGACAAGTTGAATACGGACCTGCAGAACTACATCAGTGCTAAGTCCGCCTATGACAGCGGCGACTACGACCAAGCCGCCAGTAATCTGAAGAATCTGAAGTCGACGAGCCCGGCCATGCGAGATGCTTACGCTGACTTGCAGAACAAGATTACGAGCGCCAAGAAGAACAGTTACAGCACGAGTAGCTCTAGCAAGCACAGCAGTTCGGCCACGACGTCCAGCAACAGCAGTCAGCGTGGCACAGCTGCTAACCAGGCCGTGGACAGTCAGGCCAGTGACCAGGTTGTCGATCAGTTTGCCAACAAGATGGGCTTCACCGGTGAAAAGGGGTATGAGATCATCCCAACCGCTAAGAACGGTAATCTCTACCGGTTTGAGGTTCGGCAGAATAACCAGGACAACACGGTTGCCAGCATGATTGGAATCTACCAATACAATGGCCAAACCGGTGCGGTAACGAAGCTGCAATAACGAATGGTCCGGTAGCAGTGATGCATGCCGGACCCTTTTGAGTATGGGGAGGCGGACTTTGATGTGCACCGTAATGACAATTGACCAGCAGCACCTGCTGGGGCGGACGATGGACTTTCCGCCACGGACGCCCTGGCACCTGACATACTTGCCGCGGGGTTACCAGTGGCGGGCAGCCCAGATGACCACCACCCATAGTAACAGCCGGGCTCTGCTCGGTGGGATGCGAGTTGTCGATGGCCACTGCCTGGTCGGCGACGCGGTCAACGATGCTGGCCTGGCCGGGGCCGAACTCTTCTTCCCAGTGGCGGCCGACTACCCAACCACCGTCCGACCGGGGACGCAGGGGTTGACGCCCCAGGACTTCATCATGTGGGCCCTGGGTAACCACGCCACGGTCCGGGAGCTGGCGGCCGACCTTGATCGGGTGACGGTGATTGATGCCCGCTGGTACGACGGCCAGCGCTACCCCTTTCACTGGCTGCTGATGGATCAAACGGGGACCTACGTGATCGAGCCGCTGGGCGACCGTCTCCATGTTCGTGCTAACCCCCTAGCGGTCTTTACCAACACTCCGGCCCTTGATGATCAGTTGGCGCGCCTGGCCACCTACCTGGAGCAACCGGTTACCGCCACGGTAACTCAGCTAGCACAGGCGATTGCGACCAGCAATAAGTCGCTGCCAACGGGTGGTAACTCGGTTCAGCGGTTCATCCAGGCGGCCTGCTGCCGGTGGGGACGGACCCCACGGGATGTAGCCGACTTGCTGGCTTTTCTGCGACTGGTAACGGTGCCCCACACCCCGGCCCACGCGCACAACTACACCCACTACCAGGCGGTGATTGACATTGCTGACCAGCGTTATGATTTCCACGACCTGCATTCTGGGGTGGTGGTCAGCTGGTGCCTGACGAAATTAATGATGGAATCGCCAACCACACCGCGGCGGTTTGAATAGTAATAAAAACAAGCGATCGGCTTTTGGCCCGGTCGCTTGTTTAGTTAGGTGAAGATTTCAATGGTTACTCCTGACCAAGGACATACTTGTCGACGGCCTCGGCAACTCCGTCATGGTTGTTATCGGCAACGGTCACGTCGGCCACTGCCAGGGTCGCAGGGATCGAGTTGCCCATCGCCACACCGATCCCGGCAAACTCGATCATCGAGTTGTCGTTTTGGGCGTTGCCCAGGGCCATCACCTCGTCCTGCTTGATGCCCAGCTGTTCGCTGAGGGTCTTCAGGGTCTTACCCTTGCTGGCGTCCGGGTGCATGAATTCCAGGTAGAAGTCCTCACTGCGGACAATCGAGAAGCGGTCACGCAGGTCCTGGGGCAGGTCGGCCAGAGCACGGTCGATCTTGTCCTTGGTGTCAACCATCATTGCCTTAGCGATGATGTATTGGTCACGCTCGCGGGCCATCTGATCCATCGACCGGTAGCGAACCGGCATGCTGACCAACTCGGACTCATAGATGGTGTAGTAGCTGAGGTCCTGGTTGGTGGTGTAGATATAGTCCCGGGTTTCAATCTGGGAGTGGATACCCTCCTTGAGACAGTAGTTCACCCAGTCGGCGTAGTCATTGAAGGCGATGCTGTGGTCGACGATGACGTTACCACTGGTTGACTGGGCGAGGCCACCGTTAAAGCTGACCACGTACTCGTCATCCTTGTTGGCGACCCCGAGCTGTTCCAGGTAGGCCTCGACCCCGGTCATTGGCCGTCCGGTGCAAAGGACTACCTTAACCCCGGCCGCGCTGGCCTTCTTGAGGGCCGCCACCGTCTTGGGGGTGATCTGCCGCTGGTCGTTGATCAGGGTGCCGTCGATATCAATTGCGATTAGTTTGATTGCCATTACTTATTCTCCTTTGGTTTAATAATGTGATTGTTCTGGATATAGTGTTGGAACTGCTCGTAGATTGGCTCAAAGATCTCGAGATCCTCATGTCCCTGCAGCATTTCCTTAGGGAAGAAGAAGCGTTGGTCACCGGCTTCCCGGCCCGAGACGCTGGCTACCAGTGTGCTGACCTGGGAGAGCTCGATGAACTCGCCGTTGGGTTGGACCAATTCAATCTGGGTCTGCGGCTTGGAGGCCTTCGGGTTGTAAGTATCGTAGGGCAGTTTGAAGCTATCGTTGACGGCCGTGTAGTAGCGCTCGTCGAAACCGGCCGTCTGAATCAGGTTGCGCAGGGTCGGCAAGAGGTTGGCTGTTTGCTGGTCGTAGATCGCCGACTTGAAGGGCCGCCGGTTAAGAAAGCGGTCGGCCAGGTCATTTAAGACGTCGTCGCTGGAGTGAGTCCAGTGGTTGAAGTAGGTGGTCAGTACCCCGTCATCGAGGGCCAGGTAGTCGTCGAGGGTGAAACGCTTGTTGAAAAATGGCATCAGCATGTAGGGGGTGAACTCCGGCGCAAATTCGTTGGGGTGTTCGTAGATGTGCTTGGCCCTCATCAGGAGGTGGTCTAAGATGACCTCCATTGCCCGGGAAACCGGGTGGAAGTAAACCTGAAGATACATCTGTAACCGGGAGATGATGTAGTCTTCGACGGCGTGCATCCCCGAAATCTCAAAGGCAATCCCGTCCTTGACTGGCCGCATGACGTGGAGGACCCGGTCAAGGTCGAACTTGCCGTAGTTGGTTCCGGTGTAGTAGGAATCCCGCTGGAGATAATCCATCCGGTCGGCATCAACCTGGCTGGAGATCATCTGGACGACCTGCTGATTTGGGTAGGTATGGTCGATCACGCTAGCTACCTGGTGAGGGAAATCGGGGGCGACCCGGCGGAGGATCTTATTGATGTTAGTCTCCGGGCTAGTGATCAGCTGGCGGGTGATCTGCTCATGGTTGGTGTGGAAGATGTGCTCAAAGGTGTGTGAGTAGGGGCCGTGACCGAGATCATGGAGTAGGGCTGCACAGAGGGCCACGGGCCGTTGACTGTCGTCCCACAGGCCGTCACCGGGATGCTGGCTCGGGTAGTTGCGCTGGAAGTTGTTGCACATCTGCCGGGTGATTTCGTAGACCCCCAGGCAGTGACCGAAACGGGAGTGCTCGGCCCCGTGGAAGGTAAACGACGAAGTCCCCAGCTGCTTGATCCGGCGCAGTCGTTGAAACTCTGGTGTGTTGATCAGGTCCATGATGATCTGATTATCAACGATGATTTGCCCGTGAATTGGGTCACGGAAGACCTTTTCCCGGGGGAGCTTCTCCGCATTAAAACGTTCAAAGTGTTCCACGTGAATCACCCCTTGTGCAGTCGTTCCTGGAGCCTCGTCATTGCCACTAGTTCGTCGTTGGCCAGCTTGATGAAGGATGGCGACCAGGTGAGCTGGTGGAAATTGTCCTGGCCATGGTCGGGGAAGACATTGAGCAGTCGCTGCTTGGTATCTTCGACGGTCAGTGGCTGGTGGAGAAGGTCCGCCAGGGTGGTCATTGCGGTCGGCCAGATGTCGGGGAAGTGCCACTTGTTGGCGACACCTTGGAGACCCCGGCTGTAGAAGTCGCGGATGAGTTCGCCCCGGCCTAACTGGTTACCATTGACACTCAGGTAGAGCATGACCACGACTTCGCTGGCGTTACGGCGCTGAGAGATGCCACCGATCTTCTGCCGGTTAACGCTCAGGTCAAAGCTACCGGGGCAGTAAGAGTGGGTGATCTCACCGGTCTCAATGGTCAGCTCTGGGAAGGCGGCGGCAACGACCTCCTCCATCCGCTGGTAGGCCGCATCGATAGTCAGCTGGTGATCCTCAAGGTGCCAGGGGAAGAAGAGGGAGAAGTTCAGGACGCCACCGTCGCTGACGACGGCCAGGCCGCCGGAGTTACGCATGAAGTAGTGCTGCTGGTGGTCATAAAGGAAGCTCAGGGCAGCATTGAGGTGGGGCAGGCGTTGGTCCTTGAGACCGAGGATGACTGAGTCCTCAAGCGTCCAGAAGTGGAGCAGGGGGGCCGGCAGTTCTTCGCTTAACCGCAGGAGGGCGTTGGTATAGGCAAATGAGGTTAGGTTGTTGGCCGGCTGCAGGGGCTGGTCGAAGTATTCAACGTGTTGTTGGGTAAAATTTTGCATAGGCTAACTTCTTTTCTTTAATATTATGTACAGTCTATTATACTAAATGTGACGGATAAATATCAGCATTCGAGAAAGAAGGGATCATGATCAAGAAAAAGGTACCAGTAAAAGTCAGCCTGAAGACGACCATGGAACAGGATGGCCAGCAAGAGACGTTTGCGTTTGAAGAGGACGGCGAGTTCATCGCCTTAAACGACAAGTACTACTTGCGCTACCTGGAGCACCAGAATGGTCAGACCACCCCGGTGCAGTTTCGCCTTAATGATGGGGAGGTTCATATCCATCGGCAGGGGGCCACGGAGACCTGGCTGGTGTTTGACCCCAGCCAGCCGACCATTACCCGCTACCGGACGGCATACGGGATAATGCAGCTGCAGGTAGTCACCAGTCGTTTGGAGTGGGAACTGGATCCGGCCGTTCCCGCGGGCCGGCTCTCCCTGAGCTATCGGCTGCGGGGCGGTGGCCAGGAGATTGGAAGTTACCAAATTGAATTGCATTTTACGGCCTAGTATTGTAAGATGTAGTTTAGACTTTTTGAAGGGATGTGCACCAATTTGGATTTAAAGGTTTTTGACGGCCAAGACAAATCAGAGCTTTCAATGATTGAAGTGGCACACGCTATTTTGGCTGATCACGGTGAGGCAATGGCGTTTGTTGACTTAACCAACGAGATTCAGCAATACTTGGGTAAGAGTGACGAGGAAATCCGTGAACGGCTTGCCCAATTCTATACTGATTTGAACATTGACGGCAGTTTTATTTCCCTTGGTGACAATACCTGGGGCCTGCGGGCATGGTACCCATACGAGTCCATCGACGAAGCCACGGTTGGTGAAAACGAGGACGACGAGGACCGGCCAAAGAAGAAGCGCCGTAAGGTTAACGCCTTCTTGGCAGACTCTGACGATGACGACGATGTGATCGACTACGATAACGACGATCCCGAGGATGAGGATCTCGATGACACCGACGATGACAATAATGATGACGACGCCGACAACGACGACTACAGTGACGATGATGATGACCTGGATGATGGTATCGAAGGTCAACTCTCCGAACTGCATGACGAAGACGATGATGATGACGAGGACGACGAATAAAATCTGGCAGTGATTGCTTGACTATTGGCCGTGGACCTTGTATTATCTTACTTGGGCGCCTGTATTACAGGCCAATCGTTCGTAAATAATAAAGCTCCCTGTTTCAGCTGAAATAGGGAGCTTTTTATTTATTGAACCCGCTCAAATATCTTAAAGGGAGTAAGAAAGCGCAATGACGAAATACATTTTTGTAACCGGTGGGGTTGTTTCATCACTAGGAAAAGGGATTGTTGCCGCATCCCTTGGTCGCCTACTGAAGAACCGGGGCTTAAAAGTGGCCATTCAGAAGTTTGACCCATACATCAACGTTGACCCGGGGACGATGAGTCCATACCAACACGGGGAAGTCTTCGTCACCGATGACGGGACGGAGACCGACCTGGACCTCGGTCACTACGAACGATTCATCGATAACGACTTGAATAAGTATTCCAACGTCACTACGGGGAAGATCTACTCCGAAGTGCTGAAGAAGGAACGGCGGGGTGACTACCTCGGGCGGACCGTTCAGGTGATTCCGCACATCACCAACGCCATCAAGGACAAGATCAAGCGGGCCGGTGAAAGTAAGGATGCCGAGGTGGTCATCACCGAGATCGGGGGGACCGTTGGTGACATCGAGTCTCAGCCGTTCATGGAAGCCATCCGGCAGATGAAGGAAGAGGTTGGTGCTGATAACGTCTTGTACATCCACACGACCCTGGTACCATACCTGCGGGCTGCTGGTGAGATGAAGACCAAGCCAACCCAGCACAGTGTTCGCGAGCTACGCGGGCTCGGGATCCAGCCGAATATCCTGGTCGTCCGGACTGAGAAGCCGATCACTGAGGAGATGCGCAACAAGATTGCCCTCTTCTGTGACGTGGACCCGAAGGCGGTAATCGAATCCTTGGACGTCAACACCCTCTATGAGATTCCGCTGAACCTTCAAAAGCAGGGGATGGACCAGTTGGTTGTTGACCACTTCGGCCTGGACGTGCCGGTGGCCGACATGCATGACTGGACGAACATGGTTGACCACATTGAAAACGGCCTGACTAAGACGGTCAAGATCGCCATGGTCGGCAAGTACACCGACCTTCAGGATGCCTACATCTCCGTCAATGAGGCCCTGCGCCACGCCGGCTACCCGGTTGACGCCAAGGTCAAGATCGACCACTTCAACGCCGAACACATCAACGAAGATAACGTGGCCGATACCCTGAAGGACTACGACGGGATCCTGGTTCCGGGGGGCTTCGGTAACCGGGGTGTCGAAGGGATGATCACCGCGATTAAGTACGCCCGAGAAAACGACGTGCCATACTTGGGGATCTGCCTGGGGATGCAGACCGCCTGCATTGAGTTTGCCCGGGATGTCTTGGGCTACAAGGATGCTAACTCAACCGAGTTTGACCCGAACACCGAGCACAACATCATTGACCTGATGGCTGACCAGGAAGACGTTGAAAACATGGGTGGAACCCAGCGGCTAGGCGCCTACCCATGCAAGCTGAAGGCCGGGACGGTAGCAGCTGCAGCTTACGACAACCAGTCGATGATCAGTGAACGACACCGTCACCGTTACGAATTCAATAATGCCTACCGTCAAGAGATAGAGGACCACGGCCTGGTTATCTCCGGGGTCAACCCGGACCGCAACCTGGTCGAGGTCGTTGAGCTGCCAGATAAGAAGTTCTTCGTGGCTGCCCAATACCACCCAGAATTCAAGTCGCGGCCGAACCATCCTGAGGGTCTGTTCAAGGCCTTTGTCAAGGCGGCCGTGGAAAACCACGAGGCCTAACACTAACAATAACTAAATAGGGGGAGCAAGACTGTGATTGAGGTCTTGTTCCCCCTTAATCATTCCCCGGGGAATTATAATGATTCTAAGCGAAAATCGCTGGTGAATTGCGCAAACTAAGAATTAATAAGAGCATGCTTTTAATTTTCTTAAGATTATTTAGAAAAGGTTGTAATTTAGTAAACATTTCATTATCATTACAGTTGACTGTTTTCTAAGTAAAATAATCACTAACTAATTTTAAAAATAAAACCTAAAAAAACGAATTAAATCTTTTAAGCGAGGAAACACAGAAATGAAAAGAATGATCATTCAAGGAGGAAACCGACTTTCGGGTGAAGTCACCATCGGCGGTGCTAAGAACAGTACCGTTGCCTTAATCCCAGCAGCAATCTTAGCCGACACACCAGTGCAATTTGATACCGTGCCGGATATCTTGGATGTTCACAATTTGATGATTATCTTAAAGTCGATGAATGTTAAGTCTAAGTTCAACCATGGGGTCTTAGACATTGACCCGACCCAAATTGTGGAAGCCGAGTTACCGAGCAAGGCGATCAAGAGCCTGCGGGCCTCTTACTATTTCATGGGTGCGTTACTGGGCCGCTTCCACCGGGCAACCCTGACCTTTCCCGGCGGTGACAACATCGGGCCGCGGCCAATCGACCAGCACCTCAAGGCCTTCAAGGCGATGGGTGCTGAGGTCAGTGAGGATGGCGGGACCGTCCACCTTGATGCCACTAAAAATGGCCTGCATGGGGCCCGGGTCTTCCTGGACATGGTCTCCGTTGGGGCCACGATCAACGCCATCCTGGCGGCTGTTCGTGCTGACGGGACCACGATTATTGAAAATGCGGCCCGTGAACCGGAAATCATTGACTTGGCAACCTTCCTCAACAACATGGGGGCCAAGGTCCGTGGTGCGGGAACCGGGACCATCCGGATTACTGGGGTAAACACCCTACAGTCGATGAATACCCACACGATCATTGCCGACCGGATTGAGACGGGTACCTACCTGTCACTGGCGGCGGCCATGGGTGATGGCGTCATGATTCATAATGTGATTCCTGAACACCTGGAGTCCTTCACCAATAAGATGATCGAGATGGGGGTCGACCTGCAGATTGATAGTGACAAGATCTATGTACCTAAGGTGACCCACCTCAAGGGGATCCACGTCAAGACCCTGCCATTCCCAGGCTTTGCCACTGACCTCCAGCAACCACTGACGCCACTGCTTTCCCTGGCTGAGGGGGATAGCATGATCGTGGATACGATCTACCCAAAGCGGGTTAAGCACGTTACCCAATTACAAAAGATGGGTATGAACATCGAAGCCCATGACGGGACGATCATCATTAAGCATACCGAACAACTTCATGGGGCCAACGTCGAGGCTGGTGAAATCCGGGCCGGGGCGGCCCTTACCATCGCTGGTTTGATGGCGGATGGTACAACAGTGATCAACAACGCCGGCAACATCCTGCGGGGTTATGACCGAATTGTCTGGAAACTGAACCGGCTGCACGCCAACGTGGCAATCGAGGACGATACATCGGTAAAAATCGACTAGGCGGTTGCACGCGGCAGTGATCCGTGTTATCCTGTTAGGGTTGATTATCTATGTTTCAGGCAATGATTCATGGCAAAAGGAGCGTATTAAATTATGAAACAAGGAATTCATCCAGATTACCACCCAGTAGTATTTGAAGACTCATCTACTGGTTACAAGTTCATTTCTGGTTCTACTGCTACTTCTAAGGAAACGGTCAAGTGGGAAGACGGTAACGAATACCCACTGATCCGGGTTGAAGTTACTTCCGACTCTCACCCATTCTACACTGGTAAGCAAAAGTTTACCCAAGCCGATGGTGCGGTCGACAAGTTCAACAAGAAGTACGGTCTCAAGTAATCTTACTTGCTTGTTACCAACTAAAGCGTCCTGCGTTTGCGGGGCGCTTTTTCTACTTTAAACGATGGATGATGGCGGTATAATCAGTAAAAGAACTTCGAGAAACAAGGTGGTTAAATGCAGTCCAAAGTTGTCAACATGCTTGTCCGTTTCAACCAGCATTCCTTTA
Source organism: Limosilactobacillus pontis DSM 8475 (assembly GCF_001435345.1). Taxonomy (GTDB): domain Bacteria; phylum Bacillota; class Bacilli; order Lactobacillales; family Lactobacillaceae; genus Limosilactobacillus; species Limosilactobacillus pontis. The sequence continues at coordinate 34,842 of NZ_AZGO01000037.1, read as the reverse complement.
TCCAGGCCGTCCGCCAGACCCTAGTGGTGCTCTTCCCGGTGACCCTAATCGGGGCCCTGGCCCAGCTGGTGGTCAAGAGCTGTCTGGATGCCAACGGTTTCTTTTACAACATCTTCGGTATCGGTAGCTGGCTCCCCTTGACCTGGCTGAAGACCCTCCAGTTTGTCTTCACCAGCGTCACCCAGATCTTCTTTAACCTCCTGGGAGTACTAGCTTGCTTCATCTGTGCCTATAACACGGCCCGATTTTACCGTAGGGATGCGCAGATGGCTGGCTTGACCGGTGTTTTCGCCCTCCTGCTGGTGGCCTATCGCTATGGAAAGAATCCCCAGGTAGCACTTGACTTCCACATGACCCTACTCAGTGGGAAGAGTCTGCTTTTCGCCCTCCTGATCGGCTACGGAGTTGGTCAGCTTTACCGGTGGAAGGGGCCGGGAGAGCTGATGGTGAAGAAGATCACCTGGCTGGATGTTCGCCGTCAGGCCTTTGCCTCCCTGTGGCCCTTATTGATCACCACCTTACTAGCGATGCTGGTGTCTTTGGCGATCAACTCGGGGCGTTTCTACCATGCGTATTCCCACACCTATACGGCCCTCACCAGTGCCAGCCAGGAACTACGGAACGTGTGGCTGGCCCTATTGTTGTCACTGGTCCTGGCCGTGATGGACTGGATAGGGCTCGGGGTTCCATCCAGTTATAACATGCCGTTGAACACGCCCGCCTACATGGCCAACCTAAACTACGCCTTGGTCCACGGCAGCGCCTGGCACGTACCCTACAAGTTTTTGGGTAGTACCCTTTATAATTCATTTGCCAACTTTGGTGGGGACGGGTTGGTTCTGGCCTTGGTGGTGGCGATCCTGCTCTTCCCGGGTAACACTAGTCTGCACCGCGTGGGACGCTGGACGGCCCTACCAACGCTCTTTAACTTTGACTACAGCTCCCTGGTTGGCTTGCCGGTGATCCTAAACCCGGTCTTTCTCCTGCCCTTCTTGTTCCTGCCCTTGATCAACATCGGGATTGCGGCTGGGGTGACAGCCCTAGGACTGATCCCAGCAACCCCGTATCCGGTGCTGTTAGGGACACCGGGCCCGTTGATCGGGTTCGTGGCCACCAACGGAAATTGGGCTACGTTAATCTTCACGCTGGCCCTCCTGCTTTTGGACATCGTCTTATACCTCCCCTTTGTCCGCTTGAATTTTCGGGTTGAGGATCAGCTGGGACGGGCCACATTAGGTGGTGAAGACGATGCATAATTTACGAAAACAGCTGACCCGGCGAAGTCGCCACGTATTGTTGGCCCTCATCGGCTTGATCGTAATCCTGGCCTTGCCAACCTACTTTTGGATGAAGAGCGCCAACGCCAACCTGGCTGCCCAACGAAACTCCCGGATGTCACCGGTGATCATGATCCCAGGGAGTTCTGCGACGATGAACCGTTTCAACCAGCTGGTCGAGATATTAAACAAGCGGACTGCCAAGAAGCACAGCCTGTTACGACTTGAGGTCGAAAACAACGGTAAGATTAAGTCAACTGGCTGGATCAACCGCGGCGATACGGAACCGATCATCGTGGTCGGCTTCCAGAATAACCATGACGGCTACCAGAACATCAAGAAACAGGCCAAGATGTTCAACCGTGCGTTTGCCCTGCTGAGCGACAAGTATAACTTCAACAATTTTAAGGCCTTCGGGCACTCCAACGGGGGCTTGATCTGGACCTTGTGGTTAGAAAAGTACTACCACCAGTACAGCGATCAGATCACGATCACGCGTCTAATGACCCTGGGGACGCCCTATAACTTTGCCGAAACCTCGATCAACCAGCCTACTCAGATGTTTCATGACCTGGTCAAGGGGCGTAAGAAGATCCCCAAGACCCTCGACGTCTATTCAGTCGCCGGGACCGAGAGCTATGACTCCGACGGCCTGGTCCCCGAGCAGAGTGTGGAGGCCGGTAAGTATATCTACCAGAAACAGGTTAACCACTACACCACGATGACGGTCACCGGGAGTAAGGCCCAGCACTCGGGCCTGCCGCAGAACAAGCAGATTGTCAACCTGATCAGCCACTACCTGCTGGACAACGAGCAGGGGCCTAAACCCGGTCCCAACAATCCAAATAATAGTGGCAGCTAGGCAGGGAGTGTATACTAAGAAATAGTAGTGATACGAGGAGGAGAAAAAGTGAAGAAACAGCAACGTTCACGCGGTTGGCTCCGCTGGGTCGCCATTGTCATCCTGCTGGTGGTGTCGGTCTGCCTGATCTTCAACCAGCAGATCAAGGAACACCTGGTGGGCAGTTACCGACCAACGATCACCAGGCAGTCGATCAAGCAAGACCGGCAGAAGAAGGCCACTTATAACTTCAACGACGTTAAGGACCTGAACTTCCAGACGGTCGCCCAGGCCCGGGCTAAGAAGCAGCCGATTAACATCATTGGTGAGATCACTGTACCGGCCATCGACATGACCCTGCCGATTGCCAACGGGGTCAACAACACGACCCTGGCGTTGGCCACTGGGACCATGCGCCCGGATATGCAGATGGGGCAGGGTAACTACGCCCTGGCGGGTCACAACATGGCCAACGGGAGTAAGATTTTATTCTCGCCGCTTTACTACCACGCCAAGGTTGGTCAGATGGTTTATATCACCGACCTTGACCGGGTTTACGAGTACCGGATCAGCCAGCGGCAGTTTATCGACGCCACCGACGTCCAGGTGGTCAATAACACGCCGCAAAAGATTATCACCCTGATCACCTGCGATGCCACGGGGGCCCGGCGGCTGATGATCCGCGGTGATTTCGTCAAGTCGGAGCCGTTCAAGCAGGCGCCGACGAAGGTCCAAAAGAACTTCAGTACCAAGTACACGACCGGGCGCGCGTCGTGAGGACGTCCGCACCGTTGTCTTAAATGAAAAGCCATCCCCAACTAAAGCCGGTTTGTACGGTTGGTTGGGGATGGCTTTTTCTTATTTGAGTTGTTTTTTGATGATATCAAGCCAGTAGGGGAGGGCGACCTTCAGGCTCTGGTAGGTGTCCTCAAAGCGGTGGGTATACCAGGGATCGGGAATCTCGGCATCCGCCTTGCCCGGTACCGGTTCGTTGGCCAAGCTGATCTTGTTGACGTCGGTCACTGGGGCAACCCGGCGCAGGTTGTAAAGGTTCATGTTGTCCATGCAGATGATGTAGTCCGCCCAGGCGAAGTCACGACTGGTGATCGGTCGGGAGACTAGCCCCGCAGTTGGCAGCTGGTGGCGCTGCATGACTTCTAGAGCGCCGGGGTGGGGGCCGTTACCCTCCTCTTCACTACTAGTGGCGGCGGAATCGACGTGGACCTGATCACTGAGCCCGTCTTCGGTAACCATCTGTTTGAACATCGCCTCGGCCATCGGTGACCGGCAGATGTTACCCAGGCAGACAAATAATACGTTCATAACTAACACCTCACTTTAGTACTACCATTATCATACCGGAAGTTGTAAGGATTTGCTAAAGGGGTGCACCAATTAATTCCCTTGCCTGGGGCAATTTGGTAAAATAGAAACAAACTAAACTGAAGGAGGAAGAAAGATGACACTGATTATTGTGATTGTGGTCATCGCGATCATTGTCGGGATCTACGTGGCCCTCTACAACAGTCTGGTCCAGCTCCGGGTTCACGCCCAGGAGTCGTGGAGCCAGATCGACGTTCAGTTGCAGCGGCGAAACGACCTGATCCCCAACCTGGTCTCCACCGTCAAGGGCTACAGCAAGTACGAGGCTTCAACCCTGGAGAAGGTTACCCAGCTGCGGACAGCCCTTAACAACGTGCCTGATGATGACCGGGCCCAGAAGATGGAAGTCTCCAACCAGCTTTCCGGGACGCTGAAGACCCTGTTTGCCGTTTCTGAAAACTACCCGGACCTGAAGGCGAGCACCGAGTACCAACAGCTGATGGAGGAGCTGAGCAACACCGAAAACAAGATTGCCTACGCCCGTCAGCTCTACAACTCCACGGTGGCTGCCCTAGATGCCAAGATTCAGAGCTTCCCGAGCAATATCATCGCCAAGATCCATCACTTCACGACGATGGACTACCTGCAGGTTCCAGAGACGGCTAAGGAAGTTCCCCACGTTTCCTTTGATGATTAGGGTGATTTAGATGCTATACCAACAGATTGCACGCAATAAGCGTAAAACCATCCTGGTGATGTTTGGTTTCTTCCTACTGGTGGCCCTGATCGGGGCGGCAATCGGCTACCTCTTCGCCCGGTCCGCGGTGGCCGGAATCATCATCGCCGGGGTGATTGCTGTCATCTACATGTCGGTGATGATCGGTCAGTCGACCGACGTGGTGATGAACGTGAACAACGCCCGCGAGATCCATTCGGCTAGTGAGGCCCCGGAGCTCTGGCACGTGGTCGAGGATATGGCGATGGTGGCCCAGGTACCGATGCCCCGGGTCTTCATCATTGATGACCCTAGTCCCAATGCCTTTGCGACTGGAAACGACCCCCAGCACGCGGCGGTGGCGGCTACCACGGGCCTCCTCCAGATGATGAATAGGGAGGAGCTGGAAGGGGTGATGGGCCATGAGATGAGCCACGTCCGCAACTATGACATCCGCCTGCAGACGATTGCCCTGGCTCTTTCTGCGGCGATCTCCGTGTTGGTGAACTTTGCCGGTAATTTCTGGTGGTTCGGTGGACGGGGCAACGACCGGGACGACAACAGTGCCGGTGGTATCTTTGCTGTCTTCGGCTCGATTCTCCTGATTATCCTGGCCCCGCTGGCGGCGACGATCGCCCAGATGGCCCTGTCACGGAACCGGGAGTATCTGGCGGATGCCGGTTCAGTTGAACTGACCCGGAATCCACATGGCATGATTGCGGCCCTGGAGAAACTCAAGGGGGCCCAACCGATGAAGGCGGCTGATCCAAACAGTTCAGCCCTCTACATCAGTGACCCCGAGCGTAACGCCAAGTACCGGCGATTTGCCCACCTCTTTGACACCCACCCGCCGCTGGACGACCGGATCAAGCGGCTG
>NZ_AZGO01000037.1:0-29752 GCF_001435345.1 Limosilactobacillus pontis DSM 8475 | reverse complement strand
AATATTACAATGCAGTTACGGGAAACCTAATAGGCTAGCTTCGCGTCGTAAGCGCGACCTTAGCGTCTAACGCAGCGTAGCAAGTCTATTTGACTACGAACGGAGGCTGACGCCTCCAGCGTCAACCTCCGCTCTAGGCTAGCCGTACAGGGCGCCGAGAAGCTTATTTTCCAGCCTCGTTTTTGCGTGCTTTGGTCGCCTTTATCTGGCGAGGGTGCTATAATTAATAAGCTAGACGAAAGTATCAAAAGAAGAGGTAGCTTTTTCATGAAAATGAAGTTAGCGGAGATTGCCAAGGCAATCGATGCGCAAAATAATATTGACCAATGGCAAGACGTTGAGTTGACCAGCGTGTCCTTTGACAGCCGCCACCTTGAACCTGGGGCGCTCTTCATCCCGCTGCAGGGGGCCCAGGATGGTCACCGTTTCGTGGCCAGTGCCTTTACCAATGGGGCGGCGGCCTCCCTGTGGGCCAGTGATCACGAGCTCGTGGACCACGAACACCCTCTGTTGGTAGTGGATGACCCGTTGAAGGCCCTCCAGCAGCTAAGCAAGTACTACCTGCACAAGATCAACCCGATGGTGGTTGCCGTTACTGGGAGCAACGGGAAGACGACCACTAAGGACATGATTGCTTCGATTCTGAGCACCCAGCTGAACGTTACCAAGACCTATGCTAACTTCAATAACGAGATCGGGGTCCCGGTGACCCTGCTCAACATGGAGGCCAACACCGAGGCGGTGGTCGTTGAGATGGGGATGGACCGTTTTGGTCAGCTGGATTTTCTGAGCAAGTTAGCGTCCCCCGATATCGCGGTGATCACGATGATCGGTGAGGCCCACATCGAGTTCTTTGGGACCCGGGACCGGATCGCCGATGCTAAGATGGAGATCACCCACGGCCTTAAGGAAGATGGTACCCTGGTCTACAATGGTGATGAGCCCCTGTTAAACGAACGGGCCGCCCAGGTTGATCAGCGTCTGGTTCGCTTTGGCCGTCACCTGGATGATGACCTCTATGCTACCAGCGTTGAGGATCATCCACGCTCCCTTACCTTCACGGTCAATGAATGGCCGGACAAGCAGTTCACGATTCCAATGGTCGGGGAGTACAACGTCAACAACGCCCTGGCCGCCATGGCAGTCGGTCGCTTGCTCCACATCACGCCGGACCACATCAAACAGGCCCTAGCTAACGTTGAGCTAACCGAGAACCGGGCGGAGTGGCTGCTTGGTACGAACGGTGAGCAGATCTTAAGCGACGTCTACAACTCCAACCCGACGGCGGCCAAGCAGGTTCTCAAGACGGTTGCGGCGATGCCAGCTGCGGGGCGGCGGATCGCCGTCCTGGGTGACATGCTGGAGCTCGGTGACGCGTCCGCCCGCCTGCATGCCAGTCTGGCGAGTGAGATCGACCCGCAGGAGATCCAGGCAGTCTACCTAGTGGGGGAACAGATGCAGGCCTTAAAAGACCAGTTACAGCGTGATGGCTACCCGAGTGATGCCATCCACTACTACCAGGCCGGGCAGCTGGAGCAGCTGACTGCCGACCTCCAGGCCACCCTGACCGGTGACGACATTGTCCTGCTGAAGGCGAGTCACGGTATTCACCTTGAAAAGGTACTAGACGCAATTGAAAAAAAGCAAAATGATTAATGGTGCGCGGGGCTGTGACATTGGTTGTAGCCTCTTGCCCGTATTTCTGAGGAGGAAAATTTTTGAAATTTAGCGAATTGGGCTTATCGCAGAGCCTATTGAGGGCAATCAAGCGGAGCGGTTACGAAGAAGCCACTCCGATTCAGGAACAGACGATTCCAATGGTACTGGATGGTCAAGACGTGATTGGCCAGGCCCAGACTGGGACCGGGAAGACGGCGGCGTTTAGCCTGCCGATCATCGAACACGTCAACACCAAGGATCCGGATATCCAGGCCCTCGTGATTTCACCGACCCGGGAGTTGGCCATCCAGACCCAGGAGGAGCTCTACCGGCTTGGTAAGGACAAACATGTCCGGGTCCAGGTCGTCTACGGTGGGGCTGACATTCGGCGTCAGATCAAGAGCCTGAAGCAGCACCCGCAAATCCTGGTCGGAACGCCAGGGCGGCTGCGCGACCACCTGAACCGGCATACCGTCAAGCTGGACAACATCCAGACCCTGGTGCTGGACGAGGCCGACGAGATGCTCAACATGGGCTTTCTCGACGATATCGAGGCAATTATCAATCAGACACCGAAGGACCGCCAGACCCTGCTCTTCTCGGCCACGATGCCACCGGAGATCAAGAAGATTGGGGTCCAGTTTATGACCGACCCCAAGATGGTTCGAATCAAGGCCAAGGAACTGACCACCGACCTGGTCGATCAGTACTATGTCCGGGCCCGTGATTACGAGAAATTTGACATCATGACGCGGTTAATTGACGTCCAGGATCCGGAGCTGACGATCGTCTTCGGTCGGACCAAGCGTCGGGTCGACGAGCTCTCCCGGGGTTTGGTTGCCCGGGGCTATAACGCGGCCGGTATCCACGGTGACCTGAGTCAGGATCAGCGGACCAAGATCATGCGTCAGTTCAAGAACGGCCAGCTTGATATCCTGGTAGCAACCGACGTGGCGGCCCGGGGATTGGACATCTCTGGCGTGACCCACGTTTACAACTACGACATTCCGTCTGACCCCGACAGTTACGTTCACCGGATCGGTCGGACGGGCCGGGCCGGCCACCATGGGATGTCATTGACCTTTGTAACCCCGAACGAGATGGACTACCTCCACGAGATCGAGAAGCTGACCCGGGTCCGGATGCTACCGCTGAAGCCACCGACGGCTGAGGAGGCCTTCCGCGGTCAGGTTGCCAGCGCCTTCAACGACATTGACGAACTGGTTGCCCAGGACACTACCGACCGTTACAAGGATGCGGCAGCCAAGCTCCTGGAGACCCACGACGCCACCGACCTGGTTGCGGCCCTACTCAATAACATGACCAAGGAGGCCGCCAGTGACGTGCCGGTCAAGATCACGCCAGCGCGGCCCCTGTCACGGCGTAACCGTCACAATCACCAGCGGGGCAATGGCCGGGGGAACGGCCACTACCGTCGTCACCGCGACAACCACGGCCGGCGGAGTAATTACCGGTCCCACCGGAACAACGACCACCATGGCAACAGTCATTCCTTCAGTATTCGTCACCGTAAGGAAGACTAGCAGGCAATCAAAAATGCGCACCATGAGGAAAATTTCCTCTGGTGCGCATTTTGTTTTAGCGTAATTCTTGATTCTTGAATTCTTGCAGGTTGTGTGCCGTTGGGTTCAGGTTGGCCCAGCGCTTGGTCAGGAACTCATCGTTCATCCGGTAGTCCGGTTGGGGCTGCTTAGTCGAGATGAACTGGTTAGTGGCCCGGTCAAATTTGACCCAGCCGGCCCAACCGATGTGGATGGTGTCTTCCATGAAGGCTGGCTTGCTGCCGTCGTGGGAGAGGTCCAGAATGTGGGTGAAGCCCTGTTCGCGCAGCTGGAACTTGATCTTCTCCACGGAACGGTAGTACATATCCATGTCCAGGCCAGTGTACTTCTCCCACTTGGCGTTGACCGGTGGGATGACGAAGAGCACGTTGGAATTGGTGTTCTTGAACTGGTTGAGCACCACCTGGAGGTCACTGTATTCTGGTGAGGCCGTATAGTTGAACTTGCGCTGCGACCCGGCCAGTCTGTTCAGGTCCGGCTTGACCCGCTTGTTGTAGAAGCCATTACGGATGCTGAACTCGTTGTTGTTGGAGTCGCGCTTACCAACCCGTTCGGCCTGGCTGTACAGGTGGTCGTAGTCGTACTTCTTCGGCAGGCGGTTGATGTTCGGCAGGATGTGCTTCTCGTAGTTCTGGTTAATCTGGAACTCGGAGAAGATCGCGTCCTCGTGAGCAAGCAGGTTAACCCGGCTGTTGATAATCAGGCGATCCCAGGAACTCAGGGACTTGCCGGTCGCAATCTTGCGAGCCCCGGCACCGACCGTCCCGTCGTCACCGATCAAGGCGATCAGGCGCTTGGCAACGTAACGGTCGTATGGCGAACGTGGGTTGGCATGTTGCAGCCAGGTTAGATTCGCATAGGAACCGTTGTAGTACTTGAAGGCCGGAGTCTGAACACCCTGTTTGGTAAACCACTGCGGGGAGATAATGTAGACTGCCTTCTGGTCGGTCATCTGATTCTCCATCGAGTTGATGTTGAAGAACTGGGGCAGGGATTGGGTCCCCCGAGACCCAAAGAGAAACGGTGTGTAGTTATGGTAACGGGCGGCCATGACGGACGGGTGATAGCAATCCATCCGGCGTAGCTCACTGGACCCGAAGAAGGGGACGAAGTTGGCCCGTTTATCGTTGAGCGCCTGCTTCTTGAGCGATTGGTTCTTAAAGATAACCGGGCTCAGGGAAACCGCGGCCTGCTTCTCCGTCTGCAGAGGGTAACTCTTCTTAATTGGTAGGGAGAAGAGGACCAGGATCAGGACAAAAGCAAGAATTACCGGGCCGAAGATCGACCACAGCCGCTTGCCGTTATGCATTTTGTAACTCCTTTACCCGTTGTTCAATCTTTTCGATGGTGTTCCATTGGCTCCGGTCGAATTCGGAAACCGGTACCTGGATGTCAAAGGCGTCTTGGAGCCCGAGCAGCAGGGAAACCGTGGCCATGGAGTCCAACAGACCAGAGGTGAAGAGGTCTTGGCTTGCGTCACTGAAGTCAGATGCGTCGCGGCCAGTTGCGTCAGCTAAAATGTTAATAATTTGTTCTTGCATGATAAAATCCTCCTAAATTTTTACTCAGCTATTTGCTCAACAGGTAGGTGTTTAAGAAACCGCTGAAAATCAAAAATGTGACCATTACGAAGTTAAAGGTGATGAAGATGGCCACGCCGGTCGTCAGCTTATTGTGGGGCAGGTTCGGTAGGTGCTTGCGCTTGTACCGCAGCCACCAGTCGTTGGTGACGAGGGCGAGTCCATGGACAATCCCGTATAGAATATAATACCAGGTGATCCCATGCCAGAAGCCCATCAGGGTCATGTTCAACATGTAGGCCGTCGATGACAGTGCGTTGCGGTTCTTGAACCAGCGTTTCTTGGTGGCCAGGAAGACGAACCGCATGAAGATGTAGTCCCGGAACCAGAAGGACAGACTGATGTGCCAGCGATTCCAGAATTCCTTGATGTTTTTGGACTTAAACGGCTGGTTGAAGTTCATTGGTGACTTGACACCCATGAAGTAGGAGATTGCAACGGCAAACAGGGAGTAGCCGGCAAAGTCAAAGAAGAGGTACAGACCGTATGTGTACATGACACCGACCATGCTCCATGAGATCATGTGGGGTTGGAGTAAGGCCGTCTTCTCAAAGTGGGGCAAGAAATACTGCCCGAAGAAGTAGCCGATAACGAACTTGTATAAGAAACCGAGAAAAAGGTAGAAGATCCCCTTGTTGACCAGGGCCAGGTAAGCATCCCGGCTGGGGACCTTTTGGTAGTCCTTGGAAAAGCGCCGGTAGCGATCAATTGGCCCGGACGTCAGGGTCGGCATGAACAGCATGAAACGGATAAATTTCCATGCTGAGATATCCTTGACCATGCCGTCACGGGTCTCGATGATGGTGCCGGCTGCCCGGAAGGTCAGGTAACTGATTCCCAGAAAACCAAGCAGGGAGTTGTGACCGACCATCGCTGGGGTCAGTTTGACAATCACCAGCGGGATAATTGAAAGGGCCGTAAACAGGTAGAAGATCCCGGCCGAATTGGCGCTTTGGCGGTAGTGGTGGTAGTACATCACCAGGCAGGTTTCCCAGATCACGTAGGCAATCAGGGAGATCCCCTGCTGCCAACTGTCCCCATCAAACATTAAAAAGATGAAGATGAAGCTGATCAGTGCCTCATACCAGCTAAATCGTTTACCGAAGTACAGGCCAATTCCCAGGGGTAAGATGGCTAGGATCAGGTAGCAGAAGTACATCGGGGTCCCATAGGCACTGAAGTTAGGTAGGCTCGCAATCCAATTAATCATTACTTGTTAGCCTCACTGATCAGTTGCTTGACGGCAATCTTACCATTTGCCGACATTGGGAAGCTTTCCTTATAGATGAACTGGGTTGGCATCATGTATGGCATGATCAACCCGTCCAGGCTCTCACGGATGGCCTTGGTCAGGGCCGCTGGATTATCGGGTTGTTCATTGGGGATGACGTCGGCAATCAGGTGGGTAACCTTGCCGTCCTTATTGTACTTTGGAACGGCGACCGCCTGCTTGATTAGCGGACTCTTCTCCAGACTGGCCCGAACTTCATCGAGCTCGACCCGGAAGCCGTGCAGCTTGATCTGAAAGTCCATCCGGCCCTTATGGTGAAGGAGACCTTCCGCGTCGAGAACCCCAGCATCACCGGTCCGGTAGGCCTTCTGTCCGTTGAGGGTGAAGAAGGCCTTGGCCGTCTTCTCCGGGTTGTTCATGTAACCCTGAGCGACGCTATCGCCACTGATGATGATCTCACCTTCCTGGCCCGGTTTGGTAATCTGCTGGTCATCTTTCCAAATGGAGAGGGTGACGCCGGGCTTGGCGTAGCCGACCGGGAGTCGGTCGGTGTTGGCAACGATCTCGGGGGTGATTTCGACACCCGAGATGGCCACTGTGGCCTCAGTTGGGCCGTAGGTGTTAAAGATCTTGGCGTGTGGGAAACGCTGCTGCAGGTTCTTCGCGGTCTTGATGGTCAGCTCCTCACCGCAGAACAGGAAGAACTTCAATCCCGGCATCTGTTTTTCGCTAAATGCCGGACTGAGCATCAGCATGTCGGCAAAGGACGGCGTGCTGACAAAGACGTTGAGATCGAGGTGCGGCAGGGCCGTAAAGAGCTTTCCAAAGTTTTCAACCACGTCATGTGGGATGGCCTTGATCGTACTGCCACTTAACAGGGCTGGCCACCAGTACATGTTTGATAGGTCAAACGAGTATGGGGGCTGGCCGAGATAGTTGACGTTGGCCGGCAGCTTGAGGTCGGGTCCGAGCATCCAGTCGATAAAGGTCCGCAGGTTGTCATGGCTGACTTCGACCCCCTTCGGCGAACCGGTTGTCCCGGACGTGAACAGGATGTAGGCGAGCTCGTCGCCACTAACCATCTGATTGGCAGCCGGGGTGAAGTCCCGTTGCGCCTTAAGGATGGTGTCCAGCTGGTCCCGGCTGACGACAGTGGCGTCGGTGGTCACTTTGTCGCTGGGAAAGTCGTCAACAGCGATGATCATTCCTGGTTGGGCTGTGTCGAGGATCGACTGGATCCGAGGCATGGCGGAGTCGGCTGAGACAGGGATGTAAGGATGGCCGGTTTTCAGGGCGGCCAGGAAGCTGACGATCATCTCAACCTGGTGATCACCAAAGACTAAGATCGGCGTCTGCTTGGCAAGGCCTTGCTCATCCAACCATGCGGCCAGGGTATTGGTATTAGTGGATAGCGCACCGTATGTGGTGGCTGTCCCCATCTCATCATAGGCGATGCGTGCGGCGTTGTGTTGCGCGCACTCATCGAACGATGTCACAATATTTTTGGTCATAGTTTCCTCCATTATTAGAATTCATTATAGATAAATGGTTCTTGCCCAGCACCATAATATCCGTATAGATAGACTAAAAGGAGAATCACAACAAAGTAAAACACCGTCTTCAGCGTGAAGCTTAGGGTGGGGTGTTCTTGATTAAATTTTGCCATGTTCTATGTTCTCTCCTTTCGTGATGTGCTAGAAGCACTGATGATAGCTTATCATTATATCCTGGTGGGGACCATAATTCCTTAAATTTTTACCAAAACTTCAGGATTCCATCAGGTATAATTCCAACTTTTCTATTATAATCATTTTATCTTTCAATAAAATAGAATTTAATAAGTAATTGACAAATTAGTGTGGATAAAATTATTAATTGAAAGTCATTGTAATATTGATTATGATAGTAATTTGGACGTTATAAGGAGGGGAAACGGCATGATTGTGGGACTTGGCATTGACCTAACACCGCTGGGCCGGGTCAATGAGCTCGCCCAGCGCCACCCCCAGTTCGTAGACCGGATTTTGACCCCGGCCGAACGCGAACAGTACGCGAGCTTCAGTGGTCAGCGGGCCCTGGAGTACTTGGCGGGACGGTGGTCACTAAAGGAATCCTTTGCCAAGGCGATGGGGACCGGAATTGGCCCGGCGGTTGGTTTTCAGGATGTCGAGGTTATCGACAATCAGCAGGGGGCCCCGGTTGTGACCGGGTCACCGTTTGCTGGACGGGTCCACGTCTCGGTCAGCCACACCGCAACCCTGGTGATGACAGAAGTAATTTTAGAAAGTGAGCAGAAAAATGATTAGTGGTCGTTTACGAAAAACAACATATCAGGTAGACCTGGGCGCCCTGCGGCACAATATCCAGGCTCAGCGGGCGGTCCTGCCGGCTGGGAGCCGGATTCTGGCGGTGGTGAAGGCCAACGCCTATGGGCACGGGCTGGTACCGGTGGCCCAGGCGGCCCTGAACGCCGGTGCTGCTGGTACCTGTGTGGCGATCCTCGATGAGGCCCTAGAACTGCGCGACAACGGGATCGACGCCTTAAGCCTGGTCCTGGGGATCACCCCGGTCGAATACGCCAACGTGGCCGCGGCGGCTGGGGTGTCACTGACGGTGGGGTCCCTGGACTGGCTTGAGGAGTACCACCACCTGGCCCAGGCCAACCACTGGACAAAGCCGTTGAAGGTCCACCTCGGTATCGATACCGGGATGGGGCGGATTGGCTTTACCGACATCGCCGAATTCAAGCGGGCGGTGAACCTTCTGGCGGAACCGGAGTTTGAATTTGAAGGGATGTTCACCCACTTTGCGACAGCCGACAGCACTGATGCCAGCTACTTCGAGAAGCAGGTTGCTCGTTGGCAACGTTTCGTCGATAGCCTGGACACCTTGCCGCCATACGTCCACATGGCCAACTCAGCCACGGGGATGTGGCACCGGGAATGCATCATGGCCAACACGGTCCGGATGGGGATTTCGATGTACGGGCATAACCCGTCCGGCTACGACATCAAGGAGAACCTTGGCCTCCAGCCAGTTGGCACCTTCCAGACGACGATTTCCTTTGTCAAGAAGCTCAAGGCCGGTGAGTCCGTCAGCTATGGGGCAACCTACACCGCTAAGGAGGACGAGTGGCTGGCCACTCTGCCCGTTGGCTATGCGGATGGCTACCCGCGTTCTCTGACTGGCTTCAAGGTAATGGTCGACGGTCAGTTTTGTCCGATTGCCGGGCGAGTCTGCATGGACCAGATGATGATTCGCCTGCCGAAGTACTACCCGGTCGACACCCCGGTCATCCTGATGGGCAAGTCCGGCCAACTGACGCTGACCCCAACCGACCTGGCCAAGCAGGTGGGGACAATCAACTACGAGATCCTGACCGGGATCGGCAACCGGGTCCACCGGGTCTATAAGAACTAGTGACAATGACCAAGCAGGTGAGACGCGGCGAGGTCTACTATGCTGACCTGTCACCGGTAATCGGCTCCGAGCAGGGTGGGGTCCGGCCAGTAGTCATTATCCAAAACAACCGGGGCAACCGCTACAGCCCGACCGTGATCGTGGCCCCGATCACTGCCCGGATGCAAAAGGCAATCCTGCCAACCCATGTGCGCTTGGAACACTCGACCCTGCCCCATGACTCCCTGGTCTTGCTAGAGCAGCTGCGGACGATCGACAAGTCCCGCCTCCAGGATCGGCTGACCAAGTTAGATACAAATGAGCAGGCGGCGGTTGACCGTGCCCTGGCCCGCAGCGTCGGGCTAAAATCCCTGGACGGGGATTGACAAGCCCGGGCAAAGTTTGTAGAATAAGGCAAATTGATATGAGTCCTTTAATGTAGCCCCGTGAGACTACAAAAGACGTTCGAACCAAATAGAACCGCGCACAGTGCGTGTACTTTTGTGAAGTCTTAGGGGACGAAGAGGACCCTGAGGCTTTTTGCTTTCAGTTCAAGGAGGAGAAGAAGTTGGAAGAACAGCAGCACACGCATATTTTCAGTATTCCGATGAAGAGTCGGAAGACCACCCGGTGGGACATGTTTGCGACCTGGGTCGGAGCCAACGCCAACAACGGGACCTGGTTCGTTGGTGGGGTCCTCGCCGCGTGTGGTTTCGCCCTGGCCATGAAGGTCCTGGTATTATCCTCGGCCCTCTCGTACGTTTTTCTGAGTCTGATCGGCTATATCGGCTACAAGACCGGGGTCTCAACGATGACAATCAGCCGGGCCTCCTTCGGTGAGCGGGGGAGCTACCTGCCGTCCTTGGTTAATATCACCCAGTTTATCGGCTGGACCGCGGCCAACACCTTCATCGCCGCTCAGTCGGTCAGCATCCTCTTCCACGACCTGCTTGGCTGGCCGGTCTGGGGCAAGCACGGTGGCTACCTGGGGTTGGTCGTCGGCATCCTGATCATGAGTGTCCTCCACATCATCAGTGTCTCTAGCGGCTCCCGTTCCGTTCAGTTGATCGAGCGGCTGGGAATCATCCTGGTGCTGGTTTTTGTGGTTTGGGAATCGATCGCCGTCTTCCGGACTGTCTCCCTGGGCCAGATCGTCCACTGGCGGGTACCGGTTCATGCCAAGATGGCGACTGGGGCCGCAATTGACTACGTTGCTGCCTTCAACCTGGCCTGGGTCACGGCCGGGGCCGATTTTACCCGCTTCACTGCCAAACGCGACAACGCCATCTACACCCCCTTCTTCGGGGCCCTGTTTGGGGTGGTCTGGTTTGCCTTCATCGGCTTGATCTCCACGATCAGTATTGCCATCTCGACCGGGGTTTACGACGCCAATAACTCCGACCCGTCGACGATTGCCAGCAAGCTGGGCCTCGGGGTCGTAGCCCTGTTGGTCATCATTTTGACCTCAATGACAGCCAACGCGGTTAACCTGATGGCTGCTGGATCGGCCCTGTCCAACATCTTTACTAAGCTGCGACTGAAATACTCCCTGTGGATCGTGGTGCTCTTAGCCACCATTGTCACCTTCATCCCGATGTTTGTCGGCAGCTTTTTGACTACCTTCGAGTCCTTCCTCGATTACGTCGGGATGGTCCTGGGGCCAACGATTGCGATTATCTGCACCGACTTTTACATCCGGGCCCACCGTCATTACGACATCAGTGAGCTAGGCAAGGTCAACGGTAAATACTGGTACCACGGTGGCATTAATTGGGCAGCAATGATAACATTTATCTTAGGAGTAGCCTTCTTTGTTGGCTTCCACCAGCAGCCGCTGTTTGCCGACACGGTCGGGGCGACCTTTGTTGATATGGCAATGAGCGGCCTGTTGTACTACGTATTGATGCTGTTTGCGGATCGAAAGGAAGCATAGCTATGCTGATCAAGAATGTTCACGTTGATAATCATGAGGAAACGTCTGACGTCCGGATCGTCAATGGTAAGTTTAAGGAAATTGCACCGGAACTGACCGCGGTTGACAACGAGCAGGTGATTGATGGCCAGGGGAACGTCCTCCTGCCACCGTTCGTGGATTCACACGTCCACCTGGATGCAACCCTGACGGCCGGCCAGCCGGAATGGAACGAGAGCGGAACCCTCTTTGACGGGATCCGGATCTGGAGTGAACGTAAGCAGGACCTGACCAAGGAGGACGTCAAGAAGCGGGCACGTAAGACGATCAAAAACATGGTTGGTCACGGGATCCAGCACGTCCGGAGCCACGTTGACGTCACCGATTCCCACCTGATCGCTGCCCAAGCCCTGCTGGAGCTGCGTGAAGAACTCAAGGACCAGATCGACCTTCAGCTGGTCGCCTTCCCTCAGGAGGGGATTTTGAGCTACCCGCACGGCCGTGAGCTGATGGAGCAGGCCGTCAAGGAGGGACTGGATGTTGTCGGCGGAATTCCGCATTTCGAATTCACCACCGAGTACGGTTGGCAGTCGGTTCACTTCCTGATGGCCCTGGCTGACAAGTACGACCGGCTGGTGGATGTTCACTGTGACGAGATCGACGACCCGGCCTCCCGGAACCTGGAAGTTCTGGCCACCGAGGCCTACGAGCGGGGAATGAAGGATCGGGTAACCGCCAGCCACACGACGGCGATGGGTTCCTACAACAACGCCTACACTTACAAGCTCTTTCGCCTGCTGAAGATGAGTGACATCAATTTCGTCTCCAACCCGCTGGTCAATGTTCACCTGGGCGGGAGGTTCGACACCTACCCGAAGCGGCGGGGGGTTACCCGGATCAAGGAGCTCACCAATGCTGGGATCAACGTTTCCTTTGGTGAGGATGATGTCCAGGATCCGTGGAACCCATTGGGTAACGGTAATATGCTCGACGTGGTCACGATGGGGGTCTACATTGCTCATCTGATGGGCTACCACCAGCTCCAGGACGCCTTCAACTACGTCACCTACAACGGGGCCAAGACGATGCACATCAGCGATCAGTACGGTATTGAGGTTGGCAAGCCGGCCAATTGCATCCTTCTGAACGCCGCTGACTTCTATAACGCCCTTAACAAGCATGTTGAGGTTCTCTACAACATTCGCCACGGGAAGATCCTGGCGGCGACTAAACCGGCTGAAACCAAGATTAATCTGAAGTAATCTAAAACGACGAAACGCCATGAGCTGACTGGGCTCACGGCATTTTTTTAAGGAAATCTTGCGATGTTTAAATTTTAATATAATATCCTGAAAATGTATTACAAAGAGACAAAAACATGATAATGTATTAATTGAGCAAAGAAGTATTTTATTTAAAAGCTTTCAAAATAGGTGTTTACCCCCTGTGACCGATGCTGATAGATAAAAGTAACGACGAATACTACTTTTCTATTTTTGATCACAAGAGGATAAATGAAATGCTATCAAAAAAGAACGTAAGATTAATGATTGAAAAGCAACAGCCACGTAAGCAGCGATTTGGGCTCCGCAAGCTGAGTATCGGGGTCGTATCCGTACTGTTGGGGCTGTTCTTTATCGGTGGTGGCAACCGGGCAGCCGCTGATGACCAGGCACCAACGACGGAAGCCGTTGCGAGCACGGCGGTGATGAGCACCACCCCGGCCAGCGCTCAGAATACGACCGACAGTGCGTCGGTGGTGCTAAGCGGTGCGGTAACGAGTGAAGCGACCCCGACCAGTGCCGACCAGCCAGCGAGTACGGCCGCTAGCCAGGCGACTAGTGCATCCCCAGTAGTTAATAGTCAAGCGACTAGCCAGGCAGTAGCCAGCCAGCAGCCGGTTCAGTCAGCGGTCAGCGCTGCAACACCGAGTGTTCAACCAGTAGACTCCGCCGTAGCGGCCCAGCCGGCTGTCAGTGTAGCGCCAAGTGTGGACAGCAGTGTCAACGCGAGCACTACGCCAAGTGTAGACAGTAGCACTCCGGTGGTGACACCAGATGCGGCAGATCAGGTAATCGACAGTGACAATAACAACGTCGACAACCAGCAGGGTAAGGTGCAAACGGTGGACAAGATCCACTTCGACCAGATCCTAAAGGACAAGTACCAGATCGACGTTAACCACCTCGATGCCAAGAGTGCCTTAATGCTGGCGTCCCTCTTCCACATTTTCGCTAATGAGGCCCAACTGAGTGCCGACGTGAACGGAAACATCGCTGTAGGTATTCTCAACAGCAACGTGGACTTCGGTACCCGTGGTGACTCTGTACACCTGACGCAGGGTGACATCTACTACATCCAGCAACTTAATACGGGCCTGCAGAGCGGCTCCTTCAGAAACGAGCTGTTCAACCACGTGGTGTTCGGCCAGGATGTCAACGTTGAGATCGTCAACGGTCAGGTCCACGTCAACGGCCACCACATGGTTAACCTGAAGCCAGAAGAAGTTTTTAAAGACGCCGCTGGTAGTAACTACATCGACTTCCCAACGGTTTTCTCGCGGCTACTGAAGGCGTCGAACTTCTACGCTAGCCAGGAAGAGTCGGCCGGTGTAATCAAGAACTTCGATGACCAGAATAACCGCTTTGTGGACGTGTCTAACGCGGTACCGAAGGACAATGTTATTTACGTAAACATCCCGTTTGAGTACCTTACGCACCCACAACCGATCAAGATCTTCGGGCTGTCGAGTAAGGTTCACGGACCAACCGTAGTGATCAATGTGATCAGGATGCCAGCGGATGGTGAGGTTTCAATCTCCACGCAGGTTAAACTGTACTACGATGATGAGAAGGGCAACCACGTCAACCCAGGCGAAAGCCACGATCACCCGAACCACGTTTTGTGGAACTTCGGTGAAAGTGCCGCTCATATTAACATCGGAAGTGGGCACTTCATGGGGAGCCTGCTGGCACCGAATGCTCACGTGACGGCTGGGGTGAACGTTGATGGGAACATCATCGCCAACATCGTTGATATCCGGGGTGGGGAGAGTCACAAGTGGGACATCCACCCGGTAGAGCCACCGAGCTTCATCGTGATTCCAGATCCAACGGAGACACCACAACCGACAAGTCCAACGAGCCCGACGAGCCCGACAAGCCCAACGGAGCAACCAACCACTCCGCCGCAGCCAACAGAGCAACCGACGGATCCACAACCGAGTGACCCAATCATCGTTGTGCCACCAACGGTTGACATGGAAGAGGCGGGGACGACCAACCCTGGTGGTAACAAGGATCCAAAGCCAGATGAGGAGCCAAAGGGTGACGATGCCCCAACACCACAACCGGACCCACAACCGGCACCAGTGAAGAAGCCAGTTTCGCCGATGGTTGCCGTTCCAACGCCAGCTGTCCACCAGCCAACGGCCACAAGCCCAGCTAGTGACCAACCAGGTCCGACACTGAAGGCTGTCTCGGCAGCTGCAGTAGCTACGAACCAGGCTGACGACGCAGGTGAGAGCCTTCCGCAGACGGGGTCTGACAACCACGGCATCATCTTGGGGATCGCACTGGCCATCACCGCTCAACTGATGATCTGGGGACTGGTCAAGCCCAAGAAGAAAAAGTAAATAGGTAAAAGAAAAGCATGCTGTAACCCAGAACTGAGTTGCAACATGCTTTTGTCGTTGATTAGTAACCCTGGTGGAGATCTTCAACCTCGGGGACTTCAAACCCCTTCTTGGTTAGGCGCTTAACGACCTTCTCCATCTTCTCGTGGCTAACGTCGGCCGGCAGGGTAAAGAGAATCTGCTTGACCGCGGAGTGCTGGGGGTCAAAGGAGAGGACGTTGACGATCTGGCAGTAGCGGGTGATCTCCTTGGTGGCGGTCATCAAAGCGCCCCGTTCGTCAGGGGCCACCACCGTCAGCACGTAGCTACCGTTATTGACGTTCCAGCCCTCGGCCAGGACCCGGAGTAAGCTGTTGTGGGTCAGGATCCCGTAGAACTGGTTATTCTCATCGAGGACAGCGATGTAGGGGAGGTCCCGAATGGCGAAGAAGACCGAGAAGAAGGCTGACTTGATGGAGACAAACTTGGTAGCGTTCTTGAGCAGGGCCGTTACCGGTAGGTTCATGTCACCATTACGAGACTTATGGCGGTAGAGGTGCATCTTATAAATATTGCCCCGGAAGATCTTGCCAGATTCGTCCAGGACCGGTACACAGCGGTAGCCGGTGTTCTCCAGCACCGTCAGTGCCTCGGCAAGAGTGGCCGTCTCGGGCAGAGTCGTCAGGGTGTCCTTTTTCTTGATGAGTGAACTAAAAATCATGGTACTATTCCTCTGTTTCGTTTCTAAGTGCACTAAACATCATAACACAGTTTAGCATGGATATGAGAAAACAATGAGAATGAATTAATAATTACTTCCGGTGGGGCATGATTGTTTTCACTTTGAGTCGGCAAGCGTATAATATGTAGCGGATACAATGCTGGACGGGGTTGATCCCCGTGCGGCCTTTTTGCATTTTCGATACTGAAGGGATGGAGAATACTTATGAAGATGATTGTTGGTTTGGGAAACATCGGGACCCGCTACGACGAGACACGGCATAACACCGGCTTCATGGTCGTGGACCAGCTGGCCCGGGACTACCACCTGGGGGCCTTTAGCCACCTCAAGCAGGAGGCGGTCGCGGTCAGCGGTGTGATCAACGGGACGAAGGTAATGCTGGTCAAGCCGACCACCTTCATGAATGACTCTGGTCGGGCAGTCGGGCCGCTGGTTGACTACTACGGTCTCGACCTCAATGACCTGGTGATCGTCAACGATGACCTTGATATGCCGGTTGGTCAGATCCGTCTGAAGACCCACGGGGCCTCGGGTGGCCACAATGGCCTGAAGAGCATCATCAATGCCCTAGGGACCAAGCAGTTCAACCGGGTCAAGCTCGGTATTGACCACCCCCAGCACGGGACGGTGGTCAGTCACGTCCTGGGTAAGTTTACCAAAGAGGAACGTTCCCAGTTTGACGCGGCCGTTGAGCAGGCAGAACACGCTCTGGAGGACTGGCTCGGTGGTGAGAATTTTGCCCAATTGATGAACGATTACAACTAGGTAGCCATGATTGAAGAGAGGAGTGAATGAACGTGCAGCTTGCGGACTTTATTGAGAAGACGCCCGCTTTCAAGAAGATTATCTCCCAGCTGAAGCCCACCACGCGTCAGCTGATCACTGGCATCTCAGGTTCGGCGCGGGCACTCCTTTTAGCGGCGCTCCAAGACAAGCGGTCCCACCCACTACTGGTGGTGACCGACAACATGGCTCACATGCAGGAGCTGGCCGATGATTTGGGAGGGCTGGTTGACGCGGACCGGGTTCTCCAGTTTCCGGTCGAGGAGGTGTTGGCAGCCGAGGTGGCCACTAGTTCACCTAACTATCGTCTTCAACGAGTCCAATCTTTGGCGGCGCTGGCAAAGCAGGACAACGCCATTGTGGTAACGACAACAGCCGGCCTACGACGCAACGTGGTTTCTCCGCAGTTCTTCACCCAGGCAACTCTGACGGTCAAGGCGGGGGGCGAATTGGATCCCCAGCAGGCTCGCGACCAGCTGAGCGCGATGGGCTACCAGCTCCAGAAGATGGTCCTGCGTCCCGGTGACTTTGCGATTCGTGGTTCGATCATCGATGTCTACGCCCTGAACACGACCGACCCGGTCCGGATTGACCTCTTTGACACCGAGGTTGACTCACTGCGTTACTTTGACGCCAGCACCCAGCGAAGCATTAAGAATGTTGACGAGGTAGAGATCCTACCCGCCACCGACTTTATCCTGCCACCGGATGAGTTTGACCGGGTCAGCCAGGCGGTGAGAGACCAGTACCACCAGCTGACGTCCCAGCTGACCGACACGGATGACGATATCCGTCAGCAGGTCGATAACCGTTTTAAGCCGATGCTGGCGGCGTTACAACAAGGCCGATTGACCAATGACCTCCAGGAGTTCAGCAACCTGGTCTACCCAACCGCTCACTCCCTGCTTGACTACCTGCCCGAAGACGGGGTGGCCTACTTTGACGACCTCGGCCGAATCAAGGAGGCGGCCAAGCAGCAGGCGGCTGAGGACCGGTCCTGGCTGGCCGATAAGGTGAAGTACCACCAGCTGGTGACGGTATCGACCCTGAGCAACGACCTGGATCAACTGATCAAGGCTGAACATCACGCCCAGCTTTACGGGGCCCTCTTCAAGAAGGGGATGGGCAACCTGCGTTTCACCCAGCTGGTCGAACTAACTACCAGGCCGATGCAGCGCTTCTTTGGCCAGATGCCTCTACTCAAGACGGAGCTCCAGCGCTGGGTTGACCAGGGGCAGACTGTGGTCCTGATGGCCAACAGTAAGGCCCGTCGCGACCAAATTGCCCGGACCCTCCATGACTTCGGTATTACGGCGACCGAAACGGGGGTCAGTGACCTGAAGACCAATACGGTGCAGCTGGTGGCGGCCAACCTGAACAACGGTTTTGAGATGCCGGCAGGGGGCCTGGTGGTCATTACCGAGGGTGAGATGTTCAAGCAGGTGACCAAGCGGCGCCACCGCCCCCAGAAGTTAGCCAACGCGGAACGGCTCAAGAGCTATACCGACCTCAAGCCGGGAGACTACGTTGTCCACGT
Source organism: Limosilactobacillus pontis DSM 8475 (assembly GCF_001435345.1). Taxonomy (GTDB): domain Bacteria; phylum Bacillota; class Bacilli; order Lactobacillales; family Lactobacillaceae; genus Limosilactobacillus; species Limosilactobacillus pontis. The sequence continues at coordinate 11,713 of NZ_AZGO01000037.1, read as the reverse complement.
CAACCACGGGATCGGGATCTTCAGCGGGATTCGAACGATGGAGGTCGATGGCGTCCACCAGGACTACATGGTGATCAACTATCGCAACAATGCCCAGATCTTCGTACCGGTGACCCAGCTGAACCTGGTTCAGAAATACGTCTCGTCCGAATCAAAGACGCCTCGGATCAACCGACTCGGCGGCAATGAATGGGCAAAGACCAAGCGGCGGGTGGCCTCCAAGGTCGAGGACATCGCCGACGAATTGGTTGACCTCTACTCCAAGCGGGAGACGGCTAAGGGCCATGCCTTTCCGGCAGACGACTACCTACAAAAGCAGTTTGATGCCAACTTCCCCTATACAGAGACCCGCGACCAATTACGCAGTATTAACGAGATCAAGCAGGACATGGAAAAATCAAAGCCGATGGACCGCTTGCTGGTCGGGGATGTCGGCTACGGTAAGACCGAGGTGGCAATGCGCGCCATCTTCAAGGCGGTTGCCGGTGGTAAGCAGGTGGCCTTCCTGGTACCGACGACTGTCCTGGCCCAGCAGCACTATGACACCATGACTAAGCGTTTTGCGGGATTCCCGATCAAGATCGCCCTGATGTCACGATTTAAGACCAATAAGGAGCTCAAGGAGACCGATGCCGAGCTGGCTGCTGGCAAGGTCGATGTCGTCGTCGGTACCCACCGGATCCTCTCCAAGGACGTCCGTTTTAAGGACCTCGGCTTGGTGATCGTCGACGAAGAGCAACGTTTCGGGGTCAAGCATAAGGAACGACTCAAGGAACTGAAGAATAACGTCGACGTTTTGACCCTGACGGCAACCCCGATCCCACGGACCCTCCACATGTCGATGCTGGGGGTCCGGGACCTCTCCGTCCTGGAAACCCCACCGGCCGGCCGTTTTCCGATCCAGACTTACGTGATGGGGCAAAACGACGGCGCCATCCGTGACGGGATCATGCGGGAGATGCAGCGGGGCGGCCAGGTCTACTACCTACACAACCGGGTCAGCGACATCGAGGAGACGGTTGCCAAACTCAAGGAACTCGTTCCCGAGGCCGCTATCGGCTACATCAACGGCCAGATGAGTGAAAACGAGCTGGAGACGGTCCTGTACGAGTTTATCCAGGGCAACTACGACGTCCTGGTGACGACTTCAATCATCGAGACGGGGGTGGATATCCCTAACGTCAACACCCTTTTCGTGGAAAACGCGGACCGGATGGGGCTAGCCCAACTCTACCAGATTCGGGGACGGATCGGCCGGAGCAACCGGGTCGCCTACGCCTACTTCATGTATCAGCCGAACAAGGTGCTCACCGAGCTGGGTGAGAAACGGCTGGCGGCGATTCGGGACTTCACCGAGCTCGGCTCTGGTTTCAAGATTGCGATGCGGGACCTGGCAATTCGTGGCGCCGGTAACCTACTCGGTAAGCAGCAGCACGGCTTTATCGACTCGGTTGGTTACGACCTCTACTCGGCAATGCTGAGCGACGCAGTGGCCAAGAAGCAGGGGAAGAAGGCCAAACCAACTGCCGATGCCGAGGTCGAACTGGGTGTTGAGGCCTACTTACCAGACAGCTACATTGACGACCAGCAGCAGAAAATCGAGTTGTACAAGACCATCCGTCAAGCGGGTGACGATAGCGAGTTACTGGACATTCAGGGTGACCTGATCGACCGCTTTGGCGACTACCCAACCGCGGTCGGCAACCTTCTCTTGATTAGTAAGTTGAAGCGGCGGGCGGACCTGGCCCTGATTGCCCAGATCAAGCGACAGCGCGATAACATCATGATCACCTTTAGCCTCAAGGGAAGCCACATGGTCAAGGCGGCGGACATTATCAAGCAGCTAGCCAAGACCCACTTCAAGGCCACCCTGGGTGAGCGTGACCAGCAGCTGACCGTCCGGCTGGTGATCCAGCCGAAGATGACGACCAGCGACTGGCTCAACCAGTTGCTAAAACTGGTCGGGGGCCTGGCTGACGTCATCCAAAACAACCATCAAGCAGCAGAGAAAATGGAGGATTAACAAATGCGATTAGATAAGTTCTTAAAGGTTTCACGGATCATCAAGCGACGGTCAATTGCCAAGGAGATTGCTGACCAGGGCCGGATCCTGGTCAATGATCGACCGGCTAAGTCGTCAACCAAGGTGGTAACCGGCGATACCCTGACGATCAAGTTCGGCAACAAGACCGAGGTGGTCAAGATCAACCGGATCGTCGAGACTACCAAGAAGAGTGAGGCCGAAGACATGTATGAGATTATTGACGAAAAGTACGCCGAGAATTTTGACTAGAACTATAAAAAAGTTGATATTTTGTTCGATGAGTTATGGACAAGTGGGCGCTTTCGTTGCTATACTAGGACAAGAATAATATTTTAGAAAGTGAGGGGAATCAATTGAAGAATCGTAAAGTTGTTCGGCTTGAGACTCCTCACGCCCAGCAGATGAGCATGGATCGTGCGGCCCGCCGTCGCGTCCACATCCGCCGTTGTAAACGGATTGTGGCGGTTTTTGCCATCATCTTCTTGTTCCTGGGATTCCAGATCGTGCGTAGCCGTCACTCACTGGCTAAGGTCAACGCCAGCATTCGGCAGACACAGACCCAGCTGGCGGCACAGAAGGCCAAGGGTCGGGACCTCAACCAGCAGGTCAAGCAGCTACACGATCCTGAGTATATCCAGCAGGTAATTCGCTCCAAGTACAATTATTCCAAGAAGGGCGAAACGGTTTATAATCTGAATGATTAATGAGCATCGCGCGGGTTATGGTCGAAAGATCAAATCCGCACGATTTTTAGCTTGATTTAGCATTGATAATGGTTCAAACTAGACTTGTTTGTATAAATATGTATGGTATACTCATTACAAAATAATTAGATGATTCGAGGAGGATCTTAGAGTTTCATGGCAATTGAAGTGGGAGCAAAGGTTTCAGGTAAGGTTTCAGGAATTACAAACTTTGGTGCGTTCGTTGACCTGGACGACAACCAGACGGGACTGGTGCACATCAGTCAAATTTCTGATAAGTACATTAAAGACATCCACGACGTCCTGTCGGTGGGCGACACGGTGACGGTCAAGGTTACCCGGATTGGTGACGATGGTAAGATCGCCCTTTCAATGAAGGCGGCGGCCCCCCACGAGCACCATGAAGGCCATGAACACGGTCACTTCGATCATCGTCAACACGGCGAGGGACATCATTTCCACCACGAGCGCAACAACGACTTCCGTGGCCATCATGATAGCCACCGGGGCGGCTTCAATGGTGGTCGTCACCACGGTGGTCACCAGCACGAGAACTTCGACGACATGCTAGCCGGTTACTTAAAGGAAAGTGAATCCCGCCTGTCCACGCTGAAGCGCCAGAAGGATGGTAAGCGTGGCGGTCGTGGCGGCCGGCGGAGCTAACATGACCGAGACAATTCGTAAACAATTTGAGCGGCACCTCAGGCGGGGCCGCTTTTTTGCTAGGTGCGACCTGGTGGTGGTAGCCGTCTCCACCGGTGTTGACTCGATGGCCTTGCTTGACCTCCTTCAAAACCTGCCTGCGGACCTGCGTCCCCGCCTGCTGGTTGCCCACGTCAACCACGAGTTGCGGGCCCAGAGTACGGTTGAGGAGGCCTACCTGCGTGAATATTGTCACCAGCACGACCTGCCCCTGGTGGTGGCCCACTGGCCGGTGGCAGATCATCCCGCTCACGGGGTGGAGAACGCCGCCCGCCGGTTTCGCTACGCCTTCTTCAAACAGCTGATGCACCAGCGCGGAGCGACGGTGGTGGTGACGGCCCACCACGCCAACGACCTTGCTGAGACGATGCTGATGAAGCTAACCCGGGGCGGACGGCTTGACCAGCTGGTCGGCATTCGTGATCAGCGGCCCCTGGGGACGGGGCGACTAATCCGGCCCCTGCTGGTCTTTACCAAGGACGAGCTCTATCATTATGCCCGCCAGCGGGGACTGAAGTGGTATGAGGACCAGACCAACCAGGAACTGACGGTCACCCGAAACCGTTATCGTCACCGGATCGTGCCGGCCTTAGAGGAGGAGAACCCTCGCCTGCTTGACCACCTTCTTGACTACCGGGATCAATTGAATGACCTGCTAAAATGGCGGGACCAGGAACTTAACCGCCTCCTTGACACCATCCAGGAGGGGCCTTGTCTTGATTTACCCGCCCTCCTGCGCCTGCCGAAGTTCCAGCAGGAAGCGGTGCTGCGTCGCTGGTTGGAGGGCGCCGGGGTCCCCAATCTAAAGGCGGCCCTGGTGACCCAGCTCTGTTCGGCCCTGGCCAATCCCCAGAAACCGCAGGACCGGCTCACCCTACCAAGCGGGTGGATCCTGGTCAAGGACTATGATAGCTGCTGGTTGGAAAATAACGATAAATTCCCGGACCAAGGGCAAAAAGGGATGGTGGATATGGTAAAATTGGGCCAACAATACCCAATCGACGATCACCGTCATCTGATGGTGACCACTACACCCGACCAATTCGGTACCGCGGACTGGGTGACGGAGATGTGGCTGGATCCGCAGCAGTTACCGCTAACCCTACGGCCCTGGCAGCCTGGTGACCGCCTTCGCCTTAAGGGGGGCGGCCACCAGCCGGTCCGTCGGGTGCTGATCGATCAGAAGGTACCAACCGCCGCCCGCGAGCGTCAGCTGGTCCTGGTTGATGCCGAGGGAACGGTGGCCTGGCTGGTCGATCGCAAGTGGAGCTGGTTTGACCGGCCCCGTGATTATCGTCAACACTGGCAGCAATTGTTCATTGGGATTACAAAGTTAAAGAGGAGAAAGCGTTATGAATAACGATATCGAAAAGGTCCTGTTCACTAAGGAAGATATTGAGGCCGCCACGGACCGCCTGGCCAAGCAGTTATCGGATGAGTACCGTGACAAGCGGCCACTGATCATCTCAGTCCTGACCGGGGCGGTCCTGTTCACCGTCGACATGATCGAGAAGATGGACATCATGGCCCAGCTTGACTTCATTGACATCTCGACCTATTTTGGCGGTGCCCAGTCTACCGGGCAGCTGACCTTGATCCACGACCTGACGACCGACGTCAAGGACCGCAACGTCCTGATCATGGAGGACATCGTTGACAGTGGTCACACCCTCAAGTTCTTGATTGACCTGTTGAAGGAACGGGGCGCCAAGAGCATCAAGGCGGTGTCGATGATGGACAAGCCCGAGGGTCGGCAGTACGACGTGGCCGTTGACTACTACGGGGTTCGGGTTCCTAACGAGTTCTTGGTCGGCTACGGGCTTGACTACAAGGGCTACTACCGCAACCTGCCATACATCGGGATCTTAAAGCCGTCTGTTTACCAGGAAGACTAGTGATTTGGATACCCGCTTAATTAATGGTCAATATTTGTCAAGTATGCTATTATAGTGGGTACAATTATTAAAATTGATGCTGGTAGTTAGGAGGTTGTTATGAACAACAATCGTAGAAACAATAATTTCACTCATAACGTTCTCTTCTACGCCGTGATGTTCTTGTGCATCATGGGGATCGTCTACTTCTTCTTCGGTGGTAACCAATCCAACGGGCAGAGCAAGACCGTTTCCCAGAGTGAGTTCATCACCGAGCTGAAGGACAATAAGGTTAAGAGTGTCCAGCTTCAACCAAACGGTGGGGTGTACAAGGTCACTGGAACTTACCGTAAGCCACAGTCCAACAACGCTGATACCACCAACAGCTTTGCATTAGCACCACAACGCAACAACAAGGTTTCACAGTTCCAAAGCTCCGTTCTCGAAAGTGACGTGACGGTTGGCCAGCTGCAAAAGTACGCCAACAAGCACGACGTCAAGCTGACGACCCGGGCCGAGGAATCCAACAGTATTTGGATGAACCTGCTGCTGACGGTACTGCCACTGGTCATCATGATTTTCTTCTTTTACATGATGATGGGCCAAGCCGGCCAAGGTGGCGGCGGTCGTGGGGTGATGAGCTTTGGTAAGACCAAGGCCAAGCCAGCGGACCCGAAGAAGAATAAGGTTCGCTTCTCCGACGTTGCCGGTGAAGAGGAAGAAAAGCAGGAACTGGTTGAGGTTGTCGAATTCCTGAAGAATCCAAAGAAGTTCACCCGTCTTGGGGCCAAGATTCCATCTGGGGTCCTGTTGGAGGGACCTCCGGGTACCGGTAAGACCTTGCTGGCCAAGGCCGTTGCCGGTGAATCCGGCGTACCATTCTTCTCCATCTCCGGTTCGGACTTCGTTGAGATGTTCGTCGGGGTTGGTGCCAGCCGTGTTCGGGACCTGTTTGACCAGGCCAAGAAGGCGGCCCCAGCCATCATCTTCATTGATGAAATTGATGCCATCGGTCGTCGCCGTGGAAACGGCATGGGCGGCGGTAACGACGAACGTGAGCAAACACTGAACCAGTTACTGGTTGAGATGGACGGTTTCCAGGGGGACGAAGGAATTATCGTGATGGCGGCGACGAACCGTTCCGATGTCCTTGACCCTGCCCTCCTGCGGCCAGGTCGTTTTGACCGGAAGATTCTGGTTGGGCGGCCAGACGTCAAGGGCCGTGAAGCGATCCTGCGCGTTCACGCTAAGAATAAGCCAATCGCTCCTGATGTCGACTTGAAGGAAATCGCCAAACAGACGCCTGGCTTTGTCGGGGCCGACCTGGCTAACCTGCTGAACGAAGCGGCCCTGCTGGCGGCGCGACGTGGTAAGAATGAGATCGACGCCTCCGACTTAGACGAAGCTGAGGACCGGGTTATCGCTGGTCCAGCCAAGCACGACCGAGTCGAATCCGCCCAGGAACGGAAGACCGTGGCCTACCACGAGGCGGGTCACACGATCGTTGGCCTGGTCTTAAACGACGCGCGGGTTGTCCACAAGGTGACAATTGTGCCGCGTGGTCGTGCTGGTGGGTACGCCATCATGCTGCCACGTGAGGACGAGATGCTGATGTCTAAGAAGAACGCCAAGGAGCAGATTGCCGGTCTGATGGGTGGTCGTGCGGCTGAAGAGCTGATCTTCAAGTCCCAGTCATCCGGGGCCTCCAATGACTTTGAGCAGGCGACCCAAATCGCCCGGGCCATGGTTACCCAGTATGGGATGAGCGAGAAGATTGGGCCGGTCGAGCTGCAAAGCTCCGGGCAGGTCTTCACCGGTCAGGGTTATGACCAATCACCATACTCTGAGAAGACAGCGGCCTTAGTTGACGAGGAAATTCGGCGGATCTTAAACGAAGGGCATGAACAGGCCCTTCATATCATTGAGACTCACCGCGAACAACACAAGGCGATTGCCGAGGCCTTGCTGAAGTACGAGACCCTGAACGAGAAGGAAATTCTCAGCTTATACAAGACCGGGAAGATCCCCGAAAAGGATCACGCTGCCGAAGATGAGAAGGCCTATGCCCAAACCTTTGAGGAATCCAAGCGGGCACTTGAACGCATGGAGGATGCAAAGCGGGACAGCAAGAATGAATCCACTGACGATTCAACCAAGGATGATCAGCCAGCATCAACTGATGATCACCCGACTGACCAAGGTGGTCATGATGATCAGAGCGATCACAATGATCAAAATGGTCACGACGACTCAGCAGATTCTGATCACCGTGAATAGTAAAATGCTAAAATAGGAGTGAGACATCAAAAACGTGTCGCTCCCATTTTTTGATTTGAGGGGGAAATAATTATGAAGACGACAGATTACTTAGTAAAGAGCATGAGCAAGGACGGTAAGTTCCGGGCCTATGCCGTAAATGCCACCCAACTGGTTGAAAAAGCTCATGAAATCCACGATACCTGGAGTGCGTCCTCTGCGGCGTTGGGCCGGACGATGATCGGGACCCTCCTGCTGGCTACTGCCGGATTGCAGGGTGAAGCGGGGATGACCGTCAAGATCCAGGGTAACGGATCGGTTGGTTACATCGTGGCCGACGGGACGGCCAAGGGGACCGTGAAGGGCTACATGGGCAACCCCCACGTCAACCTGCCAAGCAACGATAAGGGGAAGATCGACTTTGCCGGGGCGGTCGGCACGAAGGGGATCCTGTCTGTCACCAAGATGGCCCCTGGCGATAAGACGCCATACACCGGGGAGGTCAACCTGGTCTCTGGTGAGCTCGGTGACGACTTCACCTACTACCTGGCCCAATCTGAGCAGATTCCATCTGCAGTCGGCCTTTCCGTCTTCGTTAACACCGATGACAGCATTGAGGTGGCCGGTGGCTTCATGATCCAGGTCATGCCAGGTGCCTCTGATGAGGAGATCAGCAAGCTTGAGAAGACGCTGAAGGGGATGCCGCTGGTTTCAGAGATGCTCCGGGATGGTGACACGCCGGAAGACATCCTCCACAAGATGTTCGGTGACGACCTGAAGATCCTCGATAAGATGCCGGTTCGCTACGAGTGCGATTGCTCTAAGCAGCGCTTTGCCCGGGCCCTGGAAAGCATCGCCACCAAGGATCTGAAGAAGCTGATTGATGAGGACCACCATGCCGAGACGGTTTGCCAGTTCTGTGGTAAGAAGTACGAGTTCAGTGAGGACGAGCTCCAGCTGATCTACGACAAGAAGGTTGCCGATGCTGAGGCCGATAAGGAGATCGCCGAGAAGCAGCAGAAGGAAGACAAGGACAAGCCGGACCAGAAGTAGTTGGTTTGGTCTGGCCGGGCAGATGTGCTATGATAGTTTGGTTATCGGACATTAAAAATAAGCGGGCGGTGGCCGGCCAACCCACCGTCTGAGAAGACAATGAGGTGAAAAGATGAAGTGGAAGATCGGTAATGTGGAGATTCCTAACCAGGTGGTGGTTGCCCCGATGGCGGGTGTAACCAACTCGGCCTTTCGGGTGATCTGCAAGGAGTTTGGCGCCGGGTACGTTGTCTGTGAGATGATCTCCGACCGGGGAATCATGTACCACAACAAACGGACACTGAACATGATGAACGTTGACCCGAGCGAGCACCCGATGGGGATTCAGATCTTCGGTGGGACCAAGGAGACCCTGGTGGAGGCTGCCAAGTACGTTGACGAGCATACCGCCGCTGACGTGATCGACATCAATATGGGCTGCCCGGTCAACAAGGTCGTCAAGACTGATGCCGGGGCCCGCTGGCTGCTTGATCCCAACAAGGTTTACGAGATGGTATCCTACGTTACGGATGCCGTCAAGAAGCCGGTGACGGTCAAGATGCGGACCGGTTGGGATTACAAGCACATCTACGCGGTGGAGAACGCTCTAGCGGCCGAACGTGCCGGCGCCAGCGCCATCGCCATGCACGGCCGGACGCGAAAACAGATGTATACGGGACACGCCGATTGGAATATACTAAAAGAAGTAGCTGATCATTTGACGATCCCGTTCATGGCCAACGGTGACATTCGGACACCGGAAGACGCCAAGAAGGTCCTGGATATGACCGGGGCCACCGCCGCGATGATCGGTCGGGCCGCCATGGGGAACCCGTGGATGCTGACGCGGACGGCGCACTACCTGGAGACGGGTGAGCTGCTGCCGGAAGCCACCCCAGCCGAGAAGATCAAGATGGCCAAGGAACACCTGAACCGGCTGATTGACCTCAAGGGTGAGTACGTTGGCGTGCGCGAGTTCCGGGGCCTGTCGACATACTACCTGAAGGGGATTCCCCGTTCTGCCCGGACTAAGGCGGCCCTGGTGGAGGCGGAGACCCGCGACCAGATGAACGAGATCTTTGACCGTTTTGCTGAACAGACGGCGGAGCGGGAAATGAAGCGGGCTGCGCGCAAGCAAGCTCAATAAGAGGAGGAAAATTTTGTGTCACAAGAACTAGATCAAATGCGTGTTCGTCGTGAGAAGATGGAGGAGCTCAAGCAGGCGGGAATTGAACCGTTTGGCCGGCGCTTCAAGCGGGACCACCTAGCCCAGCAGATTCACGATGAATATGACCAATTCGATAAGAAAGAGCTAAACGACAAGGGCGCCATGGTGATCATTGCCGGGCGGATGACCCGGAAGCGGAGCAGCGGTAAGGCTGGTTTTGCGGACTTCGTTGACCGGACCGGAAAGATCCAGGTATACGCACGTAAGGATATGGTGGGTGATGATCAATACCACATCTTCAAGCGGGCGGACATTGGTGATTTCCTCGGTATTGAAGGGGATGTCCTCAAGACCAACTCTGGTGAGCTGACGGTGCGGGCCCATAAGATTACCTTCCTGGCCAAGGCCCTGCGTCCACTGCCAAACAAGTGGGAAGGGGTTACCGACCCGGAGACCATTTATCGGCAGCGGTACCTAGACCTGATCTCCAACCCTGAGAGCTTCAAACGATTCCATCAGCGGACTGCAATCATCAAAGCGGTTCGTAAGTACATGGATGAGCACGGCTTTACCGAAGTTGAGACGCCAATTCTGAACACCCAGGCCGGTGGGGCCAACGCGCGGCCATTTGTTACCCACCATAATGCCTTAGACATCGACATGTACCTGCGGATTGCGACCGAGCTGTACCTGAAGCGCCTGATTGTCGGTGGCTTCGAGCGGGTCTATGAGTTGGGCCGGATCTTCCGAAATGAGGGGATGGACCCTCACCACAACCCTGAGTTTACGACGATGGAAACCTATGCCGCCTACTTTGACTTCCACGACGTCATGGATGAGACCGAGGGGATTGTCAAGGCCGCTGCCAAGGTGGTTTCCGATGATGGGCACGTTAACTGCCAGGGGCACGATATTGACCTGGCAAGTGACTTTAAGCGGATTACGATGGTCGATGCCGTCAAGGAGAAGACGGGGATCGATTTTAGTGACCCAGCTATGACTGACGACGATGCCAAGAAGTTGGCTGACGAACACCATATCGAATACAAGCCGTTCTGGAAGAAGGGCCATATTTTGAGCGCCTTCTTTGATGAGTATGTTGAGAAGACCTTAATCCAGCCAACCTTCGTCTATGAGTTCCCAGTGGAGGTTTCACCACTGGCCAAGCGGAACGCTGATAATCCTGACATGACTGACCGGTTTGAACTCTACGTGGACGGGAGCGAACTGGCCAACGCTTTTAGTGAATTGAACGATCCAATTGACCAGAAGCACCGTTTCGAGATGCAGGCTGAGGAGAAGGCTAACGGAAACGACGAGGCCGAACCAGTCGACCTCGACTATGTTCAAGCGCTGGAATACGGGATGCCGCCAACGGGTGGTCTTGGAATCGGAATTGACCGGCTGATAATGTTGCTGACCGATGCCAAGTCGGTTCGGGACGTGATCCTGTTCCCAACGATGCGGCCGGAAAAGAGTAAGAAGTAAATTTAATCATGAAGAGCTGTGTGACGACTAACCGTTGCGCGGCTCTTTTTCTATTGGGGGGGAGAAGTAACGGCGTATGTTGTGGACGGGTAAAACGTTCTTTGTTAATGTTTCCAGTAAACAACACGGTGTTGCCTGCTAAAAAGTTCAGCTTTGCAAATTTAAAGCAGATTAATTGTAAAATCGGTTGACAATTCACGGGAGAGTCGGTATAGTTATTATCGTTGTCTGAGCGTGATGGCAGTCACTTTGCTGGTGATTACCTTGGTCAGGCAATCCTGACATTTATCTATTCATGTTTGGCTGAAGAACTTGAGAACATATCAAAAATCATTCTTGACTTTGCTTCGTAAAATATGATAAAATATAAATGCTGATTTTAATCAGTATGGTAGACCTTTGAAAACTGAACAAAGTTTTTGACGAACTAAATGTGTAGGGTCTT
>NZ_AZGO01000036.1 GCF_001435345.1 Limosilactobacillus pontis DSM 8475 | reverse complement strand
GAACTAGCGCAAACTGACTTTGAACGCAAGGTTAGTCAACGGGGGCGGAAGTCTTCACTCACTAAAAGCCTTAAGCACTTGATTGAGGAAAAGATTCAAGTCCAGAAGTGGTCCCCTGAACAAGTTGCCCATGTAGTTGGGATTGCCTACAAGACGGTCTATAACTGGATTGATCAAGGATGGCTTGATGTACAGTTACCCGATTTGCCTGATCATGGAATGCGTCGTCATCGTGCTAAAGAAAAGCGTGGTACGTTCAGTCACGGCCGCTCCATTGAGGAGCGTCCTCA
>NZ_AZGO01000035.1 GCF_001435345.1 Limosilactobacillus pontis DSM 8475 | reverse complement strand
TTCACGTGTCCCGCCGTACTCAGGATCCTGAACTGAGGGTGTAACGTTTCGTCTACTGGGCTCTCACCATCTCTGGCACAGTTTCCCAACTGTTTCGACTACGTCGCACTTTGGTAACTCAAATGTTCAGTCCTACAACCCCAGTGAGCAAGCTCACTGGTTTGGGCTCTTCCCCTTTCGCTCGCCGCTACTCAGGGAATCGATGTTTCTTTCTCTTCCTGCAGCTACTGAGATGTTTCAGTTCACTGCGTCTACCGCTTGCCAGCTATAGATTCACTGGTCAAGCAAGCACCGACTAAGGTGCTTGGGTTTCCCCATTCGGAAATCTCCGGATCAAAGCGTACTTACCGCTCCCCGAAGCATATCGGTGTTTGTCCCGTCCTTCATCGGCTCCTAGTACCAAGGCATTCACCATGCGCCCTTCATAACTTAACCTTGATGACCACTTAGTGGTCATCTCAATTAATTGAGTTAGCGATTATTTCGTTAATAAAACTCAAATAACGCGGTGTTCTCGGTTTATTGTTTTTAATAAATAAAGAAATTAGATATTATTTAGTTTTCAAAGTACAAG
>NZ_AZGO01000034.1 GCF_001435345.1 Limosilactobacillus pontis DSM 8475 | reverse complement strand
TTTTTTCCCAAATAGTTGGTTCTGTAAGGCTTTGATAATCATCTGCTGTTGAGCAATTTGTGCCTGAGCAGCGGCTAATTGCTTTTTGAGTTCAGCGCTTTGCTTTTCGTAATCCATGGTTCGTCACCTCCGTTCTTAATGAATTCTGATTAATTATATCAGAAGCGGAGGGATTTAAAAAGAGTTTTAGTAGAGATTACCTGGTTTAGCTTTATGAACATTAGGCGTTGGGAAAGGATTGAGTCCTTTCAAAAGTTTGACTAATTCCTGGTGCTTTAATAAGCGGGCTTCGGAAGAATTTCGCGGCCATTTAAGATGACCATTTTCATAGCGCTTATAAAGCAAGATAAAGCCTTCACCATCCCAATATAAGCCCTTGAAACGATCGCTCCTAAAGCCACAGAAAAGGAAGAGTGAATCATCATATAATTCCAAACCATAGTTTTCAGCGACCAGGATCGCTAGACCATCAATTCCTTTACGGAGGTCGGTCTTCCCACAAACAAGATAGATATGTTTAGGTGCGTGCCAATTAATGAGCATTTTCAACTAATACCTTTACTAACTCGCTGGCGAGCTTTGGATTAACACCTTTGAAGATGGTTAAACGAATCCCTTTAAGCTCTACCTTCGCCGCAATATGCTTATATGGCGCATGGGTTGGTGACGACATCGAAGATGGCTTTGAAATAAAATTGGGTGCAATGATTTCATGTTTTTCTTCCATAAAAAGTCTCCTAACTGAATTTCCGGTAATCAGTATAGGAGACCTCAAATTGAAAATATAGACGTGTTGTTATTCGGTGCTTAC
>NZ_AZGO01000033.1 GCF_001435345.1 Limosilactobacillus pontis DSM 8475 | reverse complement strand
ATGGCGCACGTTTCATTAGATAAGCAAGGATTAAAGCAATTTGTCAACGACAACGAATTAGGCGAGATGCAGGCGATGGTCAATGCCGCCGATGACGAGCTCCGCAACGGGACTGGGGCCGGTGCGGACTTTCGTGATTGGCTCCACCTGCCAAGTGAATATGACAAGGACGAATTTGCCCGGATCAAGGCGGCCGCCAAGAAGATCCAGTCTGACTCCGACATCCTCGTGGTGATCGGGATCGGGGGTTCCTACCTGGGGGCCCAGATGGCGATCGACTTCCTCCACAACACCTTCTACCAGGCCCAATCGGCCAAGGATCGGAAGTACCCACTGGTCATCTTTGCCGGGAACTCCCTGAGCTCGACTTACGTTCATGACCTGATTCAATTGATCGGCGATAAGGACTTCTCCGTCAACGTCGTCTCCAAGTCCGGGACGACCACGGAACCATCAATTGCCTTCCGGATTTTCAAGAAGAAACTGATCGCCAAGTACGGGTTGGCCGAGGCCAACCAGCGGATCTACGCCACGACCGACAAGGCCAAGGGGGCGCTGAAGACCGAGGCTGATGCCAACGGCTACGAATCCTTCGTTATTCCGGATGGGGTCGGCGGTCGTTACTCCGTCCTCTGCCCGGTTGGCCTCCTGCCGATCGCCGCATCCGGTGCCGACATTGATAAGCTGATGGAAGGAGCCGCCCAAGCCGAAAAGGACTTTGTCACCCCCGACCTGACCAAAAACGAGGCCTACCAGTACGCTGCCTACCGGAACATTCTCTACCGCAAGGGCTACGAAACTGAATTACTCGAGAACTACGAGCCGAACATGCGGATGTTTGCGGAATGGTGGAAGCAGCTGGCCGGTGAATCCGAGGGGAAGGATCACAAGGGGATCTACCCATCCAGCGCCAACTTCACGACCGACCTCCACTCCCTGGGCCAATACATCCAGGAGGGCCGGCGCTTCCTGATGGAGACCGTTGTTAAGCTGGATAAGCCAAACTACGACGTTGAAATCCCAAGTGAGGATGACAACCTCGACGGCCTGGGCTACCTAGAAGGCAAGACGATGGACTTTGCCAACACCAAGGCCTACGAAGCGGTCGTGGCCGCCCACACGGCCGGTGGTGTCCCGGTTATGACCGTCCACATCTCAGAAGAAAACGAGTACACCCTCGGTTACCTGATCTACTTCTTTGAGGTGGCCATGGGGATCTCCGGTTACCTCAACGGAATCAACCCGTTTAACCAACCGGGCGTGGAGGCCTACAAGGTCAACATGTTCGGCCTGCTGGGTAAGCCTGGTTACGAGGAGATTGGCAAGCAGCTGCGTGCCGAGATGGATAAGAACAACTA
>NZ_AZGO01000032.1 GCF_001435345.1 Limosilactobacillus pontis DSM 8475 | reverse complement strand
CCTTGATGGGTTTTTCTGTCCACTTAAATGTTCAACTTAAATTTTACAATCTGCCCCTTACTAAAATATTGTAAAATAAAAATGTGAAATGTTGCATAAAATAATGAAGGAAGTGACACCTTTGAAGATTGCTGCAATTGCCGGATCGAACGCCAATCATTCTTACAACCGCATGTTGTTGGAATTCATTGCCAAGCAGTACCAGGATACTGACGAGGTCGATGTGATTGACATCCGAAACATTCCAATGTTTAACGAAAACTACAAGGGGAAAGCACCCCAGGTCATCGCGGACCTCGACCAGCGGATCAAGGCCGCGGACGCCGTGATCATCGCCAGTCCCGAATACAACCACTCCATTACCTCGGCGCTGAAGAGCGTCGTGGAATGGCTCTCCTATGAGGTCCACCCGCTGGAGAACAAGCCGGTCATGATCGTCGGGGCTTCTACCCACGAACAGGGTTCATCCCGTTCCCAGGTTCAACTTCGAGACATCCTGATCTCACCCGGGGTCAACGCCCAGGTCTATCAGGGGGGCGAGTTCTTTATGAGTAACGTTGCCAACATCATTGACGAGGACGGCAACATCACCGATGAGATGTCGATCAAGTTTCTCGATAAGTGCATCGACGACTTTAAGATCTACGCCCGGTCCATCAACCGGATGGTCGCCGAAGCCACCGCGGAAGCTAAGAAGAAGGAGGCGGCAAAGGACTAATGAAGAAGATTCTTGCACTGGTTGGGACCAACGCCAACTTTTCATATAATCGTCTGTTGCTTAAGTTTATGAAGAAGCACTTCAAGCAGATGGCAGACATTGAGATCTACGAGATCAGCAAGCTGCCGGCTTTTAGTGTTGACGTCCCACTTTCGGAACAAGCCGAGGTCTGGAAGCTCAAGCAGAAGGTCAAGGCCGCCGATGGGGTCGTCTTCTCCACGCCGGAATACGACCATGGGATTCCGGCCGCCCTCAAGAGTGCCGTGGAGTGGCTCTCCTACCACACAACCGTCCTGAAGCACAAGCCGGTCATGGTTGTCGGGGTTTCCTACGGTCGGCAGGCCTCGGCCCGTTCCCAGGTCCAGATGCGTCAGATCCTGATTTCACCGGATTGTGACGCCAACCTGATCCCGGGTAATGAAGTCCTGATCGGTGGGGCTACCCACGTCTTCTCTAAGGATGGGCGCCTGATCAACGACGAGATGCGCGACAACCTGGAGGAGTGCTTTACCCACTTTATTGAATATATTCAAATCTTTGAAAACGTGGACGAGGAGGAAGTCAAAATGCCAATCAAGCAGCCACGGATCAGCGAGGCTTACATCAAGTTCCCGACTGGTCGTTTATCGCTGAAGGAAGTTCAACAGATCTTCAGCACCATCCCATTTGAAATCGATCTGATCGATAGTACCGACCATTTTGCCTGGTACTCAGACAAGCCAAACCGGGAACACGTTCGTGACGTGGCCTCCCTTGGCGAACCGGTAACGGAGTGCCACCCACCGAAGGCCGTTCCCGCTGTTATGGCGATCATCAACAGCTTCCGTGACGGCAAGCGCGACGTGGTTACGCGGCCACTCTGGATGAACGGTCACCGTTCATTGATCCAATACTACGCCCTGCGTGACGTCGATGGTCACTACCTCGGTACGATCGAATTCACCGGGAGCGTTGAGTACATCCTGGGTCTCTTCGAAAAGGGTGCCTGGGACAAGGGTGCCGACGCTTCCACGGGTGCATCCAAGCACGAGGACAATGCACCGGCAGAAGAAGACGACACGACGGCTGATGCCTCGACTGGGGCTTCTGAGTCCAGTGACGATACCAGCGCGGACACGGTAGCACCCGCTCCGGCAGCCAGCGAACCAGCCGGAATTGAGGAAACTGACGCCGACACCGGTGCCTCCGAATCCGGCAGTGTTGACGCTGACGATGATGCCGCCGATGCCACGACTGGTGCCTCCGAAGAAGAGTAGTCACCATGACAGCACTAATTGACCAGCGACATACCCTGACCCACCACGCCTTGGGGACACGGATCGTGTTGACCGTCTACGGGAATGCGGCCGCTACCGTCCTCCAGCCCACGATGGACCTGATTGATGGCTACGAGGACCGGTTAACGGTCAACCGTGACCAGTCGGAGATCATGGATGTCAACCACGCTGCCGGGGTCAAGCCGGTGGCGGTGTCGTCAACCTCCTATGACCTGGTCAAGCTGGCGGTTAAGTATAGCCGGGCCGACTTCGGATTTAACGCCCTGATTGGCCCCTTGGTCAAGCTCTGGAAGATCGGTTTCAAGGGGGCCAACGTCCCGAACGATGACGATATTCAGGAGCGGTTGAAATTGATCGACCCCTGGCAGGTTGAGCTGGACGACGACGCTCGGACAGTCTACCTCAAGCAGGCCGGGATGGAACTGGATCTCGGCGGGATCGCCAAGGGCTACATCGCCGACCGGATCAAAGACTTCTGGGTCCAGCGGGGCGTGGACGCCGGGATCATCAACCTCGGCGGTAATCTCCTCTTTGTCGGTCAGTCGCCACGCCGCAGTGACGGTCAGTGGGTAATCGGGGTTCAGGACCCCCAACTCCACCGGGGAGAGAACATGGAGGTTGTTCGTCAGCCGGCCTGCTCGGCGGTCACCTCGGGGATCTATGAGCGGTTCCTGATCAAGAACGGCCGCCGCTACCACCACCTGATCGACTCGCGGACCGGCTACCCGCTCGATACCGACCTGAGCAGCGTGACCGTCTTCACCGACCAGTCGGTGATGGGGGAGATCGAGGCCAAGCGTCTCTTCTTCAATGGTCAGCCGATCCCCGGCTGGCTTGATCGCCCGGGTAACCGCGGTGCCGTCTTCATTCATAATGACGACTCAGTGGAAAATATTGGTATATGATGAAAAAGGATGTGTCAGCGAGGGCTGGCAGCATCCTTTTTTGCGTTCGATGATACTTTTAGACTTACTCCCAGTCCAGGGCTAGACCCTGTTGCTGGATGGCGGCGGCGAGCCTGTCACGGGTGGTTTCATGGTGATCAAGCTTGGTACCGGCAATCTGCTTGGTGAAGGAATCGATCCGCCGGTTGGCGTCCCGGAGGTCATAGTACTGGGTGACGACCTGGTCGTAGGCTTTCAGGTCGCTGGCCATAAAGTCGCGGTGGTAGTCATTTTCCATCACCAGGGTATCCAGTGGCAGGCGGGGCTTGAGTTGCGGGGACTGGTCGGGGATGCCGACCTGGAGGCCCAGCAGGGGGAAGGTCATCTTTGGCAGGTTGAGGACTTTAATAAGCTCGACCGGGTCGTTCTTGATTGAGCCGAGGATCACGCCGCCCAGCCCCATGCTCTCGGCAGCAACCAGGGTATTCTGGACAGCCAGGACCGTGTCCTCGACGGCCTGCTGGAAGATGTCAGTGGTGTGCAGACGACCGTCGTCCTTGCCCGCAGCCTGGCGGATTTTCTGGTTACGGTAGAGGTCGACCAGGAAGATCAACAGGTCACCGTTTGCGCCGATGTAGGGTTGCTTACCCAGGCGCCGGACTGCGGCTCGCTTGTCCGGGTCAGTGACGTGCAGGATGCTGAACTGCTGCATGAACATGCTGGTCGAGGTGTGGCGGGCGGCTTCGTACAGGGTGGTTAGCTGTTCATCGCTGAGGCCTTGGGGCTTGAAGGCTCGGATGGACCGGTGGCTGAGTTGGTGATCAATGGTAGAATTGTGAATCATGGTGGTTCCTCCTTACTTTTTGTTAGCTATATTCTAACACACTTATGGTTGCCAAAGCGGGCCAGATGTAATATGATAATGGCGATAAGAAACACGGATGCATTTCAAGTAGACTATTTAGAGAGACCGTGGGTGGTGCAAGCGGCCAGTCGAAACTCCGGTGCAGAAAATGACGTGGGCGGGTAATGCCGCACGGCCGATGACCGTTATCCATCACGAGGGTGGTATTTAATACCAAACTTGGGTGGTACCGCGGAACTAAGAGCCATTTCGTCCCAAAATTTTGGAGACGGAGTGGCTCTTTTTATTGGAGGTAATGACATGTTAGACATCAAGAAGATTCGCAAGGACCCAGAATTCTTCAAGCAAAAATTGGCAACCCGGGGTGTCAAGGCCGAGGAAATCGACGAGGTATTGGCCCTCGACCAAAAGCGACGGGACCTCTTACAACAGACCGAAACCATGAAGGCACAACGTAACGCCGCTTCTAAGAAGATCGGTGAGGCCAAGCGCAACGACGAATCCGCTGATGAGGCCATCAAGGAAACCCGGGAGCTCGGTGACAAGATCAAGGAACTCGACCAAGAGGTGGCGGCCAACGACGAAGAGCTTCACGACAAGATGGCCCACCTGCCGAATATTCCACATGACGGGGTGCCGGTCAGCCTGACCGAAGAAGGATCCGTTGAACTCCGCAAGGTTGGCAAGATTCGCGACTTCGCCTTTGAACCAAAGCACCACTGGGACGTTGGTGAAAGCCTGGGAATTTTGGACTTCGACCGTGCTCGCAAGGTTTCCGGTGCCCGCTTCGTCTACTACCTGGGCCTGGGTGCACAATTGGAACGGGCCGTCTACAACTTCATGTTGGATGAGCACATGAAGGATGGTTACACTGAGGTGCTGCCGCCCTACATCGTCAACGCTGCTTCCATGTACGGGACTGGTCAGTTCCCTAA
The DNA here is from genome assembly GCF_001435345.1 of Limosilactobacillus pontis DSM 8475. Lineage (GTDB taxonomy): Bacteria > Bacillota > Bacilli > Lactobacillales > Lactobacillaceae > Limosilactobacillus > Limosilactobacillus pontis. The sequence goes on along the minus strand of NZ_AZGO01000032.1, from coordinate 16,791 downwards.
ATTCAAGGAAGGGGTCTACCAGGTTAATGGCGAAGACATGACCCTGATTCCAACCGCCGAAGTGCCGTTGACCAACTACTACCGTGGCGACGTTATCCCGGCCGAAGAGCTGCCGGTTTACGTCACCGCCCTGACCCCATGCTTCCGTTCCGAAGCCGGGGCCGCTGGTCGGGACACCCGGGGCCTGATCCGGATGCACCAGTTCAATAAGGTCGAGATGGTCAAGTACACCAAGCCAGAGGACTCATGGGACGAACTCGAGAAGATGACCGCCAACGCCGAGAATATCCTGAAGAAGCTGGACATTCCATACCACGTCATCACCCTGACGACCAGTGACATGAGCTTCACTGCCTCCGAGACCCACGATATTGAGCTCTGGATGCCGGCTCAACACAAGTACCGTGAAGTTTCATCATGCTCCAACTGCCTGGACTTCCAGGCCCGCCGGATGCACACCCAGTACCGGGACGAGAATGGCAAGCTGCAATACGTTCACACCCTGAACGGTTCTGGCCTGGCTGTTGGTCGGACGGTCGCCGCCATTCTGGAAAACTACCAGAACGAAGACGGTTCCGTCACGATCCCAGAAGTGCTGGTACCATACATGCACGGGATTACCAAGATTACCAAGGAAAACGCGGTACCATTCCGCAATAAGTAATATCGCCAAGACAAAGGGCGCGCCACGGGAATTTTCCGCAACGCGCCTTTCTTGTTTAGACTAAAATGAGAGAAATCTTATAATTTTAGCTAACCAGATTAATTTAAATAAGTTAAATAGGGGTAGCTACTTTTTATTCGATTAATTTAATCGCTTCCATCTTAGATAAACACACAGTTAGCTTAAAGGTGTTCATTTCTGGCGACCGAGATGATAAGGTATTATCAACGTTAAATTTTGATTAAAAAGGAGTCGGTTATGATGCGGAGAATAAGTTGGAAAAAGATATTTGCCAGCTGGCTTGCAGTGCTTGCCATTGCGGTTGGGTGGCTGCTAGTTGAACCACAGTCCGTCTCCGCTGATGAGCCGACTTACACGATCGCCACGAACAACACCTTCGAGCCCTTCGAAATTCAGGATAGCAAGGGTGGCTATTCCGGCAAGAACCCCGGAATTGAAATTGAAATGCTCCGCGAGATTGCCAAGCATGAACATTTCAAGTACAAGCTCAAACCGATGAGCTTCAACGGTGACCTTCAAGCACTAGAAGGCGGTCAGGTCGATGCCGTGATGGCCGGGATGAGTGTCACCGACGAGCGGAAGCAAAAGTTTGACTTCTCCGTGCCGTACTACACGGACGGGGTTGAGATGGCGGTTGCCAAGGACAGCAATATCAAGTCCTTAAAGCAGCTGAAGGGCAAGACGGTCTCCGCCAAGTCTGGGACCAGTGCCGCCCTCTTCTTAAAGAAGAACCAGAAGAAGTACGGCTACAAGATCAAGTACTTTGATTCCTCCAACACGATGTGGAACGACGTCAAGATCGGTAACAGCGTCGCCACCTTCGATGATGGTCCGGTTCTTGAATACGGGATCAAGACCGGGGTGCAACTGAAGGTTGTCACCAAGAAGCCAATCGACGCCCAGCCGGTTGCCATTGCTTTCCAGAAGGGTAAGAACCTGGCGATGCAGAAGAAGATCAACGCCGGAATCACCTGGATGAAGAAGACCGGCCGGCTGCAGAAGATCATCGACAAGTACACCAAGGGCAACAAGACCGCCAAGAGTGCCACCGCCGACCGGACGATCCTCGGCCTGCTGAAGGCCAACCGGGAAGCCCTGCTGCGGGGCCTCTGGATGACCGTTGAACTGACGGTTGTCGGGATCATCTGCGCCATGATTTTCGGGCTGATCCTCGGGGTCCTCGGGATCATGCAGAACAAGGTTGCCAGGGCGATCTCCAGCGTGATCATCTACATCTTCCGGGGTCTGCCAATGATCGTTCTGGCCTTCTTCATCTATATGGGGGTGCCAAACGTTATCGGCCACAAAGTCCCATTGTTCATCGCCGGGGTGATCACCCTGATGCTGGATGAGGGGGCCTACATCGGGGCCATCGTCAAGGGGGGCTTCGAGGCCGTCGATCCCGGTCAGTGGGAAGCGGCCCGTAGTCTGGGGCTGCCATACCACAAGGCCTTAATCAAGGTCATCGCACCACAAGGGCTGAAGATCATGGTTCCATCGCTGGTCAACCAATTCATCATGACCTTGAAGGACACCTCGATCCTGTCCGCAATTGGGGTCATGGAACTGACCGAAACCGGGACCGTCATCATTTCGCAGAACATGGAAGGGTTTAAGATGTGGCTGATCATCGGGACCATCTACATCATCATCATTACCCTGCTGACTTGGTTATCAAACTATATTCAAAAGAGGATGGCTTAATATGGACAAAAGATACAAAGTACAAGTTAAAGACCTCCACAAGAGTTACGGGAACAACGAAGTCCTCCAGGGGATCAACCTGAACGTGGCCCCCAATGAAGTGGTCTGCATGATTGGGCCGTCCGGTTCTGGGAAGAGTACCTTCCTGCGTTGCCTTAACCGTTTGGAGGTGCCGAACAGCGGCCACGTCTACGTCGACGGTTACGACATTGCTGACCCGAAAGTCAACATCAACAAGGTCCGGGAAAACATCGGGATGGTGTTCCAACACTTCAACCTCTTTCCGAACATGTCCGTCCTGGAAAACATCACCCTGGCCCCGACCCAACTGGGCAAGGCCAGCAAGGAAGAGGCCAAACGGGACGCCATGCACTATCTCGAACTGGTTGGCCTGAAGAGCAAGGCTGACGTCCCCCCCAGACCCTCTCCGGTGGACAGAAGCAACGGGTAGCGATCGCCCGGGCCCTGGCGATGAAGCCGGATGTGATGCTCTTCGATGAACCGACCTCGGCTCTGGATCCTGAAATGGTCGGCGACGTGCTGGCGGTCATGAAACGGCTGGCCAAGGAGGGGATGACGATGATCGTGGTCACCCACGAGATGGGCTTTGCCAAGCAGATGGCCGACCGGGTCGTCTTCTTCCACGATGGTAACATTCGTGAACAGGGGACGCCGGAGAAAATTTTCGACCATCCACAGCATCCCGACACCAAGAACTTCCTGGACAAGGTCCTGAACGTCTAGGCGTGTGGCCAATGATATTGGTGGGGAAACCGAATTATCCGCTTTCAATTAGGCTTATTGTTTGACATTCACACTGATACCGGTATAATGGTCAGTAACTTATCACGGCTGGTTACCAGAGAACCCGACAGAAGCTGAGAGCCGGGTCCAGCCTCATGGCATGCACGATGAAATAGGGTGGTTCCTCTATCGACTCAGAGGTAGTTACCAAAGTGGGGAGCTATGAAGATGGGTGGAACCGCGTTGTAAGAAACGTCCCTGGTACGATGGCCGTATCAGGGACGTTTTTCGTGTCGTGTCGATTCAAATGTTCAAGGAGGGAAATTTATGGACAAACAACAGCAACAGAAACTGAAGCGCTCACTAAAGAGTCGCCACGTCACCATGATTGCCATCGGTGGGGCGATTGGGACCGGATTGTTCCTCGGTTCCGGGTCTGCGATTCACAAGGCCGGCCCATCGATTATCCTCTCCTACTTAATAGTAGGAATCTTCTGCTTCTTCATGATGCGGGCGCTCGGTGAGCTGATCCTGGCCGACACGAGCAAGCACTCCTTCATCGACTCGGTCAAGGAGTACCTGGGTGATCGGATGGAGTTCGTGGCTGGGTGGATGTACTGGGCCTGCTGGCTGACGTTGGCGATGGCCGACCTGACCGCCACCGGGATCTACCTGCGCTACTGGTTCCCGAGCCTACCGCAATGGGTGGGACCGCTGGTGATCGTGGTCCTCTTGATGCTGGTCAATATGGTCAACGTCGGCCTGTTTGGTGAGCTGGAGAGCTGGTTTTCGATGATCAAGGTCCTCGCCATTCTCGCCCTGATCGCGGTCGGCGTGATCATGCTCCTCTTCCACAGTTCCGTGGAGGGGCGGCCGGTGACTTTGACCAATCTGGTTAGCCACGGGGGCTTCTTCCCCACCGGGCCGATGGGCTTTTTGATGTCCTTCCAGATGGTTGTTTTCGCCTTCGTCGGCATCGAGATGGTCGGACTGACCGCAGGGGAGACCAAGAACCCCAACCAGGACATTCCCAAGGCCATCAACACTCTGCCAGTCCGGATCGGCCTCTTCTATATCGGGTCGATGATTGCCATGATGGCGATCTACCCTTGGTTCCAGATCAAGACCAGCTCCAGCCCCTTCGTCCAGGTCTTTGCGGCCATCGGAGTTCCCGGGGCGGCAGCCATTTTAAATTTCGTGGTCTTGACCGCGGCGATGTCGGCCACCAACAGTGCCATTTTCAGTACCAGCCGGTCCCTCTACTCCCTTGCCTGGGGTGGCAATGCCCCGCGGCGCTTCGGTGAGTTGAGTGCCAAGGCGGTGCCGAACAAGGCTCTGATCTTCTCATCGCTGATCCTTTTTATCACGGTGATCCTAAACTACATCATGCCAGCGGGAGTCTTTGACATGATTGCCAGCATCTCGACGATTACCTTCATCTTCACCTGGCTGATCATCCTCTGGGCCCACATCAAGTACCGCCAACAGCACCCGGCCGGGGTGACCTTCTTCAAGATGCCCGGCTTTCCGTTGACCAGCTGGCTGACGATTGTCTTCTTCGTCGCCGTGCTGGTGATCCTGCTCTTCATCGACAGCACCCGCCTGCCACTGATTATCACGGTGATTATCTTTGCCCTGCTGGCGGTGAGCTATAGTTTTTTACCAAAAAATAAAGATTAATTTTTTCGATTAAATATAGTACGCAGATCGGCCAAAAGAGTTCAGAAATACCGGATCAAGTAAGAAAAATCCGGGAGAATGTCTAGTTGTTGAAACCGTCACCAAGCCCGCCGTGACGCGGATGGTTTGAACTTTTGTAGACGATCTACTATACTAAGGGTGTGGAAAGGTGATTGGCCCTTTTGATACGAACATCTTCTCATAATAAACTACTTTGAAGCTAGTTAATTAAAATGGCTTTACATGATAATTAACAACACCCCACTCCATACGAAACACATTAGTTTCCTTGAAAAGTATGTTAGCTAAAAATTAGTGGCCATATCTACAACCTAAATGATAATAAGCTATAAAGGTTCTTCACAAAAGGCGAAAGAACTGCAGATAGAGACACAATAACGGATCTTGATACAATTAACAGCGACCGATCCCTTTCCATGCGGAAGCGCGGAGACATTAAGTTGGCTCCGTTTTTTAGTTTTAAAACCAAACGACGGTTGGGTACTGGCTGCTCCAACCGCCGTTTTCAATTTCCCGGGAAATATCCTAGTCGGGATCGGCCAGGGACTTTCCACTTGTCGTGTTCTTGAAACCGTCGAAGGCCTGCTCGATCGTCCGGTATTCCGTGTCGGTCAGAGTGATGTCCAAAGCCCCGGCGTTGGCCTTGACCTGGTCAGCACGCTTAGCCCCCGGGATGACCACGGAGATCAGTGGATTTTGCATGTACCATGCCAGGACAACCTGAGCAACGGTCGTCTGGTGGACCTTAGCAATTGGCCGAATAACATCAACGGCCTGGAGAACCTTACTGAAGCGTGGCTCGGTGAAGTCGGCGATCTGACTACGAATGTCGTCGGCTGGGAAGTCGATCTGGTGGTCATACTTCCCCGTCAACAAGCCGGAAGCCAGTGGGAAGTACGGCACGAACCTGATCTGGTGGTCATGCAGGTAGTCGAGCATGCCCTCGGTCAGGTGGTCCTGGTGGAGGAGGCTGAATTCGTCCTCGACCACGTCGACGTAACCGTCCGCATTGGCCTCTTTTACCTGATCCAGACTGAAGTTGGAGACCCCGATTGCCCGAATCTTGCCGGCCTCCTTCAGCCTCTGGAGGGCGCCGACCGCTTCGGCCTTGGGGGTATCGTGGTCCGGAAAGTGAATATAGAAGATATCGATGTAATCAACGCCCAGCCGTTCCAGGCTCTGGTTGACTTGGTTCGTCAAAAACTTGGGACTGTTATCGATGACTTGTTCACCGGTCGCAAAATCCTGGGCGCCCTTGGTAGCCAAGACGATCTGGTCGCGGTCGTATTCCTTTACGACCTGGCCGACCAGTTCTTCGGAATGACCCAGCCCATAGACATAGGCCGTATCAAGCAGGTTGATTCCGTTGTCCAGTGCGGCCCGGACGAGGGCTTTACCATCCTCATCCTTGAGGTTTGGGAAGAGGTTGTAGCCACCCACAGCGTTAGTACCGAGACCAAGTGGGGTTGCATAAACGTCTGAGTGACCGATTTTAACTAAATTTGATTTATTCATATCGTTGTATCCTCCTTGGTTAAAGCGCTTTCTTCCTATACTTCTATTATAGCTTCTTTTATACAAATATTGAACATAATTTCTATTTTGAAATGCAATATTGATCATTTCTTAAAAATCTAGTACAATTAGGTTTCCTTGGCAGGGGCAGAGAAATGGTTACTGAAGAAGCACACTGTTTCTCTATTTCTTTTGCTACTATTTGTTAGCGCTTCCAATAAATCGAAATTCTTTGTGAAAAAATATTTTTAGTGTTTTTGCTCAGTAAATATATAGAAGGTAAAACGTTACAGCACTTTCTAAAACGTTGCAAACGCCATCATTTCACAAAGAATGTAATAATTAGTGCTTTACAGCCGGGAGCTTTTAAGATATTCTAAAGATGTCGTAAAGTTAGCTCACCGAACAAAGCAATTATTTATATCGATTTAAGTAGTCGGGCTAGCAATTACCTGTATTTTTTATTTAAGGGGTGTAAATATGTATCTCGCAATCAACATTCTTGGACTGATTGTCTTCCTCGCTATTGGTTGGCTGTTCTCTAAGAACCGTAAAGCCATTAACTGGAAGACGGTTGGGATCATGATTGTCATTAACCTTATCCTGGCATGGTTCCTGACTGGTTCTGCCGCAGGTCGTGCCGGTGTTAAGGCTGCCGCCGACGGTTTCGTGTGGATCGTTGACGTATCCGCAAAGGGTACCGTCTTCGCATTGGGTGACTGGTATAATGTTAAGAATCTGAACTTCATTTGTTCTGCATTGATGCCAATCCTGATGATTGTTCCACTGTTCGATATCTTGACCTACATCGGTTTCCTGCCATGGATCATTAAGTGGATCGGACGTGGACTTTCATACATCACTGGTCAACCGAAGTTCGAATCTTTCTTCGCTGTTGAAATGATGTTTTTAGGTAACACTGAAGTTCTGGCCGTTTCTGGGATGCAAATTCGGAAGATGAGCAAGGAACGTAACCTGACCTTGGCCATGATGTCAATGTCTTGTGTTACTGCTTCAATCCTTGGTTCATACATCCTGATGATGCCTGGTCAATACATCTTGACCGCCGTTCCAATCAACATCATGAACGCTTTGATTGCGACGAGTATGTTGAACCCTGTTCAGGTTACTCCTGAAGAAGATACGATTGAAAAGGTTGGTAACATTGATAATGGTAAGAAGGAACCATTCTTCAGCTTCTTGGGTGACTCCATCCTGGGCGCTGGTAAGCTGATCCTGATCATTATTGCTAACGTTGTTGCCTTCGTTGCCCTGGCTGCCCTGATCGACAAGATCTTGGGTCTCTTCTGGAAACCACTGTCACTGGAAAGTATCCTTGGTGTCTGCATGTTCCCATTCTCCTGGCTGCTCGGTCTGCCAGTTCACCAAGCATGGGACTTGGCACAAAACATGGGTATGAAGTTAGTTACTAACGAATTCGTTGTTATGGGTAAAGTTACCGGTGCGATTGACCACTACCCAGCTCACTTGAAGGCCGTTTTGACTGTCTTCGTTACCTCCTTCGCCAACTTCGGTACCTTAGGTATGATTATCGGTGCCTTCAAGGGCTTGGCTAATAAGGAAGATAACGATTACATCGCTCACAACATTGGTTACCTGTTACTCTCTGGTATCCTGGTATCACTGTTGTCCGCTGCCTTCGTTGGTCTGTTCGTTTGGTAAAATTAAAAAGCAGCTTGATAAGGGCTGCTTTTTTTAACCCAAGATTAGGAAACGCTTGCATTTTGCGAGGAGGAATAAGATTATGACTACTAAGATTATTATGGATACTGATCCAGGTATTGATGACGCTGCTGCCCTGACGATGGCGATCAACGACCCATCGATCGACCTAAAGCTGGTCACGGCGGTTGCCGGAAACGTGACGGTCGATAAGACCACGGCTAATGCCCTCAAGATCATCCATTTCTTTGGTAAGGATATTCCAGTGGCTGCCGGTGCTGAACAACCATTGATCAAGCCGTTCGAGGATGCTGCCCGGATTCACGGTGAATCAGGGATGCCGGGTTACGACTTCGGTAACGACTACGGCGAGCCAATCAAGAAGACGGCGGTTGAGGCCTTACATGATGCCATCATGGCTGAAGACGAGGTCATCCTGGTCCCAACCGGCTCTTACACTAACATTGCCCTCCTATTCAGTGAATACCCAGAGGTTAAGAGTCACATCAAGAAGATCGTGGCCATGGGTGGCTCAATGTCCGGTGGTAACATGACCAGTGTCGCTGAGTTCAACGTCTTCACCGACCCCGATGCTGCCCGGATCATGTACAATGCCGGTATCCCGATCGTTACGGTTGGCTTGGACGTTACCCTGAAGGCCCTGCTGACCAAGGACACGATCGAGAAGCTGGGTCAGATGAACAAGACCGGTGAGATGCTCCACGCCCTGATCACCCACTATAACGACGGGACTGATGAGGGACGTCCAATGCACGATGTCAACACCATCTTCTACCTCCTTCACCCAGAGGCATTTACCACCAAGAAGATGTGGGTCGATGTTCAAACCGATGGACCAGCTATTGGGGCCACGGTCGGTGACATCCGTGGTGCCTACCACGATGGTAAGACCAACGCTGAGGTTTGCCTGGACATCGATGCTGAATACTTCAACAAGTGGTTCCTGGATGAAGTCAGCAAGATGAAGTAAATACGAATTGTGCGGAAGTCGACAGATTTATTGACTTCCGCCTTTTTATTTAGTTTCATCTGGATATGAAAGCGCTTTCGTGTTATGGTGGAGGTGAATGTTGTTAAAAGGTATTCAGTAGGAGGCTGATACAATGGCATTTCAAAACATTACGATTGCCGGGACGGGTGTCCTAGGCAGTCAGATCGCCTACCAAGCAGCGCTAAACGGCTTCAATGTCACGGCCTATGACCTCGACGTTAATGCCGCAAAGAAGCGGGTACTGACATTGAAGGACAGTTATAAGCAGGACCTGGACCTGACCGATGAAGACTTCCAGGCCGGATTGAATAACCTGACCTTCACAACCGACCTGGCGGCAGCGGTTAAGGACGCCGATTACGTTATTGAAGCCCTACCGGAGAAGCTAGACCTTAAGGAAGAATTCTACAAGCAGCTCTCAAAGCTAGCCCCAGACAAGACGATCTTCGCCAGCAATTCATCGACCATGGTACCAAGCCAGTTAGTCAAGTTTGCTGACCGGCCAACGAAGTACTTGCATATGCACTTTGCCAATAAGATCTGGAAGTGCAACGTTGCCGAGATTATGGGAACCGACCAGACTGACCCGGCTGTCTACCAAGAGGTCGTCGATTTTGCTAAGGCCATCAAGATGGTTCCAATCGAGATTCACAAGGAACAGCCGGGCTATGTCCTAAATGCCCTGCTGATCCCGTTTGTGGTCAGTGCCATGAGTTTGTGGGTCAAGGGCGTGGCTGACCCGGAGACCGTCGACAAGGACTGGATGATCTCGACCGGTGCCCCGGTTGGCCCGTTCATGATGCTTGATGATGTGGGACTACGGACGACTTGGAACATTGTCAGCGGGCTCTACGCGACCCAGCACAAGGAATTGTTCAAACAGATTGCCGACAAGCTGAAGGAAAAGATTGATGCTGGTCAGGAGGGGCTCGAATCCGGCGAAGGGTTCTATAAGTACCCGCATCCGGCCTTTGAAGATCCAGACTTTCTCAAGAAATAGGGGCGATAATTATGGCATTTAAGAATATCACAGTCGCCGGTGCCGGTGTCCTAGGCAGCCAAATTGCCTACCAGACGGCACTGAGCGGGTTTAAGGTAACGGTTTACAACCACCACGTTGACACGGCTCAACGGCGGCTGGCGGCTCTGAAGGAGGACTACCAGCGTGACTTGGGCCTGAGCGATGAGAAATTTCAGGCTGGAATGGACAACATCGTCAACATCACAACCGACCTGAAGGAGGCCGTCCAGGATGCCGACTACGTTATTGAGGCCCTGCCGGAGTCACTGGAACTCAAAGAGAAGTTCTACACGGAGTTGTCAGAGGTCGCTCCAGAGAAGACAATCTTTGCCAGCAACTCGTCCTCGTTTGTACCGAGCCAGCTGGTCAAGTACGTTGACCGGCCGGCAAAGTACCTGCACATGCATTTTGCCAACAAGATCTGGCGCTTCAATGTCGCCGAGATCATGGGAACTGACCAGACCGACCCGGCCGTCTACCAGGAAGTTGTTGACTTTGCACGGCAGATCAAGATGGTCCCAATTGAGGTTCACAAGGAGCAGCACGGTTACGTTCTCAACGCCGTCTTGATGCCGCTGATCGGGTCAGCTATGCAGCTCTGGGCTAAGGGCGTTTCTGACCCGCACACCATTGACAAGGACTGGATGATTTCAACTAACTCACCGATGGGTCCGTTCATGATTCTGGACATGGTTGGCCTGCGGACCCCATTACAGATGGAAAATAATCTGTATGCGGCTACCCATGAGGAGATTCATAAGCAGATTGCCGACAAGCTCAAGGCAATGGTTGACGCCGGACACGTCGGTCAAGAATCGGGCCAGGGATTCTACCACTATCCGCACCCGGAATTTGAGGATCCATCATTTCTCCGGGCATAATTTAACATGATGAAAAGGGGCAGCACCGCCATGAAGCGATGCCGTCCCTTTTTACATATAATCATTTCCCGGGAAATATCGGGTGTGATCGGGGTGGCAGATGGTTGAAAGTGGGCTTATTTTACGGTACAGTAGTAGGGTAACGTGAAACAATTTGCTGTTTCACGAAAGGAGAATTCGATGAATCCAGAACAATTTCAACAGGCCCTGGCGGATCACGGGATTACGCTGACTGCCGGGCAATTAGAACAATTTGCGACCTACTACCGGATGTTGGTCGAAAGCAACAAGCACGTCAACCTGACCCGGATCACGGACGAGGATGAGGTCTACTTGAAGCACTTCTACGACTCAATCACCGGGGCCCTAGCCGAACCACGCCTGCAGACGGTCGCACTGACCCTTTGCGATATTGGTGCTGGTGCTGGCTTTCCGTCGCTGCCACTAAAGATCGCCTTCCCCCAGCTTAAGGTGACGATCGTCGATTCACTTAATAAGCGAATCGCCTTCCTGGAGGAATTAGTTACTAAACTGGGATTAACCGACGTAACTCTGATTCATGATCGGGCCGAGACGTTCAGTGCCAAGAAGAGTGCCCATCGTGAACAGTTCGACGTCGTGACGGCCCGGGCGGTGGCTCGCCTGGCTGTCTTGAGTGAGCTGTGCCTGCCCGCCGTTAAAGTTGGTGGTGAGTTCATCGCCTATAAGGCCCTGGCCGCGCCGGAAGAGTTGCAGGACGCCGGTAAGGCGATTGCCAAGCTCGGTGGCCAGGTCCAACAAACCGTGCAGTTGACCCTGCCGGAGACGGATGATGAGCGCAACATCATCCTGATCGACAAGAAGGCAGCGACGCCACAGAAGTACCCGCGGCGTCCTGGCCTGCCGAATAAGAAACCAATTCAATAGCGTCAGGGGGAGAGAGTATGGCATTTTCACTATTTAACTTTGGCAAGAGTGACTCAGATAATAAGAATAAGGTTGCAAACATCAAGCTGGACCAGATCGTACCGAACCGCTACCAGCCACGGAAGGTCTTCAACCAGGATGAAATTCGGGAATTGGCCCAGACAATTGATGAACACGGGCTCCTCCAGCCAATCGTGCTCCGGGAATATGAACCGGCTAAGTACGAGATTATCGCGGGGGAGCGGCGGTACCGGGCCATGAAGATGCTCGGTTGGGAGACAACTCCGGCGATCCTGAAGAAGATGACGGATGAGGAGTCGGCCTCACTGGCCCTGATTGAGAACCTTCAGCGGGCACAACTGAGTTCCGTGGAAGAGGCTCAGGCCTACCGGCAACTGATGGACCTCAACCACCTGACCCAGGCGGCCCTCGCCAAGGGGATGGGGAAGAGCCAGTCCTTTGTTGCCAATAAGCTCCGCCTGCTTAAGCTAATCACGCCAGTCCAAACCGCCATCCTGGACCACCGAATCTCGGAACGGCATGGCCGGGCCCTGCTCGACCTCGACGAGAGCCAGCAACGGACCATGCTGATGCGGATCGTCAACGAACGCCTGACGGTTCGTCAGACCGAGGATGAGGTTGCCAAGGTCCTTGGCCGACCGTTGCCGTCTGAGGTCGCTAAGCAGAGAAAGCAAACTAAGGAACAGGCTACCGCAGCAGAAATTCCGGCGGATCAGCCAGTAAAGCAGACCGCTAAGAAGGCTAAGCCAGCTAAACGTAAACGGGGGAAGAAGGCCACAGCATCGGCCAAGGCAACGGATGGTCGCCTGGCACTGAACACGATTAAGAAGTCAATTAAGATGGCCACGGAGAACGGCTTCACGGTTACGACCCACGAGAAGGACACGGGGAGCAGCTACCAGCTGACCATTGAGATCCCAAAGAAGCAGTAAGGGGGCAATAGAATGGGCACGGTAATTGCGTTAGCAAACCAAAAGGGTGGCGTCGGTAAGACCACGACCAGCGTGAACCTCGGGGCCTGCCTCGCTGACCTGGGTAGGCGGGTGCTGCTGATTGACCTTGATCCTCAGGGTAACGCCACTAGCGGTTTGGGGATTGAGAAACGGCAGATCGAACAGAGTATCTACGATGTGCTGATCGATGAGGAGACGATGCTGAAGGACGTCATAAAACCGTCTAGTCACCCGGGACTCGACATCGCCCCGACGACGATTGCCCTGTCCGGGGCGGAGGTTGAGCTGACCAACCTGATGGCTCGAGAGACCCGGCTGAAGGATTCCTTCGGTACTGTCAAGGACGACTACGACTTTATCCTGATCGACTGCCCGCCATCGTTGGGCCTGCTGACGATTAACGCCTTCACAGCCGCCGACTCGGTCCTGATTCCCGTGCAGAGTGAGTACTACGCACTAGAGGGGTTGAGCCAGCTACAGAATACAATCAACCTGGTCAAGCGCCACTTCAACCCGCGGATGAAGATCGAAGGGGTCCTGCTGACGATGTACGACAAGCGGACCAACCTTGGTCAGCAGGTTAACGCCGAGGTCCGCAAGGCCTTTGGTGACCACGTCTACACGACGGTGATTCCCCGCAACGTCCGCCTGTCGGAGGCGCCGAGCCATGGCCTGGCGATTGTCGACTATGACAAGCGATCGACGGGCGCGCACGTGTATGAACAACTAGCAAAGGAAGTGTTGGCAAAACATGGTAAAGCGTAAAACAGGTGCCCTGGGCCGCGGAATCGAAGCCCTCTTTGAGGAAAACACCATTGCGGATCCAGAAGCAACGGAACAGGTTCAAGACATCAAGCTGACGGCGATCCGGGCCAACCCTTATCAACCGCGGCGAGCCTTTGACCAGGCGGCCTTGAAGGAGCTGGCAGCCTCAATTGAGAAGTCTGGGGTCTTTCAGCCAATCATCCTTCGCCAGCCTGACCCGGCGGTGGAACGATACGAGCTGGTTGCCGGTGAACGGCGCTTTCGGGCGTCCAAACTCGCCAAGCAGAAGACAATTCCGGCAATTGTCCGGGCAATGAGCGACGAGCAGATGATGGAGATTGCCGTCTTGGAAAACCTCCAGCGTGAGGACCTGACACCACTCGAAGAGGCCCAGGCCTACCAGACCCTGATGGAGAAGCTGTCGCTGACCCAGGCCCAGGTTGCGGCCAAGCTGGGTAAGAGCCGGCCGTACATTGCCAACTACCTCCGTCTGTTAGGCTTGCCGACCCCGATCAAGGAGGCCTTAAATGTCGGTCAGCTTTCCATGGGCCAGGCGCGGACCATTCTGGGATTGAAGAACAAGCGTCAGTTGACCCAGCTAGCCAAACGGGCGGTCAAGCAAAACCTGACCGTTCGTCAGCTTGAGAAGATTGTTGCTCAGATGAACGGTACGGCCAAGGAAAAGGACCAGCATAAGCGGCAGCGCAAGCCAGTCTACATTCGTGAGGCCGAAGACCAGCTCCAGAGCAAGTTCGGCGCCAAGGTGGCGGTCTCCCAGAGCCGGAAGCGGGGGAGTGGAAAGATCGAGATTCCGTACACCTCTAATGACGACTTGACGCGAATTTTGGAACTGCTTGATATTTCACTCGATTAGGAGGGGTGCAAGATGGCAAACTACGATAAGGGCGACGTGGTCATGATGAAGAAGGCCCACCCGTGTGGCACTAACCGTTGGGAGATTACCCGGGTCGGAGCCGACATCAAGATCCAGTGTCAGGGCTGCGGCCACGTGGTGATGATGACCCGGCAGAAGTTCGACAAGGGGCTCAAGAAGGTCATCGAAAAGGCCAACCCGGCAGAATAAATCTGGATAAAGTGATCACAAAACGGACAAGATAGCTTAAAATAAAAAAGATTAACGAAAAAGGAAAGTGAAGTATTCATGTCATTAACTGCAGGAATTGTCGGCTTGCCTAACGTCGGTAAGTCAACGCTGTTTAACGCAATTACCAAGGCGGGGGCCGAGATGGCCAACTACCCATTCGCCACGATTGACCCGAACGTGGGAATGGTCGAGGTTCCAGACAAGCGCCTGGACCGGATCCAAGAATTGATTCCGGCCAAGAAGATCGTGCCGACGACCTTTGAATTCACCGATATTGCCGGGATTGTCAAGGGGGCCAGCAAGGGTGAAGGACTTGGTAACAAGTTCCTGGAAAATATCCGGCAGACCGACGCAATTGTCCACGTTGTTCGGGCATTCGATGATGACGACATCACCACGGTTTCCGGGAAGGTCGACCCGATTGAAGACATCGATACGATCAACCTGGAGTTGGTGATGGCCGACCTCGACGCCGTCAACAAGCGCCTGAGTAAGGTCCAACGGGCTGCCAAGGGTCGTGACAAGGACGCCTTGGCTGAACTGGCCGTTTTGAACAAGATCAAGCCAGTTCTGGAAGACGGCAAGAGCGTGCGGTCCATCGACTTCTCCGATGACGAGAAGAAGATCGTCAAGGGGCTCTTCCTGCTGACCAGCAAGCCGGTCCTCTACGTTGCCAACATTGCTGAGGACGACATGGCCGACCCAGACAACAGCAAGTACATGGCTGCCATCAAGGAACACGTCAAGGATGACGGTGAGGTGATCGGGGTTGCCGCCGCGGCCGAGGAACAGATCGCTGAGATGGACGACGCTGACAAGGCCGACTTCCTGGAGATGGAAGGGGTCAAGGAACCAGGGCTGAACCGGCTGATCCGTGCTGCTTACAAGCTGCTGGGACTGGAAACTTTCTTCACCGCTGGCGGTCCTGAAACCCGTGCCTGGACTTTCAAGAAGGGCACCAAGGCACCACAGGCCGCGGGAATCATTCACTCTGACTTCGAACGGGGCTTCATCCGGGCCGAAGTCATGAGTTTTGACGATCTTGACCAACTTGGTTCCGCTGCGGCAGTCAAGGAAGCCGGGAAGCTGCGGCTCGAAGGTAAGGACTACGTAATGCAAGACGGCGACATCGTTGAGTTCCGTTTCAACGTCTAATGTCGCGCAGAGAGGAGTTTATTCGTGAGCGAAGAACAAGCACACAACCAGGCACGTAACGCGGCAGCTGGACAGCGGCAGAAGGAACATGTCAAGGCCCAGCGCCAGGCTGCGGGGAGCGCGTTTGGTCAGTATCATTTGACCCGTAAGAACGAAGAGTTTATGTACCAGCTCAACAAGCAGTTGGACCGGCAGGGTGTTGCTGGCGACAAAAAGCCGGCAATGCTGGAGGAGACGGCTCAGCAGTTGGCGGCCGGTCAGAAGAAGAGGAAGACGGCTAAGGCCCTCTTCGGCACCCCGACCGAATACGCCAAGGAGCTGAAGAACCCGAAGAAGGCACCGGAGCACATGACCAAGAAGTCGATCTGGATGCTGGCAATCGATAATGCCCTGATCTTCTTGAGCATCTTCACCTTCATGTTTGGCCTAATGTCCTGGCTGTCACCACTGGCGATGCGTAGTAGCCAGGCCGGGAGCAGTGGTATCACGGCCATCCTGTTGGTTGCTATTCTCGGTGGGGTCCTGTTTGGTTACGTGGCCACGCAGCTTCAGCCGACGAAGAACAAGGACGGCAAGTGGGTCCAAACCAAGCCGATGTGGTTCCGGGTCCTGACGGTGGTCTTTGGGCTGGTGGCCTGGCTGGCGGTCTACATGTTGGCTTCCCTGTTGCCAAACGTGGTCAACCCACGGCTCAACCAGTGGGCCTACCTGGCAATTGCCGTGGTTACCTTTATCGGCGACATCTACTACCGGCGGAAGTATCACATCAGTGGTGGCTTCTACGGCAACCGGCGGCGCTAATCTGTTATTAAAAAAGGTGCGAAGAAAAATCTCCGCGCCTTTTTTTACTGGGCGAATTTACAATTGAAATGCAACACAAAGTAAAAAAAATAAACCCATACCGGGTAGAATATGTTTAACGACCAAATCAAACAATTCG
>NZ_AZGO01000031.1 GCF_001435345.1 Limosilactobacillus pontis DSM 8475 | reverse complement strand
GTAAGCACCGAATAACGACACGTATTGAAAAAAAGCGTCATGCACGACATCGGTTTTGATGTTACGCATGACGCTTGCTTATTTTAAATATGACATTGAGCCTGGACCTCTTTTGCCCATGGCAAAAAGCCCTCAAGATCTTTGTTTTCACGATTCGGTAAGTGATCAAACAGATACTTGAAGTATTTATAGATGTTCAAATGATTCATTTTAGCTGTGCCGACTATCGTGTAATATACGGCACTAGCCTGGGCGCCACGAATGCTTTTCGCAAAAAGACTATTTTTACGAATTAACGTTGATGGCCGAATGGCCTGTTCCACTGGATTATTGGTCAATGGAACTTGGCCATTTTCAAAAATCCGATAGACTCGTGACTTTAACGCTAACGCGTTTTGAATGGCATTCTTTAATTTGCCTAAGGGCCGCTGGACCTGACTAATGTAGTCATAAAATGAATCTAATAATGGCCTGATTCTTTTCCTTCGCTCTGCGGCTTTCTCTTCTTGAGTATGATATACTAAGTGCTTTTCCGTATGGAAAACCGATCTTAATAATGATACTGCCTGTTGGGCAATCGAAGATTTGGCAGGGCGATTGTGTAATGCCTTAATGATATTGATGAATTCACGCCGAATATGCACTAGGCATGATCCAAACTTAGCGTTTGGATAAAGGCGATTACTATAGCCGCCATAACCATCGCACATTATAATTCCCTGATAATCACTCCCCAAGATATCTTCAATAACCTTACCAGAGCGTGTATTGGCATAATGAAAGACGTTGATTGGATGACGACTAAATTCAGCGGTCGTCCTAGTGGCCCAAAAATAGCAGTTTGCTTTATGCTCTTCTAACACTTGGAAGGGTGTTTCGTCCATATGAATTACTTCTTCGGAACGCATTAATTCACATAGTTTCTTATATAGAGGTATCAAGTAACTTTCACTGACTTTAATAATATTCTTAGTGATTAAAGTGTCATCAATTGGCATTCCCATGGCCAACCAAAGCTTAAGCTGACGATGGAATGGTAAAGCTAGGTTAAACTTTAATTCGCTAATCTTCGCCAAGATGCTACTTGAGAAATAGCTGTGTGGCAAAATTGCCTGCGGCACCTTACTATTAACAACCAGATCGTTGCCATCTGGATGACAATGATTACACTTATAACTTTCCTGGTAAAAGTTCTTGCAATATAACTCGGCTGGCTTGAGGGCCGCTTCCCGTCTTGCCAGACGCTGACCAATTTTAGTCATTTCTCCCTGACAGTGAGGACACTTCGTGTCCGTTAGCGGAATTACCTGGTCTACCTGGGGCAGACTATTCAAAAAAGCGGTACGCTTACCCGACCGCTTAGCTTTGCGGTGACGTACCACTTGTTTTTGCTTGACTGTAACTACCTCAGTAATATCTTGATCATTGTCTTCCAGCTTAGCGAGTTGTTGGTCATTGAACAGTGATTGCTGTCCTGAAACTACTTCTTCAAAAACTTCAGTTTTTT
>NZ_AZGO01000030.1 GCF_001435345.1 Limosilactobacillus pontis DSM 8475 | reverse complement strand
AAAACTGACAATTTTAAACCGCCGTTTTCCTACATTTTAGTCCCGCCCTCTACAGTAGGTGACATCTGAACGACATTCAAACTTTAGTAGGTGTTTATTATGTGCGCAAATGTTCCTTGTTTCGTGAATGTTTTTAATGAAAGAGTTCATAATTTCGACGGGAAATGCACTGTCAAAGCCCGGTACGTTATCCTGAATGAAGCCAATACAGTCAACCGCAATTTTATTTTGTACACTATGAGGGAGATCCCTGATAAAAGCACGTAATGTTCCGAAATCAAAGAAATCAACGAGTACCCATATTGGCACATCATTGTGGGTATGAATATTGTGGTAAATTGTGTTGTTATTATATTTACAGTTACTACTTAAGATTTGAGATAGTTTTGAGATTAATTTCCAGTCGTAGTTAAGCTTTTCATGATCATAGTTTCCTATATTGAGATATCCATATTTTTCATTTTGGCTTATTTCTGCAAACCGATAGGCAGCAATAAATTTTAGGTGATGCTCAGCATTCAGGATCCCATCCAAAAGAATCTGCTTAATCTCTTTGTCGAACCAGTAAAGTTCACGAATTTCATCAAAGGAGGCACCAGACATGAAATGATTATCCCTATCTTGGAAAAATTTACTATATCCGTTAATTATTGCGTAGTAATTACTAGTTAAGAGATACCTTCTTGCTCTCTCTTCATTATGAATTGTTAACCCACGTTGCTTCAATATCATAATTTGTTCATCGACGGTTTTGAAAATACACAAAAAATCCCCCCATTCCGTAGAATGAAGGGACTCCGCAACAGTCTCACATAGAGATCTCTGAGGCTCTTTCCATACTTTCATTCTATATTAATTAACATTGTAGTCAATCCATTTGATAAAAAATTTGCTACTGAGGGTTAACAAAATGGTCTTCTGTCATCCCATTGTTTTAGCAATACAGCTTTCCTTTTTATTGCCGCTTCAGGTAACCATATTTAATATAATTATATCACGCTTAGAACATCAGTTCGAACACCTGAGGTTAAATAACTATACAAATAATTTATCCTAAACTCATTTACAGCCTTTAAAATACAAATAGTGATCCAAATATTGGCCAACTACAAAAGGGAACGAGCGGCACAACCTCGTTCCCTTTTAATTACAACTAATATTGAATGGACAAGTACTCAGCTAATCCGCGAGCTTATGCGGTGTCACGTACAATGTCTTTTGGCCCGTGAAGATCACGAAACCGGGCTTGGCACCATTGGGTTTGTGGAGGCGCTTGACCGGCAGGTAGTCGACCGGGACGTTGTCAGAATCACGGCCCTTGGAGAAGTAGGCTGCCAGCTGGGCCGCCTCCAGGATCGTCTGCTCGCTGGGGTCGGTTGACCGAATGACCACGTGGGAGCCCGGGATATCCTTAACGTGGAGCCAGATCTCGTTTTTGTTGGCGGTCTTGAAGCTCAGCCGGTCGTTCTGCAGGTTGTTCTTGCCGACCAGGACCAGGGTGCCGTCGCTGGTGTGGAACTGCTCGGGCTTGCTCAAGCGGACCTTGCGCCGCTTCTTGCTCTTCTGCTTCTTGCCCTTGATGTAGCCCTGCTGTTGTAGCTCTAGCCGGATCTCCTGGATGTCGGCCGGGGAGGCGAGGTCGATCTGGTTCTGGATGTTCTCGAAGTAGGCGATCTCGTCTTGGGTCAGCTTCATCTGCTCGTTGACGTGGGCGACCGAGGCCTTTAGTTTATCATACTTGGTAAAGTACTTCTGGGCATTGCGCGATGGCGACAGCTCCGGGGCCAGTTTGATCTTGAGCGGCTTGTTGTCGTCGTAGAAGTTCGGTAGGGTGATCTCGGTCATGCCCGGCTTAAGCTTGCCCAGGTAAGTGGTCAGGATCTCGCCGCGGATCCGGTAGCGGTCGGCGGCGTCCGCGTCGGCCAGCTGCTGGTTGAACTTCTTGACCTTGCGCCGGTCCTTCTTTAGCTCGTTCTTGATCACCTTGATGACCTGGCCAGCCAGCTCCTTGGACCGGTCCTGCTGGGCCTTCTGGGCATAGTAGTTGTCCAGCAACTCGGACAGGGTGGTAAAGTGCTGGAGGTCGTCTTCCTCAGCCGCAGCCGGCGGAAAGGCCATGAACGACTTCCGCTTGCCGTTGATAATCACCGGGTCGGGACTGTCGAAATGCTGGATGAACTGCTGGTAGGTGGTTGGTAGGTGGTCGCTACTCAGCAGGCGGTTGGCGAGGTCGCGGGCCGTATCGGTGCCCAGGCCCTCGTAACCCTGCTGCAGTTGGTGAGCTAACTCCCGGGGATCCTGGTACTGCCGGACCAGGTCGCTGTAGAGCTGGTTGGGCAGGTAGGGGTTGAGCTTGTCCTGCTTGGGTGGCATCACAAAGGTTGCCCCTGGTAGGAGGAGGCGGACCCGGTTTTGGTCGGAGCCGACGTGCTTGACCGTGTCGATGATCTTGCCAGTCTTCTGGTTGACCAGGGAAATATTACTGTGGCGGGCCATGATCTCGCTGACCAGGACCAGTTGCTGGCTGTCACCGAGTTCGTCGTGGGTATTGAAAGTCAGCTTGATGATCCGGTCATTGCCGACCTGCGTAATCGAATGCAGGATGGCGCCCTCCAGGTACTTGCGAAGGGTCATCGTGAAGTTGGTCGGCACGGCCGGGTTGCTGTAGGGGATCGTCGTGATCTGGATCCGCGGGTAGGTCGGGTTGGCCGAGAGCAGGAGGGCGTGGTTGTGCCGGTGGGCCCGAATCGTGATGATCAGCTCGGCGGGGTAGGGTTGGCTGACCCGGGCGACCCGGCCGGTAGTTAGTGTTTGGTCTAGTTCATGCACCATTGCATGGGTAAAGAAACCGTCAAAGGACATGCAAAGCGCTCCTTTCATTGAATAACGTTCGAAAATGTGCGGTTCCTATTATACCGTCTTTCTGCGCGGGCAAACAAGTTTAAGCATTTGTCCACTGAAATAAGTTGGTTTATACTTCTTCATGTGGTATGCTTCTTATATTATGTGGATTTTTATCCAATACTAAGCAATTATATTCAATTTATTCAATAAAATGGAGGACGATACAATGAAAGTTGCTGTTGTGACCGACAGCACCGCCTACCTCACTCCGGAAGAGGCGGCCACCAACCATATTCACGTTGTCCCAATTCCATTCGTTGTGGACGGTAAGAGTTACCGTGAGGGCGTCGACATCACGACCGAGGAATTCTATCACCTGTTGAAGACGTCCAGTACCTTTCCCAGCACTTCCCAGCCGTCAATCGGTGAGATGATGGAGCTCTACCAAAAGCTGGCCGACGAGGGTTACGACGCCGTCATCAGCATTCACCTGGCCAAGTCGATCTCCGGTTTCCTGAACAACATCGCCCAGATCGCCGAAGAAATGAAGGACACCATCAAGATCGTGCCGTTCGACAGCCAGATCACGGTCAAGCTGATGGGTTACCTGGCCATTCAGGCGGCCCAGATGATTGAGGACGGTGACGACCTTGATACGATCATCACCAAGCTGACGGCGCTGCGGGACACGATCAACGAGGTCTTCGTGGTCGATGACCTGCAAAACCTGGTTCGCGGGGGGCGGCTCTCCAACGCCTCCGCCTTTGTCGGTTCGATTCTGAAGATCAAGCCGCTGTTGAGTTTCCACAACGAGCACCACGCCATCGAGGCCTTTGAGAAAGTCCGGTCGATGAAGAAGGCCAAGCTGCGCTGTGAACAGATCTTCAAGGATAACCTGGCCAAGCTGGACTACCCGGTCCGTGGGATTGTCTTTCACGCTAACGCACCGGAAGCGGGGCAGAAGTGGCTGGACAAGCTCCAGGATGACTTCCCCGACATCAAGTTTGAACTGAGCTACTTCGGCCCGGTTATCGGGACCCACCTCGGTCAGGGTGCCCTGGCCCTGGCTTGGATGCAGGATACTGATAAGAAGCCGCTCTAGGATCATGAGAATCAATATTAAGTCCTTCGGTTACGCTGCCCTGGCGGTGGTCCTGATGGTTCTCGTCGGCCTGATTAGTGCCCGCTTCATCCTGCCGACCGGGGTCTTCGTGGCCCCCTGGGCGGGAATCATTGCCCTGGCCGTTCTGCTGGCAGCAGGGGTTGGTGATGCCCTCGGTGTGGCGATTGTTTCCTTGGTGATTATGTTTCTGGCCGGGACCGCTGACCTGGTGGCGATCGTTGCCATCCTGCTGACGGTGGTCATCCTAGCCTGGCTGGTAGGCTGGCAGTTGCGTGACCGTACCGTCACCCACCAGCAGCTGATCTTCCTTGGTCTAATTGCTGGTTTGTTGCAACTGGTCCTGATTGAGGGTGGTCTGGTAATCGCGGGCCTGTGTTTCGATGGGCAGGGAGCAACCGCCCTGGCCTACGTCCGGCTGGGACTGTCGACTAGTATCCTGACGGCCCTGCTCTACGCGGTCCTGACCCCCTTGCTGGGGTTGGGGGCCCGCTGGCTGTGGCGGCACTGGGTTGCGCCCGTTGATTCCGATAATAAAGAGTAAAATAATGCCCGTCCGGCAGCCAGAAGTGTTCTGGTGCCTGACGGGCATTTTGGATATAAAAAGGACGTCTCTTAAGCGCCCGCAACCGGTTCGACCGAGGTCATTTTGCACACCGGCATAATTCTCTTGATTGTGCCTAGAAAGCACATAAAACGCCTAATTAAGTGGCTGCTTGAGTAGTGGCCTGCGCGCTCGACCGGATGGTGGGGCGCGTTTTTATTTCTCGGCGTTCCACTCGGCCTTGAACTCGGCTAGGAAGTCGAGCATGACCTGCTGGCGGTGCGCCGCGATCTGGCGAGCAGTCGGCGTCTGCAGCATGGCCGATAACTTGAGGATCTTCTCGTAGAAGTGGTTGATGATCGTCTCGTCAGCCAGGTTACGGTACTCCTCCCGGTTCATGTTCTGGCGGGGCTTGATTGCTGGATCATAGATCTTCTCGTGGTGGCCGCCGCCGTAGAAAATCGCCCGGGTAATACCAAGGGCACCGATCGCGTCCAGCCAGTCGGCATCGCGCACGATCTTGCCGACGATCGAGAGGTGGATCGGCACGCCGTCGAGGGTGTGGGCAAAGGAGATGTTACTGATGGTGTCCATGATCGTGGCGACTTGGTCTTCCGTGAAGTCGTGGGCACTCAGGTAGTCGCGCAGCTCCTGCTCGGCCGCCGGAATGCTATCGACTAGCTTCTCGTCGATCGTGTCGTGGAGGTAGGCAGCGACCACCGGCAGGAAGGGGTCAACTCCTTCGCCAGCTGCCAGGCGCCGGGCCATCCGGACAACCCGATTGATGTGGTCCATGCCGTGGCCGGTCTTGTCCTGACCGAGCTTGGCGATCGTGTACTTTTTGACTGCGACAATTTGTTCTTCCTGCTTCATGATAAGTCTCCATTCCTGTTTTCCACCCGGCCGGTCCCGCCGTCAATTGTTATAATGAACATATTGTAAGGAGGACCATTCAGATGAACCTATTATTCTCAATTGATGACCATTATACCACCCAGTTGGCAACCGTCCTGCTCTCGATTAAGGTCAGCACGCCCGCACAGCATTTCGACGTCTACGTGATCCAGAAGCAACCGCTCCAAAATGGGGACCAGCTAGCAGCCTTCTGTCAGCGGCTGGGGATGACCTACCACCCGGTGATGGTGAAAAACGAAATGTTTAAGGACGCCCCGGTCACCGACCGCTACCCGACGACGATCTACTACCGGCTCCTGGTCCACAAGCTCCTGCCGACTGACCTGCATAAGATCCTCTACCTGGATGCCGACGTCCTCTGTATTAACGACTTGACCCAGCTGTATGCGACCGACCTGACTGACTACCTCTACGCTTCGGCCATCCACACCGGCCTGACCAACACGACCGAGGTGATCAACAAGATCCGCCTGCAGAACTTCGACGCTGATGGCTACTACAACTCCGGGGTTCTGCTAATGAACCTCGATGCCATCCGCCAGCGGGTCCAGCCGGCCGCCATCTTCAACTACATCCGCGACCATATTCTGTTGCTACCGGACCAGGACGTCCTCAACGCCCTCTACGGCAAGGATATCAAGTCAGTGCCCGACGAACTCTACAACTTTGACACGCGTAAGGGCCAGATCTACGAAACGATCTCCTTTGGCGAGTGGACGACCGACTGGGTGGTCAAGAACACCGTCATCCTGCATTACTGCGGCCGTGATAAGCCCTGGCTGGTCAAAAAGAACAGTGGGCGCTACACAGCCCTGTACAAGCACTACTTCCACGTTGCCCAGCGCCTGCTCCAATCCTAGTCGACGACCGTGGCGCCGAGGCTGTTTTGGAAGTGGTCAAACGCCCACTCGTCGCCGTGCGCGGTGAAGGTGGCGACCCCGCGGCGGGGGATGGTGATCTGGTAGTCACGATTGTAGGCATCGATCGCCGTGTGGAGGACACAGATGTCGGTGCAGACCCCGCTGATCCAGAGGTCGGTGATCCGCCGCTCGCGGAGGTAGTTGTCGAGGTTGGTGTTGGCAAAGGACGAGTAGCGGTTCTTAGCGAAGAGGTCGACCCGATCGCTGGCGCGGTGGGCCTGGGACCAGTTGCCGACCTGGCCGTAGAGGTTGCGGCCCGACGTCCCGATGATGTTGTGCGGTGGAAAGAGCTTCGACTCCGGGTGGAAGGGGTCGTGCAAGTGGTGGGCGTCGGTCGGGAAGAGGACGACGTCACCGTTTTGGTAGAAGCGGTCGGCGAGGGCGGTCAGGTAGCCGTCCAGCTGCTGGGCCGGTTTGCCAACCGTCAATGTCCCATCGTCTGCCACGAAGTCGTTGGTATAGTCAATGATCAATAGCGCCTTGGTCATGGTGATCACTCCTTTTTTTATTTTACCTAGTGTAGCATCTTTGCCTTCAGAGGGCGAGGGTATCACCGGCCAGGAAGCTCTCCTGGAACTTTGTTAGCGGGTGGAAGTAGACCTTGCCGAACTCGTCGATCAGGCCGTGGAAGTCCTGGGCCATCGCCGGGGTGAAGCTGGCCGGCAGGGTGCACCGCCGCGCCAAGCTCCGGTAGTCGGTCAGTCCAGTTACCCCCAGGCAGGTGAAGAGGGTCCGGGCGTACTTGTCACTGATGAAGGTCGGCACGTCGAAAATGTAGGTCAGCAGGACATCGGCCGTCTCGGGCCCAACCCCGTGGAGGGCACGCAGCTCCTGGCGAAGGTGCGCCCCATAGTGCTGCCCGATGGCCGGGTAGTCGTAGTTGCCCTGGGCCAGCCAGGTGAGGACGCTGACCAGGGCCCGGCTCTTGTTGCGGTAGAAGCCTGCCGGTCGGACCAGGTCATGTAGCTTTTCCGGGGGTAGGGTCAGGATGCGGTCGGGTACAAGGCCCGTAGCGTTACGGAGGAGGGTCAGGGCCCTGTCGGCATTACGCCAGTTGGTGTTTTGAATCAGGATTGCCCCGATGATGATCTCTTCCTTGCTGTCGGCGGGCCACCAGCCGGACGGGCCCATGTTGGCGCGCATCTTTTCGTATAGTTGGGTAATGGTGAGCTGCATAGTAATCGACTCCTTTATCCATTAAATAATACAGGATAGTGTTAATAGTGCTACTGGATGATTGGCTTAACCGGAAGGACGATGATAATGACCACTTGGAATGATATAAAGAAGAAGCTTACCTCAATCAAGCCAGATGAGATGACGGCAATTGAAAGTTTAGCCCATTTGCATACTCAACGCATTAAAAGAGGAACATCACAAGTTGAATTAGCAAAGCGGATTGGGATGAAACAACCACTAAACCGTTGACAACTGTCTAGCCAACACTTTAACATATTATCTTATTTTAAATAATTAAAAGCGGTCAACTGCCGTGCATCTTGCGTGGGGCGCGGACAGGGGTAAATGCTTGTCAGCCAAAAGCAAAGTATGTTACATTATTATTAAGGCCGTTTTGACGAACGGATAACAAAACTACTCATGAAGGGATGATAGTCCAATGCAAATCAAGCAAGCAACGATGAATGGCCTCGACCAGATTATTGAAATCCTGCGCGATGGTCGTGACCAACTGGCCTCCCAAGGAATCGACCAGTGGCAGGGGGACTACCCGAACGTTGAGCATGTCCAGGAAGACATCAACAACGGCTTTGCCTACCTAGTCCAATCTGACGATGACGAGACGGTCGGTGCCCTGTCGATCGTCGAGGCACCGGACCACTCCTACGACGAGCTGCACGGTGACTGGCTGATTGACACCGACAAGTACGTTGTGATCCACCGGGTGGCCATCCACTCCAACCACGCCGGCAAGGGTTACGCATCGGCCCTCTTCACCAACGTGATCGACTACATCAAGGCGCACCGGCAGGATATCAAGACGATCCGGATCGACACCCATGAGGATAACAAGATCATGCAGCACCTGATCACCAAGAACGGCTTCACCAAGGTTGGGGAGCTGCACGGGGTTTACCGGCCACAGGAAATTTCCTACGTTTACGCCCTATTGACGGGGAACTAAATTAAGATAGCTAAGGCACCGCAACTAAAGAAAAGTTGAGGTGCTTTTTTACTTTTGACTGTCTGGCCAGGGGACGAGCGGTCTGGTAGAATGAGGGCATTGTTTTAATGGGGAGGAGATAATGTGAATAGTAAGCGTGGACGCAACTTTCGCCTGGCCCTGACCAGGTCTAGCCCGGTCTTCTTCGGCTACGTGATCCTGGGGCTCGGTTACGGCCTGTACATGCACAATTTGGGCTTTTCGTTCTGGTACCCGACTCTGATGGCGGCAACGATCTACGGGGGTTCGGTCGAATTCATCATCGCCACCCTCTTGACCCAGCACTTCAACCCGGTCAACGTCCTGCTGATCACGGCGGTGGTCGGCTTCCGCCAATTCTTCTACGGGATCTCGATGCTGACCAAGTACCCGCACCGCGGCTGGCGCAAGTTCCTATTGCTGTTTGGCCTGACCGACGAGACCTTCGTGATCAACTACAGCTTGCAGGTGCCGGACGACTGTGACGAGACCAGTGTCCAGGCCTGGATCACCATCCTGGACTACGCCTACTGGGTGCTGGGGGCCTTTCTCGGTGGTTTTTTCGGTGCGACCTTCAACGTTCAGGTCAAGGGGCTGGACTTCGTGATGACGGCCCTCTTCATCGTCCTGGCCCTGGAGCAGTTCATGCAGGAGAAACGCCACATCAGTTCGCTCAGTGGGGTGGCAATCACGATCGGCTGCCTGCTGGTTTTCGGTAAGACCTATTTTCTGATCGCGACCCTCCTGCTCCTGGTCGCCGAGTACTACTACTTCTACCGTCGTCACCAGAAGGGCGGTGACCGGGCATGACCATCGTTCAACAGGTCATCACAATTGCGATCGCCACGGTGACCAACTTCATCACCCGCTGGCTGCCGTTTAATCTCTTCACCAGTGGCAAGGACGACCGCGACGAGCCGTCGCCCTTTATCAAGGGACTCGGCGCCTTCCTGCCGCCCGCCATCATGGGGATGCTGGTGGTATACTGCTACCGCAATATCAACCTCTTGTCCGGGGACCACGGCCTACCGGACCTGATCGCTGGGCTGATCACGGTGGTCATCCACCTCTGGCGGCGGAGCATGTTCCTCTCTTTAATCGTGGGAACCGTCAGCTACATTGTTTTGGTTAACTTTATCTTTTGAAATAAGAAGACCCGCATCGCAATTAACGGTGCGGGTCTTCTTTAATTAGCGTGATCGGTGACGAACTGGAGGAAGCGTTCGGCCGCCGTGGACAGCTGGCGGTTCTTCTTCCAGACCAGGACGTGGCCGGTGCTGGTCGCCGGGGTGAAGGGAACGAAGGTGATGGCGGGGTCGTGGAAGAGGTCGGCCACTCCCTTGATCGCCAGGCCGTAGTAGTGACCGGTCCGGATCAGGGCGATGGCGTTACTGGGCTGGTTGTTGCTGGCACGGACGTTGAGCCTGCGCTGGTCGAGCTTGAGGACGTCGCTGACCTCATCGCGGACGATGTTGCGGTGGGGGATGATCAGGGGCAGCTTGTAGAGGTCGTCGCGGGTGAAGGCCGTTTTCTTGGCCAGGGGGTCGTCGGCACGCAAAATGATCCCCCATTGCTCCCGGCTGGGCAGGACCAGGTAGTTGTACTTAGCTGCCTCGACCGGCTCGATCAGGCAGGCCAGCTCGGTAGCGGCCTCATCGAGCTGGCGGCGGAGGAAGTCACCGTCGCCGTCGAAGAGGTTGAAGCGGACCGCCGGGTGAGCCTGCTGGAACTGGTCGACTAGCCCCATCAGGTAGGGGGAGACGCTGGAGACGACACAGCCCAGATTGATCGTCCCGGTCAGTTCGTCACTGTCCTGGCGGAGGAGTTCCGCCTCGGTCTGGTCGAGGAGCTGGAGGATCGTGGTGGCCCGCCGTTGAAAGAGGACCCCGGCCTGTGTCAATTCCATCCGTCGCTGCTGGCGGTCGAAGAGGGTGACGCCCAGCTCACTCTCCAGGTCCATGATCTGCCGGGAGAGAGTCGGCTGGGTGACGTGCAGCTGCTTGGCGGCCTTTGTGATATTATTGGTGTGAGCGACCGTGAGAAAGTATTTGATGACGCGCGTGTCCATATGAAAAACCTCCAGATTCTAAGTAAGGGAATGATTGAAATGGCCAAACAGGCACTGATTTTGTATTATTCACAATTTGAAACGACGGCGAAACTCGCCAGCCAGATCCACCGGCTGACCGACGCCGACATCCTGCAGGTCAGGGTGGCACCGGGGACCTTTCCCGACGACATGACCGCCACCAATAAGGTCTATAAAAAGCAGCGGACCAGCGGCCAGCTACCGGTCCTAACGACCAAACTGCCGAAACTGGACTACTACGACGCAATTCTGGTCGGCGGCCCGGTCTGGGACGGCCAGGTTTCCTCGCCGATTATGCAGCTTTTAAAGCAGTTGCAGGGCTATTCAGGTGTTGTGGCACCGTTTAGCACCGGCTGGAGCGCCACCGGCAACTACCAGCAGGACTTCATCGCCCACGCCGGTAAGCTCTACGTGATCACGGGTTACCACGTCCTGACCCATGCCGCTCCACGTTTTGCCGTTTCGGCCCTAGCGACCTGGTTACGTAAATTATAATACATTATTTGAATGGATAAGGCTCGATAATAAGCATTTTACATTATTGCGGTTTCCTCTTATATTAAAGGTAATCAAGACATTAAAGGGAAGTACTGATAATGGCAAGGGACGAACAAGCAGTAAAGAACGACCTCTTTGGCTTCGGTGACAAGAACGTCGCCTACGCCAAGTACTTCATCGGGACCAGCTACCTCAACGGCCTGGTCAGCCCTGATGACAACATCGACATCAACGTCGCCAACGTCAACTTCGAGCCCGGCTGCCGCAACGACTGGCACATCCACCACGACGGCTACCAGATTCTCCTGGTCACGGCCGGTGAGGGCTGGTACCAGGAGGAGGGCAAGCCAGCCCAACTCCTGAAGCCCGGTGACGTGGTCGCAATTCACGAGGGCGTCAAGCACTGGCATGGTGCTACCAAGGATTCCTGGTTCTCCCACATCGCGATCACTAAGGGGACCAGTGAATGGTGCGAGAAGGTCACTGACGACTACTACGATCAGCTGACGAAGTAGAAAAGGAGGATTCTCATGGCTAGGAAACAAACCGCTGGCCGCGACCAGCTGGGCGACTTCGCCCCGAAATTCGCGGAATTAAACGATGACGTCTTGTTTGGACAGGTCTGGTCCCGGGAGAAGGAACTCAGCCCACGTGACCGGAGTTTCCTGACGGTGACCGCCCTGATCACCAAGGGGGCTTTTGCGCAACTGCCATACCACATGCAGACGGCTAAGAAGAACGGGATCACCAAGGAAGAGATCGCCGAGATGATCACCCAGCTGGCCTTCTACGTCGGCTGGCCAAACGCCTGGTCCGCATTTAACGTGGCCAAGAAGGTCTGGGATGACTAGGCAAGAATCAACAGCGACTGACCGCGAGAGAGCGATTGGCCGCTGTTTTATTAGTAAAAATTTGCCTTCAATGCACTCAGACGACGTTCAATGAATTGGCACCCCCCTTCTTATGATAAAATGGCGACTGTTAAGTAAGGGATAAGGGGAAATACGAATGAGGAAACGTACAAAATAGATCATTATAATTATCGCGGTTCTGGTCCTCGGTGGGCTAGCCGTCTACGTCAATCACGTGCTCACCGTCTGGAACGAGACCGAGATGCTGACTGGGGTTTATAAGGAAAAGGAATCCGATGCTGATGCCAAGTACGGTCCGCAGCCAAATTATATCTACTTCAACCGGAACGGGACCTTGATGATGGCCACCCCGGAGATTGGGGGTAGTGACGAGGGTTACTACGGGTCGGCTTACCGTGGTATCTGGAAGGCGATGGGGAACAATTGTTTCATCCTTAACGTTCACTCTGTCTACAATAAGGACCACTACAAGCTCGAGCTCAATAAGGATGGGAGCCACATTTCCTTTGAAACAACGGCTAAGCACCCCCACATATGAATGGGACATTGACCATTACACCAAGATTGACATGACCTACGATGACTTCCTCGATATGTTCAATAAAGCGAAGAAGTCCGACCAGAAGTCTATTCAGGAGAATGGTTACGCCCAGCCGGATAATTAAGCAAATAACACCGGATAAATCTGTGGATTTATCCGGTGTTGTTTTTTTGAAAGCGGACAAGGAAACACGTTCTTTTAAGGACGTGATGAATTGTCCATTTTTTGATTTTATAGCGAACATACGTTTGAAAAAAATGATATAATACACTTAACGGAAAGATTGGCACTAGGACATTAATTAGCTTTGTTAACTGATCGTTGATGAAGGAATGATGGTAAAAAATGGCGCAGATTATAAAAGGCATTAAGCTCCGTCTATATCCCAATGCTCAGCAGAGAGAACAATTATGGCAGATGTTTGGTAATGATCGCTTTGTTTGGAACCAGATGTTGGCGATGGCTAAAGAGCGGTATCGAAACAATCCTAGCAGTCACTTCGTCAATGAATATGGTATGAATTATCTCCTGAAAAGACTCAAGCAGGAATATCCATTCCTTAGCGTTAGTGACGCAACTAGTTTTCTCGTGGTTAATCATAACCTCGCTCAAGCCTTTAAGATGCTCTTTAGGTACCAGGGTGGTTACCCACATGTTCACAGAAGCGCGGTCATTGATGGCCGAGTAGTTCACCATAGTGGCGTCTGCCAGAGCGGGTAAGAGCAACAGTCCAGGGCCAGGTCAAGGGGGGGCTTGCCCGGTTCATCACCATCGATCTGGCCGTACTGAGCGGGGGTGACCGCATAGCGCAGTTGGGTCCCGCGGAAGAGGTGGGCGAAGCGGGAGTCGACCAAGTGGCCGCTGGCAAACATCAGCATTGCCCAGAGCAAGGTTAGCCAGTGGCGCTTCTCGACCACTACCAGTTCCAGCTCCCGCCGGTCGATCCGCTGGTCGGCTGCGATCCGGACCCCACCACTGATGTAGGGGTGGTTGCTGGCAACCAGGAGGAAGGCGTGGTTAAAGGTTCGCTGGTGTCCATCATCGTCGACCACCACCCGGAAGGCCGGTTGGGCGAAGAAGACCCGAACCGCCTTGTAGATGTAGGCAAAGGTGCCGAGGTGGTGGCGGTTCAGGAAGGCCTTGGCCCGGGAATGGTTGGTGGCGTGGACGATTGCCGCGTCGAAACCGATCCCGAAGTTGTTGAGGAAGATCCCCTCGCACTCGCGGCTGAAATCATGGTAGTGGCCGATGTTGATCCAGTGGGGGTGCTGGTTGGTAAGAATCTGGTCCAGGGCCTGGCGGGGTTCGGTGGCGATCCCGTAGCCGCGGGCAAAGTCGTTCCCGGTACCGGCGGGAATGTAGCCGACCGGCAGGGGCTCCTCTTGCTGGGTCGCGATCAGGCCGGTGATCACCTCGTGGAGGGTGCCGTCGCCGCCGACCACGACCAGGCAGTCGCAGTCACCGCGCTGGACTGCCTGGATCGCGAGCTCGCGGGGGTGACCGGCGTACTGACTGGTGGCGTGATCAAACTGGATCCCCGGTTTGGCAGCCAGTGCGGTTTGAACCTGGTGCCAGGCGGTCCAGGCCTTGCCGCCACCCGCACAGGGATTGATGATAAAGTGGTACTTCATGAACTTGCTCCGTTTCTTAAGGTTGACAGATTCCATTATAACGCATGATTAGGGGGAGCTTGTAAGCAGAAAGACGTAAATGCTCAGTATAAGGCCATCCACGACCGTTGTTTAAGCAAACTAAAAAGCGGCGGCTCGGTAAACCGTCGTTTGGTAATGAAGTGGGACACGGCCGCTATTAGTAGGCACCCGGCTTGGCGATGTAGTCATCGACCCCGTCCGGATTTCCGGACCACTTGAATTTTTGGTACCAGATGGAGTGCTTCTCTTCGTCGAGCATGGCGATCTCCTCCATCTCGTCAGCGTCGAGGCTGAAGTCAAAGATGTCGGCGTTCTCCTTCATCCGGGCAGCGTGGGTCGACTTTGGAATGACGACGAAGCCCTGCTGGATTTCCCAACGCAGCTCGACCTGGGCCGGGGACTTCCCCTTGGCCTTGGCGATCTTGTTGATTACCGGGTTGTCGAGCAGCTG
Organism: Limosilactobacillus pontis DSM 8475; assembly: GCF_001435345.1. GTDB lineage: Bacteria > Bacillota > Bacilli > Lactobacillales > Lactobacillaceae > Limosilactobacillus > Limosilactobacillus pontis. The sequence continues at coordinate 26,132 of NZ_AZGO01000030.1, read as the reverse complement.
CCCGTTGCCCAGCGGTGACCAGGCTTCCAGCTGGATGTGCTGCCCCTGACAGAAGGCGACCGTGTCCGGCTGGTGGATCCGCGGGTTAAACTCGATCTGGTTGACCATCGGCTTGATTTCAGCATGGTCGAGCAGGTTGGTCAGGTGGTCGACGTTGAAGTTGCAGACACCGATCGCCTTGGCTTGGCCGTCGCGGTAGATATCTTCGAGGGCCTTCCAGCTGGTGTTGTAACGGTTGAAGACCGGCCAGTGGAGGAGGAGCAGGTCAACGTAATCGGTCTGCAGGGCGGCCAACTGCTGGTTGACGGCGTTGCGGACCCGGTCGTAGTCGCCCTGGTCACCGTTGAAGATCTTGGTGGTCAAGAAGAGGTCGTCCCGGGACTTGCCAGTGGCAGCCAGCCCGGCAGCGATTCCCTGACCGACCCCCTGCTCGTTGCCGTACTGCTTGGCGGTGTCGATCAGGGGGTAGTCATTTTCGACCGCGGTGGCGACCATCTTGGCCGTCACGTCGAGTGGCACCTTCCAGACGCCCAGGCCGACCTGGGGCATCGCCAGACCATTGTTTAATTTAACTTTTTCCATATATTATCATCTCCGATATTTTAATTATCGCACAACTTTGTCAAGATGGTGAAAATTCGTAGTATCATGGAAGGCGTTGACCAGATTTTACGTATACATCATATAGCAGGTTCAATGAAGGGGAGATACCATGGCGACACCAACAGAAATCTTACACACCAACTTCGGCTTTGACCACTTCCGCGACGGTCAGGAGCAGGTCATCAAGCAGGTTTTGGAAGGTCATAACACCCTGGCAGTGATGCCGACCGGTGGGGGGAAGTCCCTGTGCTACCAGATCCCGGCCCTGATCAATCCCGGGGTGACGATCGTCGTCTCACCCCTCCTATCCCTGATGAAGGACCAGGTCGACTCGCTCCGCCAGAACGGGATCGCCGCCGCGGCCCTCAACAGCGCTACCCCGCGTGAAGAGGTCAACCCGATTCTGCGCAGTGCCTACAATGGCGAGATCAAGCTCCTCTACGTGACCCCGGAGCGGCTGGCGATGGATTACTTCCAGTACCAGCTGGGCTTTCTCAACATTAACCTGGTGGCAATCGACGAGGCCCACTGTATCTCCCAATGGGGGCACGACTTCCGCCCGGCCTACCGCCAGCTCAACGACGCCATCCAACGCCTCAAGACCCATCCAGCGATCCTGGCCCTGACTGCCACCGCTACGCCCCAGGTCCAGCAAGACATCGGCGACCAGCTGGGAATCCCCGAAGACAACTTTGTCATCACCAGCTTTGCCCGGCCGAACATCAGCTTTGCGGTGGCCCACCCGCACCAGGGGATCCGTCAGTATATCCTCAAGTACCTGACAGCCCACCAGGGTGAGGCCGGGATCATCTACGCTAACACCCGTAAGCGGGTTGAATCGCTGACTGCCTTTCTCAACGAACACGGGATCCAGGCGGCAATGTATCATGCCGGGATGACGGCGGAGGACCGGGCCCAGGTCCAGGATGACTTCCAGTTTGACCGGGTACCGGTGATCGTGGCCACCAACGCCTTTGGAATGGGCATCGACAAGAGCAACGTTCGCTTCGTCCTCCACGCGACCAGCGCCAAGAACCTGGAGTCCTACTACCAGGAGGCCGGGCGCGCCGGGCGGGACGGTCTGCCCAGCGAGGCGGTGATGCTCTACCACGCCAATGACATCCAGCAGTATCGCTGGTTCATCGACCAGTCGACCGCTGACGACGAGTACCGGGAGGTCCAGTACGAGAAGCTCCAGGCGGTCACCGCCTACGCCAACACCCCGCGCTGCCTCCAGCAGCAGATTGTCAGTTACTTTGGCCAGGAATGCGAGCCGTGTGGCCATTGCAGCAACTGCACCGACGACCGCCAGCTGGAGGACATCACCGCCATGGCTCAAGCAGTCATCGCCGTAGTCAAGGAGCTTCACGGCCGCTTCGGCAAGTCCCTGGTCGCCAAGGTGGTGACCGGGTCCCACGACCAGCGGATCAACCAGCTCCACGCCGACCAGCTGGAACATTACGGCGCCCTCAAGCTCTCCCAGCAGGCCGCTGGCGCCCTGGTCGACTACCTGCTGGCCACCGGTTACCTGGAGTTGGATGGCGGCCAATACCCGGTGGTTAAGATTGCCAAGCCCGGTTGGCGGGTTCTTGATGGTGAGGCCACCGTCCAGCGGCGGAGTGAACCCCAGCCGACCCGGTCGTCGACGACAGTGGATGAGACGCCGGAGCAGGCGGCCCTGTTTGAGCTTCTTCGTAAGCAGCGCCGCAAACTAGCCGACGATCAGGGGGTCCCACCGTTTATGATCTTCTCCGACCGGACCCTTCATGACATGGCCCGCCTGCAGCCTCAGACCCCGGCCGACTTCCTGACGGTCAACGGGGTCGGCCAGGCCAAGTTGAAGAAGTATGGCCAAATCATGATGGACGAGATCGGCGCCTACCTGTCCGGTAATACTGACTAAGCAAAAATGCATTCCAAACGACATCACAGTCGTGCGGAATGCATTTTCATTATTATTTGATTTTCACGAGCATCATCGTGCCGACGACCCCAATCAGGGCGAAAATGGCGCCAATGTAGCCGACCTGGCTGATCGGCACGAAGTTAACGCTGATCGAAGCAACCAGCGAGCCAACCGAGACGCCGACGTTGGTGCAGATCGGGTTGAGCGAAGAGGCCAGGCTTATCGCCTCCGGGTAGTCACGGTCGGCGACGTTTAAGAACATCACCTGGAGGATCGAGCCGGGCATGCCGAGGACAAAGCAGATCAGGCATAGCAGGGCGATCCCCATCCAGGAGAGGTGGAAGGCCAATCCCATGACCAACAGGAGGATCAGGCAGGCAGCGCTGACCTGCGGCATCTTGGCGATCCCGTAGTGGCTGGAGACGATCCCGGCGGCGGTGTTGCCGAGGATGAACATCACCCCGATCAAACCCAACAGCCAGTTCAGCTGGGCGGTACTGTAGCCGAGGACGTCGGTGATGATTGGACGAATGTAGGTATAGAAGGTATATTCAGCGGCCATCAGGGCGATCATCACAACCACCCCGAGGACAATTCGCCGGTCACCCATCAGCCGCAATTGGCTCTTGATCGAACCGGTGACCTGATCGCTGTCACGCGGAACCAGCCAGTAGAGGGCGGCACCGATGATGATCGTCAGCACCGAGATCACCAGAAAGCTGATGTACCAGGACGAGAGCATGCTGATGGTGGTCCCGACCGGCACCCCGATGATGGTGGCAGTGGAAAAGCCTGAAAAAACGGCAGCGACCAGCATCGACCGCTTCGCCAGCGGGGCGATCACGCTGACGAAGACTAGGATCAGTGAGATGATGACCCCGGCCACCGCCGCCGTGATGATCCGGGCGACGAAGAGCCAGAAGAGGTTCGGCGCCAGGGCGGTCATGGTGTTACCGATCCAGAAGATCACCAGCATGGCCATCAGGACCTTGAAGCGGTTGTACTTACTGGTGACCGTGGTCAAGACCGGCGTGCAGACCGCGTAGGTGATGGCGAAGAAGGTGACCAGCAGGCCGACCGTCGACAGCGAGGCGTGATAGCTCTTGGCAATATTGGAGATGACCCCGACCACCATGAACTCATTGCAGCCCAGCAAAAAGGCCGTCAGGACAAAGACGATACTCTGCAAACGATACTTCATATTTAATTATCAATCCCTTCGATGCGATAAGTTTAGTTAAGGCACGTTTTGTTTGGGAGACAAAATGGAGAGATTGCTTATAAAACCCCGGAACTAGAAACGAACAATCGATAATTCCATCTGCTATTATACAATATTAGTTTGGAATTAAAACGATTAACTTTACGTTTAAGTAAGACTACTTCCCAAAATCGGCCGCGGAGTACTAGGTTAGTGATACCACCAATAAAAAATCCCCTTAATCCATTGAACAGGTATGGATTAAGAGGATGAGGGCCTAGTCATTATTAGGCTTTTCAATCTTGTGGTAGAGCTGACGGCTGAGAACCAGCGAGACCACCAGCAGGCACAGGCAGAGTAGGAAGCCGGACTGGATCCCGAGGTGGGAGGCCGGGTTATGGATGATCCCGTTGACGATCCCGACGACCGCGACAATCAGGGCCGTCCCAAACGAGGCCGCGATCTGGCGGAAGGTGTTGAAGGAGGCCACCGCGTCGGGGACGATCTCGTTGGGCAACAGCGCCAGGGCCTGGGTCTGCAACGGAATCAGCATCGTGACCAGACCGAACTGGCGGACGGTCTGGAAGATGGTGATGATCAACACCGAGCTGTTGGCACCGATCATCGCCTGGCCGAGGGTCCCAATGATGTCGATCACCAGCCCCGTGCCGACCAGGACCCGGATCGGGTAGATGTCGTAGAAGCGGCCGCTGGTGGTCGACAATAAGCCGGTCAGGCAGGCGCCGGGGAGGACCGTCATCGCCGAGACAATCGTGCTCTTACCGAGGACAATCTGGACCAGGAGGGGGATCAGGATGGTGTTCCCGTACATTGTCGCCGTGATCAGCATGTTGATGGTGGTGGCGAGGACGAACTGCTTGTGGCGAAAGATCGTCAGGTTGATCAGCTGGTGGTCACTACGCCGTTGGCTGAGGTAGAAGAGGACTAAAAAGGCGATCCCGATTAGGACGTAGCCGGCGACGGCGAAGGAGGCCAGGTGATTGTTGGCGACGTTGGACAGTCCCATCAACAGTGACCAGAGCCCGATCGTGATCGTAACCAGGCCGACCGTGTTGAAGCGCGGCGACTCGTTATGTGGGATGTAGGGGAGAAAGATGAAGGACAGGACTAAGACGAGCGCCAGGAAGGGGATAATCAGGATGAAGAGGTAGCGCCAGGAAAGGTAGTTCAATATCACTCCGGAGAGGACTGGGCCAAAGATCGGCGCGCAATTGAAGGCCAAACCGATGACCCCCATGATCCGGCCCTTCTTCCCGGGATCGGCGTAGCGAATGGCCAGGACGTTGACCAGGGGCATCATCATCCCCGCACCAATCGCCTGGATCATCCGGGCGACAACCACCGTGTTGAAGTTAGGTGCCGCGGCCCCGATGACCGTTCCGACCAGAAAGACCCCGCAAAAGAAGATGAAAAGCCAGCGAAAGGAGAAGCGCTTGATCAGATACGAGCTGACCGGGATCATCAGGGCGTTGACCAGCATGTAGCCGTTGATCACCCACTGGACATGGGCCTCGCTGATATTGAAGACCCGCATGAAGGTCGGCAGGGCGATGTTCATCAGGGTGGAACAGAGGATCCCGAAGAAGGTCCCCAGCACCATGATGATCAGGGCGTGCTGAATTCGTTTGTTTTGCATTGCTTTGCTTGTGACTCCTTTGATAAAAATTACACAGTCTATAAGTTTATCAAGATCGGCCCGGAAGTCAATGCAGTACTTTTTGCAAGGGGGACCAATGAGTGTTATAATTACAAATGTAATCAAAAACGAAAGGGGCGGTCAGATGACCAAGGGATTAGAGATCACGCCGGCCGAGTGGCAGGTAATGCGGATTGTGTGGACGCTGGGTGAGACGACCAGCAGCCAGATCATCACCATCCTCCAGCGCAAGGTCGATTGGAAACCGGCAACGGTGAAGACCCTCCTGCGACGCCTGGTGGCCAAGGGCGCCCTCTCGACCACGCGGCAGGGGCGGTCCTTCATCTACCGGCCGCTGGTGGAAGAGCAGGCGACGATGGACCAGGTGGCCGATGCCCTCTTTAGCAGTATTTGTGAGCACTGTGTCGGCCGGACCCTGGATCACGTGGTCGACCAGGTAACCCTGAGCAAGACTGACATTCAGCGCCTCCAGCAGGCCCTGCAGGATAAGCTGGTAACGGCGCCCGACCAGGTCCACTGTAACTGCGTCCCGGGCGAGAAGATGCATTGTTAACGAGAAACTTTCCCGTAACGAAAAAAGGAGTGCGAATCGCACTCCTTTTTTGCTTAGTTCTTGAAACTGTGGATCGGTGCCGGGATTAGGCCCCCGCGGTGGATCAACCGGTCGGCCGGGGCCGGGTTGATCGCCATAATCGGGGCGTGACCGAGCAGGCCGCCGAACTCGACGGTATCGCCGACCTCCTTGCCAGGGACCGGGATTACCCGGACGGCGGTGGTCTTGTTGTTGATCATCCCGATGGCGGCCTCGTCGGCGATCATTGCACTGATCGTCTCCGCTGGGGTATCACTGGGGATGGCGATCATGTCGAGACCGACCGAGCAAACCGCGGTCATCGCCTCAAGCTTGGCGATGTTGAGGGTGCCGGACTCGACGGCCTTGATCATCCCCGCATCCTCAGAAACCGGGATGAAGGCACCGGACAGCCCGCCAACGTGGCTGCAAGCCATGATACCGCCCTTTTTGACGGCGTCGTTAAGCATTGCTAAAGCAGCCGTGGTTCCGTGCCCGCCGACCTGGCCGACCCCGATCTCTTCGAGGACCTCAGCGACCGACGGTTGAATGCCGTCGAGGAACAAGATGAGGAGGATCCGGTTGCTTCTGGCCAGGTCCTGCGCGGGATCGAAGATGGGGTCAGTCTCAAGGACGTCCACTTCGGTTACAGCAAGGATAAAGAGATTCTCCATGGCATTAACATTAACGCGCAAAAGGGCAAGGAGGTCGCCATTGTTGGTCCCACCGGATCCGGTAAGACCACGATCATGAACCTGATCAACCGCTTCTACGACGTTGACGCCGGCCACGTTGAATTTGATGGAACGGATGTCCGCAAGCTGACCCTGCATTCCTTACGGGACAACGTCGGCATCGTTTTGCAGGATTCGGTCCTCTTTACGGGGACGGTCGCCGAGAATATTAGTTATGGAAAACCGGGGGCCAGCCGGCAGGAGATTATCGCTGCGGCCCGGGAGGCCCAGATTGATGACTTCATTCAGGGCCTACCAGAGGGATACGATACGCGGGTATCCGATGAGAATGCCGTGTTCTCGACCGGCCAAAAGCAGTTGATTTCAATTGCCCGAACAATATTAACCAACCCGACATTCTTAATTCTGGATGAGGCGACCTCAAACGTTGATGCCGTCACCGAGGAGAAGATCCAGAAGGCGATGGACACCGTGATTGCGGGGCGCACCAGCTTCGTCATCGCCCACCGGTTGAAGACTATCTTGAATGCGGATGAAATCATTGTTCTCAATAATGGTAAGGTGATGGAACGCGGGAGTCACCAGCAGCTATTGCAGAAGCGTGGTTTCTACTATGATCTTTACACCAGTCAGATGGCGTTCAACTAACTAACGCCCAATTAAATATCGAATTGAAAAAGCTCCCTTCAGAATCCGCGCAGATTCTGAAGGGAGCTTTCGCATTGATTATTTCTTATCTTCTTGGCTATCGGCATCTGCCGGCTTCTTCTTCGGCTTGATGTAGATGACCTTAAACTTGTTGACGTAGGCGTTCTGCAGGACCAGCGGGGTGAAGGAGAAGTTGTCGACTCTAATTGGCTGGCCGACCTTCAAATCATACTGCCGTTCCAGGAAGAACCCAGTCAGGGTCGTGACCTCGGAGTTGTCGAACTGCTCGACGTTGGTGTTGAAGTAGCGCTCAAAGTCCGCCAGCGGCATCTTTCCGGAAACCTCGTAGGTTGGGTTGCCCTTAGAATCGGGGTCCTTCTTCTCGATCATGTCGGAGGTAGCGTGGTCGATTTCCTCGCCCACCGTACCGAACAGCTCCTCGTAGATATCCTTGTCGGTGATGATCCCGGAAGTCCCACCGTACTCGTCCTGGACAACGACAATTGGCACCTGCTTCTTCATCATGACCTGGAGGACCTTGGTGATCGGCTCACTCTCGTAGACGATCGGGATCTTCCGCATGATCGTCCGGATGGATTGGTCGGGGTTGATCTGACTCTGCCGCATGATGTCGTAGGAGAAGATGTAACCGAGGATGTGGTCCTTGTCATTGTTGGCCACGACCGGGAACCGGGTGAACTTCTTCTCGAAGTAGAGCTTGACCGCGTCGTCGATCGTCGCCTGGATGTCGATGACGGACAGCTGGGTCCGGTCGATCATGATATCTGCGGCGACCTTATCGTTCAGCTGGAAGGCCCGCCGCATGAAGAGGACGTCCTCCTTGTCCATCTCACCGGCCTTCTCGGACTGCTGGGAGAGGGTCATGATCTCGTTTTGCGAGTAGGTATCCTCTTCCGGCTGGACGTTGTAGCCCAGCATCTTGGTGATCTGGGCGGCCACGACGGCAAATAGCCAGACGAATGGGTAGAAGAGCGCGTGGAAGAACTGGATCGGGTGAACAATCGACAGCAGGATCGGTACCGGCCGGTCGATTGCCATGTTCTTCGGGACCAGGTCGGTGAAGACGGCGTGGAAGAAGGTGAAGATCAGCACACCCAGGATTGGGGAGATGATCTCCCGGACCGTCGCCGGAACGGCCGTGATCTTGAGCAGGAGGTCGGTGATGAACTGGTCACCAATCCACCCTAATACCAGGGAAGTCATCGTGACCCCGACCTGGGCGGTGGACAGGTACTCGTTGAGGTTGCCGACCATGTGCTCAGCGCGCTTGACCTTGCGCGTCTGCTTGAGCTCTTTTAACTCGCTCGGCCGCACCTTGACGACCGAGTACTCCAGCAGCGTGAACAGCGCTGCCAGCAGTAAAATCAGAATGATAACAACTAACTTAAACCAATATGAAGACCATAATGCACCCATATTTGATATATTCACCTATTTTCATAAAATAATTTCAGTATCTATTATATCAAGTTTGTTATACCCTGACCAACATTTTTGCTAATTCTTTTAACGCGGACTTGCGGTAGAATAGAGTTAACATTTCAAGCAGTGAGGATGATGCAGATGACCAGTGAGACCGACATTGAAATCAAGAAGGGGCAACGCCTGCGCGAAATCATGCAGGTAATGCGCCGCCACCACTTTCTCAGCAACTTCTACCACCAGAAGAACCCCGAGGAGGTCGTCGCCGCCCTTCAGGAGCTGGGCCCGACCTTTATCAAGATGGGTCAGATCCTATCGACCCGGCCGGACCTGATCTCGCCGGCCTACGTCAAGGCCCTCCGTAAACTTCAGGACCAGGTCAAGGCCGACCCCTTCGCTAGCGTCCAGGCGACCTTCAAGGCCCAGACCGGCCACACGATCGATGAGGTCTTCGCCAGCTTCGACCCCCAGCCCTTTGCCTCGGCCTCGATCGGCCAGGTCCATCACGCAACCTTAAAGGACGGCACCCCGGTGGTGGTCAAGGTCCAGCACCCGGCGGTCGGTCAGCTGGTCAACACCGACATCGCCCTGCTGCGGCGGGCGGTCAAGCTCTTCCAGTACGTGCCCAACGAGGTGACGGTGGTCAACCTCGACAAGGTTCTCGACGAGCTCAGCCGGTCCCTGCTCAGCGAGGTCAACACGCTGAACGAGGTCCATAATGGTGAGGAATTCTACCGGCTCCACAACGGCGACGATATCATCACCGTCCCCAAAGTCTACGCCAAGTACTGCGCCCCCCAGATCCTGGTCAACGAGGCCATGGCGGGCAAGAGTGTCCGTCACCTCTTCCCGCAGAACAGCAAGGATAACGACGATCCACAGCTGCCGACTCAGCGTAAGTACATCGCTCATGTCCTGGTCCAGAACTTCATGAAGCAGGTCTTCGTCGACCACTTCTTCCACGCCGACCCGCACCCGGGAAACATCCTGGTCCACGAGCTCGACCCGGCCGATGAGGACGCAGCGACGATGAAGACGACCCACCAGCACCAGGTTCAGGTGGGAAAGACCACCGTTGGCTACCGGGAACAGACGGCCCTGCCGCCGTACCGAATTGTCTACCTGGACTTCGGGATGATGGGGGTCCTGACCCCGGCCATGGCCGATGGGATCGCCAACGTGATTTTGGCCATCACCACCAAGAACGTGCGGCGGATTGCCCAGGCGGTCCTGGCGATCTGCAACCAGACCGGGCCGCTGGACGAGCTGGCCTTTACCAAGGAGCTGGGCAGCTTCATTCGGCCCTACCTGGCGATGGGGGTCGGGGAGATTGACTTTACCGCCATGCTCTATTCGATCGTCCAGCTCTGCCAGCGCAACCACCTGCAGATGAAACCCGAGGTGACGCTGTTGATCAAGGCCTTTGGTACCCTGGAGAGCACCGTTGCCCGGCTCGATCCCGATATCTCGATGATGGAGGTCGCCCGGCCGTTTGGGCTCCGCTACCTCAAGCGTAAGTTTAACTGGCGCGACAGCCTCGATGAACAGCTGATCAGCCTGGTCACCACCGCCCAGGAGACGGCCCAACTGCCGGACCGGATCAACGCTACCCTGGAGACAATTGCCAACGGCGACGCCCAGGTCAACTTCAAGCTCAAGGGCCAGGACCGCCTGATCAAGCAGGTCGAGCGGATCACCAACCGCTTTTTGATCGTGATCATCCTGGCGGCGGTGATCCTTGGCTCCTCGGTGATTGTCGAGGGCAGCAGCCAGCATCCCCACATCTTCCGCCTTGGCGTGATCGGCTACTCGATCGCCTTGGTCGTAATTGTTGCGCTGGTCTTGAGCGAGCTCGGTCACCGCTGGCGAAACTGGCGAAATAAGAATAAGTAGTTCATGGAGGCGGAAAAATTTGCCAAAATGCGACAGGGCAAAGACGAAAAACAAGGTAGACGTCACTGGTTACCATGTTTTTGCTGACTATTTATTTAGAAATTACCGTCATCGATCTCCACATCGACGAACCCAGAAGTGGCTGGGAGGCTGGGAAATTCTCGGTTTTCAAAAAGATTCGGCTAATTCGGCATGAAGACGATCGTTCCGTTGTGCCCTTCAGAGGCATCACAGTTTATTGGAACAACGCCTTACTTATTCTCATCACTTCTGACATTCGTCGATCTTACTTATTCTTGTAGACGGCGATCTCGATCAGGTTGCTGTCGGGGTCGTGGACGTAGATCGAGGTCATTTCACCTTCAGACCCGTGCTTTTCGACCGGCCCGGCAACCACGTCCACGTAGTAGCTGCGCAGGTGGTGGAGGATGTCCTCCAGCTTATCACCGGCGACCAGACAAAGGTCCGCGCTGCCGACGGTTGGCTTAGCCGGCTTCAGGTCGGTGGGGCGGTCTGTCTTCTGCAGGCGGATCAGCTGGTGGCCGCAGCGGAGAGTGATTACGCTGTTGCTGGTCTGGCGGTCGATGATTGGCATGTCGAAGACCTCGTGGTAGAAGCGGCTGCTCTCCTCGAGGCTGGTGACGGTTAAAACAATGTGGTCGATACGACGCATCTTCATGGTGATTACTCCCTTATCTTTGTGTTTGCCCCCATTATACCAGCTTGGCGGAGGTAATTGGCAAACCGTTTCTCGCGTAGTAATATGAAGGGATGATTTTCTAACTAAGGGAGTTTTTGCAAATGAAGCTAACGAATGCCATCAGTGTGGCGGTCTTTGGGTTTGCTGGCGGGGTCTTCCGCGGCCTGCTCAGCACCGCCTTTGACGCCAACGGGGTACTGGTTGCCAACCTGCTGGGCTGCTTCCTCTTGGCCTTTCTGACCTACTACGTCATCGAACGGGACCTCCTGGCCGGCTGGCTGAATGCCGGGCTCGGTACCGGCCTGATCGGGGCCTTTACCACCTTCTCCTCGTTTTCGACGACCACCATCAAGCTTACCCAGCACAGCCCGCTCCTCGGTGGAGCCTACCTGCTGGTCAGCATGGTGGGTGGCCTAGCGATGGCGGGGCTAGGGATGACCCTGGCCCGCCGCCTGGGAAGGGTGGTGGACCGCCATGCTTAGTGTTGGTTGCGGTGCGGCCCTTGGCGCCCTCCTGCGTTACTGGTTGACCAGCATCTGGAAAAGGCAGCGGATCGACTGGCCCCTGGCAACCCTCCTGATCAACCTGACCGGGGCCCTGGTTCTCGGCTTCCTAACCGGGCACCTGGCTGCCGATGGTGCGGCGATGCGTTTCTGGGGTGTCGGCCTGCTCGGTGGCTACACGACTTTCTCGACCTTCAACACCGAGTTGGTCGCAATGGTTGACGAACGCCGCTGGGGGAGCCTCGTGGCCTACTTGATTCTTTCCTACGGTGGGGGCCTGGTCGCTGCCTGGGTCGGGATGCAAATGTAAACGAAAAGGACCGTCAGCCTTGGTGCCGACGGTCCTTTGCTTTACTTGTTGTACCGGTGCCAGTACTCGGCCAGGTAGCGCGTCGTCAGGCTGGTCGGATGGGCGATCAGGTCCCGCGGTCGGCCGGTAGCCACAATCTGGCCCCCATTTTTCCCGCCGCGTGGCCCCATATCCAGGATGTAGTCAGCGTTAGCGATCAGGTTAAGGTCGTGGGTGATGGTGAAAATCGTCGCCCCGCGATCCAGCAGGCGTTGCATCACCCCGAGCAGGGTCTTGACGTCCAGGGGGTGGAGGCCGATCGTTGGCTCATCGAAGACGAAGAGGGTTGTCGCCTGGTTGCGGTTGAGGTGCTTGACCAGCTTCAGGCGCTGGGCCTCACCACCAGACAGGCTCGGCGTGCTCTCGCCGAGGTGGAGGTAGCCCAGGCCAACCTCCATTAACAGCTTCAGTTCCCGCTCAATCTTTGGGACGTCCTTGAAGACGGGCAGGGCGGCACGGATGTCGAGCTTGAGTAGGTCAACAATCGAGTAGCCGTGCCACTTGACCGCCTGGACGGCCTGGTTGTAGCGGTCACCGTTGCAGACGGGGCAGGTCTGCTGCATGTCAGGCAGGAACTGGATATCCAGGGTGACGACCCCGCTACCGCCACAGTTCGGGCAGGCTCCTTGCTTATTGTTGTAGGAGAAATAACTCGGCGTGTAGTGCTTCTCCTTGGCGCGGGGCTGGGCCGCGAAGAGCTTACGCAAGTTGTCCATGATGCTGGTGTAGGTGGCAACCGTTGACCGCATCGTCTTACCGATCGGGGCGGCATCGACGCTGACAACCTCCTTGAGGGGGGCATTAAGCTGCTTGACCTGCTTGGGCAAGCCGAGTCCCTTGGCCTGAGCTTTGATCGCCGGTACCAGGCTATCGAGGACCAGGCTGGTCTTCCCGGCCCCGGAGAAGCCGGTGACCGCACTGAGCCGGTTGACCGGGAGCCGGCCGGCAACGTCGGTCAGGTTGTAGTAGTCAGCGACTTCAAAGCTGATCTCCTGGTCGGCGGGCGCATCGACAACCGGGCGGGCGAGCAGGTCAGCGCTGCCATTCAGATAGGGACCGATCTTGGAGTCGGGGTCCTGGGCAATCTGGGTCGGGGTTCCCTGATCAAGGATCCGGCCACCCTGGGCGCCGGAACCGGGGCCGATCTCGATGATCCAGTCGGCGGCCTTGATGATGTCGACGTTGTGGTCAACGACGACCAGTGAGTTCCCCTGGTCGACCAGCTCGCGGAAGACGTTCAGCAGGCCGGTGACGTTGTCGGGGTGCAGGCCAATCGAGGGCTCATCCAGGATGTAGAGAACCCCGGTCGTCTGTGTCCGCAGGGTCCGGGCCAGTTGGATCCGTTGCAGCTCCCCGGTCGAGAGGGTGTTGCCGTTTCGCGAAAGGGTCAGGTAGTCCAGACCCAGTTCAAGGAGGGGCCGCAGGTTATCGTCAAACTCCTTGAAAAGGGAGTGGGCCATCTTCCCCATGTTGGCGGGCAGCTCACCGAGAACATCTTTCTTCCAGCTCGTCAGGTCACCGAGGGTCAGTCCGCTGACCTGGGCGATGTTTAGTCCACCGGCCAGCTGGGTCAATAGGGCCGGCTTCAGGCGGGTACCGTGGCAGACCGGGCAGGTAGAGTAGTGGAAGAACTCACTGATCCGTTTCTGGGCCCGTTCGCTCTTGCTGGTCCGGGCCGATTCGTAGACTGCCTCATGGGCGTTTTCGTAGAGAGCATTGAAGTCATGGAAGACCCGGCCAGTCCCGGAACGAAAATCCATCTTGAACTTCTTCTTTGGGCCGTTAAGGACGAACTCCTTCTCCTTGTCGGTCAGGTCCTTGTAGGGGACGTGGATCCGAACGCCGGCCTGTTCGGCAACACTCGGCATGAAGTTCCGTCCGGGCAGGTGCCAGGACGCCACCGCCCCGTCGGCCAGGCTGAGGTTTGGATCGCCGATCAACTTGCTCTCGTCGATCTCACGGACAACCCCGGTCCCCTGGCAGTTCTCACAGGCGCCGGCGGAGTTGAAGGCAAAGTCCTCGGCGCTGAAGGCCGGGAAGGAGGCCCCACAGGTTGGGCAGGTAATCATCCCCATCTGGTCACCAGACTTGCTCATCGCTTCAGCAATTGCCAGGCTCGGTTTGACCTGGTGGCCATTGGGGCAGCGGGGCGAACCCAGCCGGGAGAAGATCAACCGGATGACGTTGAAGATCTCGCTCATCGTGCCGACGGTGGCCCGCTCGGACGGAATTGCCGGACGCTGCTTGAGGGCTAGGGCCGAGGGGATGTGCTTGACGCTGGTGACCTCGGCCTGGGCACCAAGCTTGATCCGTCGCCGGGTGTAGGTCGACAGGGCCTCCAGATAACGCCGCGACCCCTCCTCATAGAGGATTCCCATCGCCAGTGAGCTCTTCCCGGAGCCCGACAGGCCGGAGATGGCGACGAACTTGTGGAGGGGGATGTTGACGTCAACGTTCTTCAGGTTGTGGACGCGGCCACCCCGGACCTCGATTTGGGTCGGGAGGGATGCTGTTTGCTTAGTCATCATTCAAGACACCTTTCCAATTAATCTTAATCCCATCTTAGAATAGACGCGCCGCTCTTGGCAAATGAAAAGCGGCTTTCCCATTTAGCAATAAATCACGTATAATAGCCCTGAGATGAGGTGAGAATGGTGAACTATGAAGAACTGATCCCAAAGATCGCCGAATGGGCCCACGCCCGGGGAATCGACCAGGCTGATCCGCGGGTGGAATTCATGAAGCTGGCCGAGGAGCTCGGGGAGCTGTCAGCGGCCTACAACAAGAAGAACCACGAACGACTGGTCGACAGTATTGGTGACCTGCAGATTGCCCTGCTGATCTTCTGCCGCCTGGTCGGGGTCGACCACAAGAAAGCGCTGAATGCGGCCTATTCGGAGATCGCCCACCGGACAGGGGAGACCACGCCGGATGGGGTATTCATCAAGCAGAGTGACATTGAAAAGGAGAACTAATCGTGAAATTTATCTCATGGAACATTGATTCAATCAACGCGGCCCTGACCGGGACGTCCAAGCGGGCCGGGGAAACCCGCCAGGTCCTGCACACGATTGCCAACCAGGACCCGGACGCAATTGCCATCCAGGAAACCAAGCTGTCCAAGGACGGTCCAACCAAGAAGCACCTGGCTGTCCTGGCCGACCTCTTCCCGGACTATGCGGTGGCCTGGCGGAGCTCGGTTGAACCGGCACGCAAGGGTTACGCCGGGACAATGTATCTCTACAAGAAGGAATACCAGCCAACGGTCACCCAGCCGCAGATTGGGGCCCCGTCACCGATGGACGACGAGGGGCGGATCCTCACCCTGGAGTTTCCAACCTTCTACCTGACTGAGGTCTACACCCCCAACTCGGGCAACAGTCTCAAGCGGCTGGATGCGCGCCAGGTCTGGGACGATCATTACCGTGATTACCTCCATCAGCTTGACAGCGACAAGCCGGTCATCGCCAGCGGGGACTTCAACGTCGCCCACGAGCCAATCGACCTGGCCCACCCGGCAAACAACCACCACTCGGCCGGCTACACTGATGAGGAACGCGAACACTTCACCAAGCTGCTCGCGGCCGGGTTCACGGACAGCTTCCGTTACCTCCATCCCGACACGGCCGGTGCCTATTCCTGGTGGGCCCAGCGGGTGATCACTAGTAAGCAGAACAACTCGGGCTGGCGGATCGACTACTGGCTGGTCAGTGACCGGCTCGCCGATAAGTTGCGGAGCTCAACGATGATTGACAGTGGGGCCCGCCGCGACCACACGCCGATCATGCTGGAAATTGATCTTTAACCGCAAATTAACCTTTAAAACGAAAACAAGCGCTCAACCACATGGCTGAATGCTTGTTTTTTTATTTGGATTAGGCGGCTTCGTGGGCAACCTTAGAGCGATCAACGATCTTGCGAACGACCACGTAGCCGAGCAGGATCACGACGATCGCCACAACCGCCCCGATCAGGCGCTTGCTGTCGCCACGGAAGATCGCGTCCCCACCAAAGGCGTAGATGAACGAGGTCGGTGCCATCCCGATCGCCACCATTGTCAGGAAGCGGCCCCGGCTGAGGTTAAGCCGGGCGCCTGCGTAGTTGACCAGGGCGCTAGGGATCACCGGGATCATGTAGCCGATGGTCAGCCCGATCAGCGGGTGCTTCTGGTGGAGGAGGTAGGTCAGGATCTTGGACTTCTTGGTCCGTTTGGAGATGTCGACCTCACGAATCAGACTCATCACGGCACAGTTACCGAGGATGTTACCCAGCCAGTTGATCAGAAAACCGACCCAGGGGCCGTAGCAGAGTCCGGCGAAGATGCAGATGACTAAGTTGGACATCCCGGGAATGGCATTGAAGATCGCAATCAAGAGTAGGAGGAGGACCATCGTGGCCAGACCGTGGCTCCGGATCAGGTGGAGAAGGATGACCTGGTTGTGCGGGGTCAGGTCGAAGAGCAGGCTGATCTCCGGCCGGTAGTCGCGGTAGATCCCGTAGATCACGACCAGGGCGACGATGAGGGCCGCGATAATCAGGACGTGCTTATTGAGGTGTTTCTTCATCAATCAGTCACCTTCCTTTGGTAGTTGAAAGCCGGCCGCGGCAAATAGCTGGCAGAGGCTTTGGCGCAACAGGGGGTCATGGGCATAGAGGTAGGTCCCGTAGACGCCGCGCTTGAAGAGGACGTTGAGCGAGTTCATGATCATCCGCTTCTTGAGGGCGGTGATCTCTGCTGGATCGGTCAGGTCGTCCCGCTTCTTGAAGGCCTCGGTGTCGGTGTAACGGTCCAGGTTGATCTGGAGGCGGTTGGTGCCTGGCACCTGGCTGATCGGCGGCCCGAGGATGATCCCGGTGTAGTTGAGGTCAAAGCCCTGACAGGTGTAGATGGAGCCGACCTCGTCGATCGTCTGCGGCAACTCCGCCCAGGGAGTCACCGTGTAATTATACTGGTCCCAAGGCATCTTGAAGCGGCCTTCTTCGATATAATGCTTACCGCCATCGAGGGTCGACGGGTAGCCGGAGGTCGAGAGAATCCGGGAGAGACCGACCTCGCGATTACGGCGGACGATCGCCTGGCGCATCTGTTCGGCGTCATCGTAGATCCGGAAGTCGTAGTGGTCGCGGGCACTCTTTGGTAGTGGGGCCAACCGGTAATCGTTGGTGAAGGTGTTGAACCATTCGATCAGTTCCAAACTGGCATTCATCCGAAACATCTTGGTAAGTTGATACTCCTTGTGTGGGTACCGGTCGGTGATCTGGTGGAGACGTTTCGGCGTCCAGAGGCTCTTCATCCGCAGCACCTGGTACTGGTCGAAGACGATTACCACCACCTTGGCCCGCTTGATGATCTCGACGAGCTGGTTATCGTGGTAGAAGTTGTTGTAGTGGTCGGCCTTGGACAGGAGGAGGTGGGCCTCGTCGATGATGGCAACGTCAATCTTTTGATCCTTCTTGTCGAGCTGGTTGATCAGCGATGTTGGCCGGGCAAAATCCTTCTTGTACAGCTCCGGCAGGCTGCCCGCAATCTCCCGGTAGACCTTAAGGATCTCGGGGTGGTTGACGAGAAAGTAGTTGCTTGTCTGGTAAAAGGGCGAGGCCAGGTCCTTACGTGCGGCCTTCTGGAGGCGGTCGAAGAGCTGGGAGAGGACCACGCTCTTCCCGGTTCCGGCATCCCCGACGATGGTGTACGTGGCCGGGTAGTCGCCCTGTAGGTGGTCGGCAGTGAAGTGCAGGATGTCTTCGACCAGGTCCTCCTGCTCGCTCGTCAGTTTCTTGAATGGCGAGAGCTTATCAATTGCCGCATTGCTTGTTTCTATCATTGTTTTATTCGATCCTTTGTGCATAGTCTCCTTAATGTTACTTAGAAAAACAGCCGTCGTCAATTTGATTGCCAATGATTTTCTGATAAGTTTGCCAAGTAGTGTTAAAATAATTATATGACAACGAATTTAAGTTATGGATATACTAAGTCTAAAGGAGTGGGTATGAGATGAATCTGCATCCTGATTACCTGTTAAATGATGTGAACGAGCCAAGCGATATCAAGCAGATGTCGCTGGATGAATTGAAGGAACTGGCTACCGAAATGCGGCAGCTGGTCCTCGAGCGTGATGCCGCAATTGGCGGCCATGTCGGTCCCAACCTTGGGGTAATGGAACTGACAATTGCCTACCACTACGTCTTTAACTCACCACACGATAAGGTGGTTTGGGATGTTTCTCACCAGGCTTACGCACACAAGATGCTGACGGGACGTAAGCTGGGCTTCTTGGATCCGGGCCACTATGAGGACATCACCGGCTACACCTCGCCCGAGGAGAGTGTTCACGATTCCTTTGAGATCGGTCATACCTCGACTTCAATTTCCCTGGCGGTCGGTCTCGCCCAGGCGCGTGATCTCTTGCGGCCAGAAAAGCATAACAACGTCGTCGCGGTCATCGGGGATGGCTCCCTCAGCGGTGGTCTGGCCTTTGAGGGGCTGAACAACGCTGCTAAGCTATACTCCAACCTGATCATCGTGGTCAACGATAACCAGATGGCAATTGACCAGGACCAGGGCGGCCTCTACAAGGGGCTCAAGGAGCTGCGGGATACCAACGGCAAGTCCGAAAACAATATCTTTAAGTTCATGGGGTTGGACTACCGCTACGTTGCTGACGGTAATGACCTGCAGACGGTGATCGACGCCTTCCGCGACGTCAAGGATATCGACCACCCGATTGTCCTTCACGTCAACACCCAAAAGGGGAAGGGCTATGCCCCAGCCGAGGAACACAAGATGGAATATCACTGGCGCGACCCGTTTGACCTCAAGACGGGGGCAGACAAGCAGCCCGCCGATAATGGCTACAATGATGCCGTGATGGCGGAGCTGGATCGTCAGGTCAAGTCCGGGGCACCGGTGGTTGCGATCAATGCCGCCATCCCCGGGGTCTTTGGTTTGAAGGATTTTCAGGCCAAGCACCCGGACCGCTACTTCGACGTTGGTATTGCCGAACAGGATTCGATCACGACTGCGGTCGCCATGGCTTCCGCCGGGGCCCGGCCGGTCGTCTTCCAGAACAGCACCTTCCTGCAGCGGGCCTATGACCAATTGATTCACGACATGGCCTTAAACGATTCACCGGTAGTCATGGTCGTGCGTGGCGGGACGATCGCTAGCGGGTCGGCTACCCACCAGGGCTCGTTTGACATCTCGATGATCAGTGACCTGCCGAACATCGAGTACCTGGCACCAACCAACGTCGAAGAGATGATCTCGATGCTGCGCTGGGCGATCAAGCAAACCGACCAGCCGGTAGTCATCCGCCAGCCGGAAAAGGAATTGCTACATGGTCACCCGAGCCAGGACGACTACAGCACCATCAACTATGATGTTGTCCACCACGGTAGCGAGGTCGCCATCATGGCCGTCGGAGACTTCTGGCAGCTTGGCGAGGAGGTCTGTGAGCAACTGAAGAAGAAGCTCAACATCGACGCCACCCTGATCAACCCCAAGTCGGTTACCGGGATTGACCAGCATGACCTCCACCACCTGGCCGAGAATCACGACGTCGTGGTCACCCTGGAGGACGGTAACCTGAGTGGGGGCTTCGGTGAGACGATCGCCCGTTACTACGGGCCGACCGACATGAAGGTCCTCAACTTCGGGGCACCACGGGAGTTCGCCGACAACGTGCCGCTTGAGGTCATGGACGAGTGGTACCACCTCACGCCAAAGCAGATCGTCGACGATATCGAAAAAGTTATCCATTCACTGTAAGAAGAAGCTGTCATTGCGGGCCTTAGGGGCTTGCGATGACAGCTTTTTACGTTAGTGGGGTGAACTGAGGGTGAAAATCAGCCACAAAATCGCCAATAATTTCGCGCATTTTTTCCTCCCGGCCGTATATATCTAGTGAAGGCCAAAATAAAGGAGTTTGAAAAATGCATAAGCAATTATCACGTCACATCTATCGTTCGTCACTGATCGGTTTGACCTCGACCGCGGTGCTACTGGCCCTGGCAGCTAGCAATGCTACGGCTGATGCCAAGGCCGGTCAGCCAACGACGCCGTTGCCGACCCTCGTTCGTCAAAATTCCATCGGTGAAGCGGGCGTCACCACTCATGAAGTGGTCCGGACCATTACTTACGTGGACCCACTGACTAAGGAAAAGCACACCATCCGCCAGGTGGCCACCTACCAGTTTGACCGTGAAGGACAGGTCATCAAGAGTATTAACCCCCTCTGGTCGGCTTACTTTCCACCGTACTTCGCCGGCTATGCGCCAAGCTGGGCCGAGGTGAAACAAAAAATGACTAGTCCGGATTCGGCCGATGAGCAGGAGACGGTTACATACGATAAGCTTACGGGTTCCGGGGATGTCATGACGGTTCACGTCTTCTACGTTGAACCGAACGGCAAAATGCTATGGGATCTGCGCAAGGCCATTGAGAATCCTGACGGCAAGCCGGTGACCAGTTTCACGCTTCCGGAACTTCCAGACGGTTGGGAGTACGTCGATCTAGACCACCTACCCAAGACCATCAAGGTGGCTCCTAAGGCTGCTGGGTATACCTTCATGATTCAACCGGCCAAGGACCCGGAGCACCACACGGAACATCACCAGGAGACCAAGGAGCTCTGGCGTAAGATCGTCCTCCACCTGCCGAGCGGTGACCAGGCCATCATGCAAAAGGCCACGGCGACCCGTAGCGTAACGGTGACGGATGGCCAGCCAACATATGGCAAATGGCAGATCAGCCCATTTGCCGAGCTGCGTCTGCCGGCGATGGCTAATTACCAGACCTCCGTTGACCAGGTCCCAGCCTTGCAGCTGACGGCCGACCAGCTTGACCAAGACCCGGTCACGGTTGAAGTAAATTACCAGCGGATTGGCGGACCGGCCGCCAAGGATGAGGGGACCCAGACCGGTACCAATACCACCATCGATGCTGGTAGCCAGACGGATGGGATAAGGGTTACTGATGAAGGTACGCAGACCGAACCAGCAGGTGGTGAGACGACACAGCCGGAGAAGCCCGCGACAAGCGATGCAGGGACTCAAACGAATCTGCCGGCTGGCGACGAGGACTCACATCCGGCCACGAGTGAGGAAGGTACCCAGACTGATTCAAATAGCGGCACGGATGTGGATACCCAAACGGACGGAGCAGCGACCACCGATACGGGGGTTGGCGATGGCCCTGTCGACGTGACCGACCAAGGCAGTCAAACCGAGCAATCGACTGGCACGGATACGGGTACCCAAACCGATACGTCAACCGGAGCGAATAAGGAGACTCAAACCGATGAACATCCAACGGCTGATGCTGGAGTCGGGGATGACACCGTTGACGTCACTGACCAAGGTAGTCAAACCGACCACTCAACCACCACAGATGCCGGTGTTGGCGATGACACCATTAGTGACGTGAACCAGGGTACCCAAACTGACCATTCAACTGGAAAAGATCAGGGCAGTCAAACCGATGAGTCAACGACGACCGATACAAAAACGCAGACGGACCAGGCACCAACTACTGATACTGGGACCCAGACCGATAATTCGATCACCACGGATACCGGTGTTGGCGATGACACCGTCGACACAAACGACCGGGGTAGTCAAACCGACCAGTCGACCGGCACGAACGTGGGTACCCAAACCGAGCAGACAACGAGTACAGGTAAGGAAATCCAAACCGTTACACGGCCAGTCACCGAAACCGGCGTTGGGGACGACCCGGCTGCCACCACTGATCAGGGCAGTCAAACTACCACGCCACCGGTAACCGACACAGGGATTGGCAGAGCTAGTATTGATAGTACCAATCAGAGTACCCAGACCGATCAGCCATCAACCAGCGACCCGGTCAAGGCGAACGATAAAGACACCCATACTAACGGAACACCGGCCATAGAGGAGAAAACCAGCGAACCAACCGGCCAGAAAGAACCGATCAAGCCAACACGACCGGTCATAATCACCAGTCCGGACCGTGGTGAGGTTGTCACCACCCCTAAGCAGACTAGCCATGACAGTAGTGTCCAAACGGCCAGTATCGACCCCGCCGCCTTCCACAGTGAATTGGACCACCTTCAAAAACCGTTGCGGGAGCTAACTGCCGACCCGCAACACGAGTCAGCCGCCGAACTACCGCAGACGGGGAACCAGCCACTAGGGATCAAGGCAGCCGTACTGGCAACCGTGACCACCCTGACGGCCGCGGGAACAGCCATGTTTACCCGGCAAAAGCGGCACTAGGCTAATTCTGTGAAAGGGGGCGGTTGGCTTGCTCAGAATAATTGCGTCACACCACCCACAATTTCCACGGTTCCCGTTCCACTTCCACTAAACAAAATAGAAATTTAAACTTTTCCTTGCAATTTTAATTTTCTAATAGTATTCTAATAACAACGAAAGAAAAGGGAATTGGAGGAAAACAACATGCAATTACAATTTAACGCGATTATTCATCAACTAACCTCCACCTCAACCACAACAACAAGCACCGTGGTTGAGCACCTTTAATATACTTAAACAAGATATTAATCGAAGCTATCCAAAGCGACTCAACCACTAAACTGATTTCGGTTTCACTGGTTGCTGGGTCGCATTGGGTGGCTTTTTTTCGTATTAAGAAATGGGGTTATAAGGATGGATAATCAAAAGAAAGTAAAGTTAAATCGGACGATGACACCTGGACAGATGGAAATGATTGCCATCGGGGGGACCATTGGGAGTGGGCTCTTCATGGGGGCCACTTCTACTATCAAGTGGACGGGGCCATCGGTACTTTTAGCCTATGCCTTCGTTGGCCTGTTCCTGTATGGGGTCATGCGGGCCCTGGGGGAGCTGATCTACATCAGTCCCGGGACCGGATCGTTTGCCGACTACGGCTCTAAGTACATTCACCCTCTGGCCGGCTACCTGACTAAGTGGAGCAACGTCTTCCAGTTCATCATCGTCGGGATCTCGGACATCATCGCGATGAGTCAGTACCTGAACTACTGGTGGCCGAACCTGCCGGACTGGATTTCAGGCCTGGTCATGATCACGATTCTGACCCTGGCCAACCTGGCCTCAGCTAAGGCCTATGGGCGTCTAGAGTTCTGGTTTGCCATGATCAAGGTGGTCACGATCATCGCCATGATCATCCTCGGCTTGCTGGTGATCGTCCTCGGGCTGGGAAACAACTGGCACCCGGTTGGGATCTCCAACCTCTGGACGCACGGCGGCTTCTTCACCGGCGGCTTCATGGGCTTCATGTTCTCCCTGTCGGTGATTGCCGGTTCCTACCAGGGGATTGAGCTGCTCGGGATCACGGCGGGGGAGGCCGCATCGCCGCGCCACGCCATTGTTAAGTCGGTTAAGTCCGTCATCTGGCGGATTCTGATCTTCTACATCGGTGCCATCTTCGTGATCGTTTCCATCTACCCATGGGACGAACTCAAGGCGGTCGGTTCACCATTCGTCGAAACCTTCACCAAGGTTGGGATCACTGGCGCAGCCGGAATCATTAACTTCGTTGTTCTGACGGCGGCCCTGTCCGGTGCTAACTCCGGGATCTACAGTGCTAGCCGGATGCTCTTCAAGCTCTCCGTTGACGGTGAGGTGCCAAAGGTCTTCAGCAAGCTCTCTAAGCGGGTGGTGCCAAACGTTGCCATCCTGACGATTGCCTTCTGGATCTTCCTCGGTTTTGCGGTCAACATGCTGCTGTCGATGTTTAGTGCCAGCGCCAAGAACATCTTCGTGATCGTCTACAGTTCTAGTGTTCTGCCAGGGATGGTGCCATGGTTTATCATCCTGCTGTCCGAGCTGAACTTCCGTCGGCACAACCCGGACCAGTTAGTTAATCACCCGTTCAAGATGCCATTCTACCCGGCATATAACTACTTCAGCCTGATCGCCCTGACGGTCATTCTGATCTTCATGTTCTTTAACCCAGACACCCGGGTCCCCGTTTCGGTCGGTGTGGTTTTCCTGATTATCATGGCCCTGATCTACAAGTTCCACACTGCACCCAAGCTCGAAAAGTAATTTTCAAAGGTAGGCAAAATTGCCTGCCTTTTTTGTTTTCCTGATCATTTGTTCGGCTAAACATTGTATAATAGGAGAAAAGTATTTAAAGAAGGGCGATTTTATGTACCGCATAAAGAAAAAGATTTGGCACATTGTCTTCGGGATCGTGGCCCTGCTCGTCGTGGGCGGCGTGGTCCAGAAGCCGACCGAGGGCGATGCCTCCCTGAGTCAGGGAATTCAGCGTTTCATGGCCTGGGGCAAGAGTAATTCGGCACAGTCCGGCCACTATGGCCACCAGCAGCAGGAACCACCGACCGAACAACAGGCGTCGGTGGTCCTGACCCCGGCCGTCCGTCAGCAGCTGGGCAAGAGTATTGTCTGGAATGGTCATGGGGCCTACATTATCAACCATAACCAGGCCGACTTGAATACCAATATCAGCAGCGCACCCTACGCGGTCAACCAGCTGGACAATCAGGGGCGGGCCTGGCGCGGCGACGCCTGGCTGAACAAGACAACCCGCCAGTACCGGAACCGGGCCGCCACCGGGAACGGGGCGACCGACTGGAAACCCGCGGGATTCCTCCAGGCGCATAACCTGACTGGCGGCTACAATCACGCCTACGACCGTGGCCACCTGCTCGGTTACGCCCTGGTCGGCGGGATCCGGGGCTTTGATGCCTCCGAGTCCAACCCCAAGAACATCGCTACCCAGACGGCCTGGGCCAACGAGGCGCGCAGTTCCACCTCGACCGGGCAGAATTACTACGAGGGAATCGTCCGCAAGGCCCTCGACCAGGGCAAGCAGGTCCGCTACCGGGTCACCGACATCTACAGTGGTAACAGTGTCGTGCCGGCCGGCGCCCACATCCAGGCCCAGTCCAAGGACGGCAGTGTGAACTTTAACGTTTTCGTGCCGAATGTCCAGAAAAATATTGAAATAAATTACGCCAACGGAGCGGTTAAGCAACGGTGACGAAACACTTACAGCCACAGGGAAATTATCCATGTGGCTGTTTTATTTTATGCTTATGTGTAGACATATTTATACATTTATTTAGCGCGAAATGACGCCAAATAACGGCAAATATTGACGGGTGTGGTAACTATGCGGTAATTGCATGTGAAAAAACAACGGCAAATATTGATGGATGTCGCCATATTTAAGCATATCAGCATGGAACCCATAACCGCTTGCTACTTAAGAGCCCGGTACCCATTCAAGGTAAATTTATTTAGGAGCTGGACATCATGGTACCATTGGTCATTTTTCCTAAAGTGGTTAGCGCAGTTAACAGCAAAGGAACCGTGAAGGGTGTATAGGAATAGTGTCTCAGCGTCTTCTTTGGAAAGCCCCGTCTTTTTCTGAATTGCTGGAACTACCCGGTCCCGTTCATGAACCATGATTCGTCCGACAATGTATTCGATCAAATCAGGATCCAGAAGTAACTTACGATACTTTGCATTTGACCCCACCCTTTGGCATGCGGGGATTAAGGACTCGTTTTCCTTAAGATAATCAACGCTAAAGTTATTAATACTAAAGTAATCCGTTGATGTTGTCATGATTGCATCATCTAAAACGGCGTTCAAAACATCATTGATCGAATCAAAATGCAAATAGAAAGTTGAGCGGCTTATCTCAGCAGTTTGACAAATCTTTTTAATCGTTATTTTGGAATAGGGGTTGTCCTGAATAAGTTCCAAAAAGCTATCCTTAATGACATTAACTGTGTATACCGTGCGGCGGTCTTGGCGCCTTTGCCCATTTACCAATCGTTCTACGATCCTTTCTAGTAGTTATTAACTAATCGGCTTTATTTTTGACAATTTCCGCAAAGTGTCCATAAACGGACATCTCAGCAAAAACGTTATTAATTTGGCAGATTGCAAGAAATAACTTGAACGAATTTAGTGACGTAGATTAAGCAAG
>NZ_AZGO01000029.1 GCF_001435345.1 Limosilactobacillus pontis DSM 8475 | reverse complement strand
GGATTGGTTATTGAAAGGATTAAACCCGTTGCCAGTTCGTCGGATCAAAGCTGCCCTCTACACCAGGTACCTTTTATTGAATTACCTCTGTTTAAAATCGTTGTTCTTTGATATAATTACCGAAGAATAATTTAAAGAGAGGTGACGTACTATGAGTAAGAGTTTAGTAGAAGAGAATCGAGAGCTTAAGCAGCAGATCAAAGCTTTGAAGGATCAGGTTAATAAGTTGACAGCGATTATTAAGCTTCAGCAAAACCAAATGTTTGGGAAAAAAACTGAAGTAATTGAGTCCGTAGTTGATGGTCAGCAATCACTGTTTAGTGATGATGAACTAGCTCAGCTGCAAGATTCTAATGTTTCAATCACGGAAGTGATTGAAAAGCAGACAAAACAAGTGGTGCGTCACCGGAAAGCCAAGTCTTCTGGTCAGCGGACCGCTTTTTTGGATGGTTTACCTCAAGTGGATAAGACGATTCATATAACTGTAGAGGGCGGGACTAAAATGTAGGAAAACGGCGGTTTAAAATTGTCAGTTTT
>NZ_AZGO01000028.1 GCF_001435345.1 Limosilactobacillus pontis DSM 8475 | reverse complement strand
TTTTGGATGGTTTACCTCAAGTGGATAAGACGATTCATTTAACTAATACGGATTGTTCAAAATGCCATGAGCAGATGAAGAAGATTGGTGATCATCTGTATAGTCGTGAAGTACGGCTGAAGCCAGCCGAGTTATATTGTGTGAATTTATACCAAGAAAGCTATAAGTGTAACGACTGTGACTAAGATGGTAAAGATATCATCATTAGTAGCCAGATGCCACAATCATTATTGCCTCACAGTTATGTTTCCAGTAG
>NZ_AZGO01000027.1 GCF_001435345.1 Limosilactobacillus pontis DSM 8475 | reverse complement strand
ACAATCCGTATTAGTTAAATGAATCGTCTTATCCACTTGAGGTAAACCATCCAAAAAAGCGCTCCGTCGACCAGAAGACTTGGCTTTCCGGTGACGCACCACTTGTTTTGTCTGCTTTTCAATCACTTCCGTGATTGAAACATTAGAATCTTGCAGCTGAGCTAGTTCATCATCACTAAACAGTGATTGCTGACCATCAACTACGGACTCAATTACTTCAGTTTTTTTCCCAAACATTTGGTTTTGTTGAAGCTTAATAATCGCTGTCAACTTATTAACCTGATCCTTCAAGGCTTTGATCTGCTGCTTAAGCTCTCGATTCTCTTCTACTAAGCTCTTACTCATAGTACGTCACCTCCCTTTAAATTATTCTTCGGTAATTATATCAAAGAACAACGGTTTTAAACAGAGGTAATTCAATAAAAGGTACCTGGTTGGGCAGCTTTGATCCGACGAACTGGCAACGGGTTTAATCCTTTCAATAACCAATCC
>NZ_AZGO01000026.1:41412-71395 GCF_001435345.1 Limosilactobacillus pontis DSM 8475 | reverse complement strand
TCTTGCTTAATCTACGTCACTAAATTCGTTCAAGTTATTTCTTGCAATCTGCCTTATCAAAACTTTAAAAAATCTTTTAGTTTCACACTAAATAGTATGACAACAATCTTTACCGCCGTCAAGGGCAATTTTCATAAAAACTTCATATTCTTAAATTAACAAATAGGGAGATATCAGCTTTCTAGAAGTCTATTTTATCTTCCAAAATTTTTGACAACTCGATTATAAATTTTGCCGCTTACGGACACAAAACACCGCTGACTGAACTTACTTCAATCAGCGGTGTCCCATTTTTAATCTATTCATCGTAATTGATGTGCTCCCGCAAGAATTTGTTGTATTTGACCAATTCGCTCAGTTTAGCATTGGTCTCAGGCTCCACAATCAGCGAGCTAACCTTGTTTTCGTCATCGTTCATCTGCTGCTTACCCCAGATACTCAGTGAGATCATTAACTGACGAAAATCATCCCCCTCCTTAGTCAGGGAGTAGCAGTTATCGGTGTCCTTTACTGGGTTGGCGATCCGCAGGTTTTGCAACTTAGCCAGCTCAGCCTTGAGATCGTCACCAGACAGCTCAGGAACCAACTGGTGCAGCTCCTCCAGGATCAGCGGCCGGAAACCTAGTCAGAAGACCAGGGTTGGCTGCCGATTATCCTGAAGAATCCTTAACGAGTAATCAATTCCACTATGAAATTTGCATTCTGTCATGGGTAACACTCCAATCCTATCCTATTTGTCCTACTTCATACCCCTATTATAACCGCCTGCTAGACTATTGAACACGTTTTGTCCGGAAAACTTTGTCTTTTAGATATTTCTTTTGATTTTCTTGATAATTTCCCTGATTTCCTCCTCACTGAGGTAGTCACTCAGGATATGCCGAATCAGCGTAATCATCCAGGCACACTGGATCCGGTGGTGAGCGCACCGGCACTTATCACGAATATTATGGTGATAGCGAACACTTTTCTTCTTGTTAACCGTTTTGACCCCGTAGTTGTACATTAGCCAGTCCAGCCCATCTAGCTGACACGATGCCGCCTGATTAGCGGCCTTAAGCAGGCGATCAAGGGTCTTAAGACTGGTATCAATGCTGATACGGTAGATTCGCTTGCGTCCGTGGAAGGAGGCAATCATCAGCTGGCCGTTGGCTGAGGTCCCATTCCCATCGAGCCAGTGGGCCATGTAGTACACCACGTTTGCGTTAGTCGTCCCGTGGGTCGGTACCAATCGGTGGTGGCCGGCAATATATCCGCGCCCCTTATGGGCACCGACCATTTTATAGATCGCCTGACGCTCATACTCATCGATATCATTGTCACGGGCAAAGCAATGCAAAACATCGCGAAGCGGCTGAGTAAGGAGCAAGTTCCGGCCGTCCCTCGTCAGGAGGAAGGTCCGTTCAGCGTCATAGGCGGTCATCAGAATCGTATTGTCCCAGTTTGGGTGAAAGGCACCCGTCTCTTCGTCAATCCGAAGTTTGTCCATCTTAGTCAAATCTATAAACTTGGTCTTCTTCATTTACTCTACTCCCCATGCATAATTTTTAAAATAATCGTAACCATAAGTAAAATAGTAAGCGCTTACCTCGAATAATAAGATATCGGTAAATTTAACCCCTGTCAATCATTTTTTCGTTTAATCACGACTATTTTCAAATTCGCATCATCAATCTCTGTCTAGTAAGCTAGGGACACTCAAGCGCGCTTGGGAATCTATCGAATACAGGTGATTTCCAATGACCAAACAGACAATTCAAGATGGCTTCGACTTCCTCTACCAGGACGACCACGTTCGGCTCGTCCACGGCGTCCTCAAGGGGCTCGGCATCCCCGTCCACCGCGACGACTACCCCGACCTCTTCCAGGAGGGCTGCATGATCTTCGCTGAGGTCTACGCCGATTACTCAGGCCCACTGACGACCCCGCTGGAGAAGCGCCGAATGATGTCCTATGCTTACCGGAAGATCCGCTGGCGTCTCCTCGACATCCTCCGCCACCAGCAACTGGCCATCGAATGCCGCCAATACTCCCTCGACCAGGCGGCGACCCCCGCGGACGCCGACCTGGTTGATGGCCGGGCCCAGCTCCCCTTCAGCCGGCTGACCAACGCCGCCTTCTTCGACGAGCTCTGGCGACATTCGGGTGCACCAGCCCGCCGCTACCTCCTCCTCGCCCTCCAGGACCGTTACCGGAGCGACACGGCGATCGCTAAGCACTGCGGGGTCTCCCGCCAAGCGGTCTTTCAATGGAAGAAACAGTTGATCGCTACCGCTCGCCGCCTGGGAAAGGACTGGCCAAACATGGTATAATCGCCCCTGAGGTGATAGCGTGAATCAGCATCAAACCACATCGACACCGGCCTGGTTTCACTCCCGCTACCGGGGTGAAGATCGCGACGACGGCTGCACCAACGAACTCAGCGTCTACCGGGATCCGGCCGAACCACGGCTGGACGTTCTCCTGACCAACGTCGACTTCGCCGGGGTCGGCCACGATAATACTTATTCCCTGACCAGGGAGGATGCGGCCCAGCTCCGCGATTTTCTTCAGGAGTGGCTGCAACATTAAAAGCGGGTGAAAATCAACTACTGACGGTTGATTTTCACCCGCTATTCATTTACTTATCCTCGTGGGTATCTTCCCACACCTTTTCCAGCATCTGGTAGCGCAGGTCGCCTACCTGGCTGACCCGGTAGTCGACGTCCGCCAGCGAGCTGGCATCCCCGACCCCAATCGTCGTCAGCCGGGCCGCCGTCGCTGCCTGCAGGTCCGCCTTATTGGTAACCAGGGCGATGCAACCGGTAGCCGGTACGTCCAGTTGAGTGACCAGGGACTGGTATGGCTGTACCGCGTTATCTTCGCTTCCCACCGCGTCGATGAATTCATCCAGCTTTAGTTGCCTGCTGATCTCATCCCCGTGGCCCGCGGGGGCGTTGATCGCCAGCTTGACGTAGTGGTCGTAGAGGGCGACCAGCAACCGCTTGATCCCCGGTACCAGGTCGTCTTCGCTCAATTCGGCCAGGACCTGACCGTAGAAGCGGTCCTGCTCGGCCAGTAACTCCTGGCGCCCGTCCTTATCGGCTTTGGCGTTGAAGCGGTTCAGTACCCGGTCGAGGGCAGCGTTGCGGTCGAGGCCTTTGAAGTCCCCAGCCAGCTTACCCGGCAGGCCCATCCCGTACTCGTACATGGCGACCTTCTGCCAGGCCGCAAACTGGCGGCGGTCCAGGTCGGTGATGATTCCGTTGACGTTTAAGATTGCTCCTTGCATCTACTCGTTCCCTTCCTTTGCTTGTACAGCTTGATCAACCATTCGCCAATATTCCACCAGTAAGAGGAGGTCGATCGGCGTCAGCACGTCCGTGTAGAGGTCCTCCATTTCCTGGAGCTGGAGGTTCAACCGCCGGGCAAAGTCGTCGATCCGGATGACCGCCGCCGATGCTGGCCGGGGCAGGTCGCCGATGATCTCGTCCGCCAGCTCGGCGATCAGGGCCTCGTACTCCTCCTGAAGGGTCGGGCCGGGCATCGGTGTTGGATTGACAATCCGATCCTGCTCCGCCACGAAGCGCTGGTGCCACTGGCCCATCGCCGCCCAGTAGCGGTCGTAGAGGTCGCGGCTGGCCGGGTCGGCGCCGTCCATGCTGAAGCGGCTCAGCTCACGCCACTGCTTGAGGAGCTCGTAGTAGAAGGACTCATGGTCGTCGAACTGGTCCTCCCGGTGGTCTTTGACAAATGTGGCAAGGTCATTGATGATGTTCGTCTGTTCTTGTCTGTTCATAGTTAAATCTCCGTTATTTTCCGTGACTGAAGAATTGGGCCGCCTTGATGGCCTGCTGCCAGCCGCCGTAGATCCGGTTGGCCTCCTCCTGGCCCATCAGAGGAGCAAACTCGTCGCCGATCTTGGAGAGCGTGCGCAGCTCGTCCTGGTCGGCCCAGTAGTCGACAGCCAACCCGGCGAGGAAGGCCGCCCCCAGCGCCGTCGTCTCCTCCATCGCCGCCCGTTTGATCGGCGTCTGCAGGATGTCGGCCTGGAATTGCATCAGAAAGTCGTTGCGCGAGGCACCCCCGTTCACCGTCAGGGCCGACAGGGGCAGCTGGGTGTCCTTGACCATCGTGTCAACGACGTCCCGGGTCTGGTAGGCAATCGCCTCCAGGGTCGCCCGGATCACCTGGCCGCGGTCGGTCCCCCGGGTCAGGCCAAACATCGCCCCGCGGACCTCCTGATCCCAGTAAGGGGCGCCCAGCCCGGTGAAGGCCGGCACGACGTAGACCCCGCCGGTCGTCTTAGCGGATACGGCCAGCTTTTCGGACTCGCTGGCGTGGGTGAAGAACTGTAGACCGTCGCGGAGCCACTGGACGGCGGACCCGGCCACGAAGATGCTCCCCTCCAGGGCGTAGTGGATCTTGCCGTCGAGCCCATAGGCGATCGTCGTCAGCAGGCCGTTGTCGGACAGGGTCGGCGTGAGGCCGGTGTTCATGACAATGAAGGCCCCGGTCCCGTAGGTGTTCTTGACCGAGCCCTCCTCATAGGCGGCCTGGCCGAAGAGGGCCGCCTGCTGGTCCCCGGCGATCCCGGCGATCGGAATCTGGACCCCGTAGAAGGTGAAGTCCCCGGTGTAGCCGTAGATGGCCGAGCTCTCCTTGACCTCCGGCAGGATCGCCCGCGGGATGTCGAGTAGGTCCAGGATGTCCTGGTCCCAGTCGAGAGTGTGGATGTTGAAGAGCATCGTCCGGCTGGCGTTGGTGACGTCGGTGGCGTGAACCCGGCCCCCGGTCAGCTTCCAGATCAGCCAGGTGTCGATTGTCCCGAAGAGCAGGTCACCACGCGCTGCCTTCTCCCGGGCACCCGGGACCCGGTCGAGGATCCACTTGATCTTGGTGGCGGCGAAGTAGGAGTCAATCACCAGCCCCGTCTTATCGTGGATCATCTTCTTGTAACCGTCGGCGATCAGCCGCTCGGCGATGTCGCTGGTCTGCTTGGACTGCCAGACGATCGCGTGGTAGATCGGCTGACCGGTGTGGCGATCCCAAATGACCGTCGTCTCCCGCTGGTTGGTGATCCCGATGGCGGCGATCTTATACGGCTTGATCTGGGTCTTGATCATCACATCCGACATCACCGTCTGGACACTATCCCAGATCTCGGTGGCGTCGTGCTCCACCCAGCCCGGCTGCGGGAAGTACTGGGGGAACTCCTGCTGGCTCATCCCCACCTTGTTGCCGTCGTGGTTGAAGATGATGGCCCGGGAGCTGGTCGTCCCCTCGTCAATTGCCATGATATATTGTTGCTCGTTCAATCTCGTTCATCCTTTCGCTGTTAAGGGACCCATACCGCTCGTAATCGGGCTTCCGGGCCACGTCAAGCACGCAAAAAAGGCCACCGGAAAGATTCCGGGTGGCCATCAGGAAGTTTAGTTATCGCTAACCATCTTGCCGCCAACGCTGTAGCGGTCCTTCTTCATTTCGTTGAGAACAATGTGCACCCGTTCAGCTGGAACATTGGCGTTCTTGGAGATCGCCGCGGTCACGTCCTTGACGAGCCCCTTCAGTTGTTCCTCGCTCCGGCCTTCGATTAAGTCGATATGTACTAATGGCATGTTGTGCCCCTCCTTATTTATTTTTACTAAATTCTACCATAGAAAGGACGGCAACAACAGTTTCTCCGTACTTATATTATAGAAGGAGGAATGCGCATGAACCGACTTGAACGTGCCGCGCGGGCCTGGTCCAGTGCCGGCCTGGAGAACGATTTCGTCTTTAGCAAGGTGATGAGTGACCCGGCGATCTGCCTGGCCGTCATCCGCAGCATCCTACCCGACCTGACGATTGCGCGGCTGGCCCCACCCCAGACCCAACAGGAGGTCAGTCCGACCAACGATGCCAAGGGGGGCCGCTTCGACATCTACACCACCGACGAGCACGACAACCGCTACGACATCGAGATGCAGGTGGCCGACCACCACAACCTCGCCCAGCGGGTCCGCTACTACCAGGTGATGAACGCGCTAGACGCCTACGACAAGGGCGCCAACTACCACGACGCCAACAACTCCTACGTGATCTTCATCTGCTGCTTCGACCCCTTCAAGCTAGGCGCCCAGTTCTACAGTGTCAACAAGCACCTCAACGAGTTTCCCGACTACCGGGTCCTAGACGGGGCGACGGACATCTACCTGAACGCCACTAGCCCCCGCCATGAGGTCCCACCCCGCTTGCAGACTCTGCTGGACCTGGTGGCGCACCGCGACAGTGGGCAGGCGGATGAATTTGGGGTAAAATTAAAGAAGAAGATTGCTGCGGTCAAGCACAACAAGGAATGGAGGGCGGACTTTATGCGACTGTCATTATACGAAATGGATCACGAGTATGAGTTAAAGGAAGCCACGGATAAGGGCGTTAAAAAGGGCGTCAAAAAAGGTGTTAAATTGGGACAGAGCCAAGGTATCAACATGACTCTTGTGCAGATGGCCGACGGACTAATTTGTCAGGGCTTGTCTGAGGAACAGATTATCTCTTTCTTCACCAACGTCATGAAGGTTTCCCGCGAACAAGCCAAAGGCTATTACCAGCAAGCACTGCGAAATTAAAATGGGGTGTTTACCATGAAAGCACTGTGCGAGATAGACCGTGAATACGAACTACGGGAGGCCAAAGCAGCCACTATCAAAGAAAACCACCTCAAGCTGATCAACGGCCTGATCGGGCTGGGCTACTCCAAGCAGGAGGTCATCGACTTTCTGACCACCTACATGCACACCGCCGTCACCGAGGCGGAGTAACAATATCAGGAAGCTACCAGGCAAAACTGAAGACATCAAAAAAGGTCTACCCGTTCGTCGCGAGTAGGCCTTTACCTATTTAAATTAATTCTTCCGCCGCAGCTCATTGCGGGCCGCCTCCGCTTCGCCATGAGCGCCGGTGAAGAGGATGTGGTCGCCCAGCTCGAGGATCGTGTCCCCGTGCGGCGAGATTGGCTTGTGGTTGCGGTAGATTCGGCTGACCGTGATCTTGTCGATAAACGGCAGGGTGTGGAGCTCCCGCCCGGCGTAGCGCTGGTTGCGGACGGTGGCCTCGAACAGGCCGGCCTCGGTGTCGGTCAGCAGGTCGATGATCGATGGGCTTTCGATCATCGACCGCATGACGCTGGTCTCAACGTTGAAGGAGTTGAAGATTTCAACCTCCGCCGTCTTCAGACTGGTAAGCCGTCGTTGGTCGACGTTTGGGCTCTCCTGACTGGCGATCACCCGGCTGACCCCGTGCTTCTTCGCCAGGAGGGCCAGGCGGGCGTTCTTCCGGTCGTTTAGGAAGGCAACCACCAGGATATCGGTGTCAAAGTAATTCCCCTGGTCCAGAGTTGTCTCATCGACCTTCGCCAGGTAGGCCAGGTCGCGGACCTCGGAGTTGAAGGTCTTGTAGTTCTCCTCGCTGTCGGTCACCATCCGAATCACGTACCAGTTCTTGGAGAGTTGCTGGGCGATCGGCACCGTCACCGTGTTTGCGCCCAGGATGACGACCCGCTGCTTGATCAGGTCCGCCTTTTCCAGCTTGTAGGTCGAGTTGAAGACGATCGGGCCAATGATGCAGACGATTACCGCCGCCAGCACGAAGGCATCGGACTGGGTGCTGGTGATGGCGTGGAGGTTGCGGGCCACCTGCAGGGACGGCAGGACCAGGGTGATCGTCGTCACGGTCAGGAAGCTCCCGGCAAACGAGTTCCGCCGGTTAAAGCGCCGGCTGAAGATCAGCATCGTCGGCAGCTTGGCCAGGACGAAGCAGGCCACCAGGATCGGGATCAGGGCCAGGGCCCGCGGGTTGGCGAAGAGCTGGCGGATGTTGAGCTTAACCCCGGTCATAATGAAGAAGAACGGGATCAGGAAGCCGTAGCCGATCGAAGTCAGCTTCTCCTGGGTGGCCTCACTGGGTTCGAGCAGCTTCATGACCATCCCCGCCAAAAAAGCCCCGAGGATGTTTTCGGCGCCGACCCGCTCGGCAATGGTCACCAGGATGAAGATCAGGAAGAAGGCCAGCCGGATGTCCAGCTGGGTGGTCGCCTTGGAGATCTTGTTGAACCAGATGAAGGGCTGCTTGAACCGGCGCAGGAGGACGATCGCCGCCAGAAAGAGGAGGATGATCAGCCAAAGCCGGCTAGCGTTTCCCCCGTTGAGCGAGGCGTAGATCGTCAGAGCCAGCATCGGCACGACCTCCCCGAGGACCGCGGTCAGCAGGATCGTCTGCCCTGCCGGCCGGCCGAGAATTTCCTTTTCCTTAAGGGTCGCAATCACCACGCCCAGGGCGACGGTCGAAAAGAGGATCGTTGCCAAAAAGACGTCGTGAAAGAGGCCGATCTGGTTGAGGATGATCCCCAAGACGGCCGCGCTGACGATGACCAGGCCGAACGCCTGCCCCGCCAGGTTGACCGGCGACTTCGGGTTCGGGGCCGCCCCCGGCTGCTTCTTGAAGAGGTCAAAGTTGATTTCCATCCCTGACAGAAACATCAGCATCATGACCCCCAGCGTCGACATCAGGCTGAGCGCCTCAGTCGTCGTCACAACGTTGAAAAGGCTCTTGCCAAGGATGATCCCGGTCACAATCTCGGCCACAGCTGTCGGGACACTGGAGATGTTGAAACGTGCCATCACCAGCGGGATCAGCAGAGCCGCCACCATCACAATCAGGAGGGATAATTGTTCCATCACGTTCGCTTCCTATTCATTAAAAATAACCTTTCCTATTATATACCAGGCCCAGTGACTTGAAAATCATTAAGTTTTCAGATAAACTATTGAGACGTCGTAATTTTTACGGAAAAGCGTTATAATTTATATATGTAAACGTTACCAACAATACTTTTCAGAGGAGCTTTTGATTATGGTTAACAAATTATCAGCTTGCACCAGTATTTTGATCGGTAAGGACGCCAGCATCGACGGCACGATCATGATCGGCCGCAACGAGGATGCAAAGGCGGCCTGGCCGAAGCACATGGTCGTCCACCAGCACGGCGAGATGCCGACCCACTTCATCTCCAAGGAGACCAAGTTGGAGCTCGACCTGCCCGCCGACAGCGCCCGTTACACCGCCACGCCTGAGTGGACCGACAAGGTCGGTGTCTTCGAGGAGGACGGGATCAACGAGTACGACGTCGCAATGAGCGCCACCGAGAGTGCCTACTCCAACAGCCTGGTCCTCGGTTACGATCCCCTGGTCGAGCACGGGCTGAACGAGGAGGCAATGGTCACGGTCGTCCTCCCTTATATCAAGACCGCCCGTGAAGGGGTCCAGCGGCTCGGTAACCTGATCGCCAAGTACGGAACCGGTGAGACCAACGGGGTCCTCTTCGCCGACAACGACGAGGCCTGGTACTTCGAGTCCGGGGCCGGTCACTACTGGGTTGCCCAGCGGATCCCGGACGACTCCTACGCCGTGGTCGCCAACCAGCTGGCCATCCAGGAGATCGACTTCACCGACAGCGACAACTTCATGTTCCACCCCGGCATCCAGGAGTTCGTCGACAAGCATAACCTCAACCCGGACCCGACAACCTTCAACTTCCGCAAGATCTTCGGCACCGCGGACCGGTCGGACGCCGTCTACAGCGAGCCCCGGGTCTGGATCGGCCACCAGCTGTTCAGCCCGAAGCAGGCCACGAATGAGGCGCCGGAGTCAACGGAACTGCCGTTCTTGATGAAGCCAGACCGCAAGCTCTCGATCTTTGACGCCCAGCGCTACCTGAGCAACCACTACGAAGGCACCGAGTTTGACCCGATCGGCACCGGCAAGTCCGGCCACAAGTACCGGCCGATCTCCCTGGCCAAGACCCAGGAATCCCACATCCTGCAGATGAACCGGCCGGGGGCTAACATCCACTGGCTGGCGATGGGGGTTGCCGCCGAAAGTACCTACGTGCCGTTCTTTGCCGGGATCACCGACGTGCCGGCACCGTATAAGCGCGGCAAGCTCCCCGCCCAGCTGAATTCGGCCTACTGGATCTTCAAGCACGTCAGCGTCTTGGTCGACAGCCACCTGCACGACTTCCTGCCCTTGCTGCGGGAGGTGCAAAAGGAACGCAACAGCGCCGCCATTGAGATGATCGCCAAGACCGATCGTGAGGTCAAGACGATGACGGGCGACAGCCGGGCCTCCTACCTGACCATGCAGAGTAGCGGTTACGCCATCGATACCCTCAACGCCTACAAGAAACTAGCACTGGCGCTGATCACCAAGATGACCGACTACTGCGAGCTGAATTTCAAGACCGACGAAAACCTGTAATGATATGATGAATCCCCGATCAGTGTGTGGTCGGGGATTTTTTATGTTTGCAGGAACGAACCGGTTGAGGGTGCTTAACAGGCGTCCTTTTTTGTTGCATAAAAATCCCGTGTAGCGCTCTACAAACTGTAAAGTGATACATGGGATTTCATTTACTGTTAACTTAATCTTGTTGTTCGTGCTTCTCCACGGCCGTAACCAGCTCATCGAGGGACTGGCTGCCGAAGATGACCGGGTCGTCACCGATCATCGTCGCCGGCACGGACATGATCTTCTTGTCCTTGCGTAGTTCTGGGAAGTGCTGGAGGTCGATCATCGTGGCCGTGATTCCCGGATTCAGGGAGGCCATCCGCTGGCAGGCCGCGACCACGTCTGGGCAGAAGTGGCAGGTCAAGGAGACCCCGATCCGGATGTCCACCGGGCCGAGCTGCTTGATCCGATCGGCCATTGCCGGCGCGATCGTCTGTCCCGGTCCCGCCACGTTGTAGACGCCGAGGACCAGCGAGTTCAGCTCGTGACCGGTCGGGATTCCGGCATAGTGGAGGCCGGTGTCGTTGCCGTCGCTGTCCAGGAGCTTCAGCATCGGCAGGTACTGGTCATCCCCCTTGACCGTGGTCAGGGAGAAGTGGTCGTCGAGGCCGACAAACTCGGTGACGAAGCTGACCAGCTGCTGGCTGAGGTCACTATCGTTGGTGTTGACCTGGAAGGTGACGTCCTTGGTCAGGCGGTCAAAGATTGGCCGCAGCTGCTGGTCGATATCCGCCGTCAACCAGTTGCCCTGGTGCGGCGTCACCTCTTCCTGGTGGTCCAGCTGGGAGGTCTGCCCCACCGTTGCGGCTGGCTTCTTGGCTACCGCGGCGTGAATTGGGATCCCCTGCTCCTGTTTCTGGGCAGTGACATAGGCCTCGGCGGCGGTGGCTGCCGAGGCCCCATCCGCGGCGGCCGTGATGATCTGGCGCAGCGGTTTGACGATCACGTCCCCGGCCGCGTAGGCCCCCGGCACGTTGGTGGCACCATTGTCATCGGTCTTGACGTAGCCAGCCTGGTCCAGGTCAACGATCCCGGCCAGGTGCTTAGTCGCCGGTTCGGTGCCGACGTAGATAAACATCCCAAAGGTGTTGTCCCCCTCATCGACGTGGTAGACGGTCTCCTTGCCGGTCTTGTTGTTGACCAGGGTCGCGCTGGTCAGGTAGTCATTACCATCGACCCGCTTAACCTCGGTGTTGTACTCGACGCTGACCTTGGGGTTGTTGAGGGCCCGGGCGGCGGTCAGCGGTGGACAGGTGAAGTGGTCACCACGGACCAGGACCGTGACGTGCTTGCCGAACCGGCTCAGGTAGTCGGCTTCCTCGGCGGCCGCGTAGCCACCACCGACTACGAAGATCTGCAGGCCGGTGAAGAGCTCACCGTCACAGGTCGAGCAGTAGGCGATCCCCCGGCCCCGGAACTCGTCTTCACCCGGGAAACCGACCTTGCGCGGGTTGGCCCCGGTGGCGATGATCACGCTACGGGCCTGGTAGGTCGCCCCGCTCTTGCCGGTCAGGGTCTTGACCTCACTGGCAACGTCGTACTTGGTGATCTCATCGTGCTTGATTGTGACGCCAAAGTCGGCCACCTGGCGCTGCATCTGGTTCATCAGCTGGGTGCCGTCCACCTTTTCAACCGCCGGGTAGTTGTAGACCACCGAGGTCGTGGTGACCTGACCGCCAACCGCATCGCCCTCGACAATCAGGGTGTCCAGGGTGGCCCGCCCGGCGTAGAGGCCCGCGGACAGACCCGCGGGACCGGCACCGACGATGATTAAATCATATAAATGTTGCTCACTCATCGGCGATCACCAGATTAAAGCTTGCCGACGAGGTCGAGGCTTGGCTTGATGGCGTCCTGACCCGGCTTCCAGTTGGCAGGGCAGACCCGGTCACCGTGTTCACGGACGAATTGCGCGGCCTGCAGGGTCCGCAGAATCTCGGCAGCGCTCCGGCCGATGCCCATGTTGTTGATGGTGTAAGATTGGATCTTGCCATCCGGGTCGACGATGAAGACGCCCCGGTAGGCCTGCCCAGCGTCCTCGTCTAAAACGTCAAACATCCGGGCCAGCTTGCCAGCGGGGTCCGCCAGCATGTGGTACTTAATCTTACCGATCCTCTCGGAGGCCTCGGCCCAGGCCTTGTGGACGAATTCGGTATCCTCGGAGACGGAGTAGATCTCGGCGTCGGCCTGCTTAAAGTCTTCGTACTTGTCCTGCAGGGCCTCGAGCTCCGTTGGGCAGACAAACGAAAAGTCGGCTGGGTAGAAGAAGAAGATACTCCACTTGCCCAAAACGTCCTTCTTGGTAACTTCAACCGTCTTGCCATCCTGATATGCGTTCACCTTAAAGTCTTCAATCTCGTGTCCGACAAAATTCATGAATATCCACTCCTTAAATTAGAATGATTATTAACTACACCCTTATTATAACGGTTTGGTCCGGTTATTCAAGAGCTAATTTAGATTTATTCTAAAAAAGACCGTAATGATTGCTCATTACGATCTTAATTCCTTAATCTTCACTTATCGTTCTTAAAACCGAGGGTCCACCGGAGGCCCTGCCAGATGGCCCGCGAGACGGACTGCCGGCCGGTTTTCCGCTCAGCGCTCCGCCGTCGCGTCGAATCTAATCTCGATGGCTCCGCAAGCAAAAGGGAGGTCTCATGGCTTGCGGCCGCGGACCGGGCCGATTCGGCGTCCGGTGTCGTTTTTGTTAAGCCTTCCTCATCAGCTGGCTGGGTAGTGGCTGTCGGCTGTGCCGAACTTAACGCTGACGACCCAGAAGCGGTAGTTGCCGGGGCGGTCGGTTGGGTGTCCTGCCCACTAGTTTGGGCTGGTGCCGTCGGTTGCGAAGCCGGGCTCGTCTTTCTGTGGGGCCGATTCGGGCTGGGCCGAGGCTGGTTCCGTTGGCTGCGTGGACGCGGCGGGGCCTTCCGGTTCTGCCGTCGGTTGGGTTGTTGCCCCTGGGGCGGTGGCCACCGTTACCGGAGTTAGTGATGATGGTTGTGTGGGCTGGTCAGCCGGCTCGGTCGGCTGGACGGGTGTCGTCGGCTGGGATGCCGATTCAGGTGCCAACTTCTGCGCAGTTGGTTGCGACCGGGTCGGCTCGTCAGTTGACCGTTGCTGTGCAGCCGACGTTGCCTGCGTCGGGGCGCCGGCTGGGGACCGGTCGCCGTCGTGAGATTCGACCGGACCGGTAGCTTGGCCCCGCCTCACCTTTTCGGATGACTGGCTGGGTGCCGCGGCATTCGTGCTGGTGGCAACCTTTGCACTGGCATTGCTCTTGAGGGCCTTGATCGCATTGTTGATCGACTGGACCGTCATATCGACCATCGTCTGGGGAGACAGCTGGGCCCCGTCCCGTTCCTCCAGAATGCTCTTCCCCATCCAGACCGTCTGATCATAGACAGACCGGGTTCTGGTCGGGGCATTCCGGTAGTAATCCGTCCCGTGGACCCGGGCCTGGTCACTGACCAACCGTTCCAGCTCTTGATAATTAACCTGCGTACTCATGCGACTCCCCCATTTCTAACGTACTTATACATCTAGTATATCAGTTTTTTAGCACTGGGCCGTAAATAAAAAAGGGCTACGGCAAACA
This sequence comes from Limosilactobacillus pontis DSM 8475, assembly GCF_001435345.1. Taxonomy (GTDB): domain Bacteria; phylum Bacillota; class Bacilli; order Lactobacillales; family Lactobacillaceae; genus Limosilactobacillus; species Limosilactobacillus pontis. Next base: position 57,495 of record NZ_AZGO01000026.1, on the reverse strand, counting down.
CCGTAACTCTCATTCAAAACTTTAATTACCAGCTGGCCTTCCGGACGCCCGGAATCTGTCCCTTGTGTGCCAGCTCCCGGAAATTGATCCGGGACATCCCAAACTTACGCATGTAGGCGTGGGGACGGCCATCGTAACGGTCACGGTTATGCAACCGGACCGCGCTAGAATTTCGTGGCAGCTTGGACAGACCGATGTAGTCGCCCTTGGCCTTCAATTCCTTACGCTTGGCAGCGTACTTCTTAACCAATGCTTCTTGATGATGTAATTTAGCAATCTTTGACTTTTTTGCCATATATAAGCTGTTTCTCCTTTTAATGTAATCAGCGTTTCATTACAACAATTTTAAAACATCTGCGATAATCATTCATCTTACATTCTGCCAGTTTTCCTAACTTTTTACAAGTGAAATGGCCACTTATTTGTTTAAGTTTTTCTTAAAACGCTCGTACTCGGCGACGTATTGATAACGATCATTATAATTCTGGAGGAGTTCGTCGTCGTGGGTGTAGGCAAAACCGGTATCCATCATCTTCTGGTAGAGCTCCTGGTACGGCAGGTCACTGGCAGCGGCCAGGGCCTTCTCACGCTCCCGGTCGTAGGCAACGTGCCGGAAGCTGGTGGCAGCCATCCCCTGGTCGTCAACCTCAAGGATCAGGTAGTGGGCACGCAGGTCGCGTTGGAGGGCTGGCCAGTGGTTGAAGGGTTCGCCAACTGCCCCTGGGTTGAGGACAAGCCGTTCATCGGTCCCGTAGCGCAGGAGGTCGTGGTGGACGTGGGCGTAGATCGCCACGTCGATCGGCGGCTGACCGGGCTTGGTAACAAAGAGCTGGTCGAAGTTCGCCGAGTCATTGGTCGGGAAGAGGTCTTGACCCATGTTGAGGTCCGGCAAGTTATGGGAGATGCCGAAGTGCAAGGGTCCCACCTGGCGGGTCACTTGCAGCGGCCAAGCGGCGAGCTCGTCGACCATCCCCGGCGCAGCGTGCTCAGCCACGTACTGGGCCAGGCGACCGAAGTAGACGTGCGAGGGCTTAGCCATGTCCATCTGGCCCCGGGTACCGACCACCACCAGGTCATCCCAGTTGCCCCGGACAATGACGGTTGGGGCCATCGTTTTCACCAGGTCCCAGATGGCATTGACGCTCGGTCCCGGCATCAGGAGGTCCCCCACAAACCAGTACTCATCCACGCCCTGGGCGATACTGTCCTTATACATCGCCTGCAAGGCCGAACTATTACCATGCACGTCTGAAAACACCGCAATCTTCTTTTTCACGTTGCCAACCTTCCTTTCTACTATATTAATATAGCGAATGTCTGGCTAAATTGCCACTCAATTACCCCTTGACGCTGGACCCGGCCCTGGTGCTAGACTGGATAGGACACTATCGCGAAAGGAAACCAACATGTCAAAATCACCAACCGTTTCGATCAGCGACCGCACCCGGCGGCTGATCACCACGATCCTCCTGCTCTCAACCTTCGTCAGCCTGGCCAGTCAGACAATGATGGTCACCGCCCTGCCGGTCATCCAGCACGACCTCCACGTTTCGCTCAACGCCGCCCAGTGGCTAACCACCGGCTACACGTTGATCATCGGGATCGTCACCCCGCTCTCCTCCAACATGTATGATAAGTTCACCAACCGCCACGTCTTTTTGAGCATCATTGGGACTTTCATCGTTGGGACCCTGTTGGGGTGTTTTGCCACCAACTTCTTCACCTTGCTCCTGGCCCGGCTGATCCAGGCCAGCGCCAGCGGGATGCTGATGTCGTTTCAGATGACCACCATGATCTCGATCTACCCGATTGAGAAGCGGGGGTCGATCCTCGGCCTCTCCAGCCTGGTGATCTCGGCCGGGCCCGCCATCGGTCCGACCCTGGCTGGCTTTATCCTCCAGGTTCTCCCCTGGCGGTGGCTGTTTATCCTGGTCCTCCCCTTCATGGCCCTGGCCTGGATTGGCGCCTACTTCAAGCTGGCCAATTTCTCCCAGCCCCGCGACATCAAGATCGACTACCTGTCCGTTTTGATCTCCTTAATCGGGTCCGGGCTCACCCTGGGCAGCCTGACCGCCTTCCAGGAGAATGTCTGGCTGGGGTTAGCCATGCTGGTGGTCGGCCTGGCGGTGATCGCCGTCTTTGTCAAGCGTCAGCTCCACCTCACCAACCCGATGCTCAAGGTCCAAATCTTCAAGTACTCCTCGTTTCGCCTGATGACGACTGTCGGTATCTTCGCCTTCATGGTCCTGCTGGGCACCGAGCAGCTCCTGCCGATTTTCACCGAAAACGTCACCCACACCGGGAGCTTTGTCTCCGGGCTGATCCTCCTCCCCGGGGCGGTCTGCAACGCCATCGCCGCCTCAATCGTCGGCCGGCTCTATGACCAATACGGACCGAAGTGGCTAATCATCACCGGTGGGGTGATCATGCTCCTGGCCTCGATCCCGCTGGTCACCATCTCACGTGACTCGTCGCTGTGGGTGTTGACAATCGCCTACGCCATCCGGATGATCGGCAACGCCTGCGTCTTCAGCCCGGCCCTGTCGGCGGCCTTCGCTGACCTGTCACGGGCAGAGAACAGTCACGGCACCGCCCTCAACAACACCCTCCGTCAGGTCTTCGGGGCCGTCTCGGTCACCATGCTGGTGGTCATCGCCGAGATTCCGGCCTCTTTGATCATCGGCATTCGGATTGCCATGTGGGTCACCGTCCTGCTGGTCATCCTGATGATGCTGGCCTTTGCCCGCTATCTGATTAAACAAAAGCATTAACTTTTCAGCGAATTGCGCGTATCCTAATCTAAGTAATATTGAAAATCAAGGAGGCTTTTCATGGATTCTCCAGCCGCAACTGGTAAATTCCCCCGGGGCTGGCACCGCACCTTTTACACCCTCTGGCTCGGCGCCTTCATCACCGGGATGGGCTACTCAATGACGATGCCCTTCATCTCTCTTTTCATCAACGAACTCGGTCACTTCAGCCGTTTCCAGCTGAACTTCTACTCCGGCCTGGCCTTTGCCATGACCTTCATCAGTCAGGCAATCGTCTCCCCACTCTGGGGAAGCCTCGCCGATCGGAAGGGGCGGAAGCTGATGTGCATGCGGGCGTCCGGGGTGATGGCCTGCACGATCTTCGTCACCGGACTCTCCCAGACCGTCTGGATGATCATCGGGATGCGTTTCCTCCAGGGGGTCTTCTCCGGCTACATCAACAACGCCACGGCGATGATGGCCGGTGAGACCCCTCACCAACGCTCTGGCTGGGTCATGGCCGCTATGACGACCGCCGGGGTGGCCGGTAACCTGGTCGGCCCACTGCTCGGTGGGGCCCTGTCCGGCTTCTTCGGCTACCGGATCCCCTTCTTCATCACCGGGGGACTGATGTTTCTGGTCTTCCTGTCGACCTGGCTGCTGACGACGGAGCACTTCAAGCCGATCCAGAAGACCGCCATGAAGCCGATGAGGCAGATCGTCGCGGAACTGGACAGCCCTAAGCTGATCTTCGTGATGTTTCTGACCACCATGATCGTCACCGCTTCCACGATGTCGATCGACCCAATCATCAGTCTCTATGTCCGGTCACTGATGCATAACCACGGGAACGTGGCCTTCGTCGCCGGGGTGGTCGCCGCCACGCCGGGTCTGGGGACGTTGATCGCCGCCTCCAAGATCGGTCACACCATGGACCAGATCGGGCCCGAACGCGTCCTGCGGGTTGGCCTGACCGTTGCCTTCGTCCTCTTCATCCCAATGACCTTCACCCACTCACCATGGTCACTGGCCTTCTGGCGCTTCCTGCTGGGGCTGGCCAACGCCGCTTTGATGCCGGCTACTCAGACCGTCTTGACCCTGGACGTGCCAACCGAGGCCTTCGGGCGGATCTTCTCCTACAACCAGTCCTTCCAGGCCGGTGGGGCCGTCCTCGGTTCCCTGCTGGGGTCGGCGATCTCCGGGCTGTCGTCCTACCCGATGGTCTTTGCCGTCACTGGGCTGACCCTGCTGGTTAACCTGGGCTTGGTTCTCACGGTCCGGACACCGAAGAAAACATATTAAAAGTCAAAAGAGCTTCTCAGCTGCACGCTGGGAAGCTCTTTTTTCGTTAATATTACAGCTGACAGGCAGCCCCAACGACCGGTTCCTGGGCGATCGCCAGTTGATCGGCGGTGATGTTCACCCCGTCGACGGCCAGGCGCTGGGCGCGGAGAATCGCTAGTTGGTTAGGAGCCCCCACCACGAGCTGGACAGTCGGGAAAAGATGGGCCAGGGCGGTACTGACGATCAGGTCGTAGTAGGCGGTGGCGGCGCTCATCATGAGCAAGAGCGGGGTCTGACTGGCTACGGCCTGGTCAAGCACCCGCTTAACGGCCTGGCGGGTCGCGAGCCCGGTGACCGCCAGCGGCACCCCCTCGGCCAGCAGGTCATGGATCAAGGCCGTGTTGAACTGGCCAGCCGTCATCACCGGAACCTGGACATAGGCGTTGTCGCCAAGCAGGCTCAGCTCCTCAGCCTGTCGCCGCATTTGCCGAGACGTGGTGACGGTCAGCGGCAGGAGAAGGCGGTGGCCGGCCAACTCACCCGCCAACTGCCGGACGTCAACGTGGGCGCCGGTCGGGTTGAGGACCAGGCCGCAGCCGTCATCAACCTCTGCGACGGCCGTGACCATTGCTGGATCCGCACTGCTGATGAAGAATCCACCCTGATATGATGTTTGCACAATATTCGCCCCTCTTTAACTAGACCAATTTTGAATACACTCCTATCATTGGCCATTACTGTCTTGATATCAAGCACTTTTTAGTTATTGTACCATTTTCAAATTAAATTTGCCCCACGCTATTAGCATTTATGTAATTAATATTAAAATAGTAATTGTAAAAGTAAATTATTAGGGGTGATTATAATGAAGTAAAATAGTTCTGTCCCTAAAAAGCTCTCGTTTATCTCGATCTACTTTTTAGGGATCAATGGTGTCATCGGGTCCAGGACCTTCCTGCTCCCGTCTGTTATCTATCGTTACATGAACCTGACGGCCGTCCTCGTCCTGCTGTGCACGGCGCTGACGGTTTCGATGATTGCCCTCTGCTACGCCGACCTGTCGAGCCGGTTCAAGGGGTCCGGGGCAGCCTGGCTGTATTCCTACAACGCCTTTGGCCGCTTCACCGGTTATGAGCTTGGTATCTTTACCTGGTTCCTGGGGTGCTGCACCCTGGCTGCCGAAATCGTGGCCCTGTTGACCACGCTGAAGAGCTTCCTGCCAGTCTTTGATAACCATGTTGTCTACTACGGGACGGCGATGGGGCTGATCATCCTCTTTGCCATTATTAATTTCTTCGGCCGGGACCTGGTCAAGGCGGTCAACAACATCTCCGCCGCTGCCAAGATCCTGACCCTGATCGTCTTCATCATCGTCGGTGTCTTCTTCATCCACAAGGCCAACTTCTCGCCGGTAATCCCGGCGGCAGGCATGACCGGTGCCGGCCCGTTCCTCAAGCACTTCGGGGCGGCCTTCACGCCGATCTTCTACCTGTTTACCGGCTTCTCGTTCCTACCAATTGCCGCTAAGCAGATGAACAACCCAGAGAAGAACATCCCCCGGGTCCTGATCGCGGTCATGATCAGTGTCACAATTCTCGACGCGTTGATGATGATCGTCGCCATCGGGATTGCCGGATCCCGGCTTGGCGGCTACTCTACGCCACTAGCCAGCGTGTTTGGCGATGCCATCGGCAAGTGGGGCTACACGGTGATCATCGTCGGGATGCTGATCAGTATCTTTGGGGTTGCCTTCTCAGCCTCGTTCAACGCCCCATCCCTGGTTGCCTCCCTGGCCAACGAGCACGGGATGCTGCCGAAGGTGATCGGTAAGAAGAACAAGCACGATGCCCCTTGGGTTGGCATCATCCTGACGGCCATCCTGACCGCCGCCTTCGCCACCCAGAGCTACCTCTTCCTGGTATCCTGCACCGTGCTGGCCTCCTTCGTCCAGTACGTCCCGTCAATTCTCGCGGTGATCAAGTTCAAGCACACCAACGAGTTTCCGAACCACGGCTTCAAGCTGCCCGGGAAGTACATCATCCCGGCACTGGCCCTGGTGGTCTCCTGCTACATGGTCACCAACTTCACGGCCAAGACCCTGTTAGTCGGAACCGTTGTGGCGGTGCTTGCCGCCGTTGCCTACTTCTTCATCGACAAGGATGAGGAGGCTGAGCGGCGTCACGAAAGCTTCCTCGCGGCCCTGCGTAACGAAAAGAAATAGTATTTAAGACGTAAAAAAATCCGTTCAGTGTGAGCTGGACGGATTTTTTTACCATCAAGCGGGCTGGATCTCCACCAGGAGCGGGTCGGCCGCCCTGCTCAGGCTGGCCGGGTCATCCTGGTAGGCGGCGTAGACCCGGCTGATCTTCCCCTTGACCGGGGACTTGAAGGTTTCAACCGCCTTGCCGCCCTCGATGTCGATCAGCTGGTCGTGCTTGTCGACCTGCTCGTCAACCTGGGGCGTTGCCAGAAAGGTGATGTCGCCGAGCTCGTCGATCACCTGGCTGGCCAGGCCGACCTTGACCGTGCCATTGTCCTCCTGCCACCAGAGACCGTTACTTTCCCGGTGAACCGGGGCCTGGTGACTGAACAGGTGCTTGAACCAGTCAACAATCTTCTGCCACATGGTCTCACCCCCTCAGTCAGCCAAGATCAGGTCGGCCAGGTCATCGGCACTAACCTTGCCGAGGTTGGCGGCGAGGTCACCGGCGACCAGGGCGGCGACCAGACTTGGCTTGTCGAGCTTGGTCCCAATCAGGTGATTCTCAACGACGTGCGGGTCACCGGCCGTGAAGAAGTCCCCGTAGATCCTGGCCTCAGTGATTCGGCCATCCTTTTCGTTGAAGTTGAAGGAGACGGTCCCAATCGGGAAGTGCTTGGAAACGTAGTGCTTAAAGCCCGGGTTCTTCCCGTAGTTCCACTCGTCGGTCCGGTACTGCTTGTCCAGGCGCTGGTCGATGATGGCCCAGTCGTGGTCGGTTAGGTGGTAGGTCTCGACCTGATCCAGCGAGTCGACGCCGAACATATGACAGAGCAGGTAGTTCTTAAAGTCTTCCGTTGTCCAGCCCTGGTACTTGGCCGGCAGGTAGGGTTTGATGTTGGTGACCCGGGCATCGACGGATTTGACCCCCTTGGAGGCCAACTTGTCCTTCTCCGGGGTCAGGACCTCACTAGCGGCGGCCATGTTCAGATCAAACATGACCGTACCCCCGGCGGCATAGGAGTTGTCACCCTTGACGATTGCCATCCCGGAGAACTTCTTGCCGTCGATTGTCATGTCGTTACGGCCGCTAACCTCAGCCGAATCAACGCCGAGATCGTGGAGGGCATCGACGACCGGGTCCCCGATGGCGTGGAAGTCACCAAACTTGCTGGTGTCACCGACGACGATGTTTTCAAAGACCAGGTTACCGAAATCATGGTAGACGGCCCCGCCACCGCTGGACCGCCGTACCAGTTCGATCTTGTGCTGCTTGAGGTATGGCAGGTCAATCTCGGCATAGGCATTCTGGTTAACGCCGATGATGACGGACGGCTGGTTGATGTAGCAAATCAGGCCGTGGCCCGGCAGGCGCAGGTCGTTGATCAGGTAATTATCCAGGGACTGGTTGACCAGGGCGTCGTGGACGGGCTGGCCATTGCGGCTGGTATCAATAAGGAACATTTTATCCACCTTCTAATTAATTTGAATACGGTTACATTCTATACCTTACCGGCAATTATTAACAGTGTTTTAGCTTGTGACTATTAGCACTTGCCCTATCTGCCGGAAGCGGTCATAATAGAGCGATGGATATTCAAATGGGAGGAAAACTATCATGAACCAAATCAGTAAACTGACCCTGACCCTGGTTGCCTGCCTCGGCGTGGCCGGTGCCAGCACGGTTGCCGTCAACACCGCCCCGGTCATGCCGGTCGTCCAGGCCGCCAGCAGCGAGAACCTGGCCCTGGCTAACCGCAACATCGCCGACTACCTCGCCGACTGTCAGCAGTACGAATCGAGTGACAAGCAGTTCCGTGGGTTTTACCAACATCAAGCAGATCACCTACACCAACAGGCATACGATCAAGGTCGACGTCAACGCCGAACTCTTCCAGCTCAGTAAGGCCCGCCGCACGCTCCTGATCGACACCATGCAAAATGGCGTGATCGGCACCCTGATGGACAATGGTCTGGCCAACTTCAGTCAGACGGCCATCCAGAAGGGTTGCAAGACGATGATCTACCTGAACGGTCATGTGATCGGCCGCAGTGCCGCCCACAACTACCGGCAGATCAACTGGAATAAATAAAAGAATGCCACCGACCAACTTTGATCGATGGCATTTTTTAGAATTGGCTGACGGCGGCCACGTCCAGGACCACCGTCACGTTGGGGTGGCGCTGGAGGACCGACGCCGGAACGTCCGGGGTGACTGGTCCCAGAAGGCTCGCCCGGATCGCCGCGGCCTTCTCTTTACCGAAGGCCAGCAGGATGACCCGCTTGGCGGCCATGATCGAGGCGATCCCCATCGTGTAGGCGTAGCGTGGCACCTGTTCTGGCTGGTCAAAGAAGCGGGCGTTGGCGTCAATCGTCGACGGGGTCAGGGCCACCCGGTGGGTATGGCTATCAAAGGTCGTCCCGGGTTCGTTGAAGCCGATGTGGCCGTTGCGCCCAATCCCCAGCACCTGTAAGTCGATCGGGTGCCGGGCCAGAATCCGGTCGTATTCCCGGGTTACCGCCCCGGCGTCAGGGTTGGTCCCATCCGGGAAGAAGGACTCCTTGAAGGGCTTGGCGTCAAAGAGGTGCTCTTGCATGAAGTAGTGGTAGCTCTGCGGATCAGTTGGCTTGAGGCCCACGTACTCGTCCAAGTTGACCGAGCTAGCCTGGCTGAAGTCCAGGTCACTCTCAGAAATCAGCTTGTACAGCTCCAACGGTGTGCTCCCGGTCGCCAGGCCCATCACGTGGAGCTGGTCGCACTGGGCCAGGTCAGCCACGATTTTAAAGGCCTGGGCGCTGGCCGCAGCGGCCGTCTGTTCTTTAATGATTTGCATGATTATCACCTCACCTATTACGCCCTTATCCTAACATTAAACAGAAAATGGTGGAAACCCGATCGCGGATTTCCACCATTATTTTAATTATTCTAGTGCGTCAACTTCCGCATCCCCGACAGGGCCTCCATGACCAGGAAGGAGAGGATGTAGAGGGCGGACAGGCAGCCCATCGTGACCGCCAGGCTGTAGCGATCCATCAAGAGGCCGATGACCACCGAGGAGAAGCCGCCGATTGCCCGGCCGACGTTCATGATGATACTGTTGGCGGTGGACCGGATCGCGGTTGGGTAAAGGCGGCTGATGACCGCCCCGTAACCGCCGAACATCCCGTTTGAGAAGAAGCCGATCAAGGCACCAGCGAGGATCAGGGCAATGGCGCTCTTGACCATCAGGATCGTAAACATGACCACGGCGGACCCAAGCAAGAAGATCCCGAAGGCCCAGCGTGGTCCAAAGCTGTCCATGATCGTGCCGAAGACCATCATCCCGATGCTCATACCGATGATCGTGGCCACCATCCAGAGTGAAGAGCCGGACACCGACAGGCCCTGCTGCTTCTGGACGATCGACGGTAACCAGTTCATCAAGCCGAAGTAGCCGGCGATCTGGACAATCGTCATCACCATCAGGCCCAGGGTCTGCAGGGCCAGGGCCGGGGTGGCAAAGAGCCGGCTGACCGCGATCTTCTCGTGGGTCTTAACCGCGTGGGCGTGGGCGGTCAGGAATTCGCTACTCTCGTGGACGTGGCGCCGGATGAAGAAGGTCAGGATCACCGGGATGACCCCGAGCAGGAAGAGGGCGTTCCAACCGAATGCCGGGATGATGTAGGCCGCCATCACGGCCGCGAAGATTGCCCCGACCTGACCACCGATCGCCGCAACCGAGGTCAACCGCCCGATCAGCCCGGGCTGGAAGTTCTCGGCGATCAGGGCAATGCCGACCCCGTATTCACCACCGGCCCCGATCCCAGCCAAAAACCGCATCGTGTAGATCATCGGCAGGGTGTGGGCGAAGAACATTGCCGCCGTGGCGAAGGCAAAAATAAAGATCGTATAGGTGAAGGTCTTGACCCGGCCGATACGATCGCCGACAAGTCCGAAGATGGCGCCACCGGCCAGCATGCCCAGGTTTGTGATTGAGCCGATCCACCCGGCCGCCGTACTCGAGATGTGCAGCTCGGCGATGATCGGTGCCAGGGCAAACGACAGAAACATGATGTCCATGTTTTCCAACGAGAACCCCGCCGCGGTAGATGCCATCACCCACCGCTGGTTCGTCGTCATTGTGCTTCCAAGATGCGTACTTGTTTGTTGCATATTCAATTAAGCCTCCAAAATTGATGCTCGCTGACATCGTTTATTTTGTGTTGCCCGTATTATGGCACGGGCGATTAGGAAATGCAAACCGACCGGTGGCGAGGTAAACCGTTCTATGTGACCGCGGGACGGTGGCTGGGGCGCTGATGAAATTTTTAATTTAACTCAAAAAGCGGCTGGGAGAAAACTTTGGTTTCTCACCAGCCACGATTAGTTTTCCGAATGTTACAATGCAGTTACGGGAAACCTAATAGGCTAGCTTCGCATCGTAAGCGCACCCTTAGCGTCTAGCGCAGCGTAGCAAGTCTATTTGACTACGAACGAAGGCCGACCTTCAGCGTTAACCTCCGTCCTAGGCTAGCCGTACAGGGTGCCGAGAAGCTTATTTCCCAGTCTCTAGTCATCTGGAATATACTTAAGAACCTCATGACCGCCTGTCGTCAGTAATAATAATAACCGGTCGTTCTCAATTCTGTAGCACAGAACCCAATCATCGTTGTAGTTTCTATCCACATGAACATACCAAACGGTTGGATGCGTCCCCTTAATTATTCCTAACTTATGTTTTCGCTTTAATTCGGCCACGTTATTCTCAACGATTAGTTTAACAACTTCCTTTAGCCTTTCAATATCATAATGTTTGCGCTTCAATCTCTTCACATTACGTTTGAAAGTTGGTACCTGCTCAATCTTCATCCAATGACGCCGCCCAATCATCAAAGTCATCAAACGTTTCTACTTGGCCCCGATCAGCTTCGGCAATGGCTTGATTGAGTTCCGAAGTCGCCTTGGGCGTGAATGGCAATTTATTGTCCTGAGTAACTCGCTTAAGGTAAAGCTTAATGCCGGTCGACAAATCCAAACCCATGGCAGAAAAGGTTCTGACGGCATCCTGCTTTAAGTCATCATCAATTTTGATATTAATTTGTGCCATATCAATCACCTCTCAGTAATTATTATAGCACTTTATGTATATTGGTTATATACTTTGTATTTATTGCTTCTTATTATTTAAACCAAAAAAAGAACCCCTGCCAGGCAGGAGTTCTTCGGTATTATGATTACTTTCCAGTATTGCGACGACGTTCTGCGATACGAGTAGCCTTACCAATACGTGCCCGGAGGTAGTACAGCTTAGCACGACGTACCCGACCATGACGGAGAACATCGATCTTCTCAACACGTGGTGAGTGAAGTGGGAAAGTCCGTTCAACACCGACACCGTTACTGATCTTCCGAACAGTGTAGGTAGCGCTGATACCAGCACCGTGGCGCTTGATAACGACACCTTCAAACATCTGGATACGTTCACGTGAACCTTCAACGATCTTGGCGTGAACCCGAACAGTATCCCCGGCACGGAAGTCAGGAATATCATCACGTAATTGACTAGCAGTAATCTTTTCGATCAACTTGTTTTGACGCATTATAATTTCTTTCCTTTCGCCGACATTCATGTCCCAACTGGGGCAGCGGAATACCGTTATTCACGGCTAAACAGCCAATAACTACTATACAAGCTTTTCGCCTAACTTTCAAGGCCTATTTCGGTGTTCCTGGTTGATGATCGAATGGCGCAACCCGTAGGCAAAGTAGATCACCAGCCCGATCGCAAACCAGCCAATCATCAAGATCTTGGCGTCAATGTTGAGTCCCCAGAAGATCACGGCCGAAAACAGAGCCGAGATTGCCGGCAGGACCGGGTACCAGGGCATCTTGAACTGGGCATCAGGGAGGTCCTTCCCCTCACGCGGGCGCAGGGCGTAAATCCCCAGGGAGACGAAGATAAAGGCCACTAACGTCCCCGCTGAAACTAGCGTTGCCAGAAAAGTGAACGGGAATACCGAGCCTAAGATCATCGCCAACACGGTGATTAGCCAGAGGGCGTGGTTAGGAACGTGGCGGTCGTCAATCACGCCGAGCCCCTTGGGCAGCAGACCGTCACGCCCAAAGGCATAGATCAGCCGCGACGAGGCCAGCAGGATGGCGATCAAAGCGGAGAAGATCCCGACGATCGCCACCACCGAAAGGAGGTTGGCCGTGAAGTAGTGGCCGGCATGGCGGAGGGCCCAGGCAGCCGGCTCCGCGTTGTTGGCGTAGCGGTCGTACCTGAACATCCCCACCAGGACCAGGGAGACGGCAATGAAGAAGCCGGTCCCCAGCACCAGCGTTCCGATCAGACCGCGGGGCATCGTCTTCTGTGGGTTACGAGTCTCGGCGGTGTTGGCTGCGATCGCGTCGAAGCCGACGTAGGCAATGAAGATTTGGGCGGTCCCGGCCAGGATCCCTTGCCAGCCACCGAAGCTGGTGCCCGGCCGGTGCGGCGGGATGAAGGGCACGTAGTTTTTGGCCTGGATGGCGGTCGCCCCGACGACGATAAACATCAGGATCACCAGGAGCTTGACCGCCACGATGACGTTCTCAATCCGGCTCACCTGATGGAGGCCGCGCGAGATCAAGATGCCGACGACTAGGATCGCCAGGGCCGCCAGGATGTCGACGTAGGAGCCATGGCCGGGATCAAAGCCGCCGGTGAGGGCCCGGGGTAGCTGGATGCCGAGGCTGGCCAGAAAGCCCTGCATGTAGGCCGACCAGCCCGAGGCGACGAAGGCCACCGAGATGAAGTACTCGGCCAGCAAGGCCCAGCCGGCGATCCAGCCGAAGAACTCGCCGAAGAGGACGTTGATCCAGGAGAAGGCCGACCCAGCGAAGGGCAGGACCGAGGACGTCTCGGCGTAGGCCAGGGCGGACAGGCCCGCCCCAATCGCCGCCACGATAAAGGCCAGCGGGACAGCCGGGCCGGTGTGCTCGGCCGCCACGATTCCGGGCAGGGTGAAAACGGCCGTGCCAACCACCATCCCCGTCCCCAGGCCGATCAGGTCGATCGTCGTCAGGCTGGGGGTCAACTTGGAATCCTTGGCCTCATAGACCGCGGGATCCTGTTTCCATAATAAACGTTGAATTAGTTTTTTCATCCATCTCACCATCAGTCGGGCACGTCCGGATCTTCTTCGAGCTTGATGTCCTCCAGCATTCTCTGCTGCTCACGGGTCAGCTTGGCCGTCTTGAGGAGGTCGGGGCGCCGGTGGAGGGTCCGTCGCAGGGATTCGCGCATCCGCCACTCCCGGATCTTCTGGTGGTTACCGCTGGTCAGGACCTCAGGCACCTTCATCCCCCGGAAGTCCGCAGGCCGGGTGTATTGAGGAAACTCCAGCAGACCGTTGCTGAAGGAGTCGCCCATCGGGGAGGCCTGGTTGCCTAGTACGCCCGGGACGAAGCGGACGGTGGCGTCGATCATCACCATCGCCGCCAGCTCGCCCCCGGTCAGCACGTAGTCCCCCAGGGAGGCCTCGTCGGTGACCAGGTGGCGGATCCGCTCGTCATAGCCCTCGTAGTGGCCGCAAATAAAGGTCAGGTGATCCTCCATCGCCAGCTCCTGGGCATAGTCCTGGTCGAAACGCCGGCCGGCCGGGTCCATCAGGATCACCCGCCCCTTCGGATATGTGTTCTTAGTCTCCTCCTCAATCGCCGCCATGGCGTCAAAGATCGGCTGGGGCTGGAGGAGCATCCCTGCGCCCCCGCCGAACGGGGCATCGTCGACATGGTTGTGCTTGTCAGTCGTGTACTTACGAAAGTCGGTGACGTTGATGTCGAGGAAGCCGCTCTCCTGGGCCCGCCCGACGATTGACTCGCCCAGCGTCGCCTGAAACATATCTGGGAATAAGCTTAAAATATCAATTCGCACTATTCTAGTCCTTCCATTAATTCAACAGTGACTACCCCGGCGTTTAGGTCGACGTCCTTAACCACATCGTCAATCACCGGCAGAAGGAGGTCCTGCTTGCCGGTCCGCTGGACAACCCAGACATCATTAGCCCCGGGTGAGAGGATCTCCTTGATCTTCCCGAGCTCGTCCCCATCGACCGTCTTGACAACCAGGCCAATGATCTGGTGGTAGTAGTACTGACCATCTTCCAACGGTTCCTGGTCTTCCCCGCTGACCATCAGCTCATGGTCGCGGAAAGTCTGGACGTCGTTGATGTTGTCATAGCCGACGAACTTCACCAGGATGAAGCCCTTGTGCTGGCGGGCCGACTCCACCATCAGCTTCAGCGGGTCGCCATCGCGTTTGAGGTAGAGGTCCTGCCCCGCCGCAAAGCGCTCGTCAACGAAGTCAGTGGTTGGCATCACCCGGACCTCACCGCGGATGCCGTGGGTATTCACAATCTTACCAACGTTATAAAATTCCATGTTTCCCTCCTAAAAATGGTAAAACCCCCCACAGGTTGGTGTGGGAGGTTTTATTTAGTGTCGATGATCATTAATCAGTAACCGGATCTTCTTGGCGTTGCTACGTCGAGAACGGGCGCCCTCGACGACTGTCCGTAGCGCTGCAGCGACGTGTCCCTGCCGGCCAATCAGCCGACCCACGTCCGCGCGATCAACGTTAACGGTGTATCGCCGAAAACGGTCACTGTCGGACACCGTAATCGAAAGTGATTCCGGATGTCGTAAAAGTGGGGTTACTAAACTACGAATCAACGCTTCGATATCAGTCTCGGTCATGATCACTCATCACTACTTCTTTGCGGCGTACTTAGCTTCGTGGAACTTCTTCATAACGCCAGCCTTTTGCAGCATGTTACGAACAGTGTCAGAAGGTTGTGCACCCTTTTGTAACCAATCCATAACGGCGTCTTCGTCGAACTTAACTTCCTTTGGAGTAGTCAACGGGTTGTAAGTACCTAATGAAGTGATGAAACGACCATCACGTGGGGAACGTGAGTCAGCGACAACAATCCGGTAGAAAGGACGCTTCTTTGAACCCATGCGCTTTAAACGAATTTTAACGGACATTCTTTTGCACCTCCCTAATTTCTTTTAACAGATAATAATATACCAGCCTTCAAATAGAATGTAAAGTAGTTTTTCTTGACAGGCGGAAATTTTCTAAAATTAATTTTGCTTCCGCCGGTGACCGGCCAGGCCAAGTGCGGCCATCAGGGCGGTCAGTCCTAGGACTAACGCACCCTTTTCATGCTGGCTGCCAGCCTGCGGTAGCCGAGCACTTGTTGACTGGGTAGCTGGTAACGTCTGACGTACTGGTGAGGTCGGCTGCTGGTTCAGCGTGGTAACTTGACCAGGCGTTGCCGGCGTTGGCGCGGACAGCTGTGTTGGCGCCGTTGGTGTCGTCGCTGGCTTCGTCGGCTGCGTTGGCGCCGTTGGATTCGTTGCTGGCTTCGTCGGCTGCGTTGGCGCCGTTGGATTCGTCGTCGGTTTAGTTGGCTGCGTCGGCTGGCTGTAGATTAGGTAGGCTTCTGTAACCTCTTTTGGCGTCGCGGACGTCCAAGCAGTATCATGCGGATCACCGTACGATACATCACCATTGTCTTGATGATCAATCAAGTCCCAGTTACCACTACTAACGCCACGACTTTGTGCATCGCGTGTAGTCAGAGAAATTGTCTGCGGCGTAGTAACCGCCTTGAAGCCTTTCTGGTCAGTAGTCAAGTCGGCTACCGTGGTTGGATCGACTGTCCAAGTCTCACTCGCTGGCTCGGATGGATCAACAACCGTTTGCTCGTTAACCGTCTTCGTGGCGACCCGCTTGCCAGTCACCGCATCGGTGTAGTAGGTACCATTCAAGGTAACGCTTTGCCTGGTGTCATCTTTAAGCTGCTTCCCATCAACTGTA
>NZ_AZGO01000026.1:22631-41402 GCF_001435345.1 Limosilactobacillus pontis DSM 8475 | reverse complement strand
ACATAGTGAATCGTCCGGGTAGCCTTCTTGGTTTCATGCTGCACATTAGCCTTCCGAACCAGGTAGACGTACTGATCCTTCATATTAGGCTCAATAGTTAACTTACCTAAGTTAGGATCTTCTTGTACTTCGACATACTTGTCCTTGAACTTATCCTGCCGATCAGCAATGTCGCTGAATGCATCTGTTGAATCACCGGCAAACTTGCCTTGACCGATGTTAGCAATTTTCCAGTCAGCATCTGGCAACAAGATACCATCATCTGGCGTATATTCAGTAGTCTTAGTACTACCAGTAACATCAATATAGTGGATATTGGCCCTTCTGCTTGTAGATCAAATCAACATTGGGAAGCTTGCCGTTCTTTTTATCGACATCCCAGGTAACGTTTTCGCCTTTGACCGGATCAAACATAGCTTCCTTGTTAGTACCATTATTATCATTTACGTAGTACCAATCGTATTTAGCATCAGTCCGATAAGTAGGATCATTGAATGAATCGTAATATTCACCATTCTCCAGTGTTGCCTTATTGAAATGATACTTTTGATTATTTTCAGTTACGTCATTCGAATGGCCGCCAGTGGTCCACTTTTCGGGTGCCGTGCCATCAGTAATAACGTAAATGTCCTTGCCCTGACTATCCTTTTGAACATTGCCTTGGGCATCCATTAGTGGAACTGCATTTACGCGGTTGCCATTAGCATCTACATAGTAAGTACCCGTGACGGTTGCCTGCTGAGTAACAGGAGTTGTAAGCTCATGGCCACCAGCTTCGTTCTCGTAATAGTGAATCTCCCGACTAACCTTCTTTGGTCTCAGTCACCTGATTTACTTGTTGTTTGTAGATCAGGTAAATTGGATCAAGGGTGATTGTTTGCTTAGTTGTTTCATTTGGCGAGAAGCTATAGTCCTTGTTGTGTGACGAATCCACGTATACCCAGTTACCCATGGCAACATTATTGTGATTGTGTGACCAGTCTTCACTTACGGTAATATTAGTTGGCGCTTCGTTACCCTCAGCCTTGGCAAAGTCAAATTTTTGGTTATCACTAGTGTTAGTAGTGACATCATGATTATTTGGATCACTCTTAATGGTCCAAGTTTCTTTTGCGTTCCCGCTGGTAACAACATAGATCAGATTGCCATCTGCATCTTTTTGAACTACGCCGTTAATCTTCAGTTCTTCAGCGTTTACTCGCTTATTTGGGGCAGTGGCATCCACATAGTAGGTACCAGTCAACGTTACCTGCTGAGTAACGTCACCTTGAAGATTTTCACCATGGATATCGTTGGCAACATAGTGAATCGTCCGGGTAGCCTTCTTGGTTTCATGCTGCACATTAGCCTTCCGCGCCAGGTAGACGTATTGATCGGCTACCCCTTTGGTCAAGGTCTGCTTGGCAAGCTGATCATTCTTGGCGTTAGGGGAGAGCCCAACCAATACATACTGGTCCTGGTAGTTCCAGAGCTGTTCCGTCCTGTCAGGCGTATCACCAACATAACCGGTGATATTAGGAATCGCGTGCCCGAGGTCCGTCCCGGAGGTTGGGGTCAGATTCGTCGGGTCGTCAGTGACGTCACGATAGTAGATACTGTATCCCGCCTGATCGCGCTTCTTGTATACCACGTACTCAACAAAGTCCGCGTGTGGGAAGTCGAATGAAGGCTCCTTCCCATACTTGGCAATTGGGCCCCCAGTTGTTTGGGCCTTACCGTCAACGATCTTTAGCTGGTCGCCATCCTTAAGCCCGGCATAGGCCGTGTAGCCCGTAATCGAAGGAACATCAATGTCGTTGGCAAACGACTTTTGGTCCGCAAAGGTGTTGTCATCCTCGGTGCTTTCGAACTGAACATTGCGGACCGTATCGGTGATCGGTTGGCCGTTGGCGTCCTTCATCGGTTGACCCTGCTCATTGACGTAATGGATGGTCTGCTTGACCCAGCCATAGTAGTGGTTATCGACCTGGCCCTTGCTGATTGGCTTGTCGCTGGTTCCACGGTCGATCCAATAGCCGTAGTCGGTATCGTAGTTAAAGCCCGTGTTATTATTTACCGTAACGTGCCAAGGCTTATCCTTCAGGTCATCCTTAACGTCAGTACTCTTAATGGGGTAACCAGCGATCCAGTTACCCGCTCCCTGATAAGTAACCCCTTTTGCATCCTCATCCGGGGTCTTGACGTTCACCGGTGGCAGTAATGCCTGACTGTCATTCGGTGTCCAGTTGATCAGGGTGAACAGGGAATTGCGGTGGTCCCCCTGGTTATCCTGATACTCATTATTGGAACGGAAGCCTTGATAGTCACCATCAATCTGGACGTGGTAGGCCACCTGGTCACCAGAACCCGTACTGGTGACGGTAACCTTTGGGGCCTGGTAGGTGAAGAGGTGCGACAGGTAGTAGTCACCATCATCAACCCTATCCGCCATTGCTGAATTATAACTTGCCGGCACGATCAGTTTCTGGAGCTGTTGCTGTAGGGCATCGGCCGATACGAAGTTCATCGTTACCGCCTTAGTACCGCTAGGCTTGGTTACAGTGATCGTGAAGTCGTTGCCCAGCTGGTGGTTATTGCCGTCCGTGGTGGACAGGCCCACCCCCTGCTGTGGCGAGGTAACCACGTAATCCTTGCCATCTTCGTCCTTGAACCAGTTATGGGCGGGAGTACTGGCGGTGTGGTTGCTGGCAACCGTCTCATTACTCAGTGAAATGGCATCGTCCTGGGCGTTAACCTTGACGGCCTTAACGGTAACACCGCTGCCCATTGACAGGTTCCCCACCTGCAGGTCATTGTCGGGCTGGTAACTGCTGGCGTCCCCATTTGTGTAGACCGTCACCCGGTCCGTCGGTTTCTTAACCTTATCGTCCCCATTAGAACTCCCGTTATACCAGACCAGATCGGCACTTAGGTCCCAAGGGGTACTAATTCCGGGGTGGCTCGCCAGAATATTCCTTAATCCATCCGTAAAAATAATCCGGTAATAGCCGTTCCCGGACCCGTAGCTGGCCTGGTCCGTATTGTTGTTAACCTGAACCGTCTCCTGGCCATCCGGTCCTACGACGGTCTGGCGGTACTTATTCAGCAGGTCACCGACCGGGACAATATAGCCCGCCACGTTACCCCGGTAGTTGATTGGCTGCGCACCGGCCTGGTCGTTAATCGAACCATAATTGAGGATGTAGTTCTGCCCGTCACTAGTCTGGTAGGGCAACCCCAGCTTAACGTCCAGGTAGTCACCGGACTGGATATTGGACATCGCACTGACTGGAATGTTCAACCCCAGGTGAATATCCAGTGTTCCGGGGGTTCCCGAAGGCTTATTCCCGACACTCTGGGTGACCTCATGACTGGTAACAGCGATCTGCCCGTCAGCGGTACCAATCTGGTCGTTCAACGACTTCCTAGCAGTGGGAACCGGGCTAGTCGTAACGGCCGCCTTCCTCTCGCTGAATTTCTGAGCTACCTGCGCAGGTGCGGCGCTAACCACGGCAGATTGGATATTCGGGGTTGCCTGTGAGGCCGCCGCGGACGCTGCACCCTGAGCCTGCAGAACTGTTGCACTCTCCTGGGTAGATGGCCGGGACGCCGGGACGGATTGCGGCGTCTCCGCCTGCGTCGTTGTCGGGGTAGCAGAATCAGCGCTGGCTTCCCCCAAAAACAGCGTCGTCCCTAGCAGGACGCGTAACACCCCAACGCTTAGCTTCCGCAGGGCAAACCGCTGATGGGCGGTGCCGAGGGTCTTTTATGTCTTCATTAACCGATTATTCTTTGCCATGAGTCATTACCTCCGAGAAAAGATTAATAATGTAACCGTTTTCAATCATTACAAAATAGGTTTTTTGGCCAATCGCTTTTCGGTCGAAAAGGGTCGCAATGGCTAATTATCGCCATAATCTACCCCAATCGTAATCAACCTATTAATTGAACTATCTTAAATGATGTATCGGTATTCATGGATTAAAGACGAATTTAGTCTCATTTCCGCCAATATTCAATATGAATAAAACAGTAAATTATCATTCGATAGATATGTTCATTAATTCATAACCGTGATAAGATTAAAAACTTACTAATCGAAAACGCGGGTTATTGTCAATTTAATTGCTAAGATAACCAACTTAATAAAAAAACATATTTCACAAATTAAATCTAAAATATGTTCCCCCGAATGCACTAAAAAAGCCGTGAACGCTCGTTGCCGAGTATCCACGACTTTTTTCATCGCACGCGCTTAGTGTTTTTTGCGCAGCTTGCGGAGCTTCTTGATCCGCTTGGCCTTGTCCTTCTTCATCTTGCGGGCCATCCGGTTCATCGCCATCTGCCCCATCTTGCCACCGGGCATCTGACCGCCAAACAGGTTCTGCATCCCGCTCATGTTGCCGTTGGTGACCTGCTTCATCATCTTACGCATCTGGTTGAACTGCTTGATCATCCGGTTGACCTCGACGATCGGCCGGCCGGAACCAGCCGCCAGCCGCCGCCGTCGACTCGGGTTCATCAGGTCGGGATTCTCCCGTTCTTCCGGCGTCATCGAGAGGACGATCGCCCGGATGTGGGCAAACTGCTTCGGGTCGAGGTTGACGTTCTTTAACGCCGGGTTGTTGGCCATCCCCGGCATCATCTTGAGGATGTTCTCCAGCGGCCCCATCTTGGTGACCTGGTCCATCTGGGCGAGGAAGTCGTTGTAGTCAAACGTGTTCTCCCGCATCTTGTCCATGGTCTCTTGAGCCTGTTCCTCGTCGAAGTTCTTCTGGGCCTTCTCGATCAGGGTCATCATGTCTCCCATGCCCAGAATCCGCGAGGCCATCCGGTCGGGGTGGAAGACATCCAAGTCCTCCATCTTCTCCCCTTCACCGACAAACTTGATCGGCTTGCCGGTGACGGCCCGGATCGACATGGCGGCCCCACCACGGGTATCACCATCGAGCTTGGTCAGAACAACCCCGGTGATGTCAAGCTTATCATCGAAGCCCTGGGCGGTGTTAACCGCGTTCTGACCGGTCATCGCGTCGATTACCAGGAGGATTTCGTCCGGGTGAACCAGCTCCTTGATGTTGGCCAGCTCATCCATCAGCTGCTCGTCAATCTGGAGCCGCCCGGCCGTATCGATGATCACGTAGTCGTTGTGATTTTGCTTAGCAACCTCCATCCCCTGGCGGACAATCTCGACGGGGTCTTCGTCGGTCCCCTTCTCAAAGACTGGGACGTCAATCTGGGCGGCCACCTGCTGCAGCTGGGTGATGGCGGCTGGCCGGTAGACGTCAGCCGCGATGAACAGCGGCCGGGCGTGGTTCTCGTTCTTCAACCGCAGGGCCAGCTTGCCGGCCGTGGTCGTCTTCCCGGCCCCCTGGAGCCCGACCATCATGATGACGGTTGGGATGTGAGCGGCCTTGTTGAGCGGCACGGCCTCCTCCCCCATCAGTTCGGTCAGCTGGACGTTGACGATCTTGACAATCTGCTGGGCCGGGTTCAATCCCTTGAGGACCTCGGCCCCGGCGGCCTGCTCGCGGACCTTCTTCACAAAGTCCTTGACGACCGCAAAGTTAACGTCGGCTTCCAGGAGGGCCAGGCGGATCTCCCGCATGGTTTCCCGGAGGTCAGCCTCCGTAACCTTGGGCTTGCGCCGTAGTTTTTCCATCGCCTTCTGCAGGCGTTCCGTTAATCCTTCAAATGCCATTTGCTATTCTTCCTCCAAGCTTTCCAGATGACCCACCAGTTCATTGAGCCGGGCGTCATCCGGGTAGTGTGTGCGTACGTACTGTTGGATCTCGTCGGCCTGCTTGTTGCGGGCCTGAAACTCTGCGTACAGGTGCAGTTTGGTCTCGTAACTCTCGAGGATGTTCTCGGTCCGCTTGATGTTGTCGTAGACCGCCTGCCGACTGATGTTGAAGTTCTCGGCGATCTCACCGAGAGAGTAGTCGTTCCCGTAGTAGAGGTCCAGGTACTCGTTTTGCTTCTTGGTCAAAAGGGGCTGGTAAAACTCAAACAGGGAGTTGATCCGGTAGTTCTTTTCAATTTCCATACTGTCTCACCCGACCTAATCGACATCGACCAGGCCCTTGAAAAGGCCGTATACAAAGTCGCTAGCGTCGAACTTCTGCAGGTCGTCCACGTGCTCACCGAGGCCGACGTACTTGACGGGCAGGTGCAGTTCGTTTCTGATCGCCAGGACGATTCCCCCGCGGGCGGTCCCGTCGAGCTTGGTCAGGACAATCCCGGTGACGTCGGTGCTCTGCTTGAAGAGCTTGGCCTGGTTCAGGGCGTTCTGCCCGGTCGTGGCGTCCAAGACCAGCAGGACCTCATGCGGGGCGTCCGGGATCTCCCGGGTCAGGATCCGCTTCATCTTAGCCAGCTCTTTCATCAGGTTGACCTTGTTCTGCAGCCGACCAGCCGTGTCGACGAAGAGGATGTCGTAATCCTCTTTTTTGGCCTTCTGGACCGCATCAAAGACGACCGCAGCGGGATCACCATTTTCCGGCCCGGTGACGATGTCAACACCGTCGCGCTTGGCCCAGACAACCAGCTGCTCGGTGGCCCCGGCCCGGAAGGTATCGGCGGCCGCCAGCAGGACCTTCTTGCCCTGCTTCTTGAAGAGGGCCGCCATCTTTCCGATGGTGGTCGTCTTTCCGGCCCCGTTGACCCCGACAAACATGATCACCGTCGGACCCGTAGCTGCCATGTTGAGGTCGGCCTTCTCATCCTTGCCGGCCGCGTCATAGAGGTCAACCATCTTCTCAATGATGACGTTGGAAGCCTCCTGCTTGCTCTTGGCGTTCTCCAACTTGACCTCTTCGCGAAGCTCATCGCTGAGCTTCATCGCCATGTCATAGCCGACATCCGACTCGATCAGCATGTCCTCCAGGTCGTCGAAGAAGTCCTCGTCGACGTGACGGAAGTTGGCCAAGAAGCGGTTGAGCCGGGCCCCGAAACCGGTCCGGGACTTGGCCAGGCCACGGTCGTACTTCTTAGCGGTCTGGTCGGTCTCGCTATCGTCTGCACTGGTCGGTGCTTCGCTAGTCGCGGCAGCCGTCGATGCAACTTCCTCAACGGCGGCCGTACTGCTGGCCACTGCTGCGGCAGACGTGGCAACCTCCTCGCTGCTTGGGGTGGTGTCACTCATCGGGCTAGCAGACGCGGCCCGCACGGACGCTGCTTCCTTGGCCGCGGACTCGCTGGCCGTGGCAGAAGCAACGCTGGCTGAGGAAGTGGTGCCGGTCGACGTGACCGACACCGTGGCTTGGCTGTCAGTGGTCGATTCGCTGGCCACAGCCGATTCCGCACTGGTTGTTGATTGGACCGGTGCGGGCTGGCTGGTTGACTGGGTAGCTGACGATCCCACAGTTGGTTGGACGCTGGCTCCAGAATCAGCGGGTACACTAGTCGCCCCCTCTGGCTCAGTTGGCTGCTGATCGACAGCAGACGTAGGGGCGGTTGGGGCCGCACTTCCCCCCTGGTCGGCACTTGCCGTTGACTGGGGAGCTGCAGTCAGCTGACTAGCCTGGCTGGCTGCTCCCTCCTGGTCGGCACTGGGCTGCTGACTGGCCGCCGCACTGCTCTCTTGAGCGGGCGCGGTCGACTGTTCGGCCGCCTTCTTCTTGTGGCGGCGGAAAATATCAAATAATCCCATCTCTACACCTTCTTCTAATTTTCTTTTTCATTCATTGTATCAATCACGTCGACGGAAACCATCCGGGAAACCCCGGATTCCTGCATGGTGACCCCGTACAGGACATCGGCCCCCATCATCGTCCCCTTTCGATGGGTAATGACGATGAACTGGGGCCCCGTCTTGCCAAAGCGGTTCAGGTACTGGGCAAAGCGCTGCACATTGACCTCGTCCAGGGCCGCCTCGGGCTCGTCTAGGATCGCAAACGGTACCGGCCGCACCTTCAGGATCGCAAACAAAAGAGTGATGGCGGTCAGGGCCCGCTCACCCCCGGAGAGGAGGCTCAAGTGCTGGTTCTTCTTGCCCGGTGGCTGGGCCATGATGTCGATCCCCGTCGTCAGCAGGTGGTCCGGATCGGTCAGGACCAGCTTGGCCTGACCGCCACCGAAGATCTGCTTGAAGGTCTCGTCAAAGGCCGTCGAAACCTGCTTGAAGGTCCGGGTGAAGCGCCGCTCGACCTGGCTATCCATCTCACCCATTGTCTGGTTGAGCTGCTTACGGGCCGCCAGGAGGTCATCCTGCTGGCCCTTGAGGAAGTCGTAGTGCTTCTTGACCCGGTCGTATTCGGCAATCGAGCCAACGTTGACGTCACCCAGCTCGGCCAGCCCCCGCCGCAACAGCTTCAACTGCCGGTTGAGTTGGTCATCGGCCAGGTCACTGATCCCCTGCCGGGCCGCGTCGAGGGTCAGCTGATACTGCTCACTCAGGTGGTTGAGCAACTGGTCCATCCGGCTCTCGCTGCGCGCCTGCTGGGCCTTGAGGTCGCCGGCATCATCGCTCGCCGCCTGTTGAAGGGCGGTGGTCCGCTGGTGCTGATCCTCCTGAATGGCGAGGTCGTCAGCCAGGCTGGCCAGTTGCTGGTCATCTTCTTTGACCGCCTGCTTGGTCTTGGCCAAGTGCTCCTGGGCATCCTGCAGGGCGGTCGCGTTGGACATCGTTGCGGAATGGTCATCATTCATGACCGCTGTCAGCGCCGTCAGTTGCTGTTGGACCTGGTCCAAGGCCGCCTGGGTAGTGGTGACCGTCTGCCGGGCCGCCGACAGTTGACGTTGAAACTGCTGCTTGCGCTCGGCGGCCACGGCCAGCCACTGCTCCATCTGGTGAAGCTGCTCGTTTTGAGCCGAGGCGTTGGTCTCCAGCTCATGAACCTGGGTCGTCAGCTTACTGATTGATTGCTCGGTAGCCCGCTGACGGTGGGTTACCGCGTCTTCCTTCTTTTTCAGTTGGGCCACCTGGTCCTGGTCACTCTTAACCTGACTGCCCTGCTGGTCGGCCTGCGACTGGAGAGCCTGGACCTGGCGATTGAGGTCCTGGAGCCGGTCAGCCAAGACTGTCAGCTGGGACTGGGCTGCGTGCTGGTCGAGCTGGGCCGCGTGAAGCTGCTCCTGCAGGGCGGTTGCCTGCTTAGCCAGGTCATCGTGTTGGTCCTTGAGGTCGGCCACCCGCTGCTCGGCCTGGGTGACCTGCTCCTCCTGCTGGTGGAGGAGGTCAGTCAGTTGTTTGCCCAGCTGTTTCTGGGCCAACAGGCCGTGCTGGCGGTGGCGGTTGGCCCCACCAGTCATTGCCCCGCTGGCGTTGATCAGCTGACCATCTAGGGTTACCACCCTGAGCTGGTGGTGACCCGCCCGGGAAATTACGGTGGCGTGGTCGAGGTTATCGGCCACCACCGTGCTACCAAGCAGGTAGTCCGCCACCAGCTGGTACTGGGGGTCAAATCGAATTAGGTCAACGGCCCGACCAACGACCCCCGGAAGTGCGGCCACCCGGTTCCAGGAACCGGCGGGCCGACGTTGGATCAGGGTGTCGAGCGGCAGGATCGTTGCCCGGCCACCCCGGTGTTTGACCAAGTAGCTGATGATCTGTTTCCCGGTTGCCTGCCGGTCAACCACCAGCTGCTGGAGCTGACCACCGAGAACGGTCTCGATAGCCGTGGTCAACTTGGCCGGTACGTCAAAGAGCTCACTGACCGACCCCGCCAGTCCCGGGAAGTTCTGCCGGTGCTGCAGGACGGTCCGGACCCCCTGGTAGTAGCCGGCGTATTCTTCGCTCATCGCCTGGTAGTTCTTGATCCGGGCCTTGGTGGAATGAACATCCCCCAGGGCCGCATACCAGTCACGCTGGGCCTGCTGGTACTGGGAACCGGTCGTGGTCACTTGCCGACTGACGCGGTCAAACTGCTCCTGAAGCCGGGTCACCTGCTGGCCCAACTGTTCGACCGATCGCTGTTGATCCGCCTGGTCGGCCGTTAATTTAGCCTGCTGGGCTTGCTTATCCTGAAGCTCACTGCTGCTTTGGTTCTGCTGGCTGAGTCGCTGCTCATGGCTACGCTTCAGGAAGGCCTGCTGGTTATGCACCGTCGTCAGTTCCTGCATCAGGTTGACCTGCTGATCGCGCAGGTCATCTAACTGCTTGTTCAATGCCTGAATCCGCTCGGCGTTGCTCATCTGCTGGGCAGCGTCGTAGTCGGCCTGGTGCTGGTCCATCTCCTGCTGGTGGGTAGTCAACTGGTCCTGTACCGTCTGTTGGGCCTGCTGGGCCGCTTTTAGGTCAGCACTCAGCTGCGCGGCCCGGTCACTTAACCGGCGCTGGTCGGCCTTCTGCTGGTCGTGCTTCATCGAGGACATCGACTGGGCGTTCTTCAGCTGGGCAATCTTTTCCGTCTGGGTCAGGATTGCCTGTTGGTCGGCATCCTTTTGCTTGAGGAGGGCCGCCCGGCGCTGCTTCAGCTTGGCTAATACGGCGTCGACCTTGGCCTGCTTCTCCTGGTAGTCGGCCACCAGCTTGGCTGTTTGCCGGTACTTACTCTGCACCTTAGTGAAGTGGGCCCGCTCCCGGTCATACTGACGGACGGTCTGGGTGCGGTCAAGGAGGTCAAACTGCTTCTTCTGCTCAAGGTAGTCCTTGGCCAGGGCGCTCTCGTCGGCTAGCGGTTCCAACTGCCGGGAGAGCTCGCTGATGATGTCATTGACCCGGTTGAGGTTGTCCATCGTCGCCGTCAACCGCTTCTCGGCGGTCTCCTTGTTCTGCTTGTACTTGGCCACCCCGGCCACCGTCTCGATGATCCCGCGCCGGTCGACCGGTTTCCCGTTGAAGACCGCAGCCACCCGGCCCTGGGAGATGATCGAAAACGATTCCCGGCCCAGTCCCGAGTCGATGAAGAGGTCGGTGATGTCCTTGAGCCGTACCTTCTGGCTGTTGATCAGGTATTCACTGTCCCCGTTGCGGTAAAGCTTCCGGGTGATCGTCAACTCCCGAAAATCGCTGGCCAGGTAGTGGTCGCTGTTGTCCAGAGTGATCGAAACCAGGGCCCGGTTCAGCGGCTGCCGGTCTGCGGCTCCGTTGAAGATGACATCAGCCATCTTATCACCACGCAGGTGCCGGGCGGATTGCTCCCCCATCACCCAGCGGATCGCCTCGATGATGTTGCTCTTGCCGCTGCCGTTGGGCCCGATGATCCCGGTCATCCCCGGTTCAAACTTGATCGTGGTCTTCTGGGCAAACGACTTGAAGCCGTCTAACGTTAAAGACAATAACTGCATTTGTTGCTTTCACTCACCTATTAATTGCTTTGCTTGCGTAACTTGTTCAGGGCGTTCTGGGCCGCCTGCATCTCGGCATGCTTCTTCGAGGAGCCGTGCCCGTCGGCGATGACCTGCCCGTCCACCATCACGTCGACGTGGAACTCGGGGTCGTTCTCGGTCCCGGTCTCGTTGAGGAGGTAGTACCCGATCTTGACATCACCGTCGCGCTGCAGGTATTCCTGCAGACTGGTCTTGGCATCGACAGCGTGGTCGAACCAGCCCATGTCCAGCTTCGGGAAGATCACCCGGCGGACGAACTTCTCCACGGCCGGCCGTCCCTGGTCGAGGTAGAGGGCCCCAACGAAGGATTCGAAGATGTCACAGAGCAGGCCGGGACGCTGCCGGGCGCCAGCCTTCTCCTCCCCCTTGCCCAGGCGGATGTACTGGTCAAAGTGACACTCCTTGGCAAACTTGGAGAAGCTGTCCTCGCAGACCATTGCCGCCCGCAGTCGGGTCAATTTTCCCTGGGGCAGTTCGGGGTAACGCTTGTAGATGTACTCCGAAACGATCAGTTCCAACACGGCATCGCCAAGAAATTCGATCCGCTCATAGAACTTCAGATTCTGATTCGGGTGCTCATTGACGTATGAAGCCTGGGTAAAGGCCTCGGCCAGCAGTGCCGGATCATCAAAATGAATATCAAATTCCTTGGCCAGGTAGTCTTGTAGTTCATTGATCATATAAATTATTTCCTTTCTGAATTATGGCTTTTAGCTAATTCTTCCCTATTATACTAGAGATCTTGTCATTGCGCAGTCTGGGAAAATAAAAAAGCTCCATTCGGCGGAGCCTTTTTATCTTAGTTTGTGTGTTGCTCGATGTAGTCAACCACTTCACCGATCGTACTCAGCTTCTCGGCGTCTTCGTCGTCAATCTCCGAGCCAAAGGTATCCTCAAGTTCCAGGACAAATTCAACGAAGTCAATGGAGTCCGCGTCTAAGTCGGTCTTCAGGTTTAATTCATCGGTGATCTTAGCCCGATCAACATCGAAATGGTCGGCCACAATCTCGGAAACCTTATCGAAGATTTCCTTTCTTCTATTATCAGCCATTTTTATAACCTCACTTTACAAAATACTCCCTTATTCTATTCGTTTTTCCCTGACTTGTCCACTTCTGGATTATCGGTGAAAAAGTCGACGGTCTTCTCAATCAGCTGGGCCCGGAGCATGGTCCGGATCTGGCCGATGGTGTTCTTGACCGCCAGGGCGTCAGAGGCCCCGTGGGTCTTGACGACCGGCGCCTTCAGCCCGAGTAAGACGGCGCCCCCATAGGTTGAGGTGCTCATCGTCTGCCCGATCTTATGGAAGACCGGCTTGAGCAGGAGGTAACCCAGCTTGGCCCGCAAACCCCCGTTTAAGATCCCGTGCTTGATCAGGGTCAGCATCATCTTGGCCGTTCCCTCGGTGGCCTTCAGGGCGGCGTTAGCGGTCCAGCCATCACTGACCACCACGTCGGCCTTGCCATAGAGGAGGTCGCCCGCCTCGACGTTGCCGATGAAGTTCAGGTCGTCACGGGCATTGAGCTGTTGCCAAACAGCCTTATGCAGGGAATCCCCCTTGTCCTCCTCGGCCCCGTTGTTGAGTAGGCCGATCCGCGGGTTGGCCACGCCGAGGACGCTCTCGGCGTAAAACTTACCCAGGTAGGCGTACTGGAGGAGGTTTTTCTCCTTACTCTCGGCGTTGGCCCCGGTGTCGAGGTAAACGAAGCTGTGGCGGCTAGCACCGGGCTTAGCGATCGGCAGGACACTGGTCAGCCCCGGTCGGTCGATCCCCTTGATCCGCCCGACGATAAAGATCCCGGCGGCCAGGACTGCCCCGGTGTTGCCGGCGGAGAAGAATGCGTCGGCCTCCCCGTGCTTAACAGCGGTGGCTGCCTTCACGATTGAGGAGTCCTTCTTGCGCCGGATTGCCCGGACCGGTTCTTCCCCCATCGTGATGTCGTCGCTGGTCGGGATGATGGTCAGGCGTTGGTCGTTTTTAATCAGCGGCTTGATGGCGTCCGGGTTCCCATAGAGGTCAAACTCCAGGTCGGGATACAGGTCACGGGCCTGCTCCACCCCTTCCACAATTACCTTGGGGGCCTTGTCGCCGCCCATCGCGTCAACTGCAATTTTCATAATAGAATCGCTCCTTAATCAAAATGTGTTTCTAGCTGGTGGCGTTGTAGGTACAGCACCAGCGGCTGGTTGTCATCAATCATGTCCCAGTGAGGGGCCTTAAGCAGCTGCTCAGCATCGTTGCGGGCAATCTGGAGGGTCTTCAGGTCACCGACCGGGTCACCGACCTTAAAGTCGGGCAGGCCGGACTGTTTGCGGCCGAGGACGTCCCCGGACCCGCGCAGCTCCAGGTCACGTTGGGCCACCTTAAAACCGTCATTGGTCGCGACCATTGTTTTCATCCGGGCCTTACCGTCGTCGGTCTTGGGGTCGGCCAGCAGGAGGCAGTAGCTCTGCCGGTCGCCACGACCGACTCGGCCCCGCAGCTGGTGGAGCTGGGCCAGGCCGAAGCGGTCGGCGTTGTAGATGATCATCACCGTGGCGTTGGGGTTGTCGACCCCAACCTCGATGACGGTGGTCGAAACCAGGACCTGGGTCTTGCCATCCTGAAAGTCGTGCATGACCTGGTCCTTCTCCTCACCGGTCATTCGCCCGTGGAGGAGGCCAACCTGGTAATCAGGGGCCAAGTAGGTCGCCAGCTGCTGGTAGAGGTCGGTGGCGTTCTGAACATCGAGCGCCTCGGACTCCTCGATCAGGGGGCTGACCACGTAGGCCTGGGCCCCGGCTGCCAATTGGTCGCGTAGAAAGTGGAGGGCCTCGTTCTGCTGGTCGACCTTGAACCACTTGGTCTGGATCGGCTTACGACCGGCTGGCAGTTCATCGATGATCGAAACGTCCATTTCACCGTAGGCCGTGATTGCCAGGGTCCGCGGGATCGGGGTAGCGGTCATGGCTAGAATATCGGGGTTGTCCCCCTTCTCCCGAAGCCGCTGGCGTTGGTTGACCCCGAAACGGTGCTGCTCATCGGTGATTGCCAGACCGAGGTTAGCGTATTCAACGTCGTCCTGGATCAGGGCGTGGGTCCCGATGACCAGGTTGATATCACCGCGCTTGATGGCGTCGCGCAGCTGACGGTGTTGTTTGGCCGACAGCGAACCCGTCAGCAGACCAATGTGGACGTGGGTTCCGGCAAAGGTCTTGGCCAACTTCTCGGCGTGCTGGGCCGCCAGGATCTCGGTGGGGGCCATCAGCGCCGCCTGATAGCCCGCCGTGATCGTGGCGTAGATAGCAATCGCCGCCACGATCGTCTTCCCGGAGCCAACATCCCCCTGAAGGAGGCGATTCATCTGGTAGGGCCGGCGCAGGTCGGCGCAGATCTCGTTGACCACCCGCTTCTGGGCATTGGTCAGCTCGAAACCGATGTGGGAGATGAACTCCTTGACCTCATCATTATGGTAGAGGATCTGTAGCCCATCCTGTTGGCGCTGGGCCTGACGAATCGCCTGCAGGCGGAGCTGGAAGAGGAAGAACTCCTCGTAGGTGGCGGTTCGCCGGGCTGCCTTGGCCTGGGCGGCGTCGGTCGGGAAGTGGAGTTCCTTAATCATCGTCCGCCGGTTCAGAAGGCGGTAACGCTGGCGCAGGGTTTGCGGCAGGAGGGTGGGGATCACCCCTCGATACTCCTCATATGCCTGGCGAATCAGGCTCCGCAACAGCGCCTGCTTAACATGCTTGTTCACGGAATAGACGGCCCCAAAGTCATTGCTCTCCTGGGGGGCCGCGTCGAGGAGGCGGTTGGCGGTTACCTGTTGGCGCCGGGCGTCCCACTTGCCCATCACCGTCACCGTCTTGTCGATGACCAGCTTCCTCTCCAGGTAGGGCTGGTTGAAGAAGGTTACCATCACCACGTTGTTGCCGACCTGGAGGCGGAAACTGAGCCGGTTGCGACGGTAACCGAACCGGGTCAGGAGGGGTTCGGACACCACCTTACCGACCAGGGTAACCTTCTGCTTGTCCTTGGCCGCCTGGATGTCTGCGGGCGTCAAGTCATTGTAGCGGGTCGGATAGTAGGTCAGGAGGTCGGCCACCGTATCGATCCCTAACGTTGCCAGATCGGCAGCGCGCTTGGCCCCGACCCCCTTCAACTTGGTGACCGGATCCTGTAAGCTCTGCATCATGAACCCTCCTTTCCCGGATTCAGCAAAGGGGCCATGACAAAGCGGTCTTCGTCACAGCCCCGTAAGTTTCGTGTTTTAATCCGGTCTATTCAACTGAGATCAGGTATGGGTAGACTGGCTGACCACCGTCATAGATCTGGACATCCAATTCGTCGTCCACATCCAGGATGGCCCCCTTGATGGCTTCGGCAGTCTCAGAATCACCGTCGGCCCCGACAAGGATCGTGACCACTTCACTATCCTCATCCAGCATCTGCTTGACCATCTTGATGGCGGTCTCCTGCAGGTCCGGGGTGGCAGAGACAATCTTACCGTCGACGATACCGAGGAAGTCGTCCTTCTGGATCTCTTGGCCATCGATCTTCGTGTCACGAATGGCGTGGGTAACCTCACCGCTAGCCACCGTGGTCATGTATTCCTCCATGTTGGCCTGGTTATCTTCAAGGGCGGCTTCCGCATTGTACTCCAGCATGGCAGACATGGCCTGGGCAATCGTCTTGGTGTGAACCACCTTGGTTGGGATGTCGGCCACCTTGGCTGCCTGATCGGCGGTCATGAAGATGTTCCCGTTATCCGGCAGCACCAGGGCCTGCTTGGCACCACTCTGGTTGATGGCGTCCGTGATGTCCTGGGTGCTTGGGTTCATGGTCTGACCACCGCTGATGATGTGGGTGACACCAAGACTCTTCAAGAGCTTGGCGATCCCGTCACCAGAGGCCACTGCGATGACGGCCGTCTCCGGTGCGGAGGCCGCTTCTTCGGCCTGGTCAGCGGAACCGGCGGCAGCCTCTTCGTCATCGTGTTCCATGATCTCTTCTTGTTGCCAAACCATGTTGTGGATCTCAATGGTCTGCAGGTCACCGAACTGCTGTCCCCAGGTCAACACCTCACCGGGATGCTCCGTGTGGACGTGCACCCGGACGACCTGATCATCGTTTAAGACCAGCAGGCTGTCCCCCATCTTGGCCAGGTGGTTGTAGAAGGTGTCGTAGTCAAACTGCTTGGTGACCTGTTTCCCCTTGCCGAGCCGGACCAGCATCTGGGTGCAGTAGGTGTACTCGATATCCTTGGGGTCCAACTTGCCTTGCACGCTCTGGTGGTCCATGGCGTTGACCATCTCGTCGACCTCGGCGGTGTCCGGCTTGTAGCTATCGCTCTTGTCGATTCGACCACTCAGGGCCTCATCGAAGGCCTGGAGAACGAAGACCAGGCCCTGGCCACCGGAGTCAACCACGCCGACCTCTTTCAGAACCGGTAGCAGGTCGGGGGTGGTCTTGAGGGCCGCCTCACTGGACTCGTAGATGGCGTGCATGATCGCCGTCAGGTCGTCGGTCTCCTTGATCTTATTGAGCCCCTCCTGAGCGGACTCACGAACCACCGTCAAAATGGTTCCCTCCGTCGGCTTCATAACCGCCTTGTAGGCCGTCTTAGCCCCGTTGGCGTAAGCGTCAACGAAGTCTTGGGCACTCAGCTTGTCCAAGCCATCCGCAGCCTTGGCAAAGCCCCGGAAAATTTGGGACAGGATAACCCCCGAGTTACCCCGCGCCCCCATCAACAGACCCTTGGCCAGCGCAGCGCTGAGGTCACCAACTGCTGTGCTGTGCTCAGCGCGTTCGTACTTGGCACCACTGGCCATGGATGAGGCCATGTTGGTCCCAGTATCACCGTCGGGCACCGGAAAAACATTCAAAGAGTTAATGAATTCGGCATTCTTGTTGAGCTTGTCGGCGGCCGCTTGGACCATCTTGCCAAATTCAAGATTTGTAATTTCTGTGACAGCCAATTAACTTTCCCTCCGTATCCAACTAGTCTTCCATTGAACGAACACCCTGAACACAGACGTTAACGGCGTCTGCCGTGATGCCGAGCATTGATTCTAGATTGTACTTTACCTTGGACTGGACGCTCTTGGAAACCTCAGAGATCTTCGTCCCGTAGCTTACGATAATGTTGACCTCAACGGTAATTCCATTATCCTGTTGCCGGATGACGACACCCTTGCTGAAGTTCTCGCGCCGCAAGATCTGGTTCACGCCATCGCGTAATGGCTTCCGACTTGCCATCCCAACAACTCCATAGTTATCAGTGGCGGCCCCGCCGACAACCGATGAGATTACATCGTTGTCGATGTCAATCGTGCCCGCCTTGGTTTTGATCTTTACTGCCATTATTATGGCCTCCTTTTAAAATCGTCAGCACTGCTGAGCGCTACACTTACTCACTAATATAAAGCTAACACCATCTTACCATAGCACGTCAAGTGATAAAAGTAGCCCCTATTGCAAAATAGTTAACGGGGTTGATTAATTGAATAAAAAAATAAGCCGCCCGTAATGGACGACATCATTTTTGTTTAATTAAACCCGAGTCACTTTACCGGACTTCAGTGTACGTGCTGAAACGTAAACCTTCTTTGGCTTGCCGTTAACCAGAATGGTTACCTTTTGCAAGTTTGGCTTCCAGCTGCGCCGACTTGAGTTAAGGGCGTGAGAACGCTTGTTACCGAAGCGTGTCCGTTTACCGTTGATAAAATCTTTAGCCATTGGTGGTACCCTCCTCTTCTCATCTTTATTTCGTTTACGCAATAGTTGCGATGTAACTCACCTAATTAATTTACCATAGCCGTCCGGTCAGTGCAAGGTTTTTCTTTCAAGTATTTTCCCTTGACACTATCCCGGTCGTAAACGATCCCCGCCAGGACGGCCTAATCGCGGGACCAGATCACCGCGACCACCCCACTATCAAAGGAGAAGTGGTTGACCGCACTGGTAAAGCGATTGCTTGACCAGGAAAAGGGAATCGTGCTGGCCCAATTGACCAGTGGGTACTTCTCGTCTGGCAGGGTCAGCCCGGTTACCGGAGTCAAATTAACGAAGGCCAGGTAGTCAAAGCCCGGCCGCCGGTGGATCGAATAGGTCCCCGGCCGGAAGTAACGAATAACGTTACAGCGGTCGACCAGCTCAATTTGCGATAGGTAGTCAGAAAAGGCATCCTGGAGCGGCAGGTAGAGGTTGGCCAGCTCCTGGTCCAGCCGGCCACCGGTGGCGCCCCAAATGACGATCTTATCCGGCTGGTACTTCTTGATGGCGGTCATGATGCCCAGCTGGGTATCAGTGAAGTCCTTGGCTGGCGGGTAGACTTCGATGTCATTTAAGGCCGCCCTCAACCTGGCGAGCTCAGTCGGGCTGGTGGAATCAAAGTCACCGATTGCGGCGACCGGGGTGATCCCCCATTCAAGAAGGAGGGTGGCGCCGTGGTCAACCCCGATCCAGGGCTCATCTCGATACTGCTTGATCATTTCGGCTGGAATCAGGTCGTGTGGTCCCCCGACCATCACATTTACGCGCAT
>NZ_AZGO01000026.1:0-22534 GCF_001435345.1 Limosilactobacillus pontis DSM 8475 | reverse complement strand
CGTCGTAAGCGCGCCCTTAGTGTCTAGCGCAGCGTAGCAAGTCTATTTGACTACGACCAGCGGCAGACCCGCCAGCCGGTTTTATTTACTTCGTTGCGTCACGCAGGGCTTTAACCCGTTCAGCCGGGTCATCGGCGTTGAAGACGTAGGAACCAGCTACGGCGACCGTGGCACCGGCCTTGTAGCAGTCGACAACGGTCTGGTTGTTGACCCCACCGTCGATCTCAATGTCAAAATTGTAGCCCTTCTCCTGCTTGATGGCGTTCAGCTGGGCGATCTTATCAACCGTCTCCGGCAGGAACTTCTGGCCACCAAAACCAGGGTTAACCGTCATGACCAGAACCTGGTCAACCATGTGCAGGACTGGTTCGATCATTGCCACTGGCGTACCAGGGTTGATAACGACTTCGGCCTTAACCCCACCGTTCTTGATGATCTGCAGGGCACGGTGAATGTGCTGGGTGGCTTCGACCTGGACCCCGATGATGTCAGCGCCGGCGTCGATGAACATCGGCAGGATGTGCTCTGGGCTTTCAACCATCAGGTGAACGTCCAGGGTCATCTTGGTGATTGGCCGGATGGCCTTCACGAAGCCTGGTCCGTAAGAAATACTTGGCACGAAGGTCCCGTCCATGACATCGATGTGCAGGTATTCGGCACCGGCCTTGTCAACCTTTTCGATGTCCTTCTGTAAGTTTACGTAGTCGGCACTCAAAATTGATGGCGCTACTTTAATCATTCTAAAACTCCCTCATTTCTTATAGTTTGGTTTCTGGTTGGCGATTAACTCATGAAACTGCAGGTAATCGTCATACCGGCTCTTCATGATTATACCATTCTCGACGGCGTCTTTCACTGCACAATGCGGTTCCTTGATGTGCAGGCAGCCGCGGAACTTGCACTGGGGAGCCAGGCGGCGCATCTCCGGAAAAAGCCCCGGCAGCTCCTCCACCGTCATATCAAAGGTCTCATAGGATGAAAATCCCGGCGTGTCGGCAATCAAGGCCCCATTGACGTCCAGCAGGCTGACCTTCCGGGTGGTATGGCGGCCCCGTTTTAAGGCCTGGGAGATTGCTCCCGTCGCCAGGTCCAAGCCGGGTGCCAGATGGTTGAGCAGGGTCGACTTACCGGCCCCGGTCTGACCCATCATTGTCACGATCTTGTCAGTCAAGGCATCCTGCAATTGGGCCAGCTGCTCCCGATTAAAGGGTTCACGGGCACAGAAGACGTCGTAGCCGATCGCCCGGTAACCCGCGGCCACCTGGGCAATACCTTGGTATTCGTCCTCCGTCAGCAGGTCCGTCTTGGAGAAGTAGACCAGGGGCATGATCCCCTGCCGCTCCAGGGCGATCAGCTGCCGGTCCAGAAGGTTGGCCGAGAACACCGGCTGGGTGGCGGCAGTGACCACCACGGCGGCATCGACGTTGGCTACCGGCGGCCGGACCAGGGCATTACGCCGCGGCAGCACCTTCAGCAGGTAGCCGTCTTCAAACTCAACGTGGTCGCCGACAATCGGCTTGATCTTCTTCTTGCGGAAGTTTCCCCGTCCCCGCGTCCGGTAGATCTGCCCATCGGCAATGACGTCATAAAAGCCGCTCAATGATTGTTGAATTATTCCTGTCTTCACGACACGCCTCGCTTTCTTATCCGGTAATGTTGGTGGCACTCATGATCGTCCGCCCGTTGCGGACAACCCGATAGGCCCCCGTCTGACCGTTCTTGAGGGTGAACGGCACGTTGATGGTGGTCTCCTGGTTGATCGTGATGTCTTGATACTCCATCGTCAGGTTATGGTTAGCATCCCGAATGTAGACCTGGACCCGGTTCTCCCGCTGGCCACCGTTACTATCAAACGGAATATTAATCTGAATGTTGGTCGTCTTGGTCTGGTTGCCGGAGTTGGCAATCGTGACCGTCAGGGTGTCACCGTGGTTGAGGGTCATCCCCGCCTTAGGGGTCTGACTGATCACGTGGTTGGTGGCAACCGTCTTGGACTTCTTCTGCTGGGTCGTCAGCTGGAGGTTATGCTTGTTGGCAAACTGCTGAACAACGCTGACGTCCTGGTTAGTAAAGTCCGGGATCTTGATGTTCTGCTTGCCGGCACTCACCTCAAAGTCGATGATGTTGCGTCCCGGCTTGACAACCGTCCCGCGCCGGTAGTTCTGCTTGGTGATCGTCCCGGCATCGACTGTGTCGGAATACACCATTCGTTTGTGAACCCGGAAGCCCTTCTGCCGGAGTAGCTTGGCGGTCTCAGCGTAGTCCTCACCGACATACTGACCCATCTTCAGCTGGCTGACCCCGGTGCTGACCTTCAAGTCCACACTGCTGTTGACCCGGGCCTTAGCACTCGGGCCGGGTTGCATGCTGATAATGTGGTTCTTTGCAACGTTTTGGCTACGCACCCGGGTAATGTTACCAACCCGTAGCGACTGCTTCTTCAACCGCTGCTCAGCCTGAAGCGGGGTCTGCCCCTCGATATCTGGAACAATTACCTGTCGGAGGAGAAACCACCAGCTGCACCCGGCCACGATGGCAACCGAGATCAGGCTAATTACCACCATGACGTGGCGGCGGTTACGTTGCCAGAAGCTCGGCTGCTGGGCCGCTGTCTTTTCAGGCGTGGTCGGCTGACTCTGCTGGCGATCCGTGCGGTTATGGGGCAGTTTGTTTAGCGGCAGGACCTTGGTCTCGTCGTTGTCGTCATGGTCGATCACCAGCCGCGGTTCGTTGGCCCGGGATGGATCCAAAGACGTCTTCAGGTCGTCAGCCATCTGCTTGACGTTTTCGTAGCGGTCAATCGGGTCCTTGGCGGTTGCCCGAATCACCACGTTCTCTAATGGCTGAGGAATATGGGGATTGACAGATCGCACCGACGGGATGTCCTCACGGAAGTGCTTGATGGCAATTGAGACGGCATTTTCCCCCTCAAACGGCACCTTGCTGGTCAGCAGCTCGTAGAGGATAATTCCCAGCGAATAGATATCCGACTTTTTTGTTGCAATGCTGCCCCGCGCCTGTTCGGGTGAGAGGTAGTGGACCGACCCCATCAGGGTGTTGGTCTGGGTCAGGGAGTTTTGGGAGACCGCAACGGCGATCCCAAAGTCCGTAATTTTAACGTTTTTATTCTCATCGATTAAGATATTCTGTGGCTTGAGGTCCCGGTGAATGATACCGTGCGCATGGGCAGCCTCCACTGCCGACAGGACCTGCTCCATGATGTCAATCACCTGGGGCAGGGCAATCGGGTAGTGGTCCCTGATGTAGGCCTTGAGGTCGGTCCCCTGAACATACTGCATCACCATGTACTGGAGGCCGTTCTCCTCGCCAGTGTCGAAGATCCCGACAATGTGGGGATCGTTGAGCTTGGTCGCCGACATCGCCTCGCGTCGAAAACGCCGCTTGGTATTGGGATCGTCACGCAGGTCGAGGCGCAGCACCTTGACCGATACCTGCCGGTCAAGAACCGTGTCGTAGGCCAGGTAAACGTTTGCCATCCCCCCCTCGCCAAGGAAGCGAATAATCTTATACCGATGACCAATTATGTCTCCAGGATTCATAATCAACCCTCCTGGTCATCATTTTTTCCAATTAAGACGGTGATGTTATCGGGGCCACCCGCCGAATTGGCCATGTCCACCAGCTGGGCACACTTGGCCTTCAGCGAGATCGGCTGGCGAAGGACCGCCACCATGTCCCGCTTCTCGACGGTCTTGAAGAGCCCATCCGAACACATCAAAAGCTGGTCGCCCGGATTGAAGTCAAAACGATTAACCTCAATCTGGGCATCCTTAGAAATCCCGATTGCCCGGGTAATGATGTTGCTTTGCGGAAGCTCTAAGGCCTCCTCCTCAGTGATATCACCGCTAATTACCAATTCATTAACCAGGGAATGGTCGATCGTGACCTGGGTCAACGTACTCCGGTGCAGCAGGTAGCCCCGGCTATCACCGATGTTGGCAACCACGAGTGTCTTTTTGAAGATGATGGCGGCCACCATCGTCGTCCCCATCCCCTGGTAGTTGATTTTCTCTTTTGATTTCTTAAGAATCTGGTCGTTAATTATCTGGACCTCCCGGGCAAACCACCGGATCGCCTCCAGTGGTTCGGTGGGGCTGTCCACCTTAAAACGATGACCGAGCCGTTTGATGGTCATTTCGGCGGCCACGTCACCACTCTGGTTACCCCCGATCCCATCGGCAATCACGACGAGGTGATTACCGTTCTTGTCGGTGTGTTGGGTAACCCGGTCCTGGTTCTGCGATCGCTGGCGACCGATATCCGTTTGATAGGCAACTTGCATTATCTGAATTCCCTTCTACTTGACCCGCCTGAGTGTGCTGATGAAGAAGCCATCGGACCCGAAGTCGGACGGCAGGATCGTCAACGTGGCGGAAGTTCGATCACCCTTAACATGACGTGTCGTCTTGGTCCTGACCAGTTCGAAGTCGGGGTGATCAGCCAGGAAGGCCCGGACCGTCCCGTTGTTTTCCTGGTTCAGGATTGTGCACGTACTGTACGTAATTATACCGCCTTTTTTTACTTTTGGCGCGACTGTGTTCAAAATTGCCAGCTGAATCTGGTGAAGGTGGTCACTGTCTGCCGGCCGCTTGCTGTAGCGGATCTCCGGCTTGCGACGCAGGAGGCCGATCCCGCTGCAGGGGGCGTCAACCAGGACCTTATCGAAGGTTGAATCGGCAAAGGCCGAATCGACCTGGCGGGCATCCAGGGTGTGGGTCACCACACGGTCGGCAACGTGGAGCCGACGAGCGTTCTTCTCAATCAGGCGGGTCTTGTGCTGGTGAATATCAAGAGCATCGACCTGGCCAGCGGTGAGCCGGGATGCGACCTGCACCGTCTTACCACCCGGAGCAGCACAGGCGTCTAGAACCCGGTCACCGGGCTGAACTCCCATGCTGTCGACGGCTAGCATGGCACTCTCGTCTTGGACCGTGATCGCTCCCTGAGCAAAGAGGTCACTGGAGAGGACCTCCCCCTTGGTAATCACCAGGGCGTCCGGGGCAATCTCACTTGGCCGGTATTCGACCCCCTGCCGATCCAAGGCCGCCATGACCTGGTCCATAGTGGTGATAGCCGGGTTGACCCGGATGGCCACGCGGGCCGGCTGGTTGATCGCCGTCAGGAGCTTCGCCGTGGTTGGCTGACCGTACCGGTCCACGAAACGCTTGACCATCCACGCCGGTACGCTGGCCTTAGTGGCGAGACACTGGGCCGGATCGGCAATCGTGTCCAGGTCAGCTAGGCCCTGGCGGAGGATGGCATGGAGGACTCCGGTGACGAACTTACGGGTACCAGGATTGCCCCACTGCTTGGCCAATTCGATGCTCTCGTTGGTAACCGCCCAGTCGGGAACCCGGTCGAGGTAGTGATACTGGTAGATCGACATCCATAATAGGGTCTCAACCCAGGAGTCCAGCTTCCGGTGGATAAACGGCCGCAGCCAGTATTCCAGGGTCAGCCGGTGCTGGAGGACCCCGTAAACGATGTTGGTAGCCAGGCGGCGGTCACTATCCTTGAGGGCCGTCCGGGAAAGGAGCTGGTCGAGCTCGATGTTGGAGTAGGCCCCCTGGCGGATTCGTTCCAGGGCCGTCAGGGCAACCCCGCGGGCCGTCGTTTGTGTCTTCTTAGTCATCGCTTACTGCTTGAACTCCTTTCTTGAGCTGCTGGTGGCCGTTGAGGTAGGCCGTGATGTCCATGGCCTGCTTGCCGGCCGGCTTGAGGCGGTTAATCTGGTAGGTCGTCCCATCCCCGGCCGCCAGGACCAGCTGGTGCTTGGTGGCCCGGACGACCTGGCCGGCGGGCCGGTCGGTCGTCTCGTCCAGCGGGGTCACATCGTAGATCTTGGTCCGCAGACCATCGATGACCATATTACCCAGCGGGGCCGGCCGCAGCCCCCGGACCTTGTCGTCGATCTGGGCGGCAGTCATCCGGTAGTCGATCCGTTCCTGTTCACTGGAGATGTTTGGTGAGAAGACCACCTTGGTCGGGTCCTGGGCAACCGGGTGGACCCGGCCCGCGATCAGGTCGGGCAGGGTCTTGAGCAGGAGGTCGCGCCCGAGAATACTGAGCTTATCAAACATTGTGCCGGCGTCATCATCCTTTTCGATTGGAATGGCCTCCTGGGCGATCACATCCCCGGCGTCCATCTTTTTGACCATGTACATGATTGAGATCCCGGTCTCCTTATCACCGTTGATAACCGCGTACTGGATCGGGGCCCCACCCCGGTACTTAGGCAAGAGGGAGCCGTGAACGTTGATGGCCGCAATTTTGGCAGCTTCCAGCAGTTTAGTCGGTAAAAACTGCCCATAGGCCGCCGTGATCATCAGGTCGGGATGGAGGTTAATGATTTGATCCAGTTCAGGACTCTTGGCGAGCTTGGCCGGCTGGAGAACCTCGATGCCGTACTTTTCAGCCAGCTGCTTGACTGGTGAGGCGGTCAGGACGTGTTTGCGCCCGATCCGGTGGTCCGGCTGGGTCAGCACCGCCTTGACGTCGTATTCGGGATGGTCAATCAGGCTCTGGAGGATTGGGACGGCAAACTGCGGGGTTCCCATAAAAACAATTGATGTTGACATAGTCATTTTCCTTTCTTACATGAAGTATTGCGGGTCCGGGTCAATGCTGACCTGGACATCCTTGAATTCCTTTCGCTGTGTCTCCTGCAGGATCTGCTGGAGAAGGTCGTGCAGGTGCGGATCATACTTATACTTGATCACAATCTGGTAGTAGTAGCGCCGTTTCATCCGTGCAATCGCCC
Source organism: Limosilactobacillus pontis DSM 8475 (assembly GCF_001435345.1). Classification (GTDB taxonomy): domain Bacteria; phylum Bacillota; class Bacilli; order Lactobacillales; family Lactobacillaceae; genus Limosilactobacillus; species Limosilactobacillus pontis. Next base: position 15,753 of record NZ_AZGO01000026.1, on the reverse strand, counting down.
GGGGTGTCGGCCCTAAGATGATGGTCGACGGGGCCAAGTTGGCCACCAATTGCTGGTGGATTGAAGTCATCGCCCGGGCGGCCTGGGCCTCTTCCGGGTGACTAGCCATCAGCCGAACCGTGTAATAGTAGGGCGGGTAGCCGGCCTGGTGGCGCAGTTTCATCTCATGGCGGAAGAAACGCTCGTAGTCGTGGGCCTGGGCATCCTTGATGGCGTAGTGGCCGGGGTTGAAGGTCTGGATGATCACCTGCCCCTGCTTGTTAGCCCGGCCAGCGCGACCACTAACCTGGCTCAGGAGGTCAAAGGTGTGCTCACTGGCCCGAAAGTCGGGTAGCCCCAGGCCAGTATCGGCATTCAGGACCCCAACCAGGGTAACGTTAGGGAAGTCGAGCCCCTTGGCAATCATCTGGGTACCAAGTAGGATATCTGCCTGCTGGTGGCCAAACTGGCGGAGGAGCTTCTCGTGCATTCCCTTGCGCCGGGTGGTATCGACGTCCATCCGGATAATCCGGGCAGCAGGCAGGAGCTGGTGGAGTTCTTGTTCCACCTTCTCGGTCCCGGTCCCGTAGTAGCGGATATGGCGGCTGTGACAATTGGGACACACCTGGGGAATTGGTTCCTCATGGCCGCAGTAGTGGCACTTCATCGTCCGGGTGTCCAGGTGGAGGGTCAGGGAAATGTCACAGTTGGGACACTTCAGAACCTCACCACAATCACGACACATCATGAACGAGGAAAATCCCCGCCGGTTCAGCATCAGAATGCTCTGCTCGTGGCGCTGCAGGCGGCGGTCGAGCTCTTCTAGGAGCTTGGTCGAGAAGTTACTCTCGCCGCGCCGCTGAACCTCGGGCCGCATGTCGACCACCTCAATCGGCGGCAGGGGCTGCTGGTTGACCCGGTGCGGCAACCGCAGCAGTTGGTAGACCCCCTTCAGTGCCCGGGCCCGACTCTCCAGGATCGGCGTGGCGGACCCCAAGATCAATGGGGCGTGGTGGAACCTGCTCCGCCACTTGGCCACCTCACGGGCGTGGTAGCGGGGCATGTCATCCTGTTTATAGCTGGTCTCGTGTTCCTCATCGAGGATGATCACCCCGATATTATCCAGCGGCGCAAAGACCGCCGAACGGGCACCGACCACCACCCGGGCGTCCCCGCTATTGATCCGCCGCCATTCATCGTAGCGTTCCCCGTTGGAAAGGCCGCTGTGCAGGACCGCCACCTGGGAACCGAACCGCCGCCGCACCCGGTTGACAATCTGCGGGGTCAGCGAGATCTCAGGAACCAGCATCAGGGCAGTCTGTCCCTTATCCAGGGCCCGGGCAATCGTCTGCAGGTAAACCTCGGTCTTCCCGCTGCCCGTCACGCCCTGGAGGAGGAAGGTCTGACTCCGTTGGCCATCAATCGCCTGGTCGACGGCTTGCACCACCCTTTCCTGGTCAGGATTGAGGGGCAACGGCTGCTCCAGGTGGTCATCGTCAATCAGCTGGGCGTAGGGATTGCGATAAACCTCGACCGGGACCTTCTTGAGCCAGCCCTTCTTGGCCCCCTGGTTAAATGTTGCCGCCCGCAATTGGGCCTGCTGTTCAGCCGTCGTCTGTTTGACGGTCTGGCCGACGATGCTCTGTAGATATGATAACAGGCGGTTTTGTGCATGGGCGTTCGGGTGCAATGACGTCCGCGCATCTTCTAATTGTTCGAAGTTCAATAGGGGGGTGATCCCGGTTACCGTCTTGGCGTGGGCCCGGTCGGTCACCCGATAGTCAATCTCGACCTTTTTTGCCCGTTGGAGCTTCAACAGTTGCTTGACCTTGGCCGGGTCACCCTGCAGCTCAGCCAGGTCACACTCGTCCTTGCCACCGAAGAGGTCGAAATAGGTCTGCTCGTCAACCTCATCAACCACTTGAACGAAGCGCTGGGTCTTGGACTTGAGCATATTGGGCAACATGGTGTACAGGCAGGAGATCCAGAATGAATAGGTGGTATCGGCCAGCCACTTGCTGAGGTCGAGGAGTTCAGTATTTACTACCGGCTGGAGGTCCATCACCGCGGCAATCGGCTTCAGCTCACCATCGTAATTGGCGTGCTCAGAGAAGCCAACCACAAATCCCTGGACCTGGCGGTGACCATTACCGAAGGGGACGGCCACCCGCATTCCCACCTGAAGCTGCTTTTCCAGTGGTGCCGGTACCAGGTAGGTATAGGGCTGGTTTGTCTGCATCGTCGGCACGTCCACAACAACCTGTGCCAGTTCTGCCATTCAATCACCTCACTTCATCTTCGCTGCTAATGCGGCAACCAACCGTTGAGCGACCGCCGTCTTGGCCATTCGCGGCCACTTCTCAGGATCCTGTCCCGGCTGGAGGATGATAACCTGGTCGTCATCACGGCCAAACGCCCCCGTATCGCCTGCGACGCTGTTGGCGACAATCATATCGGCGTGCTTATTAGTCAGCTTATCCTGGGCGTGGGTCAGGAGTTTCTCAGTCTCGGCCGCAAAGCCAATCACCTGCTGGCCGGGCCGTTTCGTGGCGGCCACGGTCTTCAGGATATCGACCGTCTCGGTCAGTTCCAGCGTCCGTAAACCGTGGCCCGTGGTCTTCTTGACCTTCTGGCTGGCCACCCTGACCGGCCGGTAGTCAGCCACGGCCGCCGCCATCACCAGGGCATCCGCCCCACGAAAGGCTGCTTGAACCGCCGTCAACATCTCCTCAGTTGTCAGAGCTGTCACCACCTTGATCTGCGGTTCATGCGGCAAGGGGACACTGACCTGGCCGGTGATCAGAGTTACCTGGGCACCAGCCTGAGCGGCGGCCCGGGCGATGACAACCCCCATCTTACCGGAGGAGCGATTGCCGATGTAGCGCACCGGATCAAGTGGTTCCCGCGTTCCACCAGCGGTCACGACCACCCGCTTGCCTGCGAGGAGGCCGTGAGTGTGGAAGAATGCCTGGACCCGGGCGACAACCTGGTCCGGTTCCGGCAGGCGACCGTGGCCCACATAGCCCTCGGCCAGACGACCGGTTACCGGTTCAATAACGATGACCCCGTCACGCTTGAGCTGGGCCAGGTTCCGTTGGGTTGCCGAATTCACCCACATCTGCCGGTTCATCGCTGGGGCCACCAGCTTGGGCGCCGCCGTGGCCAGCAGGGTCGTCGAAGCGGCATCGTCGGCAATTCCGTTGGCCATCTTGGCTAGGATGTTTGCCGAGGCCGGCACGACCAGGGCCAGTTCGGTCCAGTCGGCTAGCTCAATGTGCGGGATCGGCCGGTCCTGGTTATTCCAGAGATCGGTCAACACCGGATATTTGGTCAGTGCGTTCAGTGTCGCCGGGCCGACCAGTTTGGTAGCGGCTGCAGTCATCACGACCCGGACATCGTGACCGGCCTTCTGCAGGCCACGAACCACTTCAACTCCCTTGTAGGCCGCAATGCTTCCCGAAAGATATACCGTTATTCTTGCCATCATGTCACCCCATCCAGTTTATTCACATTTGATTATATCATTGAGAAAAGAAAAAAAGGACCTTCACACCCGCTACCGGCATGAAAAGTCCCCTTGTGTGTTTCTAAAGTATTATGGTTAGTCCTGCAAATCCTCGGTGTGGTCAGGATCAATTGTGACCTTGCCGGCCAGGATCTCCTCGAGGGCCTTACCAACGGACTTGCTGGATTCATAGTGATCCAGCAGGGGTGCGGAACCGGTGTCCAGTTCGTGAGCCCGCTTGCTGGCCAGCATAACCAGTGAGTAACGAGAATCAATCCGCTTTAATAATTCGTCAACTGATGGGTAAAGAATCATTTCTGTGAGTCTCCTAACATTTCAAGATAGCGTGGCATCACCCGGGGAACCCGCAACCGTTCCGTCCGGATGATATCCTTAATTTTCTCTACGGCACGGGGCACTTCGTCGTTGACAACCGCGTAATCATAGTTCTGCATCATCTGGATCTCGCCAAATGCCTTCTGAATCCGCTTGTTGATGACCTCCATGCTGTCCGTTCCCCGGTGGATCAGGCGGTGCTTAAGCTCGTCTAAGTCCGGTGGTGTCAGGAAGATAAAGACCCCATCGGGCACCTTCGACCGTACCTGCATTGCCCCGTTGACCTCAATCTCCAGGAAAACATCCTTGCCGGAATCCAACGTTTCATTTACATATTTTAATGGGGTGCCATAATAGTTGTCAACATACTTGGCGTATTCCAGCATACCCCCGGTCTGAATCTCGTGTTCAAACTCTTCTTTTGATACAAAGTAGTAGTCGACCCCATCGACCTCGCCCGGCCGTGGCTGGCGGGTCGTCATTGAAACAGAGTATTGAAAGTCATTGCCATTCGAATCAAAGATTGCCTTTCGGACGGTCCCCTTACCAACACCGGATGGACCAGAAAGGACAATTAACATTCCACGATTTGCCATTCTATTGCTCCCTATCAAATTTTAACGTATTACTACTATAATGCACTAACCTTCCCGATAAATCAACCATTCTCCCGGACTTTTGCCCTGGGATAATTTTCCCTTGCATTTTTGAACGGATGTTCGTATACTATAATCACAAACAAACGTTCGGAGGCATCCAATATGCAACAAGTCAATCAACCAACCCTACTTCAGCGCGCTCCACAACTCCTGACCCGGACAATCCACCACCTGATGACGACGGAGCCGGTCTTCGTCCCCCAGGTTAGGCTCCTGACTCCCCAGCCGGTTCACCAGCGGCGGCTTTTCCTCAACCGGGCCATCAGTGCGCACTGGTCGGTCTTCTTCCAGCTAATGCCCAAGACAGCGGAGGGCTACCCGGTCAATACCTATGGCCAGGTCAAACCACTGGGCAACGACCGCTACCTTATTAACAGTCACCAGACAAGCTACGTGGTTGGCTTCGACCAGATCCGCTACATCGCCAACCTCTAATCCCCACAAAGAGACACAAAAGCACTCACGATTGTCATTTTTATCGACAGTCGTGAGTGCTTTTTGCTATTTATCGTCAGGATGGGCCATCTCAAGTAGCTCCTGGGCGTGCTCCCGGGTCAGTGCGGTGATCTTCTCCCCCGACAGCATTCGTGCCAGCTCGTCGACCCGTTGTGGATCGGTCAGCGCGGTCACCCGGGTCGTTGTCCGGTTGTCGTGGACCCCCTTCTTGATCAGGAAGTGGTGCTGGGCCACTGCCGCCACCTGTGGCAAGTGGGTAATGCAAAGCACCTGCGAGTGGGCGGCAATCAGCTTGATCTTATCGGCAATTGCCTGGGCCACCCGGCCACTGACCCCGGTGTCGACCTCATCAAAGATAATGCTGGTGACCCCCTCGTTCTGGGCAAAGATCGTCTTCAGGGCCAGCATCACCCGGGATAGTTCCCCACCCGAGGCAATTTTGGTCAGGGGACCCATCGTCTCTCCGGGGTTAGTCCGGATGTAGAATTCAACCGTATCGATCCCGGTTGGCGTGAACTCGTCAGCACTATGGTTAGCGAAATGAACCTCAAAATCCGCCTTGGCCATGTAGAGCTCGGTCAGCTGTTGGTGAACCCGCTTGGCCAACTCGTGGGCAGCCCGTTGCCGGACCTGACTGAGCTGCTTACCCAACTCCTTGAGTTCACCCTCAGCAGTCGCCAACCGTTGCTCAAGGTCACTATTACTGTCGGCGGCACTCTCCATCTCGTCGAGCTCGGCCTTGATCTGATCGTAATAGGCCAGGACATCCTTGACCTGGTCGCCGTACTTGTGCTCCAGGTCACCGATCGTCGTCAGCCGCTGGTCGATTTCGGCCAGGCGGCCATCATCAAATTCGAGCAGGTCCAGCTGCTGACCGGCCTCGTTCGCCACATCTTGGAGGGCGTAGTAGGCATCATTGAGTGACTTGCTCAGTTGGTCATAGGCGTCATCGAAATCGGCAATCCCGTTAATCGCGTCCATCACGGTCGCAATCTGATCGAGGACTGGCACCTCCCCCTCATTGAAGGTGGCCACCGCCTGCTGGAGGGCGTTGTTGATCTGCTGGAAGTGCTCCAGACGGTCACGCTCACTCGTCAGCTCATCTTCCTCATTTGGCTTCAGGTCGGCCGCACTGATCTCCTTAACCTGGTAGCGGAGCATGTCCAAACGCTGGGCCCACTGCTGCTCGTTGGCCTGCTTCTTGTTGACCGCTGCCTTGAGCTTGACATAGTCACGATAGCGTTCCTGATACTTAGCCAGCAGCGGGGTTACCGCCGCGCCAGCGAATTGGTCCAGCATCCCCAGGTGGGTCTCCGGCTGCATCAGGCGTTGGTGCTCGTTTTGCCCCTGGATATCGACCAGGTGGGCACCGATCTTGCGCAGCATCGTTGTGTTAATCAGCTCACCATTGACCCGGATGATGTTGCGGCCGTTGCGGTGAATCTCCCGTGAGATGATCAGCATCCCATCCTCATGGTCGATCCCCATCGAATCCAGGAGGTCGCCCATCGCGGGGTCAGCGGGGATGGCAAACTGGCCCTGGAGACTCAGCTTGTCTTCACCCCGCCGGATATATTCCTGGGACCCCCGACCACCGGCGAGGAGGCCGACCGCGTCAATGATGATCGACTTCCCGGCCCCGGTCTCCCCGGTCAATACCGTCATCTGACTAGCGAAGTCAAGGGTCAGGTGCTTGATGATGGCCAGGTTATCAATTGTCAGTTCTTGCAGCACATGCTCACCGCCTTAGACATTTGCTAATTCATTCAATTTCTGTTCTAGTTGAGCCGCCCCGTCGGCCGAAACGCAGACGATCAGCACGCTGGCATCATCCCCAATGGTCGTGAAAATCGTCGAGTAGTCCACCCGGCGCAACAAGGCCGCGACAACCGGCCCGTTTCCCGGGTGAACCGAGAGGGCTAGGAAGCGATCACTTCGTCGTAGCTGGATCAGACTGTCTTGCAGGACATCCATCAGCTGGCGTTCGTCGCTCTGCCGATGGTATGCCGGCAGGCCGTAACGGTACCCACCGTTTTCAGCCGGGATCTTGACCAGTTGCATCTCCTTGATGTCACGTGAGATCGTCGCCTGCGTGACCCGCAGTCCCAATTCGTTCAGCCGTTTCACCAGGTCCTCCTGGCGCTCGATGCTTTCCGCCGTGATGATCTCCCGAATCTTCTCCTGACGTTCTGCCTTCTTCATAGTAAGCTTCCTACTTTTCCTTTTGATTTAGATCCTGGTCGGCCGCCGCCAGAACTTGGTCAATATCAACCGTTGATGACACGGTTCCCGGCCGGTCGGTCAGCTTAAGGTGGGCCAGAAACTCGATGTTACCCTGGCCGCCCTTGATTGGTGAATAGTCCAGGCCCACCACGTCGAAGTGATCCTCATTGGCAAACTGAAGGACCTCCTCCAAGACGGCGCGGTGAACGGCGTGATCACGGACGATCCCGTGCTTGCCGACGTGCTCCTTACCCGCCTCAAACTGGGGCTTGATCAGGGCCACCACCGAGCCACCCAGTTTTAGGATCTGGGCCAGTGGTGGCAGGATCAGCCGCAACGAGATGAAGGAGACGTCGATGGAGGCAAACTCCGGCTGACCATGGGTGAAATCATCCAGGGTGCTGTAGCGGAAGTTGGTCTGCTCCATCACGACCACCCGCGGGTCCTCCCGTAACTGCCAGACCAGTTGGTTGGTCCCCACGTCCAGGGCATAACTCAGCTTGGCCCCGTTTTGCAACATCACGTCGGTGAAGCCCCCGGTCGATGAACCGATATCTAAGACCGTCTTGTCGGCGACACTGATATCAAAAACCTTCAGGGCCTTGGCCAACTTCAAGCCACCCCGGCTGACGTAGGGCATCTTGTGCCCCTTCATGTGCAGGGTCGTCGTCACCGGAATCTTCTGGCCGGGCTTGTCGAGCCGTTCGTTATTCTTACCCAGGATTTCGCCGGCCATCACGGAGCGCTTGGCCTGCTCCCGGGAGTCAAAGAGCCCCTGCTGAACTAATAACACATCTACGCGTTCTTTTTTCATTACTCAGTTCCCCTACAATTTGAAATATGCTAAAAACTGGTCGTAACCGGCAAATGAACGGCCGGTCAGCTTGCCGATCTTGGTCTGGGCAGCGCGGGCCCCGGCCAGTGCCTGGTGGAGCTGATCCTTCGCTCCAGCGGTTCCCAACAGGCCAGGGTAGGTGTTCTTCTGCTCGCCGGCATCCTTGTGAACCGCCTTTCCCATCTGGGCAGTCGTCCCCAAGACGTCCATTAGGTCATCGTAGATCTGAAAGGCTAGACCGAACTGGGCGCCAAAGTCGGCCAGGGCCGCCTTGACCGGCCGCGACTGGTTGGTGATAATCCCCCCAGCTAAGACGGCGTAACGCAGGAGGGCCCCCGTCTTCTGGCGGTGGAGGTAACGCAGCTGGTCAAGGTCCAACTGCTGCCCCTCGCCCTCAATGTCACGGGCCTGGCCGGCGACCATCCCGGCCGGCCCAGCCGCCTGGGCCAGGGCCAGGGTTAACTCAGCACGTGTGGCCGCCGGGAGGTTATTATCACTCACCCACTGGAAGGCCAGGGTCAAGAGCCCATCCCCGGCCAGGGTTGCCATCCCGGCACCAAAACGACAATGGTTGGTGGGCTTACCCCGGCGCAGGTCGTCGTCGTCCATCGCTGGCAGGTCGTCATGGATCAGGGAGTAGGTATGGAGAAGCTCCAGGGCGGTCGCTGCGCGCATGACGTCAGTATCGACCGCCCCGCCAAGCATTTGTACTGTCGCCAGGGTAAGGGCCGGCCGCAGCCGCTTACCCCCAGCCATCAGCGAGTATCGCACCGATGAGTAGAGGGTATCCTGGTCAACGTCAGCGGCCAGGTTGACACCCAGGTAGTCGTCGATCCTGGTTTTGAGTTCACTAATTGTCTCTACCATGACTTAGCCCTTCACCTGGTCCCCGCTGCTGTAGCCGCGGTTGCCACCACCGTTGTTGCTGGGATCGTCATCAGTGCCCTCGTAAACCTTCTCGTTGCCATCGTCATCAATTAAGTGGCCAAGGGTCTTCTCGGCATTAGTCAGCTTACCCTGCAATTCCTTGGAGAGCTTGATTCCCTCCTGAAACTGCTTTAGGGCCTCCTCCAGTGGGACGTTGCCCTGTTCTAGCTGGTTGACGATTGCCTGCAGCTGGGCCAATTGTTCTTCAAAGCTTGGTTCTTTCTTGCTTGCCATTATTTCTTCTGCTCCTTGATCTTAGTAATCTCAGCCAGCGCCTGTCCATCGCTGAAGTGGAGCTGGACAGCCTGACCAACCGCCAGCTGGCTGGCATGGTTAACTACACGCTGGTTCTTGGTGACATAGGTATAGCCGCGGGACATGATCTTCAGTGGGCTAAGGGCGTCTAACTGGCGAATCAGGCCGGTGACCCTCTCCTGACGCCGCTGAAGGTCAGCCGCCGCATCCGTCTTCAACTGCCTGCTCAGCTGGTTCACCAGTTGCAACTGCTGGTCAATCCGGTGCCGTGGCGAGCCGGCAGCGAGTCGGCTGGCCAACTGCTGGAGCTGGGCCCGCCGATTGACGAACATGTTCTGCTGCAGTTGGATCAGTTGCTGAGTGAGCTGGTCCACCTTCTGTGCGTAGTTCTCATACAGCCGGGTCGGCTGCTGAAAGATGTAGCTCTGGGTCTGTTTGGCCAGCTCCTTTTTGGCAAAGGTAATCCGATTCTGCATCGCGTTGGCCAACCGGCTCTGACTATCCCGAATGGCCAATAGGGTATCGGTCAGCACTGGGGTGGCCAGCTCGGCAGCTGCGGTTGGCGTGGCAGCCCGCTGGTCGGCCACTAGATCCGCAATCGTTGTGTCGGTCTCATGACCAACCGACGAGATCACGGGAATTTCGCTATTGGCGATGGCCCGGGCAACGACCTCCTCGTTAAACGGCCAGAGGTCCTCGATCGAACCCCCACCACGACCGATGATCAGGGTATCAAAGTCTCCCCGCTCGTTAGCCCGGTTAATCTGGCAGGCAATATCGGCCGCCGCCTTCTCACCCTGGACCACCGTTGGGTAGAGGACGACCTGCGCAATCGGGTAGCGCCGCCGGACGGTCGTGTTGATGTCCCGAATCACCGCCCCATCGAGGCTGGTGACCACCGCGATCCGCTTGGGAAATTGCGGCAGGGGTTTCTTTGGCCGGCTGAAGAGGCCCTCGGCGCTCAGCTTCTTCTTAAGCTGTTCAAAGGCCACGTAGAGCGAGCCGACCCCATCCGGCTCCATCTTATCAATGTAGATTTGGTAACGGCCGCTACGTTCATATAAGCCAACGTGACCAACAACCAGAAGCTTCATCCCCTCCTCGGGACGAAACTTGACCTGACGGAACTTACTCTCAAACATAACCGCGTCAATTACCGCCTTATCGTCCTTGAGACTGAAGTACTGGTGGCGTTGACGGAGACGGAAGTTCGACAGCTCCCCGGTCAGGTAGACGGTCTGCAGGTAGGGGTCACGGTCAAATTTGAGTTTCAGGTAGCGGGTCAGCTGACTGACCGTTAAATACTTACTCCTGTCCATGCTGCCTCCATTCTGCCAGGTCGACCGTCTGCGCCATCAGGCTGGCGATCGTCATCGGACCGACCCCACCGGGTACCGGTGTGATCAGGCTAGCAATGTCGCGCACATCGTTAAAGTCGACATCCCCGGTCAACTTTCCGGACGGCAGGCGGTTGATTCCGACATCAATCACCACGGCGCCGGGCTTGACGTCTTCTCTCGTAATCAGGTGGGGACTGCCCGCCGCCACCACCAGGATGTCCGCCTGACGAGTGACCTTGCTCAGGTTCGGCGTGTACCGGTTGACCACGGTGGTCGTCGCGTTCGCGTTATCCAGCATCGCCGCCAGGGGTTTGCCGACCAGAATGCTGCGGCCAACGAGGGTGGCGTTCTTTCCGGCCAGTTCAACATTGTAGTGACGGAGAATGGTCATGACACCGCGCGGGGTGCAGGCCACCGGGTAATGTCCCGGCTGATTAGCATAGAGCTTCCCCAGGTTGATCGGGTGGAGGCCGTCGATGTCCTTATCAGGCCGGATGGCGTTGGTGATCGCCAAGCCGTCCAGGTGGGCCGGCAGCGGTTCCTGAACCAGGATGGCGTCGATCGTGTCGTCCTGATTGTAGCGGTCAATGGCGGCCATCACGGTCGCCTGATCGACGTCAGCCGGAAGCTTCTCAAGCACCGACCTAATCCCCATCTTCTCCGCCCGGCGATGCTTGTTCCGGGTGTAAATGAGGCTGGCTGGATCATCACCGACGAGGATCACCACGATCCCCGACGTAATCCCACGTGTGGCGAGTTTAGCGGTCCGTTTGGCGGTCGCCTGGTTCAACTCCGTGGCCAGCTGACGGCCGTCAATCACTGTTGCCATTAAAAGTCCCCCTTCATAAAATTAAATGCCACTGCCTATTTTACCATGTTCACCAGGGGTCACAAAGGGCCCGCTGAAATCTCTAAAAAGGGGTTGCAGCAAAACATTGTTTCGTCACAACCCCTTTCCTATTTAGTTTGCTAATTGACGTTCAAACTTTCCTAAAGCACCGTTGATGAACCGGCGCGACTTGTCATTGCTGAAGGTCTTGGCAAGCTCTAAGGCCTCGTTGATGGCCACCGCCGTCGGTACATCGTCCACGTATTGCATTTCAAACAACCCAAGACGCAGAATAACCAGATCAGGCTTGGCAAGACGGTCGATCGTCCAACTATCGGCCAGAAGAGAACTGATCTCCTGGTCAAGCTCTCCCTGATGCTCATTGACCCCTTCAACCAGGGTCTTCAGGTATTCTGGGATTTGGTGCTTGTCATGGTGCGGGATGGACTGGTAAATCGTCGCAAGGTCGGCGTCCGCGTCCGTCTGCAGGGCAAACAGAACTTGGAAGGCCTCCTCACGAACCTGGTGTCGATTTAAACTCATTCGTGATCCCCCGCTTCTTCGTTGTCCTTCTTCTCGCCAAAAATATCATCCGGATCGACGGCCTGGTCTTCAACCGCCGCCACGATGCCCTTAATGTGAACATTGACCTCGGTGACCTTCAGGCTGGTCATTAGGGCCACCTGCTGCTTGATCCGTTCCTGGATTAAGCCGGCCACCTTAGGAACAGACACACCATATTCGACATAGACGTCAACGTCGATCGACAGTTCGTCCTGGTCGTTGGCAATCTTCACGCCACGCCGAAAGTCGGAACGGCCCAACAGTTCACTGACGCTGTTGGCAAACGTCCCGTACATCTTCGAAACACCGTCGACTTCACTAGCGGCAATCCCCGCAATGATCTCCAGTACACGTGGGGCAATCTGGATCGTGCCGAGGGACTGATCATCATTGTTGAGGATAATTCTTGAATCTTCTGCCATTACTAGTCCTCCACTTCTCTTCGTCATCGGGCTATCCAGCCCAATTTTAGATTACTTATTCTATTTTGCACTAAACAGGGACAAAAATCAATGTTCCCGGATCATTCCGTCAGGGTAAACGTGGCCACGGGGCGAACCCGGTGGTTGTACCAGTCATGGATGACCAGGTCAACCCGGTGACTGGTGAAATTGCCAAAGGCCAGCGTCCGGTCAGCGTTAGCCAACCTAACCAGGGCTGCCGGGTCGTGCAACGGGTGAGCAAAGCGGGCCACCGTGACGTGCCCGGACCGGGTCTGGTAGCGTTCATGAACCGGCAATCCAGTCTGAGCCAAGTTAGTCCGCAGCTTCTCACGTATCATCTGCAACGCGGTGGAATAGTAGCCCTTAACCATCACGGCTCCCGGACTCAACACTAGTCCCGCCAGGTGCCAGTCGATTGCCGGGCTTCCCGCCACCGTCGCGGCGACCGCCTGCCGGTAGCGCGCCAGCTGTTGGGACGACAGGTGTAGGCCGGGGCGCGCGCCGATGATGTCCATGACGGTGATGTGCATGTCCGCGGCCGGATAACAGTATAGGTCCGGTTCCGCGGCGCGCAACGTTTGCAGGACAAAGGTGATGTTACGAGAGACGTGGGCAGGCAGGCGGAGAATCAGGGCCAGCCCCCACCGGTCATCGGTGGCTGCGGTCAGATAAGGATCGACGTCCTCCTGATGGTCAGCCAGGGCTCGGCGTCCCTGCCGGTCAATTTTGGCATAAAGTTCGTGCAGGCCGTCCATCGTCAGTCCCCCACAATCAGCAGGTCAGTCGGGGCCGTCGTCAGCACCCGGGAGCCGCCATGAGTCACCACGACATCGTCCTCGATCCGGACCCCGCCGATCTCAGGAATGTAGATCCCCGGCTCGACCGTGACCACCTCATTGTTGTGGAGCTTGACATCTGTAGTGGCAGGACCATAGCTGGCTGGCAGCTCGTGGACCGCCAGGCCGATGCCGTGCCCCATCCCGTGGTTGAATTCATCACCATAACCAGCCGTAGCAATCAGCTGACGTCCGTACGCGTCCAGAGTGTCACCGTGGATCCCAACATGAATATGGTCGATCACCTGCTGGCGGGCGGTGTTGACAATTTCGTAGACGTCACGGAGCTCGGGGTCGATCGACCCGATCGCAAACGTCCGGGTCATGTCGGCGGTGTAGCCATCGACAAAGTAACCGAAGTCTAGGGTAACCACATCCCCGTCAGCGATCACCCGGTTTCCTGCCGTGGCGTGTGGCTTGGCCGAGTTTGCCCCGCTGGCTATGATTGTCGGGAAGGAGGCCCCGCTGGCCCCGTGCTCCTTCATCCAGAAGTCCAGCCGGTTAGCCAGCGCGCGCTCCGTCATCCCGGGATGGACCTGCCCCAGGATGTACTGATAGCCTTGGGCCTGCAGGTCGGCGGCCCGCTGGAGCTTGACTAGTTCGCCGCTGTCCTTGACCATCCGCATCTTCTCGACTAGGTTGGTGAAGGGGACGATGTCGGCCACCATCACCTCGTCCAGAATGTCATAGAGCCGGTAGGAGATCGTATCCTCGTAACCAAGGACGGTCACCTTGAGGGCCTGGCAGATCCGGTTGAGGGCACCGTAGTAGTCTCGGGTAATCGTCGCCACCACCTCATCGTTTTCGAATTCCTCCAGGGCCAACTGGTAGCGGTCATCGGAGACAATGATGGCGTCGTTAGCAGTCACCAGCAGGTAGCCGTCCCCTTCCATTAGGTCAAAGCCGGTCAGGTAGAAGATGTTATCATGGCTGGTCACCAGGAAGGCATCAATGTAAAGTTTGGGCAGGCGCTTTTGCAGGCGTTCGATTCGTGTCATTATGAATCCTCCATTTTTGGTTGTACAAAAAAAGCACCGCGCAAGGCAGTGCTTCTTTATCATTTATTCGGCAACTGGGTAAACAGATACCTTCCGCTTGCTGCGACCCATGCGTTCGAACTTAACAACACCGGCTACCTTAGCGTAAAGGGTATCGTCACCACCACGGCCCACGTTTTCACCTGGGTTGATGTGCGTACCACGTTGACGGTAGATGATTGAACCAGCAGTAACTACTGAACCATCAGCAGCCTTGGTCCCCAGACGACGACCAGCTGAGTTCCGACCGTTGGCAGTGGAACCACCCCCCTTGTGGTGGGAGAAGAATTGCAAATCCATAATCATAGTTGTTCACCTCCAGCAATGAACTAGTTTAACATTTTAACTTCAATGTTATCAGGATAGCTCTCCTGAATGTCCAGCAGGCCATTCAGGAGGGTCGTTAGCAGGAGTTGACTGTCATGATCACTCCTGAGACCGGTGACCTTGAGAAAGCCACCGTTATCATTATCGCTCTCAATCACCGGATGCGCCTGAACAAGCTTGTCCAGGCCGTTGATGACGGAGATCGATAATGCCGAAACCGCCGCACACACGATGTCTTGGCCATAGGGACCAGCATCGGCGTGGCCGGTGATCTGAAATGCGGTGATCCGCCGATCCGAATCTAAGTTGAAATGAGCCCGAATCATTGTCTCACCTCCGCATTAAGCGTTGATCTTGCTGATCGTAACCTTGGTGTATGGTTGACGGTGACCTTGCTTAGTGTGGGTGTGCTTCTTTGGCTTGTACTTGAAGGTAACAACCTTCTTTTCCTTACCTTGCTTGTCAACAGTACCTTCAACGGCTGCACCATCAACGAATGGAGTACCGATCTTGGTATCGTCGCCACTGACCAGGACAACCTTGTCAAAGGTTACCTTGTCACCCTGCTTAGCATCAAGCTTTTCAACGAAGATTGACTTACCTTCTTCAACCTTGTATTGCTTGCCACCAGTAACAATAATTGCGTACATATTGTGCACCTCCTTAGTATCTAAGACTCGCCGAATCAAGCAGCAAATGCTTTAGACTTGATAGCGCGCGGTTGTAGTTGTTGGTTCACAAATACAACGTTTGTATGATAGCAAATTTTACTGCGTCCGTCAATGAAAAAATTGCAAAAGAAAACAGCCGTCACAATAACGGCTGCCGAACAACTTCTCGGGGTCAAATCTCTTCAACGACTGAGTCCCTCTCGCCACTAAAGAAGCCCACAAGCGATGCCCCGTCATTGTTTAACCGGTTGAACATCTTGGCGGTGCTCTGGGTCATGTAACGGGACGTGTAGATCATCCCGTCCTCAAGCCAGTGACTAATCAGACCAAGAAATGCCGAACCGATGAAGGAAATCTGCAAATTTAAAGGAACCTCAAGCTGTTTCTGATTATCTGTAATAACGTTACCATAAGTGGTTAAGTAGTTGGCTAAGCGGTTATAGAATCGCTCGTAGAAACCATTATTGTTTTCATCATGGCAGATTGTAAAATTTAAGTTGAACATTTAAGTGGACAGAAAAACCCATCAAG
>NZ_AZGO01000025.1 GCF_001435345.1 Limosilactobacillus pontis DSM 8475 | reverse complement strand
CAAAAGTCTATCACAAATGGCTTTTTTGTTTTTCTAACTTAATTTTACAAACCGGGATTTTATAAAACTAAAAAGGATACAAGAAATTATTGAATCTCACGCTATATATCTAGTGACATTAATGGTTATACTTACCATTATATGGCAATTGGCAATTCTCCACTTCCTCTGCGGAAATACAACATGGGACCCAGAAATGATTGAAAACGCGGCTTCGGGGCAATCATCAAATTTACTTAATCAACAATATTTTGGGCATTATCCAAATACATTTTTCTTATTGTGGATTGAGCATTTTATTTTCTTGTTATTTGGTCAGCCTAAATTTTCAAACTTTATTACACTTTTAGGGGGTGTCAATCTTTTATTCCTTGATACAGCTTTTGCTATACTTATTCGTTCTGCAAATAAAATTTATAAGAACAAAACAATTACTTTAATTGTCGCACTTGTTTCATGGATTTTGATAGTTTTATCTCCCTACTTTGTAAGCAGTCAATAACGATACGTCTAGGCGCGGTCGACCAATCCCCCTATACTGAAGACATAAGATTCAGTATAGGAGGATTTCTTTATGGAAGAGAAGCATGATATTGTGGCACCCGTTTTCAAAGGTAAGCACCGAATAACAACACGTCTATATTTTCAATTTGAGGTCTCCTATACTGAT
>NZ_AZGO01000024.1 GCF_001435345.1 Limosilactobacillus pontis DSM 8475 | reverse complement strand
CCCGGTTTGTAAAATTAAGTTAGAAAAACAAAAAAGCCATTTGTGATAGACTTTTGAGTATCCCTAATCAAAAGAAAGGCAATCACAAATGACCTACAAACATCTTACCACACGTGAATTAACTCTCATAGCTGAATTTTATCGTCAAGACACTCGAGCTTATCGAGTTGCTAAATCACTAAAGCGTAGTGCTGAAACAATTTATCGAGTTTATCGTTACTTGGATACGGGCAAGACAATTACGCAGTATTTAAAGCAGTACCAACGGAATAAGCGCCGTTATGGTCGTAAACCAATGACGTTACCTGATGATGAAGTAAGTTACATTACCAAGCAAGTTAGTCAAGGTTGGACGCCAGATACCATTATTGGTCGGTTAGAGAAGAAAATCAGTTGTAGTATGCGGACGCTTTATCGCATGTTTGCTCGTGGTCAATATGGCTTTGATGTTAAGCAGTTACCAATGAAAGGTAACCGTCACCCAAATGGCTACGTTGAACGGCGTGGGAAAGCTGGCCATCTTGGTCGCAGTATTTACCAACGTTATCGCGATTTTCCACATTACCAACATGAATTTGGTCATTTAGAAGCTGATACGGTTCAAGGGAAAGCTCACCATGGTGCTGTGATGACCCTAGTAGAACGGATTTCAAAAGTTGAGATTGTTTTGAATGTCCATCACAAAACGGCCGAGAGTGTGAACTATTATTTGGACCAATGGCTATCAAAACAGTCTCGTCATCTTTTTAAGTCCATCACCTTTGACAACGGTAAGGAATTCGC
>NZ_AZGO01000023.1 GCF_001435345.1 Limosilactobacillus pontis DSM 8475 | reverse complement strand
TGAATAACTTTTCAAACAGCTCGTGTCTGAGATTGGACATGAGCTGTTCTTTTATTAGTGCCTTTAGGCCTAGTTGAGTGCGCGAGTGAAGCGAGTGTGCGAAACAAAAAGCCACCCGCTATGCGGGTGGGCGACAAACATTATATGCTAGCTTCTCAATGTCCTATGTGTTTTTGTATCTTATCGGCCTGGCACAAGTTATATCTTTTTTATTTTACAATCTATCACATAATAATTATTATTTTCACCCAATGCATCAAAAATAATTAAAGACCCTGCTAAGAGGGTCTTTAGATTAATTATTTAGAATTGTTAACAACTGTATCTGCATGATCTCTGGTGTTTTGAGCTTCCTTAACTGCTTGAGAGAGATCTTGACTGTCTTGGTTCTTTTGGTTTAATTGATTAGTTAAATCATTAATCTTGTTATTTAGATCCGATACCTGTTGGTTAGCTTTGTCAACTTCTTGTTGGTTAGCTTGAACTTTAGCGTTGCCATCAGTAATTGCCTGTTGAATATCTTGTTCCTTAGCTTGAAGTTGCTGATTAAAGGTGTTTCGGTCAGATTTTTGAATATCTTGTGCCTGCTTAAGCTGCTCTTGTACAGATTTGAGTTGATCCTGTAAGGCACTTTGACTGGACTGGGTATCTTTTAACTGGTTTTGAGCATCGGCTAAATCACTCTTAGCTTTAGTCAGTTGGTCATTTTTATTCTTGATAGTTTGAGAAAGTTGATCTAAGTCATTATTAATCTGAACCATATTATTATGACCCTGCCAGAAGTTATCGGCAAAGGTATAAGCCCCAAATCCTGCAAATCCTAAAGTAGTAGCACCAAATAATGCAATAGCAGTTTTAGTTAATTTTTTCATTGTCTTCTCCTTATCTTATTTCGCCACCATATGAAAAACTGTGCGCTTGAATTGTTTAGGGTTGCATACAGCGAATTAAAG
>NZ_AZGO01000022.1 GCF_001435345.1 Limosilactobacillus pontis DSM 8475 | reverse complement strand
CGAATTGTTTGATTTGGTCGTTAAACATATTCTACCCGGTATGGGTTTATTTTTTTACTTTGTGTTGCATTTCAATTGTAAATTCGCCCCCTATATAAAGACAAAGACCCGCCCAATTGAGCGAGTCTTTTATTTTATCGTCATTGAAGGATTAGTCTTCAACCTTCTTGGCTTCCTCCATGGCCTTCATGATGGAAGGGTTCTTGGAGTGACAGTCCTTGATCATTTGCAGGTCTTCTTCACTTAATTCAACCGTGTACTTAGCCATTGTTCTCCCTCACTTTGCTTAAAGAATTACCTTAACTATACCATAACCCGGCTGACCTGCACGGCTAAATTGCCGAAATCAGCGCATCCGGCGCCGACGAGTGGTCGGTTCCTTCATAAACCGGTAAACCAGCTTGGTAACCACGGTCTGAGCGATGAATACCACTACCGTGCGGACGATTTTCCTACGAATTGTCATAATTTGGTCCTCCTTTATTGAATGTTGAGCTCAAAGCCCAGGTGCTCGGCGTCGGTCTCGTCTTGAATGTAGACGGTCCCCCGCTCGACAAAGCCCAGGGTCTTGCCCAGTTTTTGCATCGGGATGTTCTTGCGGTGGGTGTCGTAGCGAAAGTTCCGGATCCCCTGCAGGCGGCCGACGGTGATCAGGTTGGAGAACATCAGCTCGCCGAGGTGGTGGCCACTGGCTGCGGCCCCGATGGCCACCCGGTGGATGATGGCATAGGGCTCGTCGACTTGGGCCCAGGCGCCGTCCTGGATCGCCTCGTAGTTGGCTTCTGGTGCTAGCTGGAGGTCGGCAGTCCCCACCACCCGGTCACCGTCGATCAGGACCCAGCTGTATCCGTGGTCGATGTCGGCGGTGATCATGGCCGTCGTTGGGTGGCCGTCCTGCCACTGCGGGTTGTCGTTGTCCTTCAGAAATTCCTTGGCCTGGGCGATGATCGCCATGATGGCGGGCAGGTCTTCCTTGGTCGCCCGGCGAATATAGGTTGCCATCGTGCATCCCTCCTTTGATAAGCTGGGCCCGCCCATTTTAAAACCAACGAGCGGGTCCGCAATTCTTGACGTGTTACTTGGCCGGCTGGCCGGTGCCAATCTCGAAGCCGGCCGTGATCGGGATATTCTCCCCAGTCATCGCGCTGGAGGCCGGGGTCGCCGCGAAGTAGACCGCCTGAGCGATTTCTTCGGGCTGGACGATCCGCCCCAGTGGACTGTGCTTGCTGAAACGGTCAATCTGGTCGGCCGGGAACAGCGGTGTCTCGGTTGGCCCGGGCGCCACACTGTTGACCCGAATGCCGTCCGGGCCGTAGTCCATCGCCATCGCCCGGGTCATGTTAACGATCGCGCCCTTGGTGGCGTTATAGGCGACCATGTTGAAGTCCCCCGCCAACCCTGAGATCGAGGAGATGTTGACAATCGTGCCCCGATGCTGGGCGATCATCGCCGGTAGGAAGGCCTTGCTGACCAGGTAGGTCCCGGTCACGTTGACCGCAAAAACCCGGTTCCAGTTCTGCTCGGTGACCTCGTGCAGCCTTCCTGAGACAACGATCCCGGCATCGTTGACCAGGGAGGTTACCGTTGTGAATTTATCGAAGGTGGCGTCGCACAGGGCCGCCACGCTGGCTGCATCGCTGACGTCGGTGTAGGTGAAAGCGACCCGGTCGGTGCCAAACTGGTCGGCAAATTCCTGACAGAGCTTTTCGCCCTGCTCCTGCTGGTTGGAGGCCATCATCACGCTCCACCCCTTATTCAGGAAGAGGCGGGTCGTGCTGAGGCCAATTCCGGAGGTTGCTCCGGTGATTACTACTGTTTCCATATGGCAGATTGTAAAATTTAAGTTGAACATTTAAGTGGACAGAAAAACCCATCA
>NZ_AZGO01000003.1 GCF_001435345.1 Limosilactobacillus pontis DSM 8475 | reverse complement strand
GCCTATTCACCGCACGAACGCGGTAGTAATGAGAACCGTAATCGAGTTTTGCGACGCTTTATTCCCAAAGGCCAAGCCATTGAAGAACTAAGTGAGCACCAACTGGTTCAAATTAATTGGTATTTGAATTCACGGCCACTTAAATGTCTTAACTGGCGAACACCAATTGAGATCTTCTTACTTAATCTGCGTCACTAAATTCGTTCAAGTTATTTCTTGCAATCTGCCTCTCCCTAAACAATTCTTCAAGATTTCAAAAATATTTTTAAGACTTTCTAAAGCCATTTGTGGAACCGCTTAATTATTGTCAACCACCGAATTAGTCAGTAAAGATCACATCATTTCGACCCCCACTAAACGCCGCCATAACGGCAATCTTCAGTTGCATTGCATAAATTTTTATGGTAGCCTAACAAAGTATTCGAATTAAGTTAATTTTGGTTATCAATCATGTTAACAAAATAAGATGAAAGGTGGATTTGGCGTGGATAACACAAAAAATCAGCACCGTAAGCATCACTTGATTGAGTATGCTAACGGTAAGTCTCTAGAAGAAATCAACGGTACCGTTGAAGTTCCTCATGGTAAAGGTTTCTGGCGGACATTATTCGCCTACTCTGGCCCTGGTGCATTAGTTGCCGTGGGTTACATGGATCCTGGTAACTGGGCTACTTCAATTACCGGTGGTCAAAGCTTCCAATACACCCTGATGACTACCATCTTGATCTCAAGTTTGATTGCGATGTTACTGCAATACATGGCGGCTAAACTCGGGATTGTGAGCCAAATGGACCTCGCTCAGGCAACACGGGCGCGGACCGGTAAAGCGTTAGGGGTTATTCTTTGGATCATGACCGAGTTAGCGATCATGGCGACCGATATCGCCGAAGTTATTGGTGCGGCGATTGCC
This sequence comes from Limosilactobacillus pontis DSM 8475, assembly GCF_001435345.1. Lineage (GTDB taxonomy): Bacteria > Bacillota > Bacilli > Lactobacillales > Lactobacillaceae > Limosilactobacillus > Limosilactobacillus pontis. Next base: position 57,911 of record NZ_AZGO01000003.1, on the reverse strand, counting down.
TTGAACCTGCTGTTCCACATTCCGTTGATCCCATCAGTCTTCGTTACTGTTTTAGATGTTTTAATTCTGCTCTTATTGACGAAGATTGGGTTCCGGAAGATCGAAGCAATTGTTGCCTGCCTGATTCTGGTTATTCTGTTTGTCTTCGCATACCAGGTTGCCCTCTCCAAGCCGGACTGGGGTGCCGCATTCATGGGCCTGCTGCCTTCCACTAAGGCCATCGCCCAGCACCCTGAGATCGGTGGGATCACCCCATTGAGTGGTTCTCTGGGGATCATCGGGGCCACGGTTATGCCGCACAACCTGTACCTGCACTCCGCAATTTCACAAACGCGGAAGATCGACCACAACGACCTCGACAGCATTCGGCAGACCGTACGCTTCACGACTTGGGACTCCAACATCCAGTTATCCCTGGCCTTCGTTGTTAACGCCCTCTTGCTGATCATGGGGGTGGCCGTCTTCAAGTTCGGTGCCGTTAAGGATAGTTCCTTCTTCGGTCTCTACGATGCCCTGAACAACACCACTATGCTTTCCAACCCAATCCTGATTGCGGTTGCCAAGTCTGGTATTCTGTCCACCCTGTTTGCCGTTGCCCTGCTGGCTTCTGGTCAAAACTCAACTATCACTGGTACCCTGACCGGTCAGGTGATCATGGAAGGGTTCGTCCACATGAAGATGCCACTCTGGGCCCGGCGGCTGGTTACCCGGATTATCTCCGTCATCCCAGTTCTGGCCTGTGTAGCCATGACTTCCGGTGAATCCACAATCCAGCAACACACCGCCCTGAACCTCCTGATGGAAGACTCACAGGTCTTCCTGGCCTTCGCCCTGCCGTTCTCCATGCTACCACTGCTGATGATGACCAACAGTGAAGTCGAGATGGGTGAATTCAAGAACCGGATGTGGGTCAAGGCCTGCGGTTGGCTTTCCGTCATCGCATTGACCTTCCTGAACCTCTACAACCTGCCAGCAACCTACGAAGGCTTTGGTATCTGGTCTAAGGGTGCGTCCGATGCCTTGGCCTACCTGACGATCGTCGTCATTCTGCTTCTATTGGCCTGGAGCTGCATTGAACTCTACCGTGGTGATAAGCGCTTTGCTGCAGAAGGCAAGGGCTTTGGCCAACAGGAAGAAAAGATGCAAGACTCTGCTAAGGACTAACATATTTACTACCTAACCGTGAAAGGGAATTGGCGCTTGCCAATTCCCTTTCCATCGTTTAAAGTGATTAGATCATGCTATAATAGGGACTAATACAGTACCGTTCTAAATGAGGTGAACACGTTGAACAACAACCAAGACAAGGATAAAAAGCCCCTGACCCGGGTCGAATTATACGACACTCCCAAACCGGGTGATAAAAAGAAGAAGCGGAAGTCCTCCATCTTCGATAATCTCAAGCGCCAGGAACAGAATAGCAAGCGACCACGCCCGAAAAAGGACAAAGCATACCATCCTGGCCAGAAGCACCAGAACCACCGAACATTTAAGCTCCTGTTGGGAATCCTGTTGGCGGTCCTCTTGGTGATGATCATCGTCTTCATGGTTAAGCAGCAGAACCCGGTCAACACGAGTGATGACAACACCACCACCGTTTCAACCAGTTCAAAGAAGAAGCGTCACAGTTCCAGTCACAAGCGTCACAAACACCACCGTTCCAGCAACGACAGTGACAACACCGATACCAGTGATACTTACTCCTACACGGTGCCAAGTAGCAACCACAGTAACCAACCAGCCCACCGGCAATCAACGGTGCCGGCTAACAATAACCAGCACACGGCCTCTAGCCAGCCGGCCCAGAGCAGCAGTCAGCAACCAGCTGCCAACAGCCAGTCCAATAACAACCAGCAACAGGAACACTCCAGCACCGCCCCAAGTCAGAGTACTGGTAGCAGCAACCAACCAGCTAGTCAGCCACAGCCCCAAGCAAACTCCCATAAATAAAATTAATTTAAAAAGGGGGTTGCCAAGGCAGTTAGTCGTGTTATAATCATAGGCAATCGAAGGATATGTCAAGTGATGACCTCCTACCAGGGAGTCGGTGCCATGGCTGGAAGTACCGTTGGAGCGATTCGTCACCTCGATACCACCTTCTAGCATTACTGGCCGAGATAAGGCCGGTCGGGTCGTGCCCGTTACCACACCATTGAGAGGAATTTCGTATTCCTGAACATGGGTGGAACCACGCTAATTCATGATAATTAACGTCCCTAGTGCTTACCAAGTCGGTAGGCGCTAGGGACGTTTTTAATTTTTATAAGGGAGAGATCATTATGGCTCAAGTCGCAGTTATGTCACCTGATGGATCCGTTAAGAAGATCGACCGGGACTCAGAAGAAGGTTTACAAGCACTCCGTAAGTTGTCCGCCTTGATGCTCAAGGCCGCCTTACAACAAGAATTTAAGGGAATTCGCCTCGGTGAAGTCGTTGCGGACGAAGACGGTTTCCACGTTGATTCCGACAAGGACAACCAACAAGTTTCCGCCGACGAATTACCGGCCTTGGAGGATGTCATCAAGGGGATGGCCAAGGACGACGTCAAGGTTGAGTTTGCCGAAATGGCCGTTGACGACGCCATGGCTGCTGTCAAGGACGACCAGTTCTCCACTGAACTGATCAACGAAAACGCCAAGGACGGCAAGGTTGCCATGTACAAGCTTGGTGACTCCATGGCCATTGCCGACCAGGACATCCTGGTTTACGGTGACGTGGTCAAGAACCTCAAGCTCCTGTCCGTTGCCGGTGCCTACTGGAAGGGCATGTCATCCAACCCAATGCTCCAGCGGATCTACGGGACCGTCTTCTACAAGAAGGACGCCCTGGCCGAAGATCTGAAGAAGCGTCAGGAAGCCCGCGAGCGTGATCACCGGGTAATCGGTAACCAACTCGATCTTTTCTTCGTTGATCCAAAAGTTGGTGCCGGGCTGCCATACTGGATGCCAAAGGGGGCCACGATTCGGCGGACGATCGAACGTTACATCATCGACCGTGAAGTTGCCGACGACTACAAGCACGTCTACACCCCAGTCCTGATGAACCTGGATGCCTACAAGACTTCTGGTCACTGGGAACACTACCGTGACGACATGTTCCCACCAATGGACATGGGTGACGGTGAAATGCTGGAACTGCGGCCAATGAACTGCCCAAGCCACATCCAAGTTTACAAGCACCACATCCGTTCTTACCGTGACCTGCCACTGCGGATTGCTGAACTTGGGATGATGCACCGTTACGAAAAGTCTGGTGCCCTCTCCGGTCTGCAACGGGTTCGTGAAATGACCTTAAACGACGGTCACACCTTCGTGGCCCTCGAACAAATCCGGTCTGAATTCGCCAAGATCCTGAAGCTGATCATGTCCGTCTACAAGGACTTCGACATCACCGACTACAGCTTCCGGCTTTCCCTGCGTGACCCAAAGAACACTAAGAAGTACTACGCCAACGATGAGATGTGGGAGAAGTCCCAGACCCTGCTGAAGGCTGCCATGGATGACCTGAACCTCGACTACTACGAGGCCGAGGGTGAGGCCGCATTCTACGGTCCAAAGCTGGATATCCAAACTAAGACGGCCCTGGGCAACGACGAAACCATGTCCACCATCCAACTGGACTTCATGCTACCAGATCGTTTCGGCCTGACTTACGTTGGTAAGGACGGTAAGGAACACATGCCAGTCATGATCCACCGTGGGGTTGTCGGCACCATGGAACGGTTTGTGGCCTACCTGACTGAAATCTACAAGGGTGCCTTCCCAACCTGGTTAGCCCCTGAACAGGTTCACATCATCCCGGTCAGCGAGGATGCTCACGGTGAATACGCCGATGAACTTGCTAAGAAGATGAAGGCCGCCAACATCCGCGTCGTGGTTGACCACCGGAACGAAAAGATGGGTTACAAAATTCGTGAAGCCCAGACCCAGAAGGTTCCATACACCCTGGTTGTCGGTGACGACGAGCTGAAGAGCAATGGCGTCTCCGTCCGGAAGTACGGTGAGAAGGAACAAAACGAAATGAGCCAGGATGCCTTCATGGATGAAATCCTTGCCGACATCGCTTCCTACTCTCGTGAAAAGTAATTACTAAAGGATTCCCTTTAAGAAGCCCCTGATGGCCGTAATGGCTGTCAGGGGCTTCTTATACATTTAACACTATTTTGCATATTAGTTATATACTATTTTATATACGTTATCTTTTAATTGTGGTAATATTAGGAGTGAAAGGAGTGACTTTTATGGCACAGATTAACATTAAGGTCGACGACCAATTGAAGGACGATGTTAGCAAGATTTTCGCTGAGATGGGGCTGGACCTCACCACGGGGATTAAGATTTACCTCAAGCGGGTCCAGCAGGATAGACGGATTCCGTTCGCAATCACGGGAACGCAAGACGTGGACGAAGTTGCCCAGCAGTACCGGGCGGGTAACCCTGAGGTGGTGAGCCGGCTGAACAAGCTGCTGTCCGCACTGGCCGGGCCGGACAACGGCGCCACCGGAATCGGCGGCAGTGTCTTAAAAGCCACGAGCCGCCAGAAGAAGGAGCAACCCGGCGGTATCGGTCAGGGAATCCTTAACAATACCCACGACTAATGTAAAAAGGATCTGGACCACGCACCCGTGTGATCTAGATCCTTTTGTGTTTTAAATACCCTGCCACTGGCACCGCTTGATGTCAACGTGACTGGCGTCCTTGAAGGGAATCCCCTCGGCCGCCAGCATCGGTCCCTGGTCGATCCAGCCCGGAACCAGGCGCCCAGTAGCGGTTACGACCCGGTGACAGGGGTGTTTCCCGTAGGCGCCGGACTTGCCGAGAGCCTTCCCCACCAGGCGGGCGTTGCGAGGCCGCCCGATCAACCGGGCAATCTGTCCGTAGGTGGCCACCCGGCCCAGGGGGATAATGTCGACAATGTTTAGCACATCAATCATGAAGTTCTCATCAATCTTGGTCATCGCTAGCCCTCCCCAACCGAGGTAGCAATAGGAAGATGATCAGACCGATCTGCTCAGTGAGGCCGCCCCAATCGTCGAGTGTCCCGTCCACTGGGTCACCAGGCCGACAACCACCGGCCCCAGAATCGCGGAGAACTTCCCCAGGATATTGTAGAAGCCGAAGAACTCACTGCTGGAGTCCTTGGGGATTAGCTGACCAAAGTAGGACCGGCTTAACGCCTGTAGGCCGCCCTGACTGGTCCCCACCAGGATGGCCAGAATCCAGAAATCGGTTAGCGTGGTCAGGCGCAGGGCATCGAGACAGATAATGACGTAGACGATGATACCCACCAGGATGGCGGTCCGGTTGGAGGTCTTCTTCGCCAGCCAGCCATAGAGCAAGGAGAACGGGAAGGCAATCAGCTGGACGACTAGCAGAACCATCATCAGCATCGTCGTTTCGACCCCCATGTCCTTACCGATCGCGGTGGCCATCGTGAAGATCGTGTCGACCCCGTCGATGTAGAAGAAGTAGGCAACCAAAAACCAGGTGATCTGCCGATAACGGCGGATATGGTGGAAGGTCTGGGCCAAGCGATGAAAGCTATCCTGCAACGGGTTAGCCACCGCATCGACGCTGTAACGCTGGCGGCCGTGGGCCAGCAGTGGCCAGCCGAAGATCACCCACCAGATAGCGGCGATAATGAAGCTGAACTTAGCGATCCCATAGGCTGACAGGCGCCCGTTGAAACCATGAGTCAGCTGGGCCGCCAGGAAGACGATGAAGGCAATCACGCCACCAAGGTAACCCATCCCGTAGCCGGCCGAAGAAACCAGGTCCATCTGGCCATCCGGGGCCACGTCGGTCAAGAAGCTATCGTAGAAGAGGTTGCCGCCCGAGTAGCCGATGATCGTCAGGACGTACAGAAAGAGCAACCATTGCCACTGCTGGGCCGGCAGGAGGGCCAGGCCAAGAGTCAGGATGATTGCTGGCCAGGTGAAGACGTTCAACCACCGGCGCTTGGCGTTGGGGTAATCAGCCAAGGCACCCAGGAGTGGGGCCAGCAGCGAGACCACCAGGGTGCCGAAACTGTTAGCATAGGCCCCAATAGGCCGTCGAGTTAGCCGCACTGATCCCCGCCTGCTCGGCCACGGCCTTAAAGTAGACGGGCAGGACCGCGGTCACAACTAGGATTCCGTAGCCGGAGTTGGCCCAGTCGTAGAATATCCATTGCCATTGTTGCTTATTGATTCGCACGACCCCGCCTCACTTTCTAACAACGCCGGGAATCGGCTGCCCGGCCGTCGGGGCTGGATAGTGTAAGCCCAGCAATTGGGCAAAGGTTGGTCCCTCATCGACCAGGTGGGCACCGGCGACGGTCGTCCCTTGGTTGATGTCCGGACCGGCAAATACCGCCGTGGTGAAGTAGCCTGGCTGGCTTGGCCCATAGCCATGAACCCCCTGGTAGCGGTCATGGGTCCCCAGTGAGTCCGGGTCAACATCCTCGACTACCGCGGGCCGGTTGACCTCGTCGGTGAAGTAGTACCCCGGCTTAGCCTCGACTAGGAAGGTGCACCGTGGGTCGGCCCCCAGCTTGACAGCTTCAGCACCGTCATAGATGTGTTCAACCCCTTCGACACCGGCGATCAGCTGTTTGAGCCGCCCGGTCTTGACGTAGCCCCGGGTATAGATGTAGGTCTCACCGTCACAGGTCTTGGCCGTCACCCGCCAGTCATTACGGTAGGTTGTCTTCCCGGCCAGCGGTGTTAACCACCCCTGCTTTACAAAGAGCATGTTGAGGTGGATCATCCTCTGCACGTTGATCTGGTAGTGGTCACCAAGCAGGACAAAATTGGTGTGGTCATAGGTCCCAGCATCCATGGTGGCCTGGACAAGCTGAGCAACCCGCCGGTCAAGTCGCTGGAGGGCGTGTTGGGCCTGGGCAGACCGGACCCCGTACCGGTGACGCATACTATCCATGTCGACCAGGTGGACCAGGGTCAGGTCGGGCTGCTTATTTTTCAGGGTATCAACCGCGCAGGCCGTGATAAAGTCATCCAACCAGGGTTGCTTGATCCCGTGCCGCAGGTAGCCGTAACGATGGTTCATCTGTAGGAGGAAGAGTGGTGAACTGGCCTTCAGGGAGACCAGCACCTGGTTGGTCCAAATCCGGTTGGGGAAGATCTCGGCCAAGTTGTAGTCGATCTGGCTGCCCGCGGTGACCGGCCAGAGGAAGGCCGCCGTCGTCAACCCGGCGTCGTGGGCAACGTCGTATAGGGGCGTTGCCTGGACATCCTTACGGTACCAATACCAGTCGGGTGAAAGCCGTTGGGGTTGGAGCTTGGTGTTGTTGACGATCCCGTGAACTGCCGGATACTGCCCCGTGATGATCGAGGTATGGGACGGGTAGGTCAGTGTCGGGAAGATCCCACGGACCCGCTTGACCCAGGTCCCCCGCTTCATCATTTGACTGATGTGCGGCACCAGGTAGGCCAGCTCATCCAGGTCCCGGAAGCCAAGAGAATCCAGGGAGATAACAACTAGTTTATTTCTAGGCATCATTTCATCTACTTTCGTTTACTTTTAGTAACAACTATTAATAATTTTAACACCTGCCACCATTGGTATTTTGCAATTTTACTATTATTTTGGCAAAAGAATTACTATAATAGAAGGGTTACATTATGCAATTTGTCCAATCTAAACGAAATAATATGCACGACGGGTGAGCACGCTGGCAAAAAAGCCCACCCCATCGTCACGGATACTCCCACCAGCGAACCCAACACCGGATTAATCTGAACGCAAAGGAGCATTTCTCTCATGAAAAATAATCCGCAGCTCAAAAAAACCGAACACGAGAAGACCCTCGGCCTCTTTGATCTGGCCGTCCTCGGGATCGGGGCGATCATCGGAACCGGGATCCTGGTTCTGACCGGGATCGTTGCCGCCGAGGATTCCGGACCGGCAATCGTCTTTTCCTTTCTGATCGCCGCCCTGGCCAGTGGCCTGATCGGACTCTGCTACTCCGAGTTAACCACCAGCCTGCCCAATTCCGGCAGTGCCTTCTTCTACGCCTGGGTCTCCATCGGTAAATTTGTCGCCTTCCTGGCCGGCTGGACACTGATCGGGGTCTATATCACCACCACGGCGACCGTCGCCAACGGCTGGACCGGCTACGTCCAGTCCTTTTTGGAGGTGCTAGGCGTCAAGCTCCCCCACCAGCTCCTGATGAACCCGTCGGCAGGGGGGATCGTCAACCTGCCGGCCGTTTTAATGATCCTGCTGATGACCATCATTCTCACCCGGGGAACCAGTGAGAGTAAGCTAATCAACAACTTCCTGGTCGGGGTCAAGATCTTCATCATCCTCCTCTTCATCGTTGTCAGTGTCCAACACGTCCAGCCAAGTAACTGGCACCCCTTCCTCCCGTACGGCTTCAAGGGGATCTTCACTGGGGCCTCGGCCGTCTTTTTCTCCTTCCTCGGCTTCGATGCCCTCGCCACCTCCGCCGAGGATGCCAAGGATGTCGACAAAAATATTCCCCGGGCAATAATCCTGTGCCTGGTAATTTCGACCACCCTCTACATCCTAGTCAGCCTGGTCATGACCGGGGGCGTTTCCTACACCAAGCTGAACGTCTCCGAGGCGATGTCTTATGTTCTGATTGTCAAGGGTCACACCTACGTCGCCGAGGTGGTCTCCCTGGGGGCCGTCCTCGGAATCATGGCGGTGGTCTTCGCCTTTATCTATGCCGGATCTAATATTCTCAAGTCAATGAGCCGAAGTGCCTTCCTGCCCCAGGGACTGGCCCGGGTCAATGCCAAGACTCACAGTCCCAACCGGGCAATCTGGCTGGTTGGAATCCTCGCGGCCATCCTCGCCGGCGAGTTTGATCTTCACTACCTGGCCCTGATCGCCAACATCGGGTCCCTAATGGTCTTTGCCCTGATCTCACTGATCGTAATCATCCTCCGTTACCGTTATCCGGAGCTGAAACGGCCATTCAAGGTGCCGTTTGGTAAGACAATCCCCGTCCTATCGATCGTCATTTGCATCGTTCTCCTGGTCAGTATCTCCCTGACGGCTTGGCTGACCTACCTGGCCTGGATCGGGGTGGGACTACTCATCTACTTTTCCTACTCCCTCCGCCACGCCGACGAATTTAATTTTACAGAAGAATAAGGATTGTCTGGGATCGCCACGTGCGGTCCCTTTTAATTTGTCTCCGGGTGTAGAATGGAGTCAGCATACTAATTTACATTTTGAAAGGAACTGGTTAAATGTCACGATTCAGAAACTCTGCATGCACGTCAATCATGGTCGGTAAGAAGGCCTCGCTAGATGGTTCCACCTTCATCTCCCGAAACGAAGACCGGGTCATCGCCATCGAGCCCAAGCGCTTCTTAGTCCAGCCCGCCGTCCACGACCGACACGAAACCTACGTCTCCGCCTACAATAAGCTAACCGTTCCCCTGCCGGAGAGTGGGATGCGCTATACCGCTACCCCATCTATTGACCAGAGCGCCGGTCCCAACGAAGAAGACGGCTTCAACGCGGCCAACGTTGGTGAGAGTGCCACCGAGAGTGTTTACGCTAACGACCGGGTTCTCGCCTACGACCCCTACATTAAGAACGGCCTGGCCGAGGATTCGATGACCACCCTAGTCCTCCCCTACATCCACTCCGCCCGGGAAGGCGTTGAACGCCTGGGACAACTGGTCGCCGAGTACGGTTCTGCCGAGGGGAACGGGGTCCAGTTCAATGATCAAGACGAGGTCTGGTACATGGAGATCGCCACCGGTCACCACTGGGTGGCAGTCCGGATCCCCGACGATTGCTACGCGGTGGCTGCCAACCAGATTGCCATCGAGCAGATCGACTTCAACGATCCAGATAACTACATGTGGTCCGACGGCATCCGTGAATTTGTCAACGACCACCAGCTCAACCCGGACGATGACCAGTGGAACTTCCGCCACATCTTCGGTACCAACACCAAGCTGGACCACCACTACAATACCCCGCGGGTCTGGTTCGCCCAGCGCTACCTGAGCCCAGTTGCGGCCGCTGATCAGACACCAGAGTCCCCCGACATGCCATTCATCCGCCAGCCGGAACGCAAGATTGCAGTCGAGGACATCCAGTACCTGCTCAAGTCCCACTTCAACGAGACCAAGTTTGACCCGCTGGGCGACAGCAGTGAACACGACAAGAAGGTCTACCGGCCGATCGCCCTGTCGCGGACGGCTCAGTCCCACATTCTGCAGGTGCGCAACAACGTCAAGCCGGAGCAGGCGGCCATCCAGTGGATCGAATTCGGCCTACCGAGTTTCTGTGCCTACACACCGTTCTTCGCCAATGTCGACGATACCGACGTCTCATACCGGAAGTTCCCGGCTAATATGAAACTTACGAACGCATACTGGCTGAACGAGGCCCTCGCTATGGTTGTGGAGAGCCACTACCGTGAGTTCTACGACCAGGACGAGGCCTTCCAAAAGGACCTCAACGAGTGGGCCCGGCGCAAGATTGCGGCGGTTGATGCCAAGGCCAGCCAGCTGGATGGTGCCCAGCTGACCACCTACCTGACCGGCCAGAACCACAAGATCGCTAAGCACTACAATAAGAAGGCCAAGCGGCTCCTCTTCGATCTGATGACCCAGGGAGCGGAGTTCTCCAAGCTGACCTTCAAAATGGATCCCAACCTCTAAAATATTCAGGGACCGCCCAAGCCGGGACGGCCCTTTTTATTATCAAAGTGGTATCATTCTTACAGAAAGTGAGTGATTTAATATGAACAAGGAAGCAATTCGTCAGCAGATCGTAGACACCGCCAACCGGCGCTACGCCACCAAAAAGTATGATCCGCATAAGCATATTGACCCCGCCGACTGGCAGACGATTCTGGAGGCCGGCCGCCTGTCGCCGAGTTCGTTTGGCTACGAACCCTGGAAGTTCATCCTGATCAACTCGCCGCAAGTCAAGGAAGACATCCGCCCCTTTGCCTGGGGCGTGGCCAACAGCCTGAACGGAGCCGACAAGCTCCTCTTGATCCTGGCCCGGACCGACGTGACCTACGACAGTGACTACGTGCGCGGCCTGGTCGAGGGTCTCCACCACCACCAATTCTCACCAGATTCTAAGGCTTCCCAGAGTTTCAAACACTTTCAGGAGCGTGACATGGCGATCAATAACGACCGCGAACGCTTCGACTGGGCCAGCAAGCAGACCTACATCGCCATGGCCAACATGATGACCGCCGCGGCAGAACTTGACATCGACTCCTGCCCACTGGAGGGCTTCAACTACCAGAAGATGGACGACTACCTAACTACTCACGGCATCATCGATCCAAAGCATTGGCGGGCCTCGGTTATGGTCAGTTTCGGCTACCGCGACCAACCGATTAAGCCTAAGGTTCGTCAACCCCTCGATCAAATTTATGAGGAATTGAATTAGAGGCTTGACTTTTAGATTAGAAAGCTCTAATATTATTTCAACAATAAATTAAAGATTGCTAAGAAAAGATGAGTAACAGACGGAGGGCCCTACAGAGAGCCGGGTGGATGAGAACCGGTGTCCCCTAAACCTGCGAAGATGGTCTTGGAGCAAAGTAGATCGGTGAGCCCCTGGCAAGCCGGTCACGAGTGGCGACCGATAAAACGCCTGGGTTTACCTACGGGTGTACCCATTGAGGACTGGGCTGTGAGGCCCGGTCGAATTAGGGTGGTAACACGTTAATTTTCAGCCTTTGAAATGACGTCCCGAGAAGAAGCAGTAATGTCTCTTCCCGGGATTTTTTATTTGCCCCGATGCTTGAACTCACCACCGAAAAGAAAGGATCGATGTTTTATGACTACATTCACACCACGGACCGTTTCCCCGTTTCGCTATGACGTTGTTGGCTCATTTCTCCGTCCCCAGGAATTGAAGACGGCCCGCCAGCGATTTGCCGCGGGACAGAGCAGCAAGGACGACCTCACCGCCGTTGAAGATCGCCTGATCGTCGACCTGATTCATAAGGAGGAGGCTGCGGGGCTTAAGGCGGTGACTGACGGTGAATTCCGGCGTAGCTACTGGCACCTCGACTTCTTCTGGGGCCTGCAGGGGACCGAACACGTTAACCTCGAACACGGCTACTTCTTCCACGATGAGGAGACTCGCAACGACTCTGTCCAGCTGACCGGCAAGCTCAGCGGTGAGAACCACCCCTTCGTCAACGCCTTCAAGTTTGTCCGGGACCACGTCAGCACCGGCACCCAGGTCAAGCAGACGATTCCTGCCCCAGCCCAGTTTCTAGAGGAGTTTCTCCGTCCAGAAAACCAAGTCAACCTCAAGAAATTCTATCCGGACGTGGCCGACTTCGACCATGACGTCGCGGCCGCCTACCACCAGGTCATCGAGGACCTCTACGCCGCCGGTTGTCGAACCCTTCAGTTCGACGACTGTACTTGGGGGATTTCGGTGAACAACTTCGCCAACCTCAAGAAGAAGGACCCCCACGCCGACACCTCCCAGTTGGTCGCCCTCCAGGAGCGCTTCCTCAAGGTCAACAATGCCGCCATCGCGGATCTGCCGGATGACCTCACCGTCAACACCCACGTTTGCCGGGGGAACTACCACTCTACCTGGGCCGCGGCGGGTGGCTACGGTTCCGTCGCCGACACCCTCTTCGCTCAGGAGAACGTCAAGGCCTTCTACCTGGAATATGATTCCGACCGTGCCGGGGGCTTCGAACCGCTGGCCAAGGTACCGGACGAAAAGTACGTGGTTCTCGGTCTGGTAACCTCCAAGACCGGTGAACTGGAGGATAAACAAACGATCATCGACCGGATCCACGAGGCGGCCAAGTATCACCCGCTCGATCACCTCTGCCTGAGCCCCCAGTGTGGTTTTGCTTCTACTGAGGAAGGAAACATTCTGACAGAAGACCAACAGTGGGCCAAGGTTGCCCTGGTGAAGGAGATCGCCCACGAGGTCTGGGGCTAAGCCAACCAACATTCTAGGATCAAAGGCTATTAATGAATCGGGCCGTGACCGGGAGGAATCCCGCGTCACGGCCCTTTTGCGTGCATCTGTCCGATGCTTTTGCTAATCGTTTAACATTAATTTTGATAAACGATTGACATTTTTACTAAAGGCGCTTACAATCTTCACCGTAAACGTTTTCAAGAAACGAAGGGAGTCGGTTGCATTGCGTCAAGTCAACGAATCACGGGTGGTAAAAGTCACTAACACTCGTTACCGCGAACACTACCATATCCAGACACCGGCGGGTTGGTTAAACGATCCCAACGGTCTCTGCTTCTTCAAGGGCTACTACCACGTTTTTTACCAGTTTCACCCCTATTCCGCCGAATGGGGCCCGATGCACTGGGGTCACGTCCGTAGTAAAGATTTAGTCCATTGGGAAAATTTACCAGTTGCCCTGGTTCCTGGTGACCCCGAAGACTCCGGCGGCTGTTTCTCCGGGTCAGCAATCGTCCGGGGAAACCGGCTCTACCTAATCTACACCGGCCACCACTACTACGACGATGATAATCAGGACCACTTCTGGGAGAACCAGAACGTGGCCTACAGTGATGACGGAATCCACTTTACCAAGTACACGGGTAACCCCGTGATCGAAGCGCCGAAGGACAACAGTCAGGACTTCCGAGATCCCAAGGTCTGGGAACACGACGGTCAGTACTACCTGGTCCTCGGCAGTCGGGAGCAGGCCAATAACCGTGCCCGGATCCTCCTCTACCAATCTGACGACCTGCTGAACTGGCAGTACCGCGGGCCGATCACCGAATCGCGAAGCATCGAGTTGGAGGGTTCAATGTGGGAGTGCCCCGATCTCTTCCGTCTCAACGGTCAAGACATCATCGCCTGCTTGCCGATGGGGATCCAGCCCCAGCGGCATCGCTTCCTCAACCTGAGCCAGGCAGCGTACTTCATCGGTCAACTAGACTATAATCAGGCCCACTTCAGCCATTACGACCTCCACTTACTGGACTACGGGCATAACTTCTACGCACCCCAATCCTTTTTGACCCCGGATGGCCGCCGGATTCAGTTCGGTTGGTTCAGTTCCTTTGACAACCCGATGCCGGAACAGGCAGATGGTTGGGCTGGGGCCCTGACTCTGCCACGTGAACTGGTAATGCACGGTGACCGGCTTGGTGCCATCCCCGCTCAGGAGACAACCCAGTTACGGACTGGTGAGGTCCTTAATACTTCAGCAATTATTCATTCACCACACCGGTTCACCGTGACTGACCCCCAGCACACCGAATGGGACCTGACCTTCGACCTGACTGGTTATGATGGTCAGGTCAGTTGGCAGCTGGCCAATACCGACCAGGTCCTGATCAGCCTCAGCTATGACCAAGGATCTGGTGAGATCACAGTCCACCAGCACGGCCAGGCCAGTGACCGCTACGCCACGATCGGCCACGTCGGCCAGCTGCGGGCCCGGATCTTTGTTGACACCAGCTCGGTTGAGATCTTCATCAACGACGGGGCGGCTACCTTCACCGAACGCTATTACACTGACGATCAGCCGGTCACGACCACCCTGGCCGCCAGCCGACCAACCGCTACCGCCATCAAAGCTTACACTCTTGACATGAAAGGATAATCGACATGGAAAAGAAAAGCTTATTCAAGAACCCCTTCTACCGGTTCGATTCGTTAAACATCCTCCTCTTCTTCACCGCCTGGGGAATCTGGTGGTCATTCTTCCAGATCTGGCTGACTAACACCCTGCACTTCTCCGGTGAACAGGTTGGGACAATCTACTCCTTTAACTCCGCTATCACCCTGGTCCTGATGTTCGTCTACGGAGCTATCCAGGACCGGCTCGGCCTCAAGCGGCACCTCCTGATCTTCTGTGCCGTAATGGAAATGCTGCTCGGCCCATTCTTCACCTGGCTCTACGCCCCACTCCTCCACAGTAACTTCTACCTTGGGACCTTCCTCGGTTCCCTCTACCTGTCCTTTGCCTTCCTGGCCGCCTCACCAACCTTCGAAGCGGTCACGGAACGAATCAGCCGGCGCTACCGCTTTGAATACGGCCAGGCCCGGTCATGGGGGTCCTTCGGGTACGCGGTTTCCGCCTTACTCGCCGGTTTTCTCTTCACGATCAGTCCAAACCTGGTCTTCTGGCTCTCATCGGCCATCGCCCTCCTGCTCTTCTTGCTGCTGGTATTCGTCCACCCCGAGAAGAACCAAGAGATGATCGACCTCTACGAAAACAAACTCGAAAACGCCAAGGAAAGCTCCACCGCCTCCCTCAAGGAAATCTTCGGGGTATTCAAGATGAAGGCTCTCTGGCAGATCATCATCTACATCATCTTCTCCTGGACCTTCTACACCGTCTTCGACCAGCAGATGTTCCCGCAGTTCTTCACCCAATTCTTTGCCACCAAGACCCTTGGCCAGCAGATGTACGGGGTGCTGAACTCCGTCGAGGTCTTCTTGGAAGCCATCATGATGGCCTGTGTCCCATGGCTGATGAAGAAGATCGGGGTCCGCAAGACCCTCTTGGTCGGGATCACGATCATGGTTATCCGGATCGGGGGCTGTGGCCTGGTCACTAACCCGCTCGGCGTCTCCTGCATCAAGCTGCTGCACGCCCCGGAAACGGCCTGCTTCGCCCTCGGCCTCTTCCGTTACTTCACCCTGCACTTTGATACCAAGGTCTCTGCCACCCTTTACATGGTCGGCTACCAGATTGCCGCCCAGGTCGGGCAGATCATCTTCTCCACGCCGCTCGGTGACCTGCGGGACCACATCGGTTACAGCCACACCTTCCTGGTCATCTCTGGGATCACACTGATCGCCGGGATCTACGCTACCTTCATCCTGAAGAAGGATAACGTGGACGTCAACGGTCAGCCGCTAAGTCGGGATTAAGATGCAAAAAGCCAGTTGCGAATTTCTCCGTAACTGGCTTTTTTATTCCTTGATACCCTAATCGGTAAGCTTACCGACCACCGGCAGGCCCTGCAAAACCCGGTCACCATGGGGCGACTTGTTGTACAGCACGTCGGTCAGATCCTGGCCGGCCAGGTTGCCGTGGTGCTTGCCACCCTGCCAGGCTGCCTTACCGGAGACGTCGTAGACCACGCCTTTGATGGCCACGTAGGCTGGCTGACCGTCTTGACCGTTGTACTTTGCCAATTCATCCTTCGTAAATGTCTTCTCTGCCATCATCATGACCTCCTCAAGTTTACTACTTGCAGTATAGCACAGTTGCACGAACCTAGAAGCGTTCGTCAACCGGCGTTAAGCGAAAATTATCAATTGTCCTTGGCGAAAAGCAGGTGGATCCCGCCGTCGCCCAGTAGCTTGGTCTGGACAACCTTGAAGCGCTGGTTGACGAAGACCTGGCGGGTGTCAAAGGTCCCCTTCTTGCTCGTGTCACCGCTGATGTAGGGGGCCATCACCAGGGAAATCTCGTCAACCAGGCCGGCCTTCAGGAAGGCACCGTTTATCAGGGCGCCACCGCCCAGGGCAACCTTCTTGATACCGAAATATTGCCTGAGCTTGACCAGGGCACTGGCAAAGTCGATCTGGTCATCCCCACAGATCAGGTACGGAATCTCCATGGCCCGCAGGAAGGCCAGGTAACGCCGATCGGCCAGCTTGGTGACCACCTCGATCGCCCGACTCTTTTTACCGGCATAGTCGAAGTAGTTCTTCTCCCAACCAGCCCGGCCGCGGCGGTCAAAGCTGACGTCCCAGGTAGCCGCTGAAATCCCGGCCGGTATCCAGTCCTGGTAGTCGATCCCCGCCGGATCATACTGACTGAGGTCGGGATCTCCCGGCGCCGCATACATCACGATTGTGTTGGTACCATTAGCGTTGGTGTTGCTGATCTTGAAGAGGATGTCGTCATAGTAGTCCCCGGAGGCCTTGTCCCCCGGCAGACCGTCCCAGTCACCATCGATCTTGCCGTCGATGGACTCATACATGTGGATGATTACCTGTGCGCGTTCCATTGTTCGATCACTCCTTTTTCCTTATTTTAAACCAACTGCCCGGCGATGAACCAATCGTCGTTCATCATCGGGCAGTTTCGTTAGCAGTCATGGGTGCCGGTGTATTCAGTTGAAACGGGGTCGGTGAGGTCGACCACTTCCAGGTTTTCAGTCAGGACACCCTTAGTCGGACTCATCAGCGGCAGGGTGAAATACTTCGGGTTGAAGCGCACCTCCATCTGGTCCTCAAACTGGATGTTGGCGTACATCTCACTCTTGATGTAGATGTCACCGATATTGGATTCAATCTTTTCATCGAAGTCGTGTAGGTCCATCCCCTTCTTAACAAAGATCAGCCGGTAGTTGGCGTCGAGGCTGCAGTTGCCGACTGCCGAGAACGGACCGACCCCATCGTCGAAGTCCAGCACGATCGTCTTGTCAGGACTCAGGTACTTGGCGATTCGCTTCTTGGCGTCATCAGTAAAGGTTAGGTGTTTCATGGTGGTACCCCCTCGTTAGCTCTTAATATCCTCAGTCTACACGCTTTTTGAAGAAAACCAATTGATCTGCTCAGACAGAAGCAGCATGGAAATAATTGTCCATTGTTGATATTACTGTTTTCACTCATTTTATACTTTTGTTTTCCCGTTTATACTTTTCACAACACAGGCACTTTTGTTCCCTCACCGTCCCAACCACGTTATGATGGGGGTAGCAACAAAACCGATACGTGAAACGGAGGTCATAGCAATGAAGAACTACGATTACATCATCCTTGGGACCGGCCCCGCCGGCTACCGGCTTGCCCAACTACTCGCCAATACCGGTAAGTCCCTACTGGCAGTCGAGGGCGGTCTGTTCGGCGGCACCTGCCCGAACGTGGGCTGTGAACCCAAGATCTTCCTCTCCGGCGCTGTCCACACAGCCCGGGCCAGCCAGCAGTTGGTCGGCCGCGGCATCGCCCAACCAGCCCAACTCGACTGGGACCAGTTGATGGTCACCAAGAAGGCGCGGTTTGATTCCTGGCCAGCAGAGACAAAGGCAATCTACGAGAAGATGTGTGACGTAGCAGTTGGTTATGGTCAATTCGTCGACAGCCACACGATCGAGGTGGCCGGCCACCGTTATCACGGTGACAAGATCATCATCGCTACCGGTCACCGGCCCCACCGGCTCGCCATTCCCGGCAGCCAGTACGGGCACGACAGCAGTGACGTCCTTTTCCTCGCCCACCGGCCGGACCAGGCCGTCTTCATCGGCGGGGGCTACGTTGGCATTGAGCTGGCCACTTTCCTCGCCGCGGCGGGTACTAAGGTCGAGATTCTGATCCGTTCCGACCGGATTCTCCGTGGCTTCTATGCTAAGTATGCTCAGGCGATGGTCGACGCTATGGAACAACAAGGAGTTAAGTTCCATTTCCACACCAGTGCCACCAAGATCGAACCCCACGAGGGCAAGTACCTCGTCACCACCAACCAGGGCACCCAGCTGGCCACCGATTACGTGGTCGACGCTAGCGGCCGGGTGCCAAATACCGAAAAGCTCGACCTGCCGGCCGCGGGAATCACCTTCTCTAAGCACGGCGTCGACGTTGACGACCACCTCCAGACCAACGTCCCTGGGGTCTATGCGATCGGTGACATCACCAGTCAAAAGTTGCCAAAGCTGACCCCGGTAGCAGAGCTAGAGGCCAACTACCTCTACCACCAGTTTGAAAAGGGAGCAACCGCACCGGTCCACTACCCAACCATCGGCACCGCCGTCTTCGCCTTTCCGGAGATCGCTCAGGTGGGGATCAGCCCCGACCAGGCCGGCGGTGAATACCATATTGAGGAACGCAACCTCAGTGGCGGCAGCCTCTACGCCGGTCTGAACGAGCAGGAGGCCAAGCTGACCCTGGTCTATGATTCGACTGACCACCTAGTAGGGGCCAGTGAGATTGGGGCCAGTGCTGCCAATGATATCAATAACCTAGTTCCCGTCATCGGCCTGAAGATTAGCCGGACCGACTGGGAACGCCATGTCCTGCCAATCTATCCGGCCCTTGCCGACAAGGTAGCTGGCCTCCTTAAGAAGTAATTTAAACAACAAATCGGCTCATCCCCGTCAGTACGAGAGTGAGCCGATTCATTTATTTTAAATTATCCCCAACATTCTTCAGCCAGGCAAGCTGGCCCGCGGTCCGAGAGATGGCCCGAGCCAGAATCAGATAGTGACTGTAGTGGCGGGTGATCGCCTGGTCATCAGGAAAGACCGTTCGCTGGCGCTGACGTAAGTGGGTCAGACTCTGCTGCAAGAGGGCCGTCTGCGTAGCAATCAGCTGACGGATCCGCGGATCGAATGGGTCTTTGATGAAGAATAGTTTCAGCGAGAAGAGGTCCTGGTGGATGGGCAACTCATCGACCGCCCGGCCCAACCACTCATCCAGAATCTCCTGTCCGGTCGCGGTGATCAGGTAATACTTCTCCTTGGCGTTCTGCGGACTCGTGGTGGT
Organism: Limosilactobacillus pontis DSM 8475; assembly: GCF_001435345.1. GTDB lineage: Bacteria > Bacillota > Bacilli > Lactobacillales > Lactobacillaceae > Limosilactobacillus > Limosilactobacillus pontis. The sequence goes on along the minus strand of NZ_AZGO01000003.1, from coordinate 38,508 downwards.
CGTCAACCACTGGTCATCAACCATCCGCCGTAGTTCCGGATAAATCTGACTGTGCGAGGCCTTCCAGAAGTCCCCAATTTCGGTGCTAAACTCGGCCGTGATCTCGCGTCCCGTAATTTGGGGACGGTTACTGACGATCCCGAGGATGATAAAGGGTAGTATTCGTCGTTTTGGCATGGTGTTCCTCCAACTCGTTTGCTACCCCTATTATAGTTGATTACTTCTTGATCCGCCGGTAATTCTCATCAAAGTACTTGCCGGCCCGGATATCATCAGTGATGCCATCATATGGGGCCTCGGCGATGACATCCTCATTGTTTTGACCGGCATCTCCAATGTAGGTGATGTGGGCAAATTCTGGCACAACCATCTTCGGGTAGGTATCGTACTTCTCCCGCGCTTCGTGCATCCGGTCGATGTGCTCATTCTGAAAGGTGACGGTGATCTCGGGGTGTTGCTTGACCCAAGCTGGGAAGAAGATCGTCCCGTTGAGTTTCTTCTCGTTCGGCACGAAGTCCAGCGCCACGTCAGTACCCGTTGGTTCCGTCCAGGCCACCTTGTAGATGCCCGGCGTCAACATCACAATGTTAGCCTCCTGATCCTTGACCCAGCGGCCGGCAACCATCCCGCCGTGAATCCGGTAGTCAACGGTGTGGTCATTCTTGGCGTACCATTCATACTCCCAGCCGTTGTCATAGGTGTAAATGAAGTGGGTCCCTAAGAAGTCGTCGAGGGTCTCGAATTGTTTTTCGGTCATAGTTTAATCATTCCTTTCGTCGATGTTTCCATTTTATGTCGTTATCGACATAAAAGTCAAGAAAAATTCCCACCGGTATATTGTAGACGGTGAGAAATTCCTTATTTATCCGTGCTGATCCGCTCTCGGAGTAGCTGAAGGAAGAGCTGACCGACGTTGGGGAGGTGGCGGTCCTTATTCCAGATTAGGATGTTGGTATCCGTCACCGCCGGGGTCAGGGGCCGAAAGACCAAGTCCTGGTCATAGAGGTTGGCAATCCCGTCGTAGGCCAGGGCCAGGCAGGCGCCGGTCTTAACCAGGAGCTCAGCATTATAAATAAGGTTGTAGTTGCCAACAAAGTTATACTGGTTGATCAGGTCCCCGGCCCAATCGCGGAAGGTATCCTGGAGCCGGGACTGGGCCGACGCCAACAAGGGGTGCCCCAGCAAGTCTTGCGGTTCAATCGCTTCCTTGGCCGCCAGGGGTGCATCGGCACATAACAGGATCCCCCACCGATTGACGGCTGGTAGGGTCAACGAATCATAGTTCAACAGGTTCTCGTGGCCCATCACCACCCCAAACTCAAGACTTCCCTGGTCGACCTGACGACGGATCATCGTTGCATCCCCGCTCACCAAGTTGACCTTTACCTCTGGGTAGTCGCGAAGGATCTGGGCAACGACATCCATCAGTGGAGACAGCGCGCGGCTCTCCCCGGCCCCGATATCAAGGGTACCGCTAACCACCTCATTGGCCTGCAAGTGGTAGGTGGTCTTATCGACCAGAGCCGTGATCTCCTGGGCCCGCTCATAGAGGTAATAGCCCTCCTGGGTCAGCTTGATCTGGCGGTGCCCCCGTTCAAACAGGGTTACACCGAGGGTGGTCTCGAGGTCCATGATCTGCCGTGATAGCGCTGGCTGGGAGATATGAAGGCGGTGGGCAGCACTTGATATATTTCCCTCACGCACAATTTCAATAAAGTAACGTAGTACTCGGACGTCCATATTTTCCTCCTAATATAACTTTTTATTATGGCTAAGCATTTATCATAAGTATTTCACATTTTAATTCTAACCCATTACAATAAAATCAACAACTCAATTAGGAGGTCCAACATGACAGCAAGCAAATACCTTGATCCCCAGCACATCGCTGAGCTGGCGGAGATCATTGCCCATAACCAACAGCTGGTCCAGGAGCTCAACACTGGTGTCCACTCAGCAGCCGATGTCCGGACGACGCTCGCCCAACTGACTCAGCGGGCCGTAGATCCATCGGTAGAGGTCCGCCTGCCCTTCTATACCGACTACGGCCGGAACATTCACTTCGGCAAACGGGTCTTCATTAATAACGGGGCAACATTCACCGACCTCGGTGGAATTCACCTGGCCGATGACGTCCTGATCGGACCCAACGCTACCCTGATCACCGTCAACCACCCGCTCGACCCCGCTCAGCGTCGGGGAAACGAGCTTAAGCCAGTCTATATCCGGCACAACGCATGGATTGGGGCCAACACCACCATCCTGCCCGGGGTCACAGTCGGTGAAAATGCCGTCGTCGCAGCCGGTGCGGTCGTCACCAGAAACGTCCCCGCCAACACCGTCGTGGCCGGGGTCCCCGCCCGGGTTATCAAGACCATTAAGCACAACAATCATTAGGAGGAATCAACTATGGCATACGGATACATCACAGAATTAAGTAAGCAGGTCCACCGCGACCACATTAAGTTCCACAACCGTTACAACACCACCCTCGCTGGTGACCTGTACTACGCCAAGGACATCGACAAACACCAGCAGCTGCCAGCCCTGATCGTCGGTGCCCCATACGGCGGGGTAAAGGAACAGGGCCCGGTCGTCTACGCTAACGAGCTCGCCCAGCGCGGCATCGTGGTTCTTACCTTCGACCAGGCTAATATGGGTGAATCTGCCGGGGAACCCCGCCACGTTTCGTCACCAGGTCTATTCGCGGAATCGTTCAGCGCCGCGGTCGACTACCTCGGCATCCAAGTACCCTTCGTTGACCGGGAGAAGATCGGCGTCATCGGGATCTGCGGTTCCGGTGGTTTCTCCCTGGCCGCCGCAGCTGTCGACCCGCGGATCAAGGCCATCGCCACGGCCTCGATGTACGACATCACCGACGTTCGGGGGATGATGAACCTGTCCAAGGAACAGATTGACAAGATGAAAAAGCAGCTGGCCGAACAACGGTGGAACGACTACGCCAACGGTCAGCCGGAATATAAGCCATCCTTCCCCACTAAGCCGTATCCGGACGTCGACGCCCTGCCGGATGTCGACCCGATCAGCAAGGAATGGCTGCGCTTCTATGCCGTACCCCGGGGCTTCCACCCAAACGCCCGCGGAAACTTCACAACTACCTCGAACATGGCCATGATGCAATTCTCCGCCCTGGACTACATTGACGAGATCACCCCACGACCGATCCTCTTCATCTACGGTGACCGGGCCCACTCCCGCGCCTTCTCCGAGCGGGCCTATGATCTGGCTAAGGAACCCAAGGAGAAGTTCATCGTCAAGGACTGTGAGCACATCGACCTCTACGACCGGGTCGACAAGATCACATTTGACAAGCTGGAAGGTTTCTTCAAGCAGAACCTGTAATTTGGGGTTAGAATACTAGGAAAAAGGAAGTGACAGCATGCACCGTCGTACCGTTTCGATCGTGGGCGCCCTGATCATCGCCGTCATCGCGATCATTTCATTCAACGCCTGGCACCGGGCCCAGGCCGCCAAGCAGTTCGTTCATTCCAATATCCCAACCATCTTCGTCCACGGCTGGGGCAGCAGCGCCCACGCCGAGGAGAAGATGGCCAACGCCGCCAAGCGCGCCGGGGTCACCAACACCATCGTCCGGGCCAACGTCAGCCGCCAGGGGAAGGTCACCTTCAACAAGACCATCCCCGCCCACGCGATCAACCCGATCGTCGAGGTCAACCTGGCCGACAACAAGCTTAGTGGCTACGAAAACGACTACCCAACTGGCTACAAGCATGGTGCCACCTACGTCAAAAACGTCGTCCTGGCCCTCGAACGCCAGCATCACTACCGGGCGATCAACCTGGTTGGCCACTCGATGGGGAACCTGGAGATCATCAACTATATCAATGACAACACCGGTAACCGCAAGCTGCCCCGGGTCGACCACCTCGTCGCCATTGCCGGCCACTACAACGGTCTGGTCGGTCAGAAGACTGCCAAGAGCCCAGTCAACCAGCAGACCGGGGACCCCGAGCGACAGGACGCAACCATCAAGCCGTTACTGACCCTACGCCAGACCTTTCCGACCAATACCCGGGTCTTAAACATCTACGGTGACAAGGAGGACGGATCGCACTCCGACGGGGACGTCCCCGTCAACTCCGCCAAGTCGCTGAAGTACATCATCAACGGCCGGGCCAAGTCCTACCGGGAAGTCGAGATCACGGGGGCCAACGCCCAGCACAGCAAGCTCCACAATAACGCCCAGGTCAACCGCGAGCTGATCAATTTCCTGTGGCGCAAGTAAACAACTAAGATAACTGTCAACCGATCATCCGGCTGGCGGTTATTTTTTACTAAAATATAATTGAAAAGGAGGCGGTCACCAGTGCAGCACCTACCTAAATTACTATTGATTCTCGCGGCGACAATCATTGGGACCGTGGTCAGCGGGCAGGCCCAGGCACCAGACAATCCAGTTCAAGCCGGCAGCCGACAAGTACCAGATCTAAAAATAACGTGAGCAGGCAGCCGTGACGGCCGTCATGCTCACGTTTTTTAGTCAATCAATTTCAGGAAGCGGTCCTGCCAGATTCTCGCAAAAAAGGCGTTCTTCTCTTGGGCGGTCATGAACGAATTATCAAACGTGCTGGCAGCGCCATGCTTCATCACTACCTGGTAGCCCAGGCCATGGGCCATCTTGATGGTCGCATCAACACAGTACTCGGTCTGGGCGCCACAGATCTCCAGCTGGTCGACTCGTCGCTGGGTTAAGATGGCTTGCAGATTGGTCCGATAAAAGGCGTTAGGGTGCTCCTTCTGAATGCGCAGATCCGTTGGCAGAACGCTTAAGCTGGGAACCAGCTGCCAAGCCGACGAATCCGGTACCAGGTCTTCATCCACATGCTGGACAAAGATGATCGGTAGCTGTCAATCCGCTCGTTAATCAAGTGTACCAACCCGGTCTGGTTATAAATCACCTTACCAGCTGGATTAACCACCCCATTCTGCATATCAATGATAATCAGTGCCTTAGTCATCTTATTCACCCCCTTAATTTTATAGTCACAACTGCGATGGTTTTAGGGTTATCTCAACAGCCATAAATTAAATTCATTTCGATGAAATCGTTAAATTGGGAAAAGTTGAAAATTAATTTCAATCTTTTCTGAAAATCAGGATGAAAATAAAATCAATTTAATTTTCATCAGTCCGCTAATTAAACAACCACTGCAAAAAATTACCCCGTGGTACCACCTCGGTACTGCGCAGCGGATAGATCAGCGGGACCCCGGAAACAGTCTTCAGATGAGGACTAGTCAAATAAAGCTGCCCGACGCGCTGGTGATTCCGAATTGGGGCACGCAACCGCCCCTGGTCGCCAATTAGCCGCGGATTGAGCTCCTGGGAGGCAGTGTAGGAGGTTAAACGCCCGGTCCCCCAGATAGTTACCGTTGTCGGACAGGTAGCAACGGTCCGTTTAGCACCATTGGTCACCACAGCCTGTCGGACGGCTTGAGGTAGTCGGACACGCTCCAGACGATAGTCATGTTTTAGCATTGCATATAACCGCTGCGTCTGAATAAATCGATTATCGGGGTTGTGCCCGCCAGCATGAAGAACCACCGTAATAATTTGGTGACCGTGGTATTTACCAGTACTGACAAAGCAAGCTCCTGCATTATCCGACGTCCCGGTCTTCAATCCGGTAATGGTAACTCCCGGGACCGTGTATCGCCCTCCCGGTAGCATCTCATTAAGGTTGGCAATCCGTTTGACATTCCCTTTCGTGATGAGGAAATTTGCCTTCTTCTGGTCAGATACCTGAAGAAGGGCAGGATAGGTCCGGAGTAAGTAACGGGTCAGGATGGCAATATCTCGGGCACTCATGGCATTTTCGACATTATCCGCAATGTTGGGTGAACGAAAACTCTTCATCTCACTGTTGGTCAACCCAGTCGGATTAACAATACTCGTCTTTCTCAGACCAACTTCTCGTGCTTTCTTCTCCATAGCGAGGACGAATTCATCCGGTGAATTACCGGCAGCAGTCGCCAGGGCAAGGGTTGCTCCGTCGGCGGACTTGACCATTGCTGCATTCAACAGCTCAATCACCGGATAGGACCGCCCTGCCGCCAGATCAATACTGGAATAGGCAGGATCATTAGAAATAGCGGCAATCGCTGGGGTAACCGACACTCGGGAGTCAGCCGTGATAATATTCTTCTGCAACTCGTCATGAACAACTGCGATAGTCAGGAGCTTGCTAACTGAGGCCACCGGTAGTTGCTTATCTGCACCTTGTTCGTAGATAACCTGCCCGGTATCAGCATCAACCATCATGGCTGCCCGGGCATCAATTACACTTGCCGCATGAGTCAGGGGTATTACCCCCCCCAAAGAAAATATTGTCAAACAGCTAATTAATATAACGAATATTTTTCTCAATGAAATCACCAGTACTTTAGTATTTTCAGTGCCCTTATTTTAGCCGGTTAATTGCCTTTGGTAAATACGTTATCAAACAAAAAGGCCACCGCATTGAAACGAGATGGCCGAAAAATTCATTGAAATTAATACCAGGCGGGCTTATCCCCAGCGGTCCCCGGCTTATCAACCCCGAAGTCCTTACGTGCGTACTTAGCCGGGTTCTCGAGGATCTTGGCCACGAAGTTCCCGATCGACTTCCGGGAAACCTCAGTCCCCTTGAAGGCCTCGCCCCGCGCGGTCGTCTCGTAGTCAACCTCGTCCTTATCGGTCAGCCAGGCCGGCCGGATGATCGTGTAATCGAGATCGGAATTGGTGACCACGTCGGCCGCCTGCCGGTAGGTACCCAGGTAGCTATCGGACTGGCCCCCACCGAGCTCGGCGTTGTTCCACTCGCCGAACTTGCCGGGTACCTCATCGTAGATCCCGATCGAGGAAATCCAGACCAGCTGCTTGACCCCGTGCTTATCCATCGCCCGAACGATATTTTGAGCCTGTTGCGCGATGGATGGGTTTCGCAGGTTGGCGTAAACCGCGTCGGCCTGAGCCACGGCCGCGTCAAGTTCGTCCATCTTCAGCGTGTCACCCTTGATCACGGTCTCCCGGTCTTCATCAACGACGGTGAGGTGCTGTGGGTGCCGGGTGAAAAGCAGGAGGTGGTCGTCACTATCCTGTAGTAGGGCCTTGATAGCGTGCCCGGCAATCTGCCCGGTGGCACCGAGAATTAAGATTTGCTTTGTCATGATGATTCCTCCTCATAATTGATTGTTTCCTTACGTTTTCTAGTATAGGTGGGCTCGTTACTTATTAAAAGTAAACACTTCCTGGTAAGCTAGTTACCCGCAGGTAAGGTTTGCTTGGCCCCCACCGGATGTGGGCGACTAAACTTTTTTGCGGAAATGCCGGGAAGCGGTATGATGGTGGTAGCAAGATCAGGAAAGGAGTCGCAAGATGAACCCACATAAAAAAATGTTTAACACCGGTGCCGACTACGCCCTCTCAATCATTGGCGGCAAGTGGAAGTCGGTCATTCTCTATCTGCTAGCGGGCCATCCCCGCCGAACTGGAGAATTGGTTAAGCAGCTGGGTACCTCCCATAAAGTTCTCAGTGACCAGCTGAGGGAATTAACCGATGCCGGGATCGTCGCCCGAAAGAGTTTCAACACCGTTCCACCGCACGTCGAATACCGGCTAACCGACGAAGGTGAAAATCTCTACGCTGCCCTCCGCTACCTTAACTACTGGGGCGAGGAGAAGGCCGCTAAGACTCCCGGTGTCGCGATCATGTGCACTGACGCGATGAAGCAGACCGGTGACGACGGCCTTTGCGTCATCACCAAGCAACACCTCCACCACTGGTGCCAGGAGATCGTCAGAAAGTAAGTAAATACCACCCGATAAATCTGCAGATTTATCGGGTGGTATTTTTCGACTTTAGTGTTGGTCAAGCGTTTGTTCCACGTGAAACCAACACCAGATGGATAAAATACGCTTGTATCACCCTAGGGAAATGACTAAAATAAAGGCATTATGAGATATTCCTACAAATTCAGTGATGCCATTCACCTGCTAGCCTACCTGGTCGTCTATCACGACGGGGACCGGTCAAGCAAGGCGATTGCTAATAGTATTGAGGCCAACCCCAGCGCTGTCCGGAAGCTGATGGCCGACCTCCGTCAGGCCGGTCTACTGGTTACTCAGGCTGGCCGGGCCCAGCCAACTCTGGCCAAGGCAGCGAAGACGATTACCCTGCTGGACATCTACCGGGCCCTTCAGATGGACCACGACCTCCTCCACGTCGACCCGGCTACCAATCTTCAGTGCCCGGTTGGCGGAGCGATCCAGCCGGTCCTCGGTGGCTTCTACCAGGAGATCCAGGTAGCGGCCTATAAGCGAATGCAAGCAATCACCCTCGCCGACGTCGTCCAACAGATCAAACAATATAACCAAGCAAAATAACACCAGAAAGCGTTGCTGCCTTCTGGTGTTATTTTTTACTGATTCTGTTCAGGTCCGACGAATCCCGAAGATCATCGAAACGATCAGTACCAGGATTACGGCCCCGATTGCCGATGGCACAATCGCCATTCCGGCAACTTGCGGGCCCCAGGATCCTAAAATTGCCTCACCAACTGATGAACCGACTAAACCGGCAATCACGTTGCTAATAACGCCCATGGAGCCGCCCCGGTGGGTAATGGCACCGGCGATTAAACCGATAATCCCACCAACGATTAATACCCATAACCAATGCATAGTACTAAGCCTCCTTTTCCTTCTTGTCCAGGTCGTCCTTCAGGTCCCGGGCCTTGTCCTTGATCTTGCCCTTGGCCTTACGAAGTTTGCCGACCATTTCCTCTGTCTTGTCGTTCGTCGCCTTACCCTTCAGTTCCCTGAAGGTTCCGGCCACGCGGTCTTTTAATCCGTGCTTATCGCTAACCATGCGCATCAGCCTTTCTATCGTTAAATGCTTAGTAACTGACAACTGCGGATAACGATCCTCCCTTCATCCTTGACTAGTGATATTGCTTATCTTTAATTCTAGCAGGCTTCATCAGGATAACAATCTTTCAAACGTTGTCTTATAGTTAACTTAACCTTGTTATTTAATCTTAATAATAAAAGAGACGATTACAAGGTAAGTGAATGACAAAAGCGGACTGGCCACGTGGTCACTCCGCTTTAAAGTACTAATTCAATTGTTGGCGTACATCCTTTAAGACCTTTGCAATATCGCCCTTGATTGCAACTCCCTTATCCTCAATTTGTTGTGGGAGAAACTGATAGTCCCGGTTAACCATCACGTCGTAAGCCCCGGGAAGGTTGTTGGTGAGGGCCCAGAATGGCTCCTGAATAAACATTGGCGTCATCTGACCAACGCCGAGCTCAAGGAATAAGAGATGTTGGTCATGAAGATGGTGTTCAAGGTCGTCAGAGATTTTCTGGTACTGCTCTTGGTACCGGCTCCCTTCCAGGAAATTACCATAGCCACGGACCCACGGGAAAGCCTCTGCACCGCAATGCGGGCAGCGGGGAATCATCGCATCTGGGATAGTTGTTGTGTCATGCTCTTCAAGGTAGTCATACATCTCATCAATCTTTTCAGTAGCATCCCAGACGTCATCCGTACACTGCTGACTGCACTGGAAGAAACGATGATCACCCTGAATCTGGGCAACCTTTTCTTCTAGGAATGCCTTAATTGCTTGAGTATCCTGATTGGTGGTCAGAATAAAGTAGTCCTTATCCCGGAGAATCGCCTGAAGGTCCTTGTAGGGCTCCCGAATTGGGGCATGGAGAGTGGTGTGCAGGAAGGTCGCCAGGTAACCCCAGAATTCTCCCCGGCTACTCCAGCGATGCCGCATCCCGGCAAAGGCGCCGGTGAAATGATACTTTTCATAGAAACGCTTAAAGGCCTGCTGGTAGGACGGGGTTGCCGCATAGTAAAAATCATCACCACCAGCGGCGGACAATCCGGAGGCCCCACCCACAATGATGTGGTCGGCTTCCTTCACCTTTTCAGCAAAGACCTTAATCTGCTGGTCATACGGTAAGGGCTGGCGCTCAGTCAGCTTAAATGGCGTCTTGCCACTCGCGTATACACCGTAATATTGTGAGTAATTCATCTGCGTCTGCATAACTAGCTGCTCATATAATGATTGCGTCATTTTAGTTCTCCTTTACTAACTGTGCCAATGTCTGCTTGAGATCGCCTGGCAATTCAATCGCCTGGGACTGAATTACTGGCAAAACGTTGATTTCATCCGGAAGGTTCAACGTAATGTAGCGCCACTTGGGGTGGACTGCTACCATCTGCATCAGCGGTGCCTTGATTAATTGATTAGCGGCGCCAATTCCCAGTTCTAACTGAACAAGCCGGCGATCCGCATACTGCTGAAGGAAGTCTTGACAGGCGCGCTGTTGGGCTTCCCACTCGGGACTACGCATCTTCAAGTCAAAGAAGTCACCCTCTACTTCCCAAATCCGGTGGGGGTCAAAGCCATTTTGTTGAAAGTGCTGATCAGCATTAGACGTAACCACAAAGTAATCTTCCCCCGCAACTAGCTGTTTCAACTGCTGGAACTGCGGACTGCCATCGTAATCATATATTTATGCAGCTGGTGGATAAATTCACGGTGAGCCGGCGCTGGCAGGAGGGCCTGGGCGCCCTGCAGGATACTGGTAATCCCATACTGCTGGGTAAACTTACCAAAGTAACGCTGAAAAGCAGCATTGTTAGCAAAAATGTTATAGCCCTCACTGATGGAAAGCCCATTGCTGGCACTGATCAGCACTGCATCCGCTGTTCGTAACATCCGTTGTGCTTCCTGAATTTTAGTCAATTAGCTTACCTCCCAAACAACGTGTTTATTCATAGACACCGTGTCGTTAACTTTGTAACCCTAGGGTAATGTAAGCCATAAAAAAGAGAAGTACACAACCATTAAAGTTGTCTACTCCTCAACAGATCTCAGAAAGTGTCGTGATTTTTTGTCAGCTAAGAATGCGGAATGGCTTTACCAGGTTCACCTTCTCAACCGGTATACCATGGGTGGCTACCAGTCACTCAAGAAATGAACTACATCTCCATCCCCATCTTCTTGTAGGATTCCATCCCACCGAGCCAGAGCTGGTCCATCGGCACGTGCCGTTCCTCAGCGAAGGCCTTCATCAGCGTCATGTGGTTCATCAGGTGGTACTGCTTGTCGGGATCGGCCGGGTCAACAACCTGCAATTGGGCCATCATTCCGCCGTCCTCGTGCTCGATGATGTGGCAGTGATACATGAAGACCCCGGCCACGTTGAACCAGACCTTGATCCGGACGTGTTCACCCGGGTTGACCGCCACGGTATCCTTCAGCCCAAGCTCGTTCGGATATGGGGCGTGACCATCACGGGAGATCACCTCAAAGGCGGTACCGTGCATGTGGTAAGGATGGATCATTCCGGGCGCCGGGTTGGTGTTCTCGATGTCCCAGATCTGAACCTTGTGCAGGGGCATCTTGTAGTCGATCCGGTCCATCTTGAACTTCTTGCCGTTCATTGCCACGGACTCATCCATCCCATCCAGGGTGACATGGTGGACAGGCAGGTCAGGATCGGCCGCCGGGTCTGGGGTTTCAAAAAGATCTTGTGGAATTTCGGTGTGGTCCGGCTTGAACTCGTGGATCCGGAAGCGAACCAACGGGACATCGTCGGAGTAAAGAGTAACCACATCACCCGGCTTGTACTTGCCGAAGTCAACGATGATCTCCTGGCGCTCGGCACAGGTAATCAACAGCTTCGTCATCTTGACCGGATGCGGCAGGAGACTCAGGTCACCGGCGATCTGGGTAAACTCCAGGTCGTCGCTGAAGTGGAGGCGGAACTCACGCCGGTTGGCCCCGTCGAGGAAACGGAGCCGGACCTTCTGGGTGGTGACGTCGAAGTAGGGATTAATCGTCCCGTTGATCATCGGTGTCGGGCCCGCGACCCCGTCTGGATCATAGTCGGTCCGGTAGTCCCACTGGTTATCCTCGTGGAAGCGCCGGTCCTGGAGGATGATCGGAATATCATCGACCCCGTAGTTACGCGGCAGAGGCAGGCTGGCCTCATGGTCGTCCTGGACGATGGCACCCCCGGCCAGGCCATGCCAAACCTGCTCCGCCGTTGACGGACACGGGTGGGCGTGGAGCCAGACAAAGGCGGCTGGCTGGTCGATCTTGAAGGTGACGTCCCGACTCTCACCAGGATATACTGGGGCGTGACACCCCCCGTCCTCGATCGGACCGGGGATGGCGAGACCGTGCCAGTGGAAGGTCGTCACCTCGGGCAGGTGGTTGACCAGGTGAACGTGGATGGTCTTCCCGCGTTTGAAGACCACCGTCTTGCCCAATAACGGACCATTGTAGCCCCAGGTCTTCGTCTTCTTACCTGGCAGGAGCTGGACCTCCCCCGTCTGCGCCACGATCGTGTAGTATATGTCCGTGGCCGTCTCCTTATCCGGCTTCAGCAGGCCCGGGATGTTCAGGGGCTGCTGAGGGGTCTGCGGTTCCTCCAGTGGGACATAACCACCATCATGGTAATCGTAAGCCGCTTCGTCATAGAAGTAGTCATTGATAACTTTTTCTTCTGCCATTACGATTCCTCCTTCAAATAAATAAAGGCCATGCCGGAGAGGTCCCCTGCACCGCCTTCGTCACGCTTATTGTAATGAGTCCCAGGCCGTCAGGTCAACTGCTGGTGACGCAGCTAGCTTCTTAAGGTCGTCATCGAGATACTTCTTGTTGATGACCGCCTCGTAGGTGTATTCCTTGAACCAATCCTGGGTCATGACAAAGTAACCGTTAGCCCCGTTATCCTTGCCCCAGCTATTTTCGATCTTCCACCGGGTTGGTTCGCCCTTGGCCAGGTCGAAGCCGGTCAAGGTCATGGCGTGGGAAACCATTGCCTGCTTGGATTCCAGCCGGTCTTTCTTGTCCATCACAAAGTCGACGTCGAGCAACTCGGCCCGCCGGAAGAGCTTGGCGTCCATCAGGCCCCGCTTGCGGTCCATCTGCTGGAGGACGTCGTTACCAACCCAGACAGTCTCACCGGCCTTCAGCTGCTTCATGGCAGCCTCCTGCAGGTACTTGAATGGCACGTTGACAAACTTGATCGGGATCCCATTGGCCACGCTGTCCTGGGTCGGCATCGCATAGACCTTGTTGTACTCGTGATCAGGGGCGTTGGTGACCACCACGTAGTCATTCAGGTTAGTATCAAAGTATTCCCGATAGAACTTAAGCGGGGTCAGGCCCAACACCTGGTGGAACTTCTTGTCGTCATCCCGGTATTCCAGGTCAAACTTCGTCGGTGGTTCACCAAAGGAGTAGGCGGCCACCTTGTAGACATCGGCCATCATCCGCTCCTGGGCCTTGGCCAGCTCGGCCTTGTCTGCACCGTCATTGACCATCCGCCGCAACTCGAGGGCATCCTTACGCATCAGGTAGTTCATGACCTCGGCCACATCGCTGGTGTCCCTGGTGTTGTGGGTATCCGGCATCACATACTCCGGAACGACCCCGTACTTCTCGATGATCGAGGCAGCGTTGGCCCACTGACCACCGTCATTTAAGGCAAAGCTGAGGTAGAAGTCGACGGTCCGGTCATGAAGCGGCTTCTTGGCCGTTGCGATGATCTTTTGGAAGTACATGTTGGCCCGCTCGATCCGGTCCCAGAAGAAGAGGTAGTTCTGGGAGAGCTCGAAGTCCTTGAAGTTGTACTTCGTGGCGAACTTGTGACGGAGCGTGTTCAGGGTCGCAAATGACCAGCAACGGCCACTGTGACGCTGGTTGGACGGCTTCCCGGTCTTGATCTCGTAGGAGAAGGCCCGGTGGAGGCGTTGGCTGGCCGCCGGATCCTCGCTGGCGTTCTTGATCCCGTTCTTCTGGACGGCCCGGGCAATCACGTCAGCGTCCCGGCGCGTGTGAAATTCTTCCTGGTATTTTTCAACCATTTTACTTGTTAGATGGCGTTCTTCCGTCATTGAATATCCCTTCCTTGATAAAAATACGTAGGCATGACTATTACACTATCAATCATAACTCACTTTACGCTTCACCGTCGGCCAAAGTGTTTTTTTCCTACTTATCATTTGTAAGCTAGAATGGAAATGAAATCACCTGAGGGAGGAATTCACCATGGAATTCAAGCAAGCTGTCAACTATCGTCAATCGGTCCGCTACTTTACCAACCGGCAGATCGATGCGGCCACTTTGCGGGACCTGATAAGAACCGCCGCACGAACCCCATCCTGGGCCAACTCACAGCCTTGGAAGGTCTATGTTGCGACCGGCGATAGCCTGAAGAAGATTAAAGCCCACCACCTGGCCGCCACCCAGCAGGGAGTCAAGGGCAACAGTGATCTGCCCGTCGCCCACCGGACGCAGTGGAATCAGCAGGCACAGGAAAACATGGCCGACTGGAGCACTGCCCTCCAGCAATACCTGGGAACCGATATCCAGCAGATGACCGATTCACAGACCCGGCTTTATGACGCTGCGGCTCTGGTCTACCTCACCCTGCCCAAGGGTGCAACGGGGTGGTCCATCTATGATCTCGGCGCGTTTGGTCAGACCCTGATGCTGGCGGCAGCCGACCAGCGAATCGACTCCATGCCGGCCTACGAGATCGTCCGCTACCCTGACGCGGTGCGGGAGATCATGGGCATCCCCGCCAATACCCAACTGGTGATGGGAATCGCCCTTGGCTACCGCGATCCGGCCAAGAGGATCAACGACTTCCGCTCCGCTCGGGCACCGGAGAATTCAATTCTAACCATTAAGGATTAAACTAAGGAGGAATTTTTATGAGTAAAGTATTCATCGCCGGTGGCTCCGGACGTGTGGCCACCGAACTAATCAAGGACCTGATTGCCGCGGGTAACGAGGTCGTGGCCGGATCTCGCCACCCTGAGAAGATCGTCCAGCTGAACGGGGTCACCCCCGTTGCCCTCGACCTGCACGGTGACGTCGCCAAGCTTGCCAGCCTGATGGCGGGTTGCGACGCGGTTTACTTCGTCGCCGGCTCCCGGGGTAAGGACCTCCTCCAGACCGATGCCATGGGCGCGGTCAAGACCATGCAGGCCGCTGAACGGGCCGGGATCAAGCGCTACATCATGCTGAGCTCGATGTACGCCCTCCAGCCGGAAAAGTGGGCTGAATACCCGGCTCTAGCAGCGATCACCGACTACAACATCGCCAAGTTCTTCGCCGACAACTACCTGATCAAGAGTACCAACTTGGGCTACACGATCGTCCAGCCGGCATCCCTGACCGAGGCGGCCGGCATCGGCAAGGTTAGCTTCGGTTCGGGTAACGACACCACCAACCCGATTCCGGACGTCGCCCAGGTATTGGCCGACGTGCTTGACGCCGACAACACCATCGGCAAGGTTATCATGATGCGCAGTGGCGAAACACCGATTGCGGATGCTGTTAAGAACGTCTAACTAAAAGCGGTGGTCAGGAATTCCTGGCCACCATTTTTATTGCCGTCCCTTGACAGCGCCCCCGAAGAAATCGTTTACAATGATACCTAAATAATAACGAAATGGGGTATTTATCATGGGACTTCATGACCAACAGATCTATAATCCAGAGGACCCGGCCATCCTCAAGGTCCAAAAGCAGGCTCAGCTGAAGATGTACGAGTACAACCGGACCCTGCCAACCGAGGACGACAAGCGTCAGCGCCTGTTGAAAGAGATGCTCGGCAGGGTCGGCAAGGGCTGCTACCTTGAACCACCCTTCCGTGCCAACTTTGGCGGCCAGCACGTTATGCTCGGCGACTATGTCTACGCCAATTTTAACCTGACCGCGGTCGACGACACCTACATCTACATCGGCGACCACACGATGATCGGGCCCAACGTCACCCTGGCCTCGGCCGGCCACCCGGTCCTGCCGGAGCTGCGCCAGCGCGGTTACCAGTACAACCTGCCGATCCACATCGGCAAGAACTGCTGGCTGGGTGCCAACGTGACCGTCGTGCCGGGCGTCACGATCGGTGACAACACCGTGGTCGGCGCCGGGGCGGTCGTCACCAAGGACCTGCCGGCCAACGTGGTCGCGGTTGGGGTCCCCGCCAAGGTGGTCCGGCCGATCAGCAACCACGACCGCAAGTACTACCACGGCCGGATGAAGATCGATCCTAAACTGCTGTCGGAAATTTCAAAATAATTGCAAAAGCCTTAGGACTACCGGTTAACGATAATTCTAAGGCTTTTTTGTTTGTCATATTATGGTACCAATTAGATCATTTTCTACTACGGAATCGGTTCCCCACAAATAGTTTCTAAAGCTATCAATGAAAAAGTTCGTTATGACTACCAAGGCGCATAAAGCGAAAAACACGGTGTTTATTGATTTCGGTATAGATTACCAGCAAATCAACTTTACTGTCGAAAAGATGGAAATCCATCGTACCAGTATACGGGAGAGTTGGATCCACTAGTTCGTGTGGATCATATTCGCTTGGGATTTCCCCATATTCTATAATATAGTCATCAATATCTCGTAATTCACCCTGTAAATCGTCAACCTGATTTTTCCATTTGTTAACGTCAAGCTGGAATTGCCGGTCAAAGCAAACCCTCCAATTATTATTTATCATTGAAAAGTTCCTTCATTGCATCATCGGCATCATCAAAGGTCTTCGCGGTATCTGAAATAATTCCCTCTTCTTCGGCATACGCACGAACAATTGCTTTTCGGGTTTCATCATTAAAGGTTACGTGCTCGACCTTGGGCACATTCTTGATTTCAAATGGTACTTTCCCCTGAATAATGAATTGTTTAGCAGCCATCGTGAAATAGCCGTTGACGGTCATACCAACATTAGCTAATCCTTCTGAAAGTTCTTTACGCAATTCTGGGTCGAGACGAATGGTCGAACTAGTTTTAGCTTTTGGTTTAATCGTTGCCATGCTAACGCCTCCTCTTTCACATCGGTATCTTATTGATACTCATATGATATCACTTATTAAAGGTCGGATCCATTATAACAAACGTCAATGATCACTCACTGAATAGCCTCACTTTGACTGCGGCGCGCTGCTGGCCCGCTCCACGAGGCGGGACGGCAGGATCACCTGCTCCGCCACAGTCCGGCGGTCGATCAAGCGCTCGATCGCCAGACGAACAGCGGCCCGGCCCATCTCGTAGCTGTGCGGGCGGATGGACGACAGTGGTGGGGTCAGCTGGGCAGCCTGGGCAGAATCGTCAAAGCTGACCACAGCCAGGTTGTCCGGCACCGACACCCCGCGCTCGTGCAGGGCCTGATACACCCCGACCGCCAACCGGTCGCTGGCGATCACCAGGGCATCGATTGGCAGCCGCCGGTCAAGAATGGCGGTCATCGCGTGGTGCCCGTCCGCTTCGATCCACCGCGTCACGTAGGTATGGGCGGTTAGGTGGTGGACCTGCATCCAGTTCTCATACACCCGGGTCCGGATGTCGGCGATCCCGGTCTGTTCACTCCCCCGTGCCGCCACCGGGTTGATCGCTCCACCGATGAAGAAGATATGACGGTGCCCCTGCCGATAGAGCTGATCAAGTGCCTGGTGCATCACCGCCTCGTAGTTGTTGCGCACCAGGTCGTAGCGGTCCGAGTAGCGGTAGTCGTCAATGATTATCAGGTTCTGATTGTAATGGTAGAGCCGGGTCAGAAAGTGCTGACTGAAGGTGCCGACGAGGATTAGCGCGTGGTAGTCTGCGGCCCGACGGTAGTCAAAGTCCGGCTGGGGAAACATCAGCCAGGCACTGATCGGCAGGCCGTGCTCCTGGGCCGCCATCTTGATCCCCCGGTTGATCTCGGTGAAATAGGACGTTGGCCCGCTGTCCTGGTGCGTCAGGAGCACCAGGATCCGGCTACGCTGCAGGTTCATCGCCCGGACCCGCTCGCCATGATGCTCATGGGTCTCATAGTGCAAGGCGGCGGCCGTCTGAATGATCTTCTCCCGGGTCGTGGCCTTCACCGCCAGGCGGTCATCGTGGTTGAGAACCCGGGATACCGTGGCCAGAGAATACCCGGTCAGCCGGGCGATCTGTCGGATGCTTGCCATTGTTAATCCCTCCTTTTTTCTCGATTATAGCAGAAAATAGTAAACGTTTAGTATCCCGATACCATAGTCCGTACGTTCAATCTTATCTGACCACTTTACCCGATAAAATCTACGGTCCTAGATGAAACCGCTTTATAATTTGAGCTGAACAAAGAAGGGAGCCATTCGTGCAATGATTAATTTCGATGAAAAAACCAAAGTCTTCCACCTGAAGAATAAGCAGGTCTCCTACCTCTTCGCCATCGAGGAGGGCGGCCTGCTCAGCCACCTCTACTACGGTCCCGCCATCCGGGAATACCACGGCGAACGCTACTACCCGCGGGTCGACCGGGGCTTCTCCGGCAACTTACCCAAGTCAATGGACCGGACCTACTCCAAGGATGACCTCCTCCAGGAATATTCCGGCAACAACACCGGGGACTATCGGGTCCCGGCCATCACTATCCGTAGCAAGGACGGGGCGCGGCTGACCGACTTCCGCTATGATTCCTACAAGATCATTGCCGGCAAGCCGGCCCTGGCTGGCCTGCCAGCTTCCTATGTCAAGGCCGACGACGAGGCCGAAACCCTGGAGGTCACGCTGAAGGACACGGTACTCGACGTCGCCCTGGTGATATGTCCTACACGATCTACCGGGACTACCCCGTCATCACCCGCAACGTCCGCGTCGTCAACACGAGTGACTACCCAATTGACATCGAGAAGGTCGCCTCCATCCAGCTCGACCTGCCGAAGAACGACCAAGACTACGACCTCGTCTACCTGCCCGGCCAGTACGCCCACGAACGGCAGATGCGGCGGACCAGCCTCGACCAGGGGATCTTCGAGCTGTCCAGCCGGCGTAACTCCAGCTCCCACCACATGAATCCGTTCGCCGCCATTGTCGACAAGTCCACCGACGAGTTCCAGGGCAACGCACTCGGTGTCCTGCTGGTCTACTCTGGCAACCACCAGTTCCAAATTGAGAAGGACCAGATCGACCAGATTCGCCTACTCGCCGGGATCAACGAATTCAACTTCTCCTGGCGCCTGGAGGCCGGGGAGAAATTCCAGACCCCCGAGGCGATCACCGTCTTCTCCACCAAGGGCCTCAACGGGATGTCCCAGGCCTTCCATCACCTGCTGACCAACCGGGTGGCCCGCGGCAAGTACCAGTACGCTGACCGGCCAATCGTCATTAACAACTGGGAGGCCACCTTCTTCGACTTCGACGACAAGAAGCTCGACGAGGTCGTCAAGGAAGCTAAACCGCTGGGGATCGAGATGTTCGTCCTTGACGATGGTTGGTTTGGTCACCGGAACGACGACAACTCTTCGCTGGGTGATTGGTTCGTCAACAGCAAGAAGGTCAACCTCAAGCAGGTTGCAGATCAGACTCACGCCGCCGGGATGAAGTTTGGCCTCTGGTTCGAGCCCGAGATGATCTCCATGGACTCCGAGCTCTATAAGAAGCACCCCGACTGGGCAATTCACGAACCAGGCCGGGGGATGACCCTCTCTCGCAACCAGCTCGTCCTCGACTTCAGCCGCAAGGAAATCGTCGACAACATCTTTGACCAGATGTGCCAGGTCCTGGACAAGGTCGACATCGACTATATCAAGTGGGACTTCAACCGGAACCTGACCGAGGTCTTCTCCGTCGCCACCACGCCGGAACACGAGGGTGAGATCGGCCACCGCTACGTCCTCGGTCTCTACGACCTCCTCGATCGGCTAACCAAGCGCTACCCACAGATCCTCTTTGAGGGCTGCTCCGGTGGTGGCGGCCGGTTTGATGCCGGAATTCTCTACTACATGCCACAGAGCTGGCAGTCCGATGATACTGACGCGGCCGACCGGATGAAGATCCAGTACGGGACCTCCCTGGTCTACCCGACCTCGGCAATGACCGCCCACGTCTCCGTCTCACCAAATCAGCAGACCGGGCGGGACATCAGCTTTGAAACCCGGGGTGCTGTAGCGATGAGCGGCGTCTTCGGTTACGAGCTCGACCTGGCCGACCTGACCGCTGATGAAAAGAAACTGGTCAAGCAACAGATCAAGTTCTACAAGGCTCATCGCCACCTGATTCAGTACGGCGACTTCTACCGGCTAGAGAGCCCGTTTGAGGGTGGCAGCAAGGTGGCCTGGGAGTTCGTTAGCCCCGACAAGTCCGAGGCCCTGCTCTTCACCTTCCGGACCCACCACACCAACCGGTTCGAGATCTACAACACCAAGATGGTGGCCCTCGATCCAAGCAAGAACTACCAGGATGACACTACCAAGACGACTTATGGCGGTGACGAGCTGATGAATGTCGGCCTGTTATCCGACCCGACGGATAAGGGTGACTACCTGTCAGAAATCCATTACTTCAAAGCCAAGTAAATCAGTGCTTTAAATCAGTTACCGGTGCAAAATCAGCTAATTTTGCACCGATAACTTTTCTTTTGCACCGATTCGGTTTTTTATCGGTGCAAAAAATGCTAAAATTGCACCGATAAGGAGATGATTGCACTGAAAACTTTTAATTACAAAACCTTAAACGACCTACGACTAACAACCTCGATGGTCGAAAAGTTGAGTCAAATCTATGAATTAAAGGGGAAAACTGCGTACATCTCGATAAAATCTAAGGATATTTTGGATATACTGAATCGCCCGGGCAATCACCACAGACTGACGATCCCGTAGACAATCGGGATCGTCACTAGACTCAGAATGGTCGAAATGCTCATCAGGATCGTGGCCGGCTTAGCATACCCACCCGCCTGTAGGGTAAAGAGGACCACCAGCCCGGCCACCGGGCAGGCACTGAGAATCACGGTTGTCACCATTGGCACCCCGCTAACCCCCATTGCCAACAGGATGAGGGCGCCCAGAATCGGGAAGACCAGGTTCCGGACAACCAGGCTGACCCACAGTGAACCAGGTAGCTTGACATCCTTGAGGCTCAGGTTAGCCAGGTTACAGCCAATGACAATCATTGCCATTGGGGTGAAAGCTGGACTGGTGTAGTCAATAAACGAGGATAGTAGTTTAGGCAAATGATATGAAGTAACAAACATAATTAAGCCAACGATGATGGCAATAATATTGGGGTTTAAGATGATCTTCTTGAATTGCTCACCGAAGCGCCGTTGGGTCCGGTCCTGGAAGATCCCAATCCCCTGGGTCCACGACATCACGTTAAATCCGATCATCGAGGCCACGGCATAGAAGACCCCGATACTGCCGAAGAGCCCCTGAGCCAGGGGGATCCCCATGAAGCCATTGTTAGAATACTCCCGTAGATCGCGATTCGCCGGATGTTCTGGTCGCGGACCCGGCGAAAGAGTAAACTGGCGAGCAGGATCGAGACGAAGTAGGTTAAGAAAACCGCCACCACCAGGACCAGGAACTGGTTAAAACGGGCCCGCGAAAATGGCTGTTCAAATGCCTTGATGATCACGATTGGCGACAAAAAATAAAGAATGATATTTGTCAGGTCATTAATCGACTGGGAATGCAGGAAACCCAGCTTTCGGATGACCACCCCAAGAAGCATTAGTAAGAAGATCACGACCACCTGGGTAAAGATTTGACTGATTGACATCCGTTCCCACTTCCTTTCAAATAATTATCAATGCTCCCATTTTACAACACGCCGGCCCGCCAAATCGTAATTTCTTTGCCCCGCCCCAGTTTCGCCGTATAATTAAACTATCCTAACAATAAGAAGTGAATATTTTAATGACAGAAAACAAACGATTGTTGGACACGTTCCAACCGAACCACTACGACCTCTACCTCGACATCGACCGGGGCAAGAAGCTGATCTCGGGAACCACAACCATCACCGGTCACGCTAGTCAACCCGTCATTCAGCTTAACCAAAAGTACCTGCACTTCACCACCATCTCAGCTGATAACCAGCCGCTTCCTTACACCGTCAAGGACGATGCGGAGACTGTGGAGATCACCCTGCCAAGTGCTGGTGATGTCACAATCAAGATCGACTACACTGCCCCACTGACCGACACCATGATGGGGATCTACCCGTCCTACTACCAGGTCAACGGTGAACAGAAGCAGATCATCGGTACCCAGTTCGAGACCACCGCGGCCCGTCAGGCCTTTCCGTCTGTCGACGAGCCGGCCGCCAAGGCGACCTTCTCCCTGGCTATCAAATATGATGAACACCCCGGTGAGACCGTCATCGCCAACATGCCCGAGGACCACGTGACCGATGGTGTCCACTACTTCCAGGAAACCGTTCGGATGTCGACCTACCTGGTGGCCTTTGCCTTCGGAGAGTTGCAGAACAAGATGACAGAGACCAAGTCCGGCGTCAAGGTCGGGGTCTTCTCTACCAAGGCTCACCAGCCCAAGGAGCTCGACTTCGCCCTCGACATCGCTAAGCGTGCCATCGAGTTCTATGAAGACTTCTATCAGACGCCATACCCGCTACCACACTCCTGGCAGTTGGCTCTGCCGGACTTCTCAGCCGGAGCCATGGAGAACTGGGGGCTGGTCACCTACCGGGAAGCCTACCTCCTGCTCGACCCTGACAACACCTCTCTGGACATGAAACAGCTAGTCGCCACCGTCATCACCCACGAGCTGGCGCACCAGTGGTTCGGTGACCTGGTCACGATGAACTGGTGGGACGACCTGTGGCTCAACGAGAGCTTCGCCAACATGATGGAATACGTCTCCGTCGACGCTATCCACCCCGACTGGAAGATCTGGGAACTCTTCCAGACCTCTGAGGCACCGATGGCCCTGCAGCGGGACGCCACAGACGGTGTTCAACCGGTCCACGTGGACGTGAACGACCCGGCTGAGATCGACTCAATCTTCGACGGCGCCATCGTCTATGCCAAGGGTTCGCGGATGCTGGTCATGGTCCGGGCCCTGCTCGGCGACGATGCTCTCCGTAAGGGCCTGAAGAATTACTTCGCCGCCCACAAGTACCACAATGCCAAGGGGAGCGACCTCTGGCAGGCCCTCGGCGAAGCATCTGGACTGGATATCGGTAAGATCATGAACTCGTGGCTGGAGCAACCGGGCTACCCAGTTGTCTCGGCCACGGTCAATGACCAGGGCCAACTAGTCCTGCGCCAACAGCAGTTCTTCATCGGGGCCGGTGAGGACAAGGGCCGGATCTGGCAAGTCCCGTTGAACAGTAACTACGCCGCGGCTCCACAGATTATGAGCGACCGGGAAGTCGTCCTCGGTGACTACCAGGCCCTGCGCCAGCAAAACGGCCAGCCATTCCGGCTCAACGTCGGCAATAACTCCCACTTCATCATCAAGTACGACGACACCCTGCTCCAAGATATCCTCGATCATGCCGACCAGCTGGATCCAATCAGCCAGCGGCAGTTACTCCAGGACCTCCGCCTACTCGCCGAGGGGCAGCAGGTTTCCTATGCCGACCTGATTCCACTTCTGAAACGCTTTGCCAACAGTCCATCGGCTATCGTCAACGCCGAGCTCTACCGTATTGCCAACAGCCTGAAGATGTTTGTTCAACCGAATAGTTCAGAAGAAAAGCAGCTCAGGGCATTCTTCGACCAGTTGAGCAAGCAACAGGTGGCCCGGCTCGGCTGGCTGCCTAAGTCCGGCGAGAGCAACGACGACCAGCTGACCCGGCCATACGTCCTGAACGCCGCCCTGTATGCCCACAATGCCGACGCAATGGCCGCAGCCCACCAGATCTTCAGTGATAGTAAAGATTGGTTAAACGAACTGACGGCTGATATCCGGGGACTGGTCCTCAAGAACGAGGTCCAAAACTACGGCAGCCCGGCCCTCTTCGACCAGCTGATCAAGGCCTACCAGGACACCGCTGACGCCAGCTTCAAGCAGGACATCCGTGGTGCCCTGCCGAACACGACCGACCCGGCACTGATCAAGCGGCTCGTTGCCCTTTACAAGGATACCAGCGTTATCAAGCCACAGGATCTGCGGGCTTGGTACCGGGGTGTTCTCGCCAACGATGCCGGTCAGCGGGCGGCCTGGGATTGGCTGCGCGACGACTGGCAGTGGCTCAACGACACGGTCGGTGGTGATATGGAGTTTGCTACCTTCATCACCGTCACGGCCGGTGTCTTCCACACGTCAGCTCGGCTGGCCGAATTCAGGGCCTTCTTCGCGCCGAAGATCAACACACCTGGCCTGACCCGGGAGATCAGGATGGACATCAAGGTCATCGAGAGCAAAGTCGCCTTGGTCGATAAGGAACAGGCAGCCGTCAACGCTAAAATTGCCCAGAGTCTTAATTAATAAGTGAATGAAATCACCCCCGGATCGGCAGCTGTGCTAATCCGGGGGTGATTTTTGGTTAGAATTGATCCATTAATAATTGTTCCTCAACGTACTGGTCAAAGTAA
The DNA here is from genome assembly GCF_001435345.1 of Limosilactobacillus pontis DSM 8475. GTDB lineage: Bacteria > Bacillota > Bacilli > Lactobacillales > Lactobacillaceae > Limosilactobacillus > Limosilactobacillus pontis. The sequence goes on along the minus strand of NZ_AZGO01000003.1, from coordinate 14,121 downwards.
GGCAGCATGAAGCGAACGTAACCATAGCCCGCCGGCGTGATGATCTGATCGTCAATCAACTTACGCCGGTAAACGGAGACATAGCCCGGCTGCTTTCCCATGAGTTGGCCGATCTGCTGGGCCTTTACCTGGGATTGACCCGTCTTAACCATCGCTTGGACAAATTCGCGTTCCCGCATTGACATCTCATGGTAAACCTTACGGTAGACGTTACGGAACAGGGCACTGACGTATTGGTCTTGAATCTCCTTAACCGTCTCCAACGTGACCCGCTTGGTAGTCCGACTTTTAGCCGCCTGCCAGACTAGGTAACCAAGAAGTTGAAAGGCGTAGGCAAAGCCCAACGTCTGCTTAGTCATGTAAAGCAGGGTTGGCATCGCAATCTCGTAGCCAGCGTCACGGAAGATTCGCGCATAGCTGGTCTTGATACTCTCGGCATCAAGGGGATTAAGGGTGATCCGATTAGCTCGCAGCAGGAAGGTCAGCACATCATCGTTTTGAATCTCCGAGACATTATCCGGTAGTCCCGCCATCAGTAGGGACACACCCAGGTTGTCACGAAGCATAATCTGATAGCATGAGATCAACTTTCGCAATTGCGGCGTGGCCTTGACCTCATCAATGGTGATTAGGATCCTGATTTTCTTCTGGGTGAACTTTTCAAGTAGCTGATGGAAAGCGGTCTGAAAGTTGGCCGACACGGCCGGCCGCCCCATCTTGGTATCAACCTGAATCCCCTTGAAGGCAATCTTAAGATCTAGGTCCTTGAAAAGCTTCAGGTCTACTAGCTTTTCGCGAAGCTGAGCCAGCAGTGATTCAAGTAGGTCATCATCCAGAACCAGGTTGACTACCTGCCAGTGTGGCTCCTTACCGAGTTCGTTAGCAACGTCGGTCATCAGGGTGGTCTTTCCAGCGCCACGCTGTCCGTAAATCAGCGATGTCTGAAATGGCGAGTTTTCATTATTCAACTCGGTCACAACCCGCTTGGATAGTGAGTTCCGATCCAGGAAGATGCTGGGTACCGTCCCAAAGCTGGGATTAAATGGATTTCCCATAATGGTCCACCTCTTTTATAACTTTTTATAACTTCTCAATTATTTTATAACTTTTTATAACTCCCCGCAAATAAAGTATCGCCCGGCGATCTATCATGACCGGGCGGTATTGCACGGATATTCAATTGAATCGATCAGATCATCAGTAGGTCGGCCGGCGCCAGCTGTTCGGGATGCACGGCCCCATACATGGCCCCGGCAAAGCAAATTCCGGCTGCGTGGGCCGCCTGCATGTCAGTCGGCATGTCACCGATGTAGACCGTGGTTGCCGGATCGACAGCCAAACGATGCATTGCCAGCAGAAGCGGTTCTGGAGCCGGCTTATGGGCAGCAGTGTCATCAGCCGTCACCACCACCGTGAAGTTCTTGGCAAACTGGTACTGGTCTTGAAAATATTGCTGGTATTCGGCTCGCGTCTTAGAAGTTACAATCGCCAATTTGGTATCCGGCCGCGCAGCCAACTGCTCGATGACTACCGGGATCCCAGCAAGAAGCCTTACCTGGTCAAACCGCTGATAGGCCCGCGTAAGCCATTCTCGATTGATCACGGCAATCTCACCTGCTGGAATATTCAACTGCTGCAAGGCATCAACGGCCGCAATCCCGTATAAGTTCTTTTTCAACCGTGCCGGGTCAGCAAACCGGTAACCGTGGTCCTTGAGGATTTCCATTAATGCTGGCATGTACATGTTGAAGGTATCGATCAGGGTGCCATCAATATCAAAGATAAAGTTCTTCATCCACACTCTCCTCGTTTGTATAAATAATTGCTGAGAATTAGAATAATTTAGGAAACCAGTTTCCTGTCAAGCGGATTGGAGGATAAAATATGACCACCATCTACGATATTGCCAAACTAGTGGGGTGCGCCCCCTCGACCGTTTCCAAGTACATTACCAAGCACGGCTATGTCAGTCAGGCCCTTGGTGAAAAGATCGCCGCGGCCATGCGAGACCTCGACTACCACTACAATGGCATTGCGCGCATCCTCAGCACCAATAGTAGTAACCGGATCGGGGTAATGGTCCCCTTCCTCGACCACCCCTACTTTCAGAGCCTGGTGAATGCCATCACCATGGCCGCAACCACCGATCAGGAAGTCACCATCCTGCCCACGGCTTACTCGCCCGTCAAGGAACGCCGCTGTCTCGACGAACTTGAACACCGACTCATCGACAGCCTGATCATTACCTCCCACACTCTTCCCTACCAGGAGATCACCCCGTACGGGAAAAAGCACCCGATCGTCTTCTGTGAGACCATCCCCGATCCCACTGCCCGCTCGGTTCACATTGATCGGCAGGCCGCCCTGACTGAGCTCTTTCAAACACTGAGGCACCGCCACCTCAACCGTATCGGCTGTCTCTTCATCCGTCCCGCCAAGGAGAGCGTGACCACCACGGAAACCCTCGCCGCCTACCAGCAAGTCTTTGGCCACCCCCTGTCCCCGGACCTGGTCCGCTATCACTGCCGCTCATTTGCGGATAGTCAACGATTGACCACGGAACTCTTAGCTACGACCCCTAATCTTCAGGTAATCCTAACGGAAAGTGACATCAGTGCCGCCGGGGCGCGTCAGGTCGCTGGCCCAAAGGTAGTCGTCATCGGCCAGGGGAATCAGTTGCTCAGCCAGCTCCTGGGCTTCCCCTCCATCGACCAACACCTCGACACGATCGGCCAGCAGGCGGTATCGTTGACCCAACCAGACCAGCCGGCCAGCATAGAAAAAATTAAATTTGACATAATTTGGCGAAAATAAGTTAAAAGGACTTGAACGGCAACGGTTTCCGATAGTATAATCAAAGTTGTAAGGTTATCGCTTACAAAATATACATATTGGAGGTTCGTTGCTATGATTAAAGAATTTGCTTCACCATCATCATATGTTCAAGGTAAGGGTGTACTGTTGAAGAGCGACCCATACCTGAAGGGATTTGGCAAGAAACCACTGCTGCTGACGGACGATAGTGTCTACAAGATCGTCGGTGAAAAGCTGGAGAACTACCTGAAGGACAATGGTTACGACGTCGACCTAGTCAAGTTCAACGGTGAATCCTCCACCAACGAGATCGACCGGATCAGTGAGATCGGGAAAAGGGACCAGGTCACGGTCATCTACGGCCTCGGTGGCGGTAAGACCAGTGACTCCGCCAAGGCGGTCGCCGACAACCTGAACCTGCCAGTGGTTATCATGCCAACCCTGGCCTCAACGGACGCTCCGTGTTCTCGTCTGTCGGTGATCTACACCGATGACGGCAGCTTCGACCACTACCGTTTCTACTCCCACAACCCTGACCTGGTCCTGGTCGACAGCCAGGTCATCGCTGGTGCCCCAGCCGGACTGCTGATCGCCGGGATCGCCGACGCCTTGGCCACCAACGTTGAAGCCCAGGCAGTGGCCCAAGCTGGTGCCGACACAATGCTGAACGAGAAGCAGACCCTGGTGGGGAACGCGATCGCCCAGAAGTGTGAGGACACCCTCTTCAAGTACGCTCACCTGGCCGTGGCCGACGTCAAGAAGCACGTCGTTACCAGCGCTCTGGAGAAAATCATCGAAGCCAACACCCTGATGAGTGGGCTAGGCTTTGAAAGTGGTGGCCTGTCCGGTGCCCACGCCATTCACGATGGCCTGACCACCCTGGAGGAAACCCACGACCTTACTCATGGTCAAAAGGTTGCTTACGGGACCCTGACACAGCTGATGCTCGAAGGTGCTAGCCAAGAACGTTACGACAAATACTTCAAACTGATCCTGTCCCTCGGTCTGCCAACCACCCTTGACGACCTCCACCTGGCCGATGCTTCCGATGAAGAGCTGTTGTCCGCTGCTAAGGCGGCCTGCTCCGAGAATGACACCATCAGCCGACTGCCGTTCGCCGTTGAACCAGATGACGTTGCTCAAGCCTTCCGGGCCGTTGACGCCTACACCAAGGACTACCTGGCTGCTCACAAGGGTTAATTAATAACCAAACAAGTTCACCATAATAGTAAAGACCGTTAGTGCTCAAACATGAACACTAACGGTCTTTCGTTTGTTGTTATTTTCCGACCAGATCATTGGCCAGGTCGGCCTTGCTGACACCATATCGGGTGAGATACTCATAGGGGTCCTGATGGTCTCCCCAGATGTGCTGACTAACCCAGCGGTGGCTCTTAACCCCGCTAGTTCCCGTGCTTCCCTGATCCAGGGTCAGCGGGATGTTGTACTTGCCGGCCATATCGCGGGTCAGGGCCACATAGGACTGGTAGTCCGCCCGGAACGCGGCCGCATTGGTGGCGTGTCCGAGTTCAATCTGGACGGGGGCATTTTGGTTAGCGGTCGTGCCGGCGCCCCAAGCCACTGTCCCCGGACGTTTCATTTGGTAGACTACCCCACCGTTGCCGACCACGAAGTTCGTATAGGCCTGACTGCTGTTGGCCGTGCGTTGCATATAGCTGGCCGCCTGCTGCCCATCGGCCCGACTACCGACGTCATGAAGGATGATATATTTCGGGGTGGCCGGCTGGTTGGTCCCCTGCTCCGTGCTGAGTTGGTATTGGTAGCTAATCTTGTAGGGCAGGACCTGTTTGCCGTCCCGCCCGAAACGGTAGGTAACCCCGTTGATCTGCCGGACCCCGGTTACCTTATGGCCGCCCTGGACAAAGGCCCAGTCACGACCATCGTAGTACCAACCGTTGTGGAGAAAGAAGTGGCGTTGGAGGGTCGCCGCCGAGACGTAGTGGACTCCCCGACCTGGGATCATCAGGACTGCCAGCAGGACAATTGCCAGTGCCGCTGCCACGCAGGCCCCGATCAGACTTAGTTGCCGCTTCTGCATGCCGCCCCCTCCTTTCAAAAAGCTACTGCTCCTATCATACGAAAGTCGGTCCCAAAAGCAAAATTCTTTGTGATATCATGAACTTTCTTTAGTACTTATACGTATATTGTTCTGATTTTACTGTGAAAATGAGCAGAAAGCTTGAATAATATCCGGCTATATCGTATACTACCGACAGTTGGGGTAGGAACTCCCGAGTCATTGTTCGACGGAACGGAATGTGAACGTCGAAAGGAGGCCGTACTGGCCGCTTGGGTTTTCCGCATTCACCACATTGGACATGCGTCAATGTCGTCCCTAACAAAATAATCTTAGGGAGGTTTTGACAATGTCAATTCTATCTTTTTCTGGTCCCCGTTTCACTACCCGGCAGATGACCCTGGCTTCCATGCTGATCGCCCTACAGGTGGTCCTCGGCAAGCTCTCGGTCGGTGACCCGGCCGTCGTCAAGGTTGGTCTCGGCTTCATCGCCACCACTTTAATCGGCTACTTTCTGGGGCCCTGGATCGGTGGCCTGGCGATGGTTATCAATGACCTGATCTCCAACACCATCCTGAGCTCGGGCACCCTCTTCTTCCCGGGCTTCACCCTGTCGGCCTTCGTCTCCGGGGTGATCGCCGGGATGTTCCTCTACAATCAGAAGGTCACCTGGCAGCGGGCCCTGGTCTACGAGTTCTTCCAGATTCTCGTGACCAACGTCCTCTTCACGACCCTGTGGATCTACCTGATGAGTCTCAGCTCATCGAGTACCGGCCGGACGTTCATGGCCCTGCTGACGATCCGGCTGCCCAAGGAGGTCATCACCTGGCCAATCGAGGCTTTGATCGTCTTTGTCATCCTACGGCAGGTGGCCAGGATTAACCTGGGCGCAACCAGATAAAATAATTTGTAAAAAGTTCTTGCAATTTCTAAAAACCAGGTTAGAATATCATTAAAGATTTTAAAAGCGATGAGAAAGAAGAGTAAATCGCCGCATTCGTCAAGTGAGCCAGCGGTAGTGGGAAGCCGGCCGACCCTGGACGATTGAAAAACACTTTCTCGCAATGCCGCTGACCTAAATGGTCCCGACCAGAGTAGGCTCAGTCGTCCCCGGTACGTTACCTCGCCGGTAGAACATGTTCGTGTTCGAAAAGAGTGGTCTGAGTTTTCACTCGGACAACTTGGGTGGTACCGCGGAATAAAGCCTTTCGTCCCTTAGTTGATGGGGACGAAGGGCTTTTTTATTCGCTCCTAAATACCGATTCTGATTAAAGGAGTGTTATTTATGAGTTTAATTATTCCAAAGAACTACGATCCCAAGCTGTCAATCCGTGATACCGAAGCAGCCATCCGCTTTATCCGTGAGAACTTCCAGGATGAATTCGGTCATGAGCTGCACCTCCAGCGGATGTCGGCCCCAATGTTTGTTGAGAAGGGTACCGGGCTCAACGATAACCTGAACGGGGTCGAAAAACCGGTTTCCTTCACCATGCAGTCACTACCTGGCGAGACGATTGAGGTCGTTCACTCCCTCGCTAAGTGGAAGCGGATGGCCCTTAAGAAGTACGGCTTCGGCATGCACGAAGGCCTCTACACCAACATGAACGCCATTCGCAAGGACGAGGACGTCGACAACTTCCACTCCATCTACGTTGACCAGTGGGACTGGGAGAAGATCATCGCCAAGGAGGAACGGACCGAAACCACGCTGAAGGCCACCGTTCGTCAGATCTTCAAGGTTATCAAGCGGATCGAACGCGAACTCTGGGAGCTCTACCCGGACGCTGTTTACCAGTTGCCTGACGATATTCACTTCATCACCACCCAGGAGCTGGAAGACCGCTGGCCAGACCTGACGCCGATGGAGCGTGAGGACAAGATCGCCAAGGAGATGGGCGCCGTCTTCATCATGAAGATCGGGGACAAGCTCAAGCGCTCTGGTAAGCCGCACGATGGCCGGGCACCCGACTACGATGACTGGCAACTCAACGGTGATATCATCTTCTGGTACGAGCCACTCCAGTGCAAGCTGGAAATCTCCAGCATGGGGATCCGGGTCAGCGAAGAATCAATGCGTGAACAGCTGAAGAAGGCCGGCGCTGAAGACCGGGCCAAGCTGCCGTTCCATAAAATGTTGCTCAACGGCGAATTACCATATACAATTGGTGGAGGAATCGGTCAATCCCGGCTCTGCATGCTCCTCTTGGGTAAGGCCCACGTCGGCGAAGTGCAGGCCAGTGTTTGGCCAGCAGAGATGCTGAAGAAGTGCGAAACAGCACACATTCAAATTCTGTAAAAATAAATTAGGTTGGGAGAGTATTCAACAGTGGAAACAATTACGATTAGTGAATCACCTAAACATGTTGGCGAAACCGTCAAGATCGGTGTCTGGCTGACGGACAAGCGGTCCAGTGGTAAGATCGCCTTCCTGCAACTGCGGGACGGTACCGGCTTCTTCCAGGGAATCATTCGAAAGGCCGACGTCGATGAAGCAACCTTCGACCTGGCCAAGCACGACCTGCACCAGGAAACCAGCTTCTACGTCACCGGTGAGATTGCCGAGGACAAGCGGTCCAAGTTTGGCTACGAAATCCACATCAAGGACATCGAAGTCGTCGGCGCCAGTGAGGACTACCCGATTGGGAACAAGGAACACGGGATCGGCTTCCTGCTCGACCACCGTCATCTCTGGCTGCGTTCCCGCAAACCGTGGGCACTCATGCGGATCCGCAGCCGGGTCAAGCTGGCCACGATGGAATTCTTTGATAAGCACGGTTTCACCCAGTTCGACGCCCCTGAACTGACGGCCAGTGCACCGGAAGGGACGACGGAACTCTTCGACGTGAAGTACTTCGATGACGACGCCTACCTGTCCCAATCTGGTCAGCTCTATGCCGAAGCCGGGGCCATGGCCCTCGGTCGGGTTTACACGATGGGCCCTACCTTCCGGGCCGAAAAGTCCAAGACCCGCCGGCACATGACCGAATTCTGGATGATCGAGCCAGAAATGGCCTGGATGCACCAGGACGAAAGCCTGAAGATTCAGGAACAATACGTTGCTTACCTGGTCCAAGACCTGATTGACCACTGTGCCACCGAGCTGGAAATGGTTGGTCGTTCCGTGGAGAGCCTGAAGCCATTCACCGAACTGCCATACCCACGGATCACCTACAAGAAGGCCATCGAGATGCTCCAGGAAGGCGGCTTCGATTCCAAGTACGGTGACGACTTCGGTTCGCCAGAGGAAGCCTACCTGGCCGACCAATTCAACAAGCCGGTCTTCATCATGAACTACCCACGGGCAATCAAGGCCTTCTACATGCCAACCAACCCCGAGGATGACCGCGAAGTCATCTGTGCCGACCTTCTGGCACCAGAGGGTTATGGTGAGATCATCGGTGGTTCCGAACGTTCCTACGACTACGAATACATCACCAACAAGCTGGAAGAGAACGGCCTGAATAAGGAAGACTACGGCTGGTACGACGACCTGCGCAAGTACGGTTCCGTACCGCACTCCGGTTTCGGAATGGGACTGGAACGGTTCCTGTCTTGGATCACCCTGCAGGACCACATCCGGGAGAACATTCCGTTCCCACGGATGCTCAACCGCCTGCGCCCATAATGATTAAATTTAATAAATCCGTTGAATAACTAATCCCCGCAAAATGCTGAAAATAGTGTTTTGCAGGGATTTTATCTTTAAATATTTCGCAAAATCTCGATTTTCGCAATTTTCATATCATTTTAATGCTATCTATTTACCCCAAAATACGGTTTTAGCGATTTTAGCGTTACTTTCATGATACCTATCGGCTTAAAATCGCGTTTTCAAAGAATATGCATTCTGAGCAATGATATAATACTTGGTAAATAGTAAGAATTGGAGGAATAGAGATGAAGTATTTTTCCCTATCAAAGTTTAAATATATCGTTCAGAGCAATGATGACCCTAAAGTTATCACCGAAAATGAGTATCAGCATCGCTTAAACGCCTATACCGTCCAAAAAGCGCCCCTCTTCCCCCTGCTGAGTTACCGAAGTGAGCAGCAAACAAGCAAATACCCGATCTTTTTCCTCCCCCTTCCGGAGATTTTAAGCCTTGCCGAGCAATTTCGAATGAACTCTAAACATATTGAGGAGATCGCAAGCCACCTGCCCTCTATCGCCATTAGTCAGTTTCTAAACTCACTATTAGTATCAGAAATCTTTTACACCAATGAAATCGAGGGGGTTAAGACTAGTAAGATCGAAATTGGAACGGTAATTCAGGAAAACAACCTCAATGCCAATCGGAAGAATAGCGTATCGAAACGCCGCCTGGGATCAACGATCAAACTATACCAACAGACTCAATATGGTAAGCCAATCCAGATCAACACTCTGCAGGATTTTCGAAAGATTTATGATACCCTTCTAAAGGGCGAGATTACCCCAGATCGCCTACCTAATGGAGAAATCTTCCGTGACCGGCTGCCTAATGGTGAGGTCCTAACCATTGGCTCAGCAACCAAGGGCGTCCACCGTCCACCCGCCAGTGAAGATAAAATTCAGCATGCGTTAACCGCCTTGATTGAATTCATGAACGACGATCACATGCCTGCATTGTTTAAAGCCCTGATTACCCACTTTTTCTTTGAGAATACTCACCCCTTCCTCGATGGTAACGGGCGAATGGGACGTTACCTCCTCTCGTCCTATCTTTCTAGTAAGTTTGATCGCTTTACTGGTTTCTCGGTCGCAACCGCCTTCCATGCACACGTTCAGCAGTATTATCGGGATTTTATCGAAGCTGATAATGCCGACAACTACGCCGACCTGACATTGTTTATCCAGTCCTTGCTCGCTATTCTCGTTAGCCAGCAGCAGGAAAACCTAATCACCCTGCGTCAGTTAAAGGATGAGCTGGATGATGCCCAGGGGATGATTCAGGATTGGGTCACACAAAATCAAACGACTTTTCCCAAACATATCTCCGCCAAGTTGGTTGGCCAAGTTTTATACTACTTGGCTCAGTCTAAGCTCTTTTCATACCAGTCTTCACTAGGAATCAAAGATAATGAAATAATTGAAAAAAATAAAAGGAAAGGAATTGCGATGGCCAAAACACGGCGTGCCATCACTTTTCTAACGGAGGCTAGCGCCATTAAGCTCATTTCTAAGAAACCGAAGCAGCATGAAATCCTTATTATTTAGTTATTCCTTATCCTTTTCTTACATGATTCTTAACCACCCGATTGCATTAAATTCGTTATATTTCTGCTATAATTAGTATTAAAGAACACGAACAACTCACAGGAGGTTTATACATGACAAAACAACATTCACTGAAGTCCCGCCTCGTGCGTCTGATGGCCGTGACCGTTCTGACCACCAGTGCCATCGGTGGGGTCAGCCTGGCCACGAGTCCAACGGTTAACGCTGCCCAAGCCAAGACCCAGGACATCAAGATCAGCCAAAAGCAGGCCGTCAAGAAGTTCCAAAAGGAGTTCAAGAACGCTAAAATCTCAGAGATCACCCTGGAACCGAAGGGCAACCGCTACCAATACCAGATCGACGGGTTCGATAAGGAGCAGGAGCACACCGCAGCAATCAATGCCAAGACCGGGAAGATCACCTGGAGCCATTCCAACAAACTCGATAAGGACGACGGCAACTCCGCCCTGGACCTGAAGAAGACCATCAGCCGAAAGACCGCTAACAAGCTGGCGGAAAAGGAAGCTAAGCAGGGTCAGGGTCAGAAGTGGACCCTGGAGAATGACGAAGGCAAGCAGATCTGGGAGGTCGAAGTGGTTGACAGCAGCCAGACCACCGAGGTCAAGATTAACGCCCTCAATCAAGACATCATCAGCAGCAATGTCGATCACTAATTAGATAAAAAAACTCGCTCAGTCATTTTGGCTGAGCGAGTTTCTATTTACAGATCAATGATTTCCGGCTCGTATCCCTCTTCCTTCAGGAACTTGAAGAGGTCCGGTGTCTTGATGAAGATCGTGTGAGTATTTTCGTTCGGGTGGAAGGTCTGAATTGGCTCGTCGACGATGTCCTTATCAAAGTAGACCTGGACGTTATGGTCAGTATTATTTAGAAGGCCAAACGGGGAAACAATCCCGGGCGCCAGGCCCAGCTGTTCCGCCAGGTCTTCGGGCCGCGCCATCGAGACTCGCTTAGCCCCAGTCAAGTCCTGGAACTCGTGGAAGTCCATCCGCTTCTTGTCATCCATGATCACCATGTAGAACTTCTTTTTCTTCCCCTTCAGAAACATCGTCTTGGTCCGAACTCCCTCACGACCAGCGATGTACTTGTCAGCCTCCTCAGTGGTGTGGGCCGCCGGGTGGTCAACCACGTCATAGTCGTCAATTTCCAGCTTCTTTAGTTCGTCCTTAAACTGTTGATACGTTCCCATTGGCATCCTGATCACTCCTTATTTCATGCAATGAATCGTTTACATTTATTTTAGGTGCTGTGGTTTCCTTTGACAACACGTCGGGCAAAATTCGCACCAGTGAGATCTTGCCTTTCGGCGGCCCGCCACTTACAATATTTACCAAAAACGGGTGATTTAACATGGCACAAAAGAAAATACTATTGCTCTCCACTGGGGGCACGATTGCCTCAGTGGTTTCCGACCAGGGCCTCGTCCCCGGTGAGAGTGGTGAGCAGCTCATTCAGGCCCTCGGCAGTGTCCCCTATGACGTCACTGTTAAGGACATCCTCCAGCTGGATTCCTCCAACATCCAGCCCGAGGAATGGAAGATTATCGCCGAGGCCATCTACCGGAACCGGAACGACTACGACGGGATCGTTGTTTCACATGGAACAGACACGATGGCCTACACCGCCTCAATGATGACCTTCATGCTCCAGCACATCAATATCCCGGTCGTCTTCACCGGGAGTCAGGTACCGATGAACGTCATCCTGAGTGACGCCCCTGATAACCTCCAGCTGGCCTTTGAGGCGGCCGCCAGCCTCCAGCCAAACATCTACCTGGCCTTCAACCGGAAGATTATGCGGGGCTGCCGGAGCGTCAAGGTGCGGACAACCGCCTTCGATGCCTTTGAGAGCGTCAACGTTCCACCCGTGGCCGAAGTGACCTCCGACGGTTTTACCATCAAAACAAAGCGCCCACGGACCGATGAGCAATGTGTCCTGAACACCAAGATTGACACCAATGTCTTCCTGTTTAAGCTCTTCCCTGGTTTCGACCCCCGCCTGCTCCGGGCCCTGGCCAAACACGACTGTCATGGTATCGTCATCGAAGCCTATGGACTCGGCGGGATGACCTACATCCGCCGCAACATTGCCGCCGCAGTTGGTGAGCTGATCAAGCAGGGCATCCCAGTCGTCGCCACCAGCCAGTGTCTCTACGAACGCAGTGACTTGACCAAGTACGAGGTCGGACGTCAGGCCTTGGTGGAGGGCGCAATCAGTGCCCATGATATGACCTCGGAAAGCGCGATCACCAAACTGATGTGGGGGCTGGGTCAAGGAATGAATGTCCAGGCCATCGCCAATTTCTTTGCGACCGACGTGGCGGGCGAGGTCACCCTCGATTAACGAAACAACGGCTTCTGACTGCCAATGAGGCGGCCAGGAGCCGTTATTTTCATTGATGATTTCGGTACCGATCCAGTCCGGACGAGACCGTAAACACGACCGCGCAGACTAGAAAGACCACCAGGATGATGATCTGGAGCCACTTGGGAGTGTGGAGACTCGGCAGGGCGGTGATGACCAGCAAAACGAGACTTACCAAGGCCACCCCCGCCGTCAGCCGTTGGTTTTTGAAAAAGCTCTTCACAAGATTGCTTCCTTTCCCAGTTTTAAGGTTGATTATATCACAAGCCGCCCTTACCGCCAGCGTGGAATTTCCGCTATAATGAAAGAAAAGGAAGCGATGTATTATGAACAAAATTGGTTTTATCGGCACCGGCGTCATGGGAACTGGAATCATTAACAACCTCCTAAAGCATGGTAACCCGGTCGTCGTCTACAACCGGACTAAGGCCCATGCCCAGGCAGTCCTCGACAACGGGGCCCAGTGGGCTGACTCCCCGGCCGCGCTCACCCAACAGGCCGACGTCATCTTCACAATGGTTGGTTTTCCGCAGGACGTCGAGCAGGTCTACTTTGGCTATGATGGCATCCTAGCTAACGCCACCACTGGCCAGTACCTGGTCGACATGACAACCAGTAAACCGTCCCTCGCCCAACAGATCAACGCCGTTGGGGCCAAGCGCGGCGTCCACGTCCTCGACGCCCCGGTCTCTGGGGATGACATTGGCGCCAAAAACGGGACACTGACGGTGATGGTCGGCGGTGACGCTGCCGATCTCAACCACCTGCGTTCCCTCTTTGACCAGTTCAGCAAGACAGTTAGTTATTACGGCCCCGCTGGCAGCGGCCAACACACTAAGATGGCCAACCAAATCATGATTGCTGGCATGATGACCGGCCTGACCGAAGCACTGGTTTACGCTAAAGCCGCCCACCTCGACCTGAAGCAGGTCATCGCAACCCTGCAGGGCGGAGCCGCGGAAAACTTCAGTCTCGGCTCCTATGGTCCACGGATTCTTAAGGGTGACTACACCCCGGGCTTCTTTGCTAAGCACTTTCTGAAGGGCCTCCGGATCGCCCTGGATGAGGCGGATGCAATGGGACTTAACCTCCCGGCCACCAGCGAGGCCAAGCGGCTCTACGGAGAACTCGTCGACGACCGGGGCCTCGGCAATGATGGTACTCAAGCCCTGATCAAGCTGTGGTGGCACTAAACACAACTTCAAACTTTTCCGTGGCGCCACATTAGCGTGACGGGGTATTTTAGTTTCACGTGGAACTCCCTAACAGCTATAATGGACTGTTCTTACCACGGGTTAACGCCTGCGCTAGGGCCCGCAAAGGAGTTTTCATCCGACGGCACCAGTCCCCTTCTGCTAGCCGAAAACTCCTTAATCAGTTTATGTCACCTGGCCCTGCCTAGTGACTACGATTACGTCGACTATACGCTCCCCTACTTCGATCACTACATTACGCAGGTTCAGGGTCCCGATTCCCCCTACTACCTAGGTTACTAACCTTCTTTCCGCGTTTGCCATTCGGTAACGCGGTTTTTTTAAAATTAGGACTTGTCTTTTCTCCTCCAAACGCTTAATATATTAGTCGATTTCTAAATAGTAATCATTACGATTAATAAAAAGGAGCATCTATCATAATGGCAGATTGTAAAATTTAAGTTGAACATTTAAGTGGACAGAAAAACCCATCAA
>NZ_AZGO01000021.1 GCF_001435345.1 Limosilactobacillus pontis DSM 8475 | reverse complement strand
CTTCTTGCTTAATCTACGTCACTAAATTCGTTCAAGTTATTTCTTGCAATCTGCCACAATAATTTTATGGCCCATCCCTTTTAGGGGTTAGTTACTATATCGATGAAGTATCTTACGATAAATAATTTTTCTTAACCATCCTGGTATTAAAATATTTGCGGTCATAAGCCAATCACCTAGAAATCTTTCTCGCCAGGTTAATACTTTATGTTTATACAGGAATTTACGTAAGCGATAGAAATATTTAATATTAGAAAACTTACCTCTACGTTGATACATTCCCTCATCTACTCGCATTTTTACCAATACTCGATCTATATTTTTTACATGAAACTTATAAACAATAATGCGTGCCCACAAATAATAGTCTTCAAGATTACCATAAGGCATATACCCTCCTACCTTTTGCAAAGCGTCCTTATTCAGCATAACAGAAGGATGATTAAATGGGCTCCGCCACTTAATGAATTGCCGTAAAAGAGATTCAGTGGTTGGTACTTTTCGATAACCAACAATATTTGATGATTCACCAGCAAATTCTTGGATCTGACCGCCAATTACCGCTAGGTTTGGTTCCCTTACGACTTCTTTTAGTTGAAGTTCAAAACGATTATGAACACTAATATCGTCACTATCCATCCGGGCAATCCAATCAGTAGAAACAAACTTAGTGCCAAGACGAAGTGATGCTCCTAAACCCTGATTGCGGATTGATTTTATTACTTTAAAGTCATTAACAAAATTTGATCGATGTTTGTTAATAACTTCTTGTAATATTGTGGGAATCGGTCCATCCTCTACCAAAATAATTTCTGTCGGCAAAACTGTCTGGCCTTCGATACTGCATAATGATTGATCAAGGAATTTTGGATTTTCCCTTTTATATACTGACATTAGAACCGAAAAATCGGGGTATGTCTCTGTTCCTTTTTTTACCATAGTTTGAATTAATTTTCTCCTTTACCTCTAGAATTACAAGAGGAAAATTAAGGATCACCGTGCTCCGTTACCAGTAATAAGAATCTTAAACGTTTCAATTGCAATCTTAAAATCAAATGTTAAGGAGTAGTGACTAATGTAATAATTATCGAGCTTACATTTTTCATCTGGTTTTAAATCATATCCCCCGTGAATCTGAGCATAACCAGTTAATCCGGGAATAATTCGTAAGCGGCGCGGAAAATCCGGCCATTCTTCATAAAATTTCTGAGTAAGAACAAATCGCTCCGGCCGCGGACCAACTAAGCTCATATCTCCTTTGATAATGCTCCAAAACTGTGGCAATTCATCAACTCGTGTCTTACGCATAAAGCGACCAACTGAGGTAACCCGTGGGTCATTTTTCTTAGCCCAAACGGCTCCAGTTTTCTTCTCAGCATCATTTCGCATTGACCGTAGCTTAACGATCGTAATTGGCTTTCCCATATAGCCAACACGTTTCTGCTTGAAGAATACTGGCCCTTTTGAGTTCAGCTTAATCAAAATTGCAAAAATGAAAATAATTGGTAAACTAATAATCCCAAAAATCACTCCAAAGACAACATCACAGATTCTCTTACCAACCAACTTCGACTTAGGAACTGGTTTCCCAATATGTTTCAAGAATGTGTAACCGTTCTCTGGACTGGCTGTCTTTTCTACCGAAGCTTGCAAAATAATCCTCCTTCTAGTTTTCTGAATAATACTTCCAATAATTGCTTAGGCCATCGTGAAGCGACCACTGCGGTTCAAAGCCAATTTTCTTAAGCTTAGAAACATCTGCACGTGACTTACTAATGTCACCCTGACGAGCTTCTTTCTGAATAATGTTTAACTTTTTTCTCGCAATATCCTCATATGTATGAATGACATCAATCAATGGCGTTTCGTCACCATTGGCAATGTTATATACGGCTGGTTCATCCGTCTCGGTTGAAATCTTGATCAGTGCATCAACGACATCCTCGACATAAACAAAGTCCCGAGTCTGGGCACCATCACCGTAAAGGGTAAATGGCTTATCCTCCTTAAGACACTTAGTCACGATTGACAGAACTCCCGAATACTCGGAATTGGGATTCTGGCGTGGTCCGTAAACGTTGAAGAAGCGAACGGCAACGGTTGGAATACCATATAGCCGTCCAAAATCAACCGTATAACGTTCAGAAGCGTACTTATCAATTGCGTACGGGGTGAGGGGATCCACATGCGAATCCTCAGTCTTGGGAAAGTCTGCCGCGTTTCCATAAACCGCCGCTGAGGACGTAAACAGGAACTTCTTAATCGGTAAATGATTGGCGCGAATAAACTCCAACGTATTGACTACCGATTCCTGGTTTACCAGGTGGGTGTACCATGGCCGAACAACAGAATCGGCAACACTCGATACCGCCGCCAAGTAATAGATATAGTCAAAATCGCCCTTTAACAAGAGATCATGCATAAATTGTTCATCGCAAACGGTGTGCTTGTAAAAGACGATTTTGTCATTAATATCGGCAAGGTTCTCCAAGCGCCCCATTGAAAGGTCATCAACCACTATTACTTTATTGCCATTTGCAACTAGTTTATGAGCCAAGAAAGACCCAATAAAGCCAGCTCCGCCTGTAATTAATACTTTAAACATATTATTCACCCTCTAAAATAACCAAAAATGTTTTTCCCTTTTCTTTATCGGTTGCAAATCATTTAGAGGAACATTCTCCCCATTAATAATTGCCCGTGCATTCAGCTGATACTGATCTGCCAGCTCTTGACCAAATTCATGTCGTAACTTTTCAAAAGCCTGACACATTTCATATTTACGTCCTGGCAGATCATGAGCATCCGAAGCAAATATATAGCCCTGTCCGGCCTCAATGAGCTGACGACTAAAATTCTCCACCTTTTTTCCAAAGGTTCCAACATAAGAACTAGCCGTAATCTGAGACAAGCATCCTTTTTCAAGTAATTGATAAATCTGATCAGGTTCAGCCATGATCTTGGTATTCCGCTCTGGATGCACGATCACTGGCGTAATTCCCCGTTGTTGAATATCAAAAATCATCCGACTGGTATAGCTTGGTACGTCATCGTCGGGAAATTCCAGCATCATATACTTACCAGCCGTATCCGCAAAGAGGATATCATCTTTATCCAAGGCATCTAGTAACTGTCCATTGATCCGTACTTCCTGACCTGGAAAAACTGTCAGTGGAATATTATGAGCCTTAAGCTGTTCCTGGAACTCCTGCGTTCGCCGAATCACATCCTGCTTATGGTTCACGTAGCGACCGTTCATATGGTGGGGTGTCAAGAGGGCATGAGTAACCCCGTTTTCCGTTGCCTCCCGGGCTAGCCGCAGTGAGATATCCATACTTTTAGAACCATCGTCAATCCCCGGCAAAAGGTGACAGTGGAGGTCAACCATTACCATTACTTATCGTCTCCATCATCGCCATAACCGTAGCCATAACCGTAGCCGTAACCATAATCAGCAGAGCCATCACTCGGCACGTCATTCATTACATAACCAAGCAGGTTGGCATGGGCCAGTTTCAGGAGTTCAACCGCCCGCTTGGCACCAAGCTTCTGGGTTTGCCCCTGCTTAACCACAAGCACCACCGCATCCAGGTAATGTGAGATAACCTGAGTATCGGTAACTTCCAACATTGGTGGTACATCAACAATTACCATGTCATACCGTTCTTTTGCGGCTTTTAGAAAATCCTTCATCCGTTGTGAACTTAACAATTCAGCTGGGTTAGGCGGAGTTGGACCACTCGGCAAGACAGATAGGTTTTCGATCCCACTCGGTTGAATGATCTTATTCAAGTCGATTGTCCGGGCATGACTGGTTAAAATGGTGGTTAACCCTTCACGGTTATCAAGGTCAAAGGTCCGATGCAATGTCGAACGTCGTAAATCGGCATCAACCAACAACACCTTCTGACCGTTTTGTGCCCAAACCACGGCTAGGTTATCGGTAACTGTTGACTTACCCTCGGAGACATTAGCTGAGGTCAGCGCCAGCGTCTTGATTGGGTTATCAATCGCCATGAAGTTGATGTTCGTCCGCAGGGTCCGGAACTGTTCGGAGATTGGACTCTTCAGGTGGACAGCTGTAATTAGCTGGGCACCATTATTGATTTTCGCGTTTGCTTGATTCTTGTTTCCACGATGAAATAGTGACATTCCGCTCTCCTCCTTTTAGACCCGTCGTTCAGCTTGCGTGTTATCTTCACGCCGTACCTGATTTGCCTTAAAGGCATGACTCAAATGGAAGTGTTTGATGTGACCAAGGTTGGTCAAGCCAAGTTCCTTCGTCATGAAATCATCATCCTTGATGGTCGTGTCCATCAATTCCTTGATAATCAGGTAGATAGCGCTCAGCAATAGACCAAGCACTGCTCCAGCCAGAGTAAATAACTTAACGTTAGGGAATGACGGGCTGTCCGGTGCTGCCGCTCGGGAAACGATCGTCACGTTGTTAACTGACATGATCTTCTTAATCTGTTTCTTGAAGACCTGGGCAATCGTATTTGCAGTCGCTGCCGACAGGTTTGGATCGTCCGTCTTAACGGCAACAGAGAAAACCTGAGAATTTTGCTGCGTATTGATGCTAATAGCATCCTTTAATTCACTAACCGGCATATTGTAAGAACGGCCGTATTCGCGTACTACCTTCGCACTGTTAAGCTGGTGACTAACCTTGTTCAAGACCACTTGGTTCGTGATCAGGTCCTTGTAAGTGTTAATCATCTGAATATCAGCCTGCTGATTGTTGTAGGCTTGCCCGTTATTATCATTGCTGCGCTTCTGGTTAACCAAGATCTCAGTTGTCGCCGTATACTTTGGCACCACTACAAACTGAGCAACCACAAAGCCCAACACCCCAGCGAGTAATGTCCAGACGATCAACATCTTGAAGTGCTTACGCAGGATCGCCATCAGGCGGCTCAAATCAATTGTGTTGTTTAATGTTTCTGACGAATTATTCAAAGCTCTACTCCTTAATTCTTAAGACTATTCTTTAATAGGTTCGTAATCCGTTGTTGTTCACTCGTTGGGACAACCTCAAATGCCTGACCGTCTTCATTTTGGCCGCGGCCTTGAGCGTGATCTTGAACGATCTTAGCGTTCGTCCCGCGATAGTTCTGAGCCAGCTTCAGCATATCGTTGAAGGTCAGATCCGTCTGTGAACTGTTGGAGACGGACTTAAGGAAGGACCGGTTCAATACGGTCTTGTATGAAACGGACTTCTTCAGCAGGGCCATAATCACGATCCGCTGCCGCTGCTGACGACCATAGTCACCCTGAGGGTCATCATAACGCATCCGACTGAACTTCAATGCATTGGAACCGTTCAGGTGGTAGGTCTTTCCTTTCTGGAAGTGGGCCCCCTCATAATCAAAGGTCAGTGGTGATTTCACATCGACCCCGCCGACTTGGTTGATGGCCTTTTCCATACCACCCATGTTAACCAAGACATAGTAATCAATCGGCACATCAAAGTGTTCCTGAACAGTCTTGACGCTCTCCTTGACTCCGCCAAAGGCATAGGCCGCATTGATCTTGGCTGGTGAATCCTCTGGATAGTCTGGCAGGGTAACCTTCATATCCCGCGGCAGACTGACGATTGTCGTTGTCTTCTTCTGCGGGTTCAGAGTCATGATCATCATCGTATCCGTCCGGCCCTTGTAATCCCTACCGAGGGCCCCGGTATCGGTCCCCAGCAGGAGGATCGATACTGGCCGCTTCTCGTCTAGGACCTTGGCAGCGTTCCGGGACTTATTAATCCCGGCGCTGTTATACATGTCATTCGTGGTCGTCTTGAGGTTGTGCCATGCGACCCCCGCAAAGAAGAGGGCCACCAGGACTAAGACGCCAACGATCCACCAGAAGATCTTCCAACCGCGGTGACGGCGGTGGTGCCGATGATGGTGGTGACGGTGATGCTGCTGGGCTTCAGCGTCCATTGTCTCTCGACGTTCATCACTTGGATATTGATTATTTTCATCAGACATAAGATAACGTCTCCTATTGAGTTAATAATTTTAAGTTATGGCAGATTGTAAAATTTAAGTTGAACATTTAAGTGGACAGAAAAACCCATCAA
>NZ_AZGO01000020.1 GCF_001435345.1 Limosilactobacillus pontis DSM 8475 | reverse complement strand
GTCCTTCTTTCTAATGGAATGTTGTGGTAACACCATTAAAGACCTTGATGGGTTTTCTGTCCACTTAAATGTTCAACTTAAATTTTACAATCTGCCATAAGAAAAAAGGTTTGGAAGTTTATCACGGTTTCGATGTTTTACGTGCACTTGGGGCTTGGGAACAATTTCAAGAATACATTAGGTCGTAAAACTGAACTTTTATGAAATAGACAAATAGGAAAGAGACCCCTCACTATAACCGTAGTGAGGGGCTTTTACTATTGTCTAACTGGATCGATTAAGACTATACTTAATAATAAGTAAAATATAATGAGAAGAAGTGGTTCAAAGTGTTCGAATACGAAAACTTACCTCGTGATAAAAAGGAAGATTATCTTGAATTAGCAATCTTAAAGTATCTTCAAATAGTTCAAGAGCCAGTTGAACGGGCACAGGTCCTCGCGTACTTAAGCGAACATGATATCTTTCTACCACATGAAGAATTTGAGCCTAATTCGAATGAGACTGATCTAAAAATTAAACCAAGGTTTAGTTTTGCGTTAACTTCTTTGGAGCACGCCGGACTAATATATCATCCCCAACACGGGATAATGGCTTTGACGGACCTTGGTAATAAGGTTAGAACATCAGATGCACACATTGTTAAAGAACTAGTTAGATCTGGTTGGCGTAAGTACAACGCAAATAAGGATAAGAAATGATTGATTATACTACACTAAAACATAGCTCTGATGGTATGCCAACTTGGGATGCTTATTTAGGTATCCTCTTAAAGCTTGCCATGAATAAACAGTTGTGGACAGCTGATGCAATAAAAACAGCAGCTGTAGACGAATTAAACCTTCCTGACGAACTAAGGAATAGGGAGTATAACTCAAAATCTACTGGTAATGTTGCCAAAAATCGTGCTGGCTTTGCACTTAGTGATTTAAAAATTGCGGGTTATTTACGTTCACCAAGACGAGGCGAGTATGAGATAACCAAGCTTGGCAAAGATGCTTGGAAGAAATATGGTCTTAATTTGAGTAGGACCGTTGTTCATGATGAGCCGCTATATAAGCAACACCAGGCTAAATTAGCTAAAATTAAAAGTGATAACAGCGATACTTCAGAAACATTGGCCTCATTTAATGAAGATTTAATCCAAGATTGGTTTAATCAAAAAGTAGATGAATTGAAAGATCAATTACTTGCAAAATTGGCTCAGATGAATCCGTATGCCTTTGAAGAGCTTATGGTTGAATTACTAAATAAGATGGGATATAAGGGGCCAAATGGTCAATCAATTGTTACTCAAAAGTCCAATGATAACGGTATCGACGGTGTGATTTATCAAGATGCATTAGGCCTCCAAAAGGTTTATCTGCAAGTTAAGAGATATGCACCAAGCAATCCAGTTGGTAGGCCTGAGATTGCATCATTTAGCGGTGCGGTTAAGCTTAAGCACACTGATCGAGGTGTATTTATTACCACATCATCGTTTACTACTGGTGCAGAAGAAGCAGCGCAAAACTTAAACATTACGACTATTGATGGTGAAATGCTCACCAACCTAATGGTTCAGTATGGAGTAGGAGTTGAAGTAGAAAAAACTTATCACATCTACAGAATCAATAAAGATAATTTTGTAGATTAGCCACTTTATAAAACTGACATTTTATAAAGGATGAAGTACACTTGTCGAGACTGATAGCTAAAACTCTGGTTTTATAAAGTGGTTGAATAACTAAAACTAAGCTTTTACTATGCGGCTATAAGGCTGAAAATGCAGTATAATATAGTTGTAACAAAGTATTGATGTCTATTGGACTATCACAAAAGCCTCCCGCTAGTGCAAGTAGCAGGAGGCTTTTTAATATGATACAATATTGCACGTAAAGAGGATTCTTTATGTAATAAATGCATTAGCTTCTCAGTAACATCGTTACTGGGAAGCTTTTGTGTTTATGGAAAAAGCCCCACACATAATCGTGTAGGACCAATAATAGAAGAGAGTTTACGACATTCTAACACTCTTATTCTTTGCGGACAATATCATCCCTGATTATTCTAGCACCATACTTCTGGCGCAGATTAAAGAGCTCCTTCTTAGGGAACTCATGGGTTAACACAGGAATATCCCACTCTTTTTGGAAAGCCATTAACACCTCAACAAACTCATCATATGTGAAATCAGAGAAGGGGAGCTGCGCAACAATTGCATTATAAACGCCAGGGTTAAACTTACTATGAGCTTCTACATTGATATTGTACTTTTCACTAAGGTCGGTAATAGAGGCCCAAAGATTGAGCTTTCCATGAGTGTGCTGCTTGAAGTCAGCAATGATTTCGTTACCCTTTTTGATTGCTAATCTAACATTACGAGTTTGATTTTTCATGATTAAAACTCCAAATATGATAGAATAATAAAGCAGGCAAGTTTGATGGACGATGGCCGACAAGCATTTCGGAGGTGGTTCCTATGAACCTTAGACTGATGAAAGGAATATCGGCCCATGAGTGCTTATCGTACAATACCCCTTAGGGTTGACACTTTTATTATTTAAAGTGTCAACCCTAAGGGGTATTGTACGTTAGCAACTTAGCCAACTATCGAGCTTCTTCTGTTTTGAGATGATCATCTCAATTAATTATTAGCGACATAGTCATCAAGTTCTTTGAGGTAAAGAGCCTTTTGTTCATCCGAAATCCAACTAGTTTCAAAAGAGTTTCGCGCTAACGTGATTACTTGGTCACGACTCAAATTGAACTTAGTAGTGATTGCGTAATAGTTATCACCAATGTAGCCACCAAAGTATGCTGGGTCATCGGAGTGAATGGAAACTTTCACACCCTTACTCATTAGTTCAATAACTTCCTTCCCCTTCATTTCAGGGCTAACAAACGAGTTTGAAAGTGGACACGAGGTGAAGCCAATCTTGTTCTTAGCTGCAAAGTCAACCAAGTCCGGATCTTCAACAACATTAGTTCCATGGTCAACCCGTTCTACACCGATAACTTCAAGTAATTCACGAATGTGTTCAATCGAGTCCTTTTGGTCAATATCAGCATGGGCTGTTAAGTGGAAGCCTTCTGCACTGGCTTTGGTGAATTGGTTAAAGAACTTCATTGGTGGATTATTATGTTCATCAGAATCTAGTCCAACCCCAAGAATCTTATCCTTATACTTCAAGGCTTCCTCTAACGTTTCGCGTGCGGAGTCGCGAGAAAAGTCACGTAAGAAGCACATAATTAAGCGTGCATCAATATTCAGCGCCCGTGCATCGACCGTTGCCTTGTATAAGCCATCAATGACCGTCTTGAATGCAATTCCTCGTGAAGTATGAGCCTGTGGATCAAAGAAGATTTCAACGTGCCGAACATTATTCTTTGCTGCTCGATGGAGGTAGTCCATTGCTAAGTCGTAGAAATCTTGTTCAGTTTGTAAAACATTCATTGCCGGATAGTAAACAGCTAAGAAGGAAGCCAAATCATCATATTGATATGATTGGCGAACTTCTTCAATTGTTGATTGACCAATATCAACATGGTTGCGCTTGGCTAATTTGAGTTTCAATTCTGGTTCCAATGTTCCTTCAATATGAACATGAAGTTCAGCTTTAGGTAATCCCTGAGTAAATTCCTTCGTGATTTCTGTAGACATGAACTGTTCCTCCAAATTAAAGTTCTTATTTTTACGACGCTGACGCTATTGTATCATTAAAAAATTCGTTTTCAAGCATTTTTACGAACAAATTCTCTTGATTTTCATTTTATTGTGTGCAATAATCCACACATAATGATTCAAAGGAGTGTAAGTCGTGAACAAAACACGAACATTATCTGGGAGGATTGATCGTGCCTTCCACATCACAGAGAGTGGTTCCTCAATCAAGCGGGAATCTTTAGCAGGTTTAACAACCTTCGTTTCAATGGCATATATCCTCTTTGTTAACCCATCTATTTTGGGTGATGCAGGAATGGATAAAGGGGCGGTCTTTACTGCCACTGCCCTATCTGCTATTTTAGGTTCATTATTAATGGGGATTCTTGCTAACTACCCGATCGCCATTGCTCCAGGTTTAGGTGATAACGCCTTCTTCACATATTCAGTGGTCATTGCCATGGGAATTCCTTGGGAGGATGCCATGGCCGGTGTTCTGGTAGCCGCTGTGCTCTTCACTATCTTGTCATTCCTTAAAGTTCGGGAAATTGTCATTGACGCAATTCCACAGGATTTGAAATATGCGATGGCTGCCGGAATTGGGATTTTTATTTCATTTGTTGGTTTACAAGGTGGGGGCTTAATCATTGCTAATAAGTCTTCATTAGTTGGCATTGGTTCCTTTACCGTGCCAACGGTTTGGTTAACGATCTTCGGAATTTTTGTTATCGCAATCTTGATGGCTAAAAAGGTGCCTGGTGCGATCTTTATTGGTTTAGTTGCGACAACTATTCTGGGTCTCTTGACTGGTTTGATTAAGGCTCCACACCACATCATTTCAATGGCCCCAAGTCTGAAACCAACATTCGGTGTCGGGCTAGAACACCTTTCCGTAATGACTGATCCTAAAATGTGGGCGGTTGTCCTGATCTTCTTAATTGTTGCCTTCTTTGATACTGCCGGTACCTTGATCGGTTTGGCGCAACAAGCTGGCATTATGAAGGGCAATAAGATGCCGCACATTGGTCGCGCTTTGATGGCAGACTCACTTTCAATGCTTGGTGGTGCTTTCATGGGGACTACCCCAACTTCTGCCTACGTCGAATCATCAGCCGGAATTGCAATCGGTGGTAAAACTGGTTTCACGGCTGTTGTAGTCGCCTTTTTCTTCCTCTTAAGTATGGTCTTCTCACCTCTGCTGACCGTCGTGACGACCCAAGTTACCGCTGCTGCTTTAATCGTTGTCGGTGTACTGATGGTCTCTGCTTTGCGTGATATTCACTGGGATCAATTTGAAATTGCTTTACCTTCTTTCCTTGTCGTCATTGGCATGCCTTTGACCTACAACATTTCTTATGGGATTGCCTTTGGCTTCTTAACTTACCCAATCTTGATGACTGCTGCTGGTCGGCGAAAAGAAGTCAACGGAATTATGTGGACAATGTTAGTTGTCTTTGTTGTTCTGCTCTATGTTTTGAATATCTTGCCTAAATAAAGTGGAGGCTTACTAATCATGTCAGAAACTAAATTAAGTGAATACATTGATGCTGGTGCTGCTAAATTACCTGCTGACCTGGTCATTACTGGCGGGACATTAATTAATGTTAATACTGGTGAATATTACAAGGCAGATGTAGCCATTTATGACCAACGAATTGTGGCCGTTGAAAAAGATATCACCGATTATATCGGCCCCAACACTAGAAAGGTTGATGCTACCGGTAAGTATCTTGCCCCTGGGCTAATTGATTGTCACATTCACGTTGAATGTAGTAAGTTAAGTATGACCCGATTTGCTCAGGCAGTCTTACCTCATGGGACAACCAGCATCGTCACCGGTTTAGACGAATACATCTCCGTAATCGGCTTAGATGGTTTAAAAGAAATCTTCAATGAAATCGCTCAACTACCATTCAATGTCATCTGGGGACTACCTTATAAGACTCCTTACACCATTCCAAAATCAACTATCTCTTACGATGTCACCGCTAAGGATCATGCTCAAGTGCAAACGGATCCTCGTTGCTTCGGTGTTTGGGAAACGGTTCGTGAATCCGTGGAAACTAAGGATCCAGATACCATGAAAGTACTAGAATTAGCTCATCAAAATCATCAACCCATTTTCGGCTGCTCACCAATGGCACGTGGAAAAGCACTCAATCAATATCTAATGAGTGGTGTTTCCGTCGATCACGAAAGTTACTCTCATGAAGAATTCTTGGAAAAAGCACGGAAAGGTGTCCACACGGTGATTCGTGAATCTGCCGTGACTAAGTTTCTGAATGAAAATATTAAATCAATTACCGAGAATGTTGCTGGGGTTGCTCGGCATACTAGTTTCTGCTCCGACGATGTGAATGCTACCAGTATTCTTTCTGTTGGTCACATCGATCACATGGTTCGATTAGCAATTCAGGCTGGCGTTAGCCCAATGACCGCAATTCAAATGGCCACCATTAATGCTGCTGAAGCGTATCATATTGATGATCGGCTTGGATCAATTGCTCCTGGTAAACGAGCTGATATTTTACTGGTCGACCATCCTGGAACTTTCAATGTCGAAACTGTCATTAGTCAAGGCCAGTTAGTATTTGACGATGGTCAAGAACAATTTGCTTTTACGGTTCCTGCCCGCTCAAGCGAATTAACGGCAACTGTACATCGTGACCCATTATCAGCAAATGATTTCCAATATCATACTGATCACGCTGATGGTACTGCACTGGTGGAAACGATTAACAGCATTGGCCCCTTCGTTCGGAAACGTCGTGACGTCAAATTGCCTGTTGAAGATGGCATTATTAAGCCTGATGTTGACCAAGACGTGGCCCTAGTTTCTGTGGTTGAGCGGTACGGAATCAACGGTAATATTTCTCACGGTTTTATCTCTAGTTGGTCTTTCAAGAAAGGGGCGATTGCAACCACTGCTGCCCCTGACGACAATAACATGGTTGTCGCTGGTGTGAACTATGACGACATGGCACTAGCTGCGAATAGGTTAATCGAACAAGGTGGTGGCCAAATTGTCGTTGTTGATGGTCAAGTGGTTGCTAACCTACCATTGCCAATTGCTGGGATTTGTTCAGACTTACCTGTTGAAGAATTAGCTCAACAAGAAAAGGCCTTGCAAGAAGGAGCACGGGAGATTGGTTCTAAACTGCCAGACCCTATCTTCTACCTTTCCTTCCTCCCAATCACTGCAATTCCTGATTTAGCCATTACCGATGGCGGAAACGTGGATTACACGCAATTAAAATACTTCAATCCAGTGTTGGATTAGAATAAATAAACGGATCCATCTCCGTACAATACCCCTTAGGGTTGACACTTTAAATAATAAAAGTGTGAATCCTAGGGGGTGTTTTGCATTGTAAGTTATTCAATTTTACGGTGTAGTGGGATAAAATTGGTAATCATCATTAAATACCGGGCACAGTACCAAGTGATGATGAATTGATTCAGCTCAACTGGTGCTTAAATTCCCGACCACTTAGATGTTCCAAACTGCGTTAATAAATTCGTTCAAGTTATTTCTTACAATCTGCCTTATACGAAGAAAGTCTGGCTACGTAAAAATCCTTCAGCAATTTAGGACCGTGCTGAAGGATTTTGAGCTTGTCAGGTGCAATGCACTCGACAACGTATCTCAATAATTATTATATCACGCACCTGACCGTCTTACTTCTTGAAGTGGTCGAGGTTGAAGGAGGAGCTTGTTCCGTTCTTCAGGACATCCTTGTTCAAAGAACCCGCCTGGTGTAGGGCGTAGATGGATTCCCTGCCTGGGAAGTGTGGTTCCATCTGCGGATCGGAGAAGAGATTGATCAGGCCAGGGGTGAGGTGGGACTTCTTAACCTGCTCCGGTGAGATCTGGCGGATGATCTCGTCGCCCCGGCCTTCACTGATCTTGAGGCCAATCTGGGGATCGATCAGGGTTGCCCGGGCCATTGCGACCAGGTCGGTCAGCTTGAGAGCGTCCGTGGCATCTTTTTCGGACATCACATCGCCGACGATGATCTCCTTGGCATCATCCCCGATGGCCGGTTGGAACAGCTCAGCAAAGGTCTTGTCGTTGTCCTGTGGCTTAGCGTCGTACTTCGGCAGGGAGAGGTGGATGTAGTCCAGGTCGTAGTGGTCGGTGATCGCCTTGATCAGTTGGGTGGATTCGTGCCAGGTGTAGCCGACTGTCTGATGGATCTCCTCGGGACTGATCCGGTAGCCAACAATGAAGTCCTGCGGGGCGTATTTCTTAACGACGCTCAGTACCTCCTTGACCACGGCCAATGGGAAGTTCATCCGCTTCTCCAGGCTGCCGCCCCAGTGATCGGTCCGGTGGTTGGAGAAAGCGGAGAAGAACTGCTGGATCAGGTAGTGGTTAGCCCCGTGGATCTCGACCCCGTCAAAGCCACAGTCGAAGGCTCGCTTGGTTGCCGCACCGAAGTCGTTGACCACGTCCTTGACCTCGGCGTTCGTCAATTCGTGAACCGGGTAGTCGATCCATGGAAAGTCCATCTTGCTAGGCACTTCGACTGTCCGCACGAGCTGTGGAGCGTAGTTGGCTTCCCGGCCGGAGTGGACCAGTTGCAGAATGGCCTTGTTGCCATCCTTCTTCAGGGCCTGGGCCACCTTGATCATCCCTGGTTTGAAACGATCGTCGTAGATTGCTAACTGTTCACGATCTTTGGCCCAGCTTCGGGACGGACCACCATTCTTGCGGACCGAGGTGTACTCAACGATGACCATCCCCGCCGACTGGGAACGGACAGCGTAGTAATCCAGGGTGTCCTGCGAAACGGCTTCGTTATTAGCATCGGTGCCTGAACCAGTCGATTGTTGAGGGTGGCGCCGTGACGAAATGTTACTTGGTCAGTCAATTTCTTCATTTTTATTGCCTCCGTTTGATTTCTTTTTACATGTTCAATGTATCACGAAAACGTTTACGAAGAAATTAACGGCTTGTGAATGTGACGTTCAGTAAAAGTGAACATATGAAAAGGAGACCAATAATCCAAGCCCCAGCATATTTTAAGTCCAAAAGTATACAGATGTTAAATTTATTGATGCTTAAATATATAAACTATTCTACTTATTAAGATACATTTATCCGCCTACCTGTACCTTTTTTCTTTGAAATCCAACACGACCAAGCTATAATAAAGTAAGCGGATTCAAAGGAGGTACCCATATTGGCGGATAAAGTTTTATACCAAACGATAGTTGAAAACTCTGCGGGAATTGCAGGTCATGCCAAAGTTATTACTGGTGGGAATCTTGATGTTCTGACGAGTAATCCGGTTCACGATACACCAGGGACTAATCCGGAACAATTAATTGGCCTAGCGCTTGCGACTTGTTTGAATGCGACGATCGAGGCCGAAGAAAAGCGCCGCGGTCTTCCCCATAGGAGCTCCGTTCGCGTTGGCATCAAAATGGGGTTTGATGATCCCGGCTTCCAATTCTGGTTAGATGCTCAAGTGAGAATTCCCCAAGTCAGTCATGAGGAGGCCGCAGCCATTTTAGCAAAATGTGAAAGGCGCTGTCCGGTCGCTAAATTGCTCCAAAACAGCGCCAACGTTAAAGTCCACCTCGTTGATGAATTTAACTTTAACTAGAAGAAGGTAAATAACATGAAGTATCTCGTTACTGATAGTCGTGATATTCGGTATAATCTTGCCCTTGAGACTTACCTAATGGAACACGCCAACCTTGATGAGCCAATTCTGTACTTCTATATTAATTCGCCATGCATTATATTGGGCCGTTATCAAGACGCTTATGAAGAAATCAATCAGGATTACGTAAAGAAGCACAATATTATTATCACACGGCGAACGTCTGGTGGCGGTGCTGTTTATGACGATTTGGGTAATGTCAGCTTCAGCTTCATCACCAAGGATGACGGTGACTCGATCGGTAATTTTCGAAAGTTTACCGATCCGGTCATTGAAGCATTACATAAACTCGGGGCAACCGATGCGAAAATGGCTGGTCGAAACGATTTACAAATAAAGAGTAAAAAGTTCTCTGGAAATGCAATGAAGACTGAAAAGGGCCGAATGTTTTCGCATGGCACCCTAATGTATGATGTTGATCTTGATGTCATCGGGAAAGCCCTAAATGTCCCAGCGGATAAGATTGCATCCAAGGGAATTAAATCTGTCCATAGTCGGGTTACCAACTTGAAACCCTACTTCAAACCGGAATATCAAGATTTAACGATTGAGGAATTTCGGGATACGTTAGCCAAGACCATTCTCGGTGTTGACGATTTAAGTGATGCTAAAGAATACGCACTCGACGAGCAAACGAAGAAAGCGGTTGAACAACTTAACCAGTCAATCTTCAGCAATTGGGACTGGATTTACGGTAAGTCACCTAAGGCTGCTATTCAACACCGCCAGCACTTTGCCCAAGGGACAGTTGACTTCAGAATCACCCTTGAAAATGGGCGAATCAAGGATCTCAAAACTTATGGTGACTTTTTTGGGCAAAAGGCAATTGATGAATTTGAGCAGAAGTTAATTGGGGTTCGCTATGATGAAGAGGCAATTAAAGATGCCTTAAAAGACATTCAAATTAGCGATTTCTTTGGTAAGATCCCGGAAAATGATATTTTAGAACTGCTATTGCGGCAGGAGTGAAATTGCTTTTTTAAAGTGGATATTTCCGAAACCGCTATTAGAACGGTAGCAAGTAGAATATCGAAAAAATGGCGACTGCGGAAGACTGGGCACGGGCCCTTTCAATACACAGGCAAATCATTGGGGGCATAATTGAATAAACGGCAACATCCTAGGAGTTTTGCATGGACTGCTAGGGTGTTTGTTTTCATGGCGACACTCCTGCCGTGAAAAGTTAGGATCTAATATTAAGTTAGATCAAGAATTAAACTGATAAAACCAGAAAAAGCATTGCCTAGCCAAAAATTAGGTAATGCTTTTTTAAGTGACGAAATTGAAGCAGATAAATTTTATAGAACGCGTACTACGTGAATCATGGATGAGAGCGATCAGCCTTCCTTGACCGTCCCGTCCAGGTTAAAGAGGGGGAGCGGCTTTAAGAACTGAATATCGGTCCGTTGCGCCGCACCACCCTCAGCGAGGATCGCGAGCTTGCCGACCACCCGGCAGCCGGCCTGGTTGAGGAGCTGCTGGGCGGCGTGGATGGAGCTGCCGGTGCTGATGACGTCGTCGACCAGGACCACCCGTTTCCCCCATAGCCGGTGGACGTCATTGCCGTCGAGAACCAGCTCCTGCTCGTGGGTGGTGGTGATGGCGTTTACGGTGGTCACCAACGGATCCTTCATGTAGCCCTTCACCGACTTCCGGATAATCAGGGAGCGCGGGTGCCCGCTCAGCAGGGCCAGGTCATGGGCCAGCGAGATTCCCTTGCTCTCGACGGTGACGATGTAGTCGAAATTCACCGGAAGCTTTGGTAGCAGGAGCTTGGCGGCCGTGTAGCTCATCGCGTCGTCGCCGAGCAGGACGAACGAGGCAATGGCGGTGTCGGCGTTGATCGGGATCAGGGGTAGGGACCGGTGCTGGTCGCCGATGGTCAGTTGGTATGTCTTCGTTGTTTTCATTATTTTGGACCTCCTAAAGTGACGCCAGCAGTGGCAACAGGACCTTGAGCACCCCGCCGGCGAGTAGGCCGACGAAGGGGTCGACCAGAGCGGTCACTAGCATGGTGGTGGCGGCAACAAGCTGTTCCTTGCCGGCCAGGGCGGTCGCGGCGTTTTCCGGGAAGGTCACGAACATTCCTAGGACAAACAGGAAGCCCGCAATCGAGGCGCTGGGCACGTACTTACCAACCTTCTGCAGCCAGCCCAAGAGGAGGATGACCGCCATGATCAGCATCATCAAGCAACCGGCGATCACCGGCTCCGGGGCACTGGCGGTGGCGGAGATGATCGTCTCTACCGGGGCCCCGCCGAGCAGGCTGGTCCCCATGTCAGCCAGGGCCTGGGAGCTGGTAAGCAGGTTCAGGTTGACCGGGTTGGGCTTGATGCCGGTCATCTGCCCCGTGATCAGCCCGTAGGAGAGGTTGGCCCCGATGTTGAGGCAGGCAAGGCTGAGCGCTCCCCGGACGATCTGGAGGTTGATGGTCGGCTTGGTAAAGATGAACTTGCGGACGGTCACGCTGGCCGGTGGTTCGGCCCGGTAGTGCTCACCAAGGACGGCGTAGAGACTGGAGAGGATTACCGACAGGCAGATGGTCCAGACCAGGTCCCGGGAGATCAGGTAGGTGACCACCGCGACCAGGATTGACAGCCAGCCGGTCAGGCTCTTCTCGTGGACCTTTGACATGTCCAGGGCGATCTTGGCCAGCATGATCCCAACCCCGGCCATCATCGCGGTGATAACCTGGTTGCCGAAGACGTGGACGATCCGGGTCAGGACCCCGGTGAAGCCGATGATTGCCATGATGACCGACCCGCCGAAGATGATCGAGGTGAATTCGCGGGTGTTGCGGCCCAGCTTCCCGGTCAGGGCCAGGGATTCGGCCTGGAAGGAGACCGGGGCGACGGAGTGAAAGGCAAAGTTGATTGCGGCGACGAGCAGAAACGAAAAGGTGGTTGGAAAGACCGCAAAGCCGAGACCCATCGCCATGATCCCCTGGGGAATCCCGTTCAGGACAACGCCAATCGCGGCCATCAAGTCAGCAAACCAGTGCATATAATCCTCCTAAAAATCCGAACAATCTCTAAGACTTTAACGGTCTTGTTAATAAATTACACGAATATTATTGTATAATATCAAGGGAATGTCAATCTATAGCTTAACAAAATTGTCTGTGGCGGTGGGATCGTTAGTAAATTAAACCAGGACCCGTCTCCGGTGGACGAGGAAGGGATAAATTATTGGTTAGAAAGTTAGGCATCCCTAGCCCGTAATATAAAAAAGACGCGCTCCGCGTTGGAGCACGTCAGCTGATATTAGGTTATGTCTAGTTCCCGTGTGGGAGGGGGACAAGCACCTTAGCCCTTATATTCGATCACGTTTGGGTTCGTGCCGGTCTTGAGCGTCTCAGCGAAGTTATCAAAGCTGATTGAGATCATGTCCTCAAGGGCCGGTTCGGTGAAGGAGCCCATGTGCGGCGTGATGACCACCCGTGGGTACAGCTTGGCCATTTCCTTGACGTCGGCATTTGGCAGGTAGTCAAGGGATGGGAACTGCTTGTTCATGATCTGCTTCTCGTCGATGACGACGTCGGTGGCGTAACCGGCGATCTGTTGGTCCTTGATCGCGTCGATGACGGCCCGGGTGTCGACAATCTCACCCCGCGCCGTGTTGACGAAGATCGCCGAGTCCTTCATCTGCTTGAAGGTGTCCGCGTTGATCATGTTGTCGTTCTTGCCCGGGAAGTATGGCACGTGGATCGAAACGATGTCACTCTTGGCGAGCAGCTCGTCCATCCCCACGAAGTCGACGTACTGCTTGGCCGCCTCGTATGGGTGGGGGTCAAAGGCGAGGACGTGGGCGCCCATGCCATGGTAGAGCTTGGCCTCGGTCAGTCCGATCTTGCCGGCGCCGATGATCCCGACCGTCGAGCTGTGGACCTCGCGACTGAACAGGGTCGGCTTGACGGTGAAGTCACCCTGCCGGCTATCGTTGATGGCGAGGTTGACGTGCCGGAACATCTGCATCCCCAGCGTCATGGCCAGTTCCGCCACGGCGTATGGTGAGTAGTTTGGAACCCGGGCGATCTGGATGCCGAGCTGCTTGGCCGTCTTCAGGTCGATATGGTTGAAGCCGACCGAGCGGGTGAAGACGTACTTGATCCCGTAGCTGGCGAACAGGTTGAGATTCTTCTCGTTGACCGCGCAGTTACCGCGGACCAGGACGGCATCCATGCCCTCGGCCTCGTCACCGTTGTCGTTGGTCAGAAAGGCACTGACCAGCTTGAGGTCGAAGTGATCCTTGTTCAACTTCTAGTAGTCGTTTCAATAGTTGGGCCACCTGGGGTGCGGGGATCGTCAACTCATCGGGGGCCGCGCTGGTGATCGGCCGCCATTGATCTCGGCTGAAGACAAAGGATTCAACCCGGCAGTGACCATCTGCCATAATGGTCAGCTGCTGGCCGAGCTTGCCGCCGGGGATGATGTTGTCGTGCCAGGGGATGTAGGGGTTACTGAAGCTGATTGTCGCCCGTTGCGGCTGCCCGTACTTGGCGACCACATCGACCCGGCTTGCTTCTGTCGGTTTATCTTGCGTGCTGCATGCTGCTTGCTTCGCTGCCTGCTAGTTATCGTTATAGTTCTGTAATTACGGTTTATACAGTTTTAACTAGCTTAATTGTTCGCTATTTATTTCAATTATTGAGTTGACTAATAGTGAATTGTTCGTTATTATGAAACCACGTTCGAACGGTAGTCTGTTAATGAGGAATCTCAAGGGAGCGATTTAAATGGATTTTGCAACTGTTGAAGAAGGGCTCACACAATTACGTAACGGTGGTTTCATTATTTTGGCCGATAACGAGGACCGGGAAAATGAGGGTGACCTGGTCGCATTGGGCGAGGGGATCACGCCGGCGACCGTCCACACCATGCTGAAGGAAGCCAACGGACTCATGTGCGTTCCGCTGACTGAGAAACGGGCCCATCAGCTGGGCTTCAAGAAGATGGTTGAACACAGCACCGACCCTAACCAGACCCCATTCATGGTGACCGCTGACGGAACATACGAAGCCACCGGCGTAACGACCGGGGTGTCGGCCTTTGACCGGGCGGCGACGATTAATCAGATTGCTAAAAGTGATGCTAAGGCCAGTGACTTCAACCATCCTGGCCACATCCAGCCCCTCTACGCCCAACCACGGGGGCTGCGCGATCGGATTGGCCACACCGAGGCAGCCGTTGACCTGGCCTATCTGGCAGGGAAGGCGCCGGTTGCGGTCATCATCGAGGTCCTAAAAGACGATGGCCACATGGCTCGACGTGACGACCTGGCAAAGTTGGCGAAGCGGGTGAACGCCCCATTTATGACCATCCAAGAGATCATTGACTACCTGGACCGCCATCACCTGGCGACCGCCGCTGATGCCGGGGCAGTTGAGGCATAATTTTGTTATTATGAATAGTTAAAATGGGATCGGTACGCGCCTGGCGTTGCTAATCCCATTTTTGTTCCCAGAAGCTTGATCATGGATCGCCGAGTAGTTTCCAAATGATCGCCCTGATTGAGGGGGATAAAATATTTTTGTGCTTGTGGATCTAAAAAAAGTAAGTCGATAGTCACCTTTGATCCTTAAATTAATTATAAATGAAAAATAAATTAAAGTTCTTTAACAAAACGATTGACAGGGATCCGTTGATTACTTACACTAGGCCTAACTTAGGAAAGGATGAGTGCCATGCTAATCAACTTGTTAGTAAACGGTAAGAACTGTTGTTGTGGATTGCGTTCTAGCGGTCCACAATTTTGGCATTCTCATTTTTAGGTTAAAATGAAATAGTTCAAGCTAATTGTGAAACCATGGGCGCAAATTCAGGAGTCTGGATTTGCGCCCGTTTTGTTTTAAAGGAGGAATCTTCGTTGCTAGTTAATGATACCTACCAGCTCATCGGCCACACCCCCCTGCTTAAGGTGGGAATTGCCGCTCCCAACGACGTCAACATCTACGCCAAACTAGAGATGTTCAACCCTGGGGGCAGTATCAAAGATCGCCTGGGGATGGCCCTGATCGAGCGGGGGATTGCCCAGGGGCAGATCACTGCCCACACCACGGTGATCGAGCCGACCGCGGGTAACACGGGAATCGGTCTGGCAATTGCGGCGCTGAAGTACCAGTTGCCTGTTAAGCTGATTGTCCCGGAAAAATTCAGCTTCGAGAAGCAAACTCTGATGCGGTCCCTGGGCGCGACCGTCATCAATACCCCCAGCGAGCAGGGAATCACGGGGGCAATCGCCTATGCCAAGCGGTTGGCGGCTGAAACGGCAAACAGTTAACTGCCCCTTCAGTTTAAAAATTCTACCAACCCGGCCGTTTACCAACGAACGCTAGGACAAGAGATCCTCAGCGACCTGGCTGGCCGCCCACTCACGGCTTTCGTGGCGGGGGCCGGTAGTGGGGGAACCTTTGCGGGAACGGCCAAGGCCCTCCAGGCGGCCTACCCCCAGCTGAAAAACTACGTCGTTGAACCGGCGGGGTCGATCCTGAATGGCGGACCCAAGCACCCCCACCGGACCGAGGAAATTGGGGTGGAATTTGTGCCCCCCTTCTTCAAGGACGTGACGATCACCGGTGTCCAGACGATTGAAGACGACGCGGCCTTCTATGTGCGCTGGGCCGCCCGTCACCTGGCCCTCTTCATCGGCAGCTCTAGCTGGGCCGCCTTGGCCGCCAGTCTCCGGGTGGCGACGGACCTTCCCCAGGGCGCCAATCTGGTGACCATCTTTCCCGATTCCAGCGAACGCTATCTTAGTGAGCACATCTATGATTAAACAAGTAAGCGAGGTAATTGATAATGACGAAGTTTAATACCCAATTGATTCATGGCGGTAACAGTGAGGATCCGACGACCGGGGCTGTCTCAACACCGATCTACCGGGCCTCGACCTTTCACCAGCGTGTCCTCGGTGGCCACCCCAAGTGGGAGTATTCCCGTACGGGCAACCCCACCCGGGCCGCCCTGGAGAAGCTGATGGCCCAGCTAGAGGAAGGGGTGGCCGGGTTCGCCTTTGCCTCCGGTTCAGCGGCCATTGCGACGGTCTTTTCAATGTATTCCCGTGGTGACCACTTCATCGTCGGCAAGGACGTCTATGGTGGGACCTTCCGGCTGATCAACCAGGTCTTAAAGCGATTTGGCATGGAGTTCATGGTCGTCGACACCCGCGATCTGGCGGCTATCGAGGCGGCCATCCAGGATAACACCGTAGCCATCTACTTTGAGACGCCGACCAACCCGCTCCTCCAGATTACCGACGTTCGGGCCGTGACCGTCCTGGCTCGCCGTCACCACCTTAAGACGATCGTTGATAACACCTTCGCGACTCCCTACAACCAGCGGCCGCTGACCCTGGGGGCGGATGTCGTCGTTCACTCCGCCACTAAGTACCTGGCTGGTCACAGTGACGTGGTGGCCGGGATTGCCGTCACCAACGACGCGGCGCTGGCGGATCGGTTGGCCTTCCTCCAGAACTCCCTGGGAGCTACCCTGGGTCCAGACGACAGCTGGCTGGTCCAACGGGGGATCAAGACCCTGGCGGCTCGAATGCGGATCCATGAGGAAAACGCCGCCGCGGTGGTGGCCTTCCTCCAATCTGATGCGCACGTTGCCAAGATCTACTACCCGGTCCTTCCGGACTTCCCAGGGCACGCGGTGGCCGCCAAGCAGACGCGCGGCTTTGGGGCGATGATTGCCTTTGAGCTCCGGGCTGGTCTGGATGTCAAGAAATTCGTCGAACACCTTCAATTGATTGACCTTGCCGAGAGCCTCGGGGGGATTGAGAGCCTGATCGAGGTGCCGGCTGTGATGACCCATGGCTCAATTCCACGGGCGGTGCGGTTGCGCGACGGGATCAGTGACGAATTGATTCGTCTGTCCGTGGGAATTGAGGATGCCGCGGATATCATCGCCGACCTGAAGCAGGCGTTGGGACGGTTGGATTAAAGGACTGGTTTGATATTGTCGGACCGTGGTCGTTAACAACAGTCGGTTACGATGAATAGAAATAACAAATGGGACCGGCGAGCGAGGCTCAACCGATCCCATTTTTACTTACAGAACAAATTTGAAAATAATTGCCAGAACAATCGCCAGGACCCCTAGGGCAACGGCGTACCAGTGGTGGCGGACGTCATGAGTGGCGGTCACCGCCCGGTAGATGAAGCTCCCGGTGATGGCGACCAGGGCCAGCACAGTGACCAGCATCAGCCAGAACTGGCCGGACGCCGGCAGGTTGTGGTAGAGGTTGGCGTAGAAGACAACCGCGCCGATGTACATCACGAACGCGTAGCCATAGTTGTCCTGGCGGAAGTGTCGCCAGAGGAAGTAGAGAAATACGATCAGCAGGATGGCGCTGATGATAATCATGGTCAATGTAATACCTTCTTTACTAGTATTTGCTTCCATTATAGTCAGTTTAAGGCAAAATGAAAATTAAGACTTAAGAATTAAAAAACGATGACCAGGGGCAAAAAGTGTGTCATACTTGAAGAAAACAACGAGGAGGAAGTAAGATGCGCAAACCATTTATTGCGGCTAACTGGAAGATGCACAAGACCGTGGCGGAGGCGGTGAAGTTCGTCGATGCGATCAAGGACAAGCTACCGGACCCGGACAAGATTGAGGTCGGGATCGCGCCCCAGGCCTTTTCCCTCTATAGTATGAAGCAGGCGGCGGGGGATTCCGGCCTCCAGATCATCGCCCAGAACGCCGCGGCCGAGTACTCCGGCCCCTACACCGGGGAGCTGAGCCTGCGCGGGCTCAAGGACCTCGGTGTCTCCTACGCCATGCTCGGCCACATCGAGCGGCGGCGGCTCTTCGGTGAGAACAACGCCGCCGTCAACCAGAAGGTCAAAGCGGCCCTCCAGATGGACGTCACGCCGATCATCTGTACCGACGAGACGATGGTTCAAAAGGAGGTCAACGGGGAGATCCACTACGTCTTCCAACAGCTGATGAGCGTCCTGCACGGGGTGTCGCTTGACCAGATCAAGCGAGTCGTCATCTCCTATGAACCGTCCTGGGCGGTTGGGGTTGGCCAGCACGCCAACGCCGCCCTGGCCGAGGAGGGCTGCCGGATGATCCGGCGGACGATTGCCGACAACTACACCTACGAGATCGCCGATAAGATTCGGATCCTCTACGGTGGCAGCGTTAACCCGGACAACATCAAGGAGATCATGGCCAAGCCGGACATCGACGGGGTCCTGATTGGCCGGGCCAGTCTTGACGTCGACAACTTTTTAAAGATGGTTAACTACGCCGAGAGCGAGGAACAGGCCCTCGCTAAGGCGACTAAGAAGCAGGTAAATGACAAACAGCATTAAACCGCGCCTCCTGCTAGAGATTATCGCGGTCGGGATCCTGGCCTTCGCCGGGGTCCTGACGAAGACGGCAGCTAACGTGGCCTTCCCAGCCATGATGGCTGCCTTTCACATTAACCTGGGGACGGTCCAGTGGGTGACCAGTGCCTATATGCTGACGGCGACCCTGGTGATTCCTATGTCGGCCTACCTCCAGCGCAGCTTCACCAGCCGGGCCCTCTTCCTGTCCGCCAGTCTCTTCTTCACGGTGGGGACCGGGCTGATCGTCGGTGCGCCCAGCCTGGCCCTGGTTCTGGTCGGCCGGGTCCTCCAGGGGGTCGGCAACGGGATCGCCATTCCGTTGATGTTCAACATCATCCTGATGGCGGTACCACGATCCCAGCGGGGGATGATGATGGGGGTCGGAACCTTGATCACGGCAACGGCCGGCGCCATCGGACCAACCTATGGGGGCCTCCTGGTCGACCGCTGGGGGTGGCGGATGATCTTCATTGCCCTCCTGCCCTTGTTGCTGGGATCACTCGTCCTTGGCCTGGTCACCATCTACGGTGAGCGGCGCCCGGCCCGCCAACCCTTTGCCTTCCTGGACTATGGCTTGCTGGCTCTCGGACTTTTGCTGATCCTGCTGGCCCAGAACGGCCTTGGGGAGGCGGCACCGTTGGTTAGCCTGGCTGAGTACGGGCTGGGAATAATCTGCCTGTTCCTGTTTGCCTACCGGAGCACTCACACCGCGACCCCGGTCCTCAACCTGGCGATCTTCAAAATCGCAGCCTTCACCTGGCTGGCCCTGACCTATTTCACCACCTTCATGGTCTTTTTTAAGTATGTCTTTCGTCCTACCCAATGACGTTCAGTTGGTGATGGGACGGGGGAGCATGGTCGCCGGACTGGCGGTTCTTCCCGGGGCCGCGGCGGCCGCCATCCTGTCACCGGGTAGTGGTCACCTGCTCGACCGCTTCGGTGCCCGGCGGCCGATTATCGGCGGGGCGGGGTTGATGTTAGTCGGCCTGACGATCTTTGCCATCCTGGGCAGTCGGCTCCGGCTCTGGCAGCTGGTTGCGACTTACCTGCTGGTGATGGTTGGCCTGGGCCTGTGTGCCAGCAACATCATGACCTGTTCGCTGGACGGCCTGGCTGCGGACCAGCAGGCGGCGGGCAACGCCGTCCTCAATACACTTCAGCAGTTCGCCGGGGCGTTTGGGACCTCGCTGAGCGCCCTGATCATTAATCGGGCCCAGCGCCAGACCAACTTGGCCGCCCCGATGGCGACGGCGTGCGG
This sequence comes from Limosilactobacillus pontis DSM 8475, assembly GCF_001435345.1. Taxonomy (GTDB): domain Bacteria; phylum Bacillota; class Bacilli; order Lactobacillales; family Lactobacillaceae; genus Limosilactobacillus; species Limosilactobacillus pontis. The sequence continues at coordinate 2,094 of NZ_AZGO01000020.1, read as the reverse complement.
AATGCAGAAGATTTTTGTCCTGTTTAGTGGCATAATATTAGTTGAATTAATTATTTTGACGGTGGCCCTGCGCAAGCGGCGGTAGCCACCGGATGGGAGTGATTTTTTTATGAAGATGAAGAAAGCAACGATGGATGATCTGGACACTATCCTGGCAATTTTGCGCAACGGCCGTGACCAACTGGCCGAGCGTGGGGTCGACCAGTGGCAGGGGGACTACCCGAACGTCCAGCACATCAAGGAGGATATCGAACACGGCTATGCCTACCTGGCCCAGTCCAACGACGACCTGACCGTTGGTACCCTGGCGATTGTCGACGCGCCGGACCACTTCTACGACGACCTGGACGGGCAGTGGCTGATGGAGACAGAGGACTACGTGGTGATTCATCGGGTCGCCATCCATTCCGACCACGCCGGCAAGGGCTATGCTTCCAAGCTCTTCGTCCACATGCTGGACTACCTGGAGGAACATCGGCCGGCGATCAAGTCGATCCGGATCAGCACCAACGAGCATAACCAGGCGATGCAGCACGTGATCGCCAAGAACGGCTTCACCAAGGTCGGGACCCTGCACGGTGCCTTCCGCCCTCAGGAACTGTCTTATGTCTACGAGCTGCTGGTGCCTAGCGCTAACCCGCACCCGCAGGTCTAGAAGGGGGATCGGGTCATGAAGACACGTAAACAATTGAAAGCTGAGGCCCGCGAATTGCTAGCGGGCAACTGGCTGACCGCGATTAAACTGAACATCGTGCCGGTGGTCTGCCAGGTGATCACCTGGCTTGTTATCACGGGGATGGTCGCCGGGTTGACCTACTACTTCACCCGGGTCAGTCCGGTCGTGCCCAGGGACTTCTCAACTGATGCGGGCAGCAATAACGGGACCAATTCGGGTCAGTCCTTCATCGGCGACCTGATCACTACCTATTTCTTGCTCAGTGTCGACTTCGCCCTGATCGACTGGGTCCGGACCAAGGTGCCGACGCAGACGCCGTTCAAGGACGCATTTCAGACGATCTCCGGCAAGTACATCCTGCCGGTCTTCGTTCTTTACGTTATTCAGCGAGTCCTGGTCTTCCTCTGGTCGCTGTTGCTGGTCATTCCGGGGATCATCAAGGCCTTTGCCTACTCGCAGACCTTCTACATCTACAAGGACGTCAAGGAGCAGGGCGGTGACACCGATCGCAGCTACTTTGACTACGTGACGATGAGTCGGCAGCTGATGGACGGCCATAAGTGGTAGCTGTTTGTGCTCCGCTTGAGCTTTTTGGGCTGGGACATTCTTGGTGTCCTGACCGCTGGGATCGGCTTCATCTGGATCACCCCCTACAAGCAGATGACCTACATGAACTACTACGTCTCCCTGGTCGGCGACCGCTACCACGAGTGGTGTCAGCCGAGCGGCGTCGTGAAAAAGTAAATAAGTGAGCTAAAATTATCCGTTGATTTCGCGTTACACGAGATCGGCGGATTTTTTGTGTTTGCGGGAGCGACGATGAACATTCATACCTTAAAGCAAGCCATCTAGTTCAAATTTACTTTAACTAAATTTAAACAAACACAAATAAAAAGAAACTAACAAAATAGTCAGTTCCTCATAAAATATGTTTGCGTAAGCCTGCTTATCAATACTAGAATGTTTGAACGAGAGCAGGACATTCTTGCCAGTTATCCGGAAACCCAAGAGCATCTAAAATGGTATTAATATTAATTGATTTAACCTTGTGATTAAGGTTTCTCATTCGCTTTCGAATAGTATTACTTAGAATACGGTATTCTGTTTTGCTGAGAAAACACTGTAACGAGATAAATGTTGAATAAACACTTTTTCTTGTGCCGTTTTCGTTAGTAATATTGTTTAAACTATGGAACTGCTGAAGGTAGGTGTCAAGGGCGGTTTAAAAATGTTATAAAAGGGCGGAATAAAATTGTATGATTTGGGCGGTTTAGGAATTGGCCGATGCTAGTCGATATGACTTACCCTTGATCTTAATTACATGTGAGTGGTAGACAAGTCGATCTAAAATTGCCTCCGCCGCCGCTTGATTATGCAGTACCGTACCCCAACTAGATAATGGGACATTGGTCGTTATG
>NZ_AZGO01000019.1 GCF_001435345.1 Limosilactobacillus pontis DSM 8475 | reverse complement strand
AAAAAAAGACCGATCATCACGATCAGTCAATCTCATATATACTCATTCCGCTATCTGGTCCTGGACTAACTCGTCCACGAAGTCGATCAGGCCATCAAAATCCTATTCCCCTCTCATATAGAAAGTGTTATTACTGTGTGAGATTGTATATCAGCTCATGCAAACCATTCTCAGCCATTTTAGAATTGAATTTGATAATAATACATTAAATGATTAAAATGGCTCAGAATGGCTCTCATGGCTATATAGGGCTATACCCCTACTTAAAAAATCGTGGTGTGTGAATGAAGCTACTTATTATGATACCCCCTATTAAATCTCACTGCCAAAATATCGGCTTTGTGAAAAGTTCATCCCCTCATAAGATACCTATATATAGGCATCCAGATAGGATCACTAATTGTAATTTCACAATATTTTCTATTATTGCCGTTGCTGTCGCTCCCCTCTTTTAGGGCGATTAGAAGATCTGAAATACTTTATAAAACACGGGTTTTATAGTTCTCTATTCTCCCATCATCATCAAGCTACTTTCACCACCAATAGCCAGCTCACCGCGTTTGTACTTAGTGGCCAATTGAGTTGCTATGCTTTCGTAGCGTTGGTGAACGGCAAGGGGTAGTATCTCAACATTGAAAATGGTATTTCCCTTTTGGCCCAGTTTCATCCACGGTTTTATGTGGTGGGCTGGGTACGTACGGGGGCGGGTAAGTGCTTTCCAATATAAGTCGTGTTGTCCACTCACTTGCAACCATGCAAGCGCCACTATACGGTGTAACCCCGGGCACTCAAGCATTTCTGGAAATTAATCCTAACCCCAGCGGGGTTACTCAAATATGATAACTATTGGTCACGTCGTAATTTTGGCTATACTCAGTTGACCGACGTTGAAGTTATTCAACGCTTACTGACTTTCAATGATGATCTTAAACAAGCTTATCGTTATTATCAGGACCTTATTCTCGCGATAAGTCATCGTAGTAAGGATGAACTCAATCATTTACTCGCGATTAAATGGACCCAGCTTCCCCAATCACTTCAAAAAGTTCAACGGACTCTCCGGAGGCATTGTAAAGAGATTATCATCAGCTTTAAATATGGTGACTACACGAATGGTCCAGTCGAAGGAACTAACAATAAGATCAAAGTTATTAAACGAACTGCTTATGGCTTTCGTAACTTCTTTAATTTTCGGGCTCGAATCCTGCTTGCCCTTCCTAACTCATACTTTGCCATCAACTGGAAGAATAAAAGAACAGCTCATGTCCAATCTCAGACACGAGCTGTTTGAAAAGTTATTCA
>NZ_AZGO01000018.1 GCF_001435345.1 Limosilactobacillus pontis DSM 8475 | reverse complement strand
AAGGTTGGTCAACGGGGGCGGAAGTCTTCGCTCACTAAAAACCTTAAACACTTGATCGAGGAAAAGCTTCAAACCCAGAAATGGTCACCTGAACAGGTTGCCCATGTGGTTGGGATTGCCTACAAGACGATCTATAACTGGATTGATCAAGGATGGCTTGATGTGCAGTTACCCGATTTGCCTGATCATGGAATTCGTCGCCATCGCGCTAAAGAAAAGCGTGGTACGTTCAGTCACGGCCGCTCCATTGAGGAGCGTTCTCA
>NZ_AZGO01000017.1 GCF_001435345.1 Limosilactobacillus pontis DSM 8475 | reverse complement strand
TTGGGTAGTCGATCAAACAGGTATTTGAAATACTTATATACATTTAGTTTATTAATTTTTGCTGTTGCCACTAACGTGTAATAAATCGCATTAGCTTCAGCTCCACGAACGCTTTTCGCAAACAAGCAGTTCTTACGAACCAAGGTTGTAAAACGGATCTCTCCTTCTAGCGAGTTATTGCTTAGGGGGATTTGTCCATTTTCAAAAATCCGATATACTCTTGTCCGAAGCTTTAAGGCATTCTTGATGGCTGCACACAGCCGGCCCTGTGGTGAAGTGATACTTCCCAAGTACTGGTAAAACCTATCAAGCAACGGCTTCACATGAGTAATTCTTTGCTGCCGCTTTTCCTCTTCAGTTTGATATACTAATCCGTTTTCCTTATGGAAAACGGCCCCGAGTAGTTTTACCGCATGGAGAGCTTTCGAATACTTTAATTGCTTCTTACTCAGTAATTTAGTGATTCGAATAAACTCCCGACGAATATGAACTAAGCACGAGCCAAATCGGGCATTGGGATATAAACAATTACTGTAACCGACATAGCCATCACACATGATAAAGCCCGGATAGTTCTGTCCGATAATATCGCCAATTACTTTTCCTGAGCGTGTATTACGATAGTGAAAAATCACCATCTGATGACGACTAAATTCGCTCGTGGTCTTGGTTGCCCAAAAATAGCTGGTATTTTTAGCTTCGTCAATGACCTTAAATGGCGTTTCATCCATTTGAATTACGTTTTCACCTTGCATTAATTGGGTTAGCCGTTCATACAGTGGCTTCAAGTATGTTTGACTAACTGTAATGATATTAGTGGCGAGTTGACGACCGCTAACTGGCAAACCAACGGCTTGCCAAAGCTTTACTTGTCGATGAAAGGGTAAAGCTAAGGCAAATTTATATTCAGCTACTTTAGCCAAAATACTACTGGAAACATAACTGTGAGGCAATAATGATTGTGGCATCTGGCTACTAATGAT
>NZ_AZGO01000016.1 GCF_001435345.1 Limosilactobacillus pontis DSM 8475 | reverse complement strand
CCCTCAGTTCAGGATCCTGAGTACGGCGGGACACGTGAAACCCCGTTGGAAGCTGCGAGGACCATCTCGCAAGGCTAAATACTACCTAGTGACCGATAGTGAACCAGTACCGTGAGGGAAAGGTGAAAAGCACCCCGGAAGGGGAGTGAAATAGTTCCTGAAACCATGTGCCTACAAGCTGTCGGAGCCCGTTAATGGGTGACGGCGTGCCTCTTGCAGAATGAACCGGCGAGTTATGATTGCATGCAAGGTTAAGGTGGAAAAACCGGAGCCGTAGCGAAAGCGAGTCTTAAATGGGCGTAAGAAGTATGTAGTTATAGACCCGAAACCAGGTGACCTACCCATGTCCAGGTTGAAGGTGCGGTAAAGCGCACTGGAGGACCGAACCCGTGTCAGTTGAAAATGGCTGGGATGAGGTGTGGGTAGCGGTGAAATTCCAAACGAACTTGGAGATAGCTGGTTCTCTCCGAAATCTCTTTAGGGGGAGCCTTGAGGTAAAGAATCGTGGAGGTAGAGCTACTGTTTGGACAAGGGGCCCGTCATGGGTTACCAACTTCAGATAAACTCCGAATGCCATCGATTTATACTCAGGAGTCAGACGATGAGTGATAAGATCCACCGTCGAAAGGGGAACAGCCCAGATCACCAGTTAAGGTCCCTAAATATATGCTAAGTGGAAAAGGATGTGGAGTTGCATAGACAACTAGGATGTTGGCTCAGAAGCAGCCACCATTTAAAGAGTGCGTAATAGCTCACTAGTCGAGTGATCCTGCGCCGAAAATGTACCGGGGCTAAGCATATTACCGAAACTGTGGATGTGCACTTTGTGCACGTGATAGGAGAGCGTTCTAAGGGCGGCGAAGTCAGACCGTGAGGACTGGTGGAGCGCTTAGAAGTGAGAATGCCGGTATGAGTAGCGAAAGACAGGTGAGAATCCTGTCCACCGAATGACTAAGGTTTCCTGGGGAAGGCTCGTCCTCCCAGGGTAAGTCGGGACCTAAGCTGAGGCCGAAAGGCGTAGGCGATGGATAACAGGTTGAGATTCCTGTACCAGTTAACTGCGTTTGAATGATGGAGGGACGCAGGAGGCTAAGCGATCCGCACGATTGGAAGAGTGCGGTCAAGCAGCGAGTCAGGAGTTGAGTCAAATGCTTAACTTCGGGTTGACAAGCTGTGATGAGGAGTGAACTTTTAGTAACGAAGTCGCTGACGTCACACTGCCGAGAAAAGCTTCTAGTGAG
>NZ_AZGO01000015.1 GCF_001435345.1 Limosilactobacillus pontis DSM 8475 | reverse complement strand
GGGCCAGTGCGCTCGACTTGCATGTATTAGGCACACCGCCGGCGTTCATCCTGAGCCAGGATCAAACTCTCATATAAAATATAAGAACTTGAATAGCTCTAAATCAAATTAATTAAGCGAATTGACTTCGCAAATGTTTTGCTTCAAATCACCGAAGTGATTGAAGACCCTACACATTTAGTTCGTCAAAAACTTTGTTCAGTTTTCAAAGGTCTAC
>NZ_AZGO01000014.1 GCF_001435345.1 Limosilactobacillus pontis DSM 8475 | reverse complement strand
TCAGTATAGGGGGATTGGTCGACCGCGCCTAGACGTATCGTTATTGACTGCTTACAGCCATTTGTGATAGACCGTACAATACAATACCCCTTAGGGTTGACACTTTAAATAATAAAAGTGTCATCTCTAGGGGGTGTTTTGAATAGGAACATATTCAACGGGTAATGGTGTCTGGGATGGTAAACATCTGACAGTATCCATTATGGCCGTTTCCTTTAATTTAATTGTACCATGCTGACATTGCTAACACTCTAAAAGAGATTTTGCCGCAAACATTGTGAATTGTAAAATAAAAAGCCGCCTTAACAGGCGGCCCCGTGCTGGAGAGAAGTTAAATATTTTTCCGCACTTTTTCCACACTTGCGGTAAAAAATACGTTTTTCAGTGTTTTTGCAAAAATAAAAATGCCTTTATATCAACGTTTTGGAATGATATAAAGGCCCATTGTCATAAGAAAATGCCAACTAGAGGAATCGAACCTCCGACCTTCTCTTTACGAGGGAGATGCTCTACCGACTGAGCTAAGTTGGCATAAAAGAAAAGATGTTAACCAACTAGTCAACATCCCAATAACTCCGGCAGTCAGACTCGAACTGACGACAACCTGATTAACAGTCAGGTGCTCTACCAACTGAGCTATGCCGGAATAATCGCGTGGCAACGTCCTATCCTCGCAGGGAGCGATCCCCCAACTACTTTCGGCGTGTT
>NZ_AZGO01000013.1 GCF_001435345.1 Limosilactobacillus pontis DSM 8475 | reverse complement strand
TTTCAAAGCCAAAGGTAAGCCAGTTAGTAAGGCCAAAATTTCACCGCGGCCAGTCGTTGAAATGAAGGCTGGAAATATCCAATTAACAATTTTCAAAGGCATCAATCCCAGCCTTGCGGCCGAGGTTGTGAAGGCTGTGGTGCATTATGCTCATTAACTGGCACGATCCAGACCACGTTTATCTGGTTTGCGGGAAAACTGATTTACGTAAAGGAATTGATGGGCTGGCGATGGTTATCGCGGAAAATTATGGACTAGAGTTATACGATAATTCTCTGTTCCTCTTTTGCGGGTCACGTAATGATCGGTTCAAAGGGTTACTTTGGGACGGTGAAGGTTTTATTCTACTCTATAAGCGTTTTGAGAATGGTCATTTGAGCTGGCCAAGACATAGTAGTGAAGCTAAAAAGTTATCAGCTAGGCAATTGGATTGGTTATTGAAAGGATTAAACCCGTTGCCAGTTCGTCGGATCAAAGCTGCCC